>DATAHU010000061.1:0-86598 GCA_036263015.1 Polyangiaceae bacterium | reverse complement strand
CAAAACGGCTCCCTTGGCAACGGCGGGTGCCGCGCCCGCGGGGCTCACATCGAACACGAACGATACCGGAACGCGCTGGACGATTTGCCCTGCGTAACTGAGGGGCAACATGCCGAGCACCGTCACCTCGCCAACTCTGCGCGGCAACTGTCCGAGTTCTGGAGCTCCGGCCAGCGTGCCCCGCGGAACGGTCACGGCGCCCCGCGCCTTGACCCGCACCAGTTCGACGCCAGGACGCACGCGCACTTTGCTCTCACAAGCTTCTTCGAGCTGGCGGAACGACCATGTCTCCGAACGCGTGCGAATGCGCACGCTGAGCGGGAGATCCAAGGCTTTCGTGTTCGCGCCCTGCTGACCCAAGCTGCGAATCAATTCAGCACGTTGCAACAGCCGGGAAGAGCCTGGCGGCGGCGCGTTTCCAATCTCCAAATCCGCGAGTTCGGCGGGCGCAGCCGGCCATACCTGCCCCAAGTGAACGGCTCCAAAGTCGACATCGACGACGCCCTGGCCCGACGAGACAGCGCTCCACAGAAGCGCTGCTCCCACAAGATTAACGATCGAGCGTCTCATGGTCAGCGCAGTTGAGTGACGGCACGCAACATGTCGTCAGCAGTGGTGATGACCTTGGAATTGATTTCGTAGCCGCGCTGCGCCGAAATCATGCCGATCATCTCTTCGACGATATCGACGTTGGCCGTTTCAACCGAACCCTGCAGCAAGGCCCCGCGACCCTCACTGGCGGGCTCGCCCACCATCGCCTCGCCACTGGCCGCCGTCGCTCCGAGTAGATTGTGGCCCAAGGAGCGCAAACCCGTCGGATTGGTGAAGGTGGCCAACATGATCTGACCGACTTGCACGGGATCGGTTTGACCCGGGGTCTGGACCGTGACCACGCCATTGCCGGCAATGCTGACACCGCCTGCATCTGCCGGCACGATGATCGGCGGATCGAGGGGCAAGCCTTCGGGCGTGACGATGCGTCCCTGCGCATCCATCTGCAACGCGCCGGCGCGAGTGTACGCGAGGGTCCCGTCGTTTTGCTGGACCGTGAAGAAGCCGTTGCCCTCAATCGCGACATCGAGCGCATTGCCGGTATTCGACAAAGTTCCCTGGCTGAAAAGGCGCGAGGTGCCGACCACCCGAACGCCAGTGCCCAACTGCAACCCGGTGGGAGCTTGCGTCGTTGGACCTGTAGGTGTTCCAGGTTCACGGACGGTCTGGTACAGCAAATCCTCGAAGTCCGTTCGCTGTTTCTTGTAGCCAACCGTGTTCGAGTTGGCGATGTTGTTCGAGATACCTTCGAGATTGGTCTGCTGCGCAGCCATCCCGGTTGCTGCGATATTCAGAGCGCGGAACATAGATCCTCGAAAACTCTACTTTGCAAGCCTAGTGCCACGCTGAGTGAACCCCACGCCAGGCCCCTGGGAGGAGCATTCGGCAACGAAAAATTTGGGCTCGCCTGACCCCTCGACGGGCAACACCCCAAACCAAGACGATCAGCAGCACTTGGCGGCGTCAAGAATGCGGCAGGGGGCCGTCAGAGCCTTGACCCCAGGAGCCTGTGCACGGTTTACGCCGTCACGACGCCGGTCGCTGCAACCCACAAAATGCCGTCGGGCGACGAGAGTACTCGTCGCCCGCTGACGGCCACCGCCGTAGGCCGTTACCGTGTCAGGTGATCACGCCACCTGCTGAATGCGCTTACGCTTCAGCATCTCGACCAAGGTCGTGCGATTGAGTCCGAGCAGGTTCGCGGCTCGCTTCTTGTTCCACTGGCAGCGGTCCAAGGCCTGACGGATCAGTTGATTCTCGTAACTCTCGACGGCGCGGCGCAGATCCAAGCCGGCATCCGGCAACGTCGCCTGTGCACCGCGGGCCTCGTTGGCCAAACCACAGACGCGCGGTGGCAAGTCGTTCGGCTCGATCGTATCACCACGGCACAGCAGCACCGCGCGTTCGACGCAATTGGCGAGCTCGCGCACATTGCCGGGCCAAGCGTAGTCGCACAGGATGCGCATGGCGGCGGGAGAGATCTCTTGGATTTGCGGACGTCCCAGACGCTCGCAGCTCTCCTCGAGGAAGTGGTGCACCAACGCGGGTACGTCGCCGCTACGCTCGCGCAACGCCGGAACCGCGACGTGAATCACGTTCAGGCGATAGTACAGATCCTCACGAAAGCGGCCATCCCTGACAGCCTCTTCGAGGTCGACGTTGGTCGCCGCAACGATCCGGACATCGGCCTTGAGCACCCGCGTATCGCCGATCGGTGAGTAGTCGCGACTCTGAAGTACGCGCAACAACTTGACCTGCAAGGCCAGCGGCATCTCGCCGATCTCGTCGAGGAAGAGCGTACCGCCGGTGGCTTGTGCGATGCGGCCGAGCTTGTTGGCGTGGGCACCGGTAAAGGCACCCCGCGCATGTCCGAACAGCTCGCTCTCTAGCAAGGCCTCCGGTATCGCTCCGCAGTTGACCGCGATGAACGGGGCCTTGGAGCGGTCACTGGCATCGTGGACCGCGCGCGCCACCAGTTCCTTACCGGTCCCACTTTCACCGGTCACGAGCACCGTGCAAGTGGTCGCGGCGACGCGGTCGATGGTGCGATACAGGTCGACCAAGCCGGGCGAGCGCCCGATCACCTGATCCATGCTACGTGGACGCTCCGTGGGCGGGCGCCGCGGGATCGAAACTTCCACTTGTTCGATCCCTTCGTCGGAGACAGCTCCAAACACCCCTGCGTCGCCGTTTAGCGCACGTAGCTCGTCCATCAGTTCCCCCTCCGCTACGGACGACTTCGCGAACACGCCAGTGGGTTCGTGATCGATCTGATCATCATCCGCGGCAAACCAAGCTTCTGCGTTGTTGATATGCGACATGTAGAGACTCTTCGTAGTCGCCGCTCCCCCCGGGCAAACCGGAACCAAGCGACACACGCCATTGAGCAAGAAGCTTGCCAGTGCGTCAAAAAACCCGACACCCGCGTGTCTAGGCTTTGGCAGCTGGGGGGCGAGCTCGATCGGGCTCGGGCACTGGGTTGTGCGAAACCCAGCCGGGGCCGATCCAGCCACCCGTAGTCCCCTGTATTCCAGAGCAATTTCCGCCGGATAGATCAAGGTCAGCCGTTACCCAGTACTACATCGGACTGGGTACAACCGCACGCGTAACGCTTGCTCAGCGGAAGGTTGATGTGTGTCTCTGGTGAATGCTTCGTCTCGCGGCTCTACTGGCACGGCCCCTGCAAGAACTGGCTTGCCGTGAGTAGCCTCTTCTCTGGACTGACGCCACTACAGTACGCGCTCGATTACCACCTCGAGCGCCACAACGTTCTGTCATCCAACGTTGCACATGTAGACACGCCTGGTTATCGCCCGAATGATCTGGCCCGTCAGGACCCTGTCGACTTCCAGAACGTCTTGAACGTCCAAATGCTGAGAACAAACGACATGCACGTTTCAGCGCCAGCGGACGCGGCCGCGGTAACCAAGGGTCAGCTTTTTGAAGACTTGTCGGCTGGCGTAGGTCAAGACGGCAACTACGTATCGCTCGACCGCGAAGCGGCCAAGGTCGCAGCCAATCAACTTCGTTACGACGTCGTGTCGGCGATCGTATCAGCCGAACTCAAACAGTTGTCCTTCGCAGCCAACGACGGGAAAGGTTAACGCTCATGCTCTCCGTATTCAGTGCTCTAGAAGTCGCGGCGTCCGGGCTCTCCGCACAACGCGTGCGCATGAACACCATCGCCTCGAACTTGGCGAACGCCCGCACCACACGCACCGAACAAGGCGGCCCCTACCGCCGCCAAGATCCGGTGTTCGAAGTCGCCAATCTCGAGCGCGCCAACGGACCATCGTTGCTCGAGCGCGGTGCCTCGCTGGTTCGCGTGCGCGAGATCCGTGAAGATACGCGTCCTGGCGTGATGAGCTACGAGCCCTCCCACCCGGACGCCAACCCCGACGGCTATGTCGAGTATCCGAACGTCAACGCGGTGGAGGAAATGGTGAACATGATTACCGCCTCGCGCGCTTACGAAGCCGGCGTGACATCGATCGAGACGATCAAGGGCATGGCACGCTCGGCGCTCGACATCGGGCGCTGAGGTACGAGACACGACGAAGACGAAGCCGCGCTGACCCATGGGCCCCATCGACGCACCAGGTATTCCCCTAGCCCAGCCGCACTTGCAGCTGGGTGTTGCGGGCAGCACCAACCGCACCGCGGAGGGGACCGCAGTCCATCCGTTCGCGGACATGCTCGAAACCGCCATCGCCAGCGCCAACAACCGTTCTCAAACCGCCCAAATCCAAGCCGAAGACTTCGCGGCGGGGCGCAACGAAGACATCCACGGCACCATGCTCGCGCTCAGCCAGGCCGATATCGAACTGCGCTTCGTGGGCAACATCCGCAACAAGATCGTGGACGCGTTCTACGAGCTCTGGCGCATGCAAATCTGAATCGACGCCCGCTGATAGACCTAGACCATGAACGAACGAGCGCTCGCAGTTCTGAACCAACTCAAAGCCTTTTGGGCAGGCTTGTCTACGCCCAAGCGATTGGCTTTGGTCACGAGCGTGGCTTTCGTGCTGATCGCAACGCTGGTGATCACGGCCTGGAGCTCCCAGGTAACCTACGGGTACCTGTTCACGGATCTGGAAGCTGAGGACGCATCGGCGATCGTCCAAGAGCTCAAGAAGCGAAACGTCCCCTACCGGCTGGAGGCCAACGGCAGCGCAATCTTGGTTCCGGACGAGCAGCGTCATGCACTGCGACTCGACCTTGCGGCGGATGGTTTGCCGCGCGGCGGAGCGGTCGGTTTCGAGCTGTTCGACAAGGCCCAGATCGGCGCGACCGAGTTCGAGCAGCAAGTGAGCCTGCGGCGTGCGCTCGAAGGCGAACTAGCGCGCTCGATTGCTTCGATCGAGGGCGTGCAATCGGCGCGCGTTCACTTGGTACTACCCGAGCGCAGGTTGTTCGCCACCAAGGGCGAATCGGCGTCCGCGTCGGTGGTGGTCAAGTTGAAGAACCCTGCCGCCTTCGGCCGGCGCGAAATCGCTGGTGTGGTCCACTTGGTGTCCTCAGCGGTGCCGGGGTTGAGTCGTGATCGCGTTTCGGTCGTGAGCACGGAGGGTGTTACCCTGCATCGTCCATCCGATAACAGCTCGGGCGTCAGCGCGGGCGACGGCTCGGATGCACGCGCCGAGCAGGAGCAAGCCGTCGCGACCCGACTCGAGCAGGACGTGCGCGAGCAACTGGAACGCGTAGTCGGCTCCGGCAATGCCGATGTGCGAATCAACGTCACCTTGGATGCTGCGGTCACCGAGCGCACCGAGGAGTACTGGGACAAGGACACGACGGCGCTGCGCAGTGAGCACCTCGTAGAAGAGGGCATCACGTCTACGGAGGCGGGTGTCGCCGGTGTTCCAGGTGCACGCACCAATTTACCGGACGCCAAGCCCGAGGGCGAAGCAACCTCGGAAGACGTGGGTGGAATCGGGCACGGCGGTATCCGCCGTTCACGCACTCGCAACTGGGAAGTCGACCGCGTCACCGAAAAGACGAATTTGCCGCCTGGTAGCATTCAACGCTTGAGCGTCGCGGTGTTACTCAACGGCAGCTATGATGGCGCTGGGCCGGAGGCGAAATTTCTGCCACGCAGCCCGGACCAAGTCCAAGCGCTCGATCAATTGGTGCGCCGTGCCGTTGGTTTCAACGAAGAGCGCGGCGATAATCTGCTGGTGCAAGCCGCCCAGTTCGCACGTGTGGATCTGAGTGAACCCGCAGCCCCCACGCCGCCGGCTTGGATGCGCTACTTGCCGTACGCGTTGGCAGGCTTGGCTGCGCTAGCGGTCCTGACGACGGTGATCTTGGTTTGGCGCAGCAGCGCGAAGAAGGCCCGTGCGGCCCGGATCGCGAATGCTGTCCAAGCGACCCTCGGGCAAGCGCCGGAACCGGTGCGGGAGATCGGCAGGACACCCGAGCCGGCCCAACTTGGAACAGAACCTACACCACCGCAGCTCAGTGCCCCCAACGAAGAGGAGCTACGCGCGCTGGCCATCGAAATGGCCAGGCGCGACCCAGCAACTGCCGCTGTAGTGCTCAAGAAGTGGCTGGCCGTCGAGGAGGCGGCGGCGGCTTGAAAGAGATCTCGCACAGCAGCCTTAAGTTTTGGACGATCGAGCCGTCGTGCCCTAGTGCCCAATTTGGGTGGAACGAGTTAGCCCGCGGAATCACCCCATGACCGACTCGCAGCCATCAGAGCTCCAGGGCGCCCAAAAGGCGGTGCTGTTGCTCTTGTCGCTCGACGAGACGGTCGCTACGCCCATCATCGCGGAGCTCTCCGAGACGGAGTTGCGCAGGCTGCGCGAGGTGGCATCGGAAATGCGTACCGTGCCGAGCTCCGCCCTCGGCCAAGTCTACGGTGAGTTCGTGCGCGAGTCGCGCGAAGCCGTCGCGGTGCCCAAGGGGGGTGTTCACTATTTGCAGCGTCTGACGACGCGCGCGCTCGGCGAGGCCCAGAGCAACGCGATCTTCCAAGAGGCCCAGCCAACACCGATCTCGCGCCTCGCGCACGCCGATCCCGGGGCCTTGGCTGCAGTGCTCGAGAACGAGCACCCGCAACTGATCGCGGCCATCGTTTCGCAGATGCCGACGCCAGAGTCGGCCTCTTTGATGCGCGAGTTGCGGCCGGTCTTGCGTGCGCAGGTGGTCGAGCGCCTCGGCAGAATGACCGAGGTGCCCGCGCAACTGCTGGAAGAAATCGCCCAAGTCCTGAGCGCAGAATTGCCGCAACGCAGCGAGAGCACGGTGCTCAGCATAAACGGCCTGTCGCAATCGGCCGCGCTCGTGCGCAAGCTGGGTAAGGAAGTCGGAGAAGAGGTCCTGCAAGTGCTCGATCAGGACAACTCGGAGCTCGCAGCCGAGATCCGGCGCTCCATGTACACCTTCGAGGAGCTCTCGAACTTGCACCCGAAGGCGATGCGCTCGCTGCTCGAAGCAGTGCCCGTCGAGCGCCTCACGCTGGCCTTGAAGACGGCGTCGGATGCGCTGAAAAAGACGGTCTTCGAAAGCATGTCGAAACGCGCGGCGGAGCGCATTCGTGAAGACATGGAGATCTTGGGCAGCGTGCGCTTGGCAGAGGTCGAAGGCGCTCAACGCGAGATCGTCGAAACGGCTCTGCGCCTCGACAAAGAGGGCACCATTCAGCTCAATGCCGAGGAAGCATGAGCGCTGGTAAGCCCCAACAGCGAGCGAACCCCTTCCTCGACGTCACTCCGCCAGGGCGCCGTCCACCCTCGTGGATCGCAAAGCACAAGTCGCCGACGCTCGACCTACGTTCACTCAAGCCGGCACCTTTGCCGCGCGAGTTTCTCGATGCCGTCCAAGCCGAAGTGGTCTTGAGCGCCCAGCGTCTCGATGAGTCCGCTGCGCTGCAGCGCGGAGGCCGCGCCCCGTCCGAGTTTCCGGCGCGCGCTTCCGAGGTGCCGCGCAGGGAATCGAGCCATACGCCTGCCAGAACTGGCGCCCCTTCTGTTCACGCGCAGCGGCGAGCAGCAGAGCCCTCGGCACCACTGGCGAGTGTCCCTCCTCCACCACAGCCACAATTGAGCCCGGAGCTGCGCGTTGCGGTCGAGCACGCTCTCGAAAACTTGGTGCACGCGCGCAATCTGGTGCTCGAGACGACGGCAGGACAACTTGCCGAACTGGCCGCGACGATCGCGCGTCGAGTGATCGCCCACGAACTGAGCGTAAGCCCCGAGACCGTGCGCTTGTTGGTCGATGAAGGCCTGGCGGCACTCGAAAGGGACGAACGTGTTTTGGTTCGAATGGGCGATGGCTTCGCCTCAGAACGAGCCGAGCTCTTCGCGCACCTGAACAACCAGGGCGGCAAGGTCGAGGTCGTCATCGATCCTACACTCGGGCACTTTGGATGTGTGGTCGAGACCGAGCACGGTTGGGTAGACGAATCGATTGAGACGCGCTTGGCAGCGTTATTGCAAGAGCTCCGCAGCGACTCCGAACCCGCTGCTGAATGAAGTCGCCTTGGGCGGCTTCGCCGTCGCTCTTCTCGTTCCCCTCAGAGGTGCTCCTTGCTCGATCGCTTGATCGACCGCTGTCGCGTCAAACCGTTGCACTCGCCCACCGGCGAAGTGCTCCAAGTATTGGGCTTGATCGTCGAGGTGGGGGGCTTGCGCGCCGCGGTCGGCGATATGCTCGCGATCGAAACTGGGACGAGCACTGACCTCGAAGTCGAAGTCGTTGGGTTCCGCGCAGGCCGGCTATTGACGACGCCGCTAGGCGTCTTGTCGGGAATTCGGCCTGGGGCTCGCGTCAGGCACACTCATCGGGGCGCGGTGGTAACCGTCGGCGACGATATGCTCGGGCGCATCGTCGACAGTCTGGGGCGCCCGTTGGATGGTGGCCCGCCCTTCAAGAACGCGACGGCGATCCCGGTTCGGCGAGACGCGCCGCACCCGTTTGCACGCGACGCGATCACCAAGCAGCTGTATACGGGTGTGCGGGCGATAGATGCGTTCTTGCCTCTCGGCGGTGGCCAACGCATGGGCATCTTCGCGGGTGCGGGCGTTGGCAAGAGCACCTTGCTCGGCATGCTGTGCCGCACGTCGCAAGCCGACGTGAACGTGATCGGTCTGATCGGGGAACGCGGTCGCGAGCTCAATGACTTCGTGCGCAACGCACTGGGGCCAGAAGGTTTACAGCGTTCGGTGATCGTAACCGCAACTAGTGATCAACCAGCAGTAATTCGGTCACGCGGTGCGGACGCAGCTACGGCGATCGCCGAATACTACCGGGATCAAGGCAAGAGCGTGCTGCTGGTCATGGACTCGCTGACGCGGTACGCGATGGCGCTACGTGAAGCGGCGCTTGCAGCCGGTGAACCTCCAGCCACGAAGGGGTACCCGCCGAGCGTGTTCGCTGCGCTACCCCGCTTGCTCGAGCGAGCGGGCACCTCGCGCGGCAAAGGGGTCATCACCGCGCTGTACACGGTGCTGGTCGAGGGTGACGACATGGCCGATCCCGTCGCAGACGCGGTGCGCGGTATTCTCGACGGCCACATCGTCCTGTCGCGGCGGCTCGCAGAGCGGGGTCACTTCCCCGCAGTCGACGTCTTGCAGAGTGTCTCCCGCTTGGCCCCGGAAATTACCACTGCCGAACAGCAGAACTGGTCCAACTCTCTCAGGGATCTGCTCGCCGCCCATCGCGACGCCGAGGACCTGATTCAAGTCGGCGCCTACGTCGCAGGCAGCGACCCGCGTGTCGACAAGGCGCGTGCGGCAATGCCCCAACTGGATGGCTTCTTACGCCAGGGTGTACGCGAAACGTGCACACAGGCGCAATGCCTCACGGTGCTGCGACATCTCGCGCAGGTCCACGCAGTCCGCTGAAGGCCGCGCCGGGTTGAGCCATGAACAGTCGAAACAAACGCTTGCGTCTGCTGAGCGAGCAGAGACAACGTCAGCTCGACGATCGCGTCGCTGAATTGCACGAGTGCCAGCGGCTGGAAGCGCTGGCCGAAACAGAAGAGCAACGAGCCAGCGACAGCTTGGCAGCTGCTCAACTCAAGCGTCAAAGCGCTGCCACCTCTGGCATCGAGAGCGGGTTGTGGACCGAGCTCAATCACTGGCTCGAAGCGGTTTCAGCCGCGTTGCTCGCTGCGCGCAAACGCACCTTCGAAAGCAAACAGAAGACCCTGGCTGCGAAGCAACGTGTGCTCGCGGCCCGCGCCGAGCTGAAGCAGATCGAAACTCTGGCAGAGCGCTTCAAGCAGCGTGAACTCGCACTGGAAGCCAAGGCAGAGCAGCGTCTGACGGATGAACACACGCAGTTGACCTTCGCCAGACGCAGAGGAACCACATGAACCTCTTACACAGCACGCTCGCACTCGAGTCGGCCGTGGCCGTCGACGAAAGCCACAAGACGCCAAGTGCGGCGGAACAGGACGCTTGGGCGCGTGAACTCGCCGGCATGCTTCACGTCATGGGCCGCAGCGAAACGCTGGGAAATCAGGAAAATCTGGGTGATGATGGGGGCCAAGCGTCGCCCGGCACCGCAGAATGTACGCCCGGGTCCGAGCCTCAAAATTCTGACGCGCCGAGTGACAACCGATTGACGCTGACGGTTTCGACGGAAGCTCTGGGCGAGGTCTCGATCATCATCGATCGAGCCGAGGGCGGCATCCGGGTCGTGCTCGGGGTCCAGGCGCAAGTCGCCGAGGAAGCGCTTGCACCCGAGAAAATGGCTCTGATGCGTGCACTTCTGGCCGTCGGGTTGACGGTTCACTCCGTCAACATCGTGCGCCAAGCAGGACTCGGCACGGTTCCTGCTCAACCCTCTGCTGCCAGGATCAGTTCAGAAGAGGCAAAGAGCAAGGCGGCGCAATTCATGGATGCCGCACGCGCACACAAGCGCTCCAAACGAATCAACCTGGTGGGATAACATGGTCGACTCTGTCTCAAGTTCCAGCAATGCCCAGGCCTCGCTCGCCCAAGCGGTAAGCGGCGGCAAGAACATGGGCCGCGACGAGTTCCTGAAGCTGCTGGTCGCCCAGCTCAAGAATCAGGATCCACTGAAGCCCCAAGACAACTCCTCGTTCGTCGCGGAGCTCGCTCAGTTCTCGTCACTCGAGCAGTCGATCGGAATGAACGATCGTCTAGACATGCTGGCGCTCCAGCAGAAGGGGCAAGCGAACTCGCAAGCGGTTTCGCTCGTCGGCCAAGTCGCGACGGTCAAAGGCTCGATCATCACTCTGGATGGAAGTGGCAGCGGCACGCAGATCTCGTTCGATCAAGTCGCTGCCTCCGCTAGCACGATCGTGAAGATTGCCGATCAAAGTGGACAGGTTGTCCGCACGATCGATCTCGGAAGCAGGCCTACCGGAGTGAACACGATTCGCTGGGATGGCCGCGACGACACGGGCACCGTACAGCCAAAGGGCTCCTACGCAGTGTCGGTCGTGACCAAAGACGACGGGGGTAACCCCATCGGCGTGACACAAACGACTTCGGCAAAGGTGCAAGCCGTATCCTTCGATCAAGGCTACCCGGTTCTGCACTTAGCCAACGGCGTCGCTGTTCCAGTCTCCGATCTCATTCAGATCAACACACCAACAAGCACATAACAACAGAAGGTTCGCAACATGGTTCTGAAAGCACTACACACAGGCGTCACCGGCTTACGTGCCGAGGGCGAGGCCATCGGTGTCGTCGGCGACAACATCGCCAACGTCAACACGGTGGGTTTCAAACGAGAACGGTCAATCTTTCAAGACATCCTCGGGCATTCGATTCTGGCAGGCACTTCTTCGGCTTTGCCAGGCTCGGGTGTCAAGGTCGGGAAGATCCAACAGTTGTTCGACCAAGGCTCACTATCGAACACCGGCGTGGCCACCGACTTGGCGCTCAGCGGCGACGGTTTCTTCGTCGTCAAGGGCACAGTCGAAGGCTTGACGAGCAACTTCTACACGCGCGCTGGTCAGTTCACCTTGGACAAGGACGGCTTCCTGGTGAACGCCGGCGGCTTGAACGTGCAAGGTTACGCTTCGAACGGTGATGGCACCTATGCGGCGTCCTTGAGTTCGCTGCAGGCGCCGACTTCGTCGATTACGCCGCGTGCTACCGAGAAGGTAACGGTTACGGCAAATCTCGACGCGGGGTCGAAGGTGATCGACGATCCGGCCAACCCCGGTAACCCGCTGGCCTTCGACATCGCGGATCCCGCGAACTCGTCGCAGTTCTCCACCACGATGACGGTCTACGATTCACTCGGCAACGGGCACACGCTGAACGTCTACTTCAGCAAGACGGCCGACAACGCGTGGGACTACAACGTGACGGCGAACTCCGCGGACCTCGCCTCGGGCGCTGGCCCCGACCCCGAAACGGTCGTCGGCGGCGGTACTCTCGACTTCACCACCGACGGTGCGCTCAACACGTTCACCGAGACCACGCCCGTGGCGCTCAACTTCACTGGCGGCGCCACCCAGGCTCAAGCCGTGGAGATGGACTTCGGTCCCGATATCACCAACGACTTGACGGACGGTTTGAGCGGGACGACTCAGTTCGGCTCGCCCTCGAACGTCTCGAGCCAGGCACAAGACGGTTACGCTTCCGGAGACTTCTCGGGCGTTGCCGTCGACGGCCAAGGCGTCGTGATGGGTCTGTACAGCAACGGTGAGAAGCTGGCCATCGGTCAACTCGCAATCGCCAAGTTCCGTTCGAACGACGGTCTCGGTCGCGCAGGCAACAGCTTGTGGATCGAAACGCGCGAAAGCGGTTCAGCGGCGATGGGCACCGCAGCAAGCGGTGGACGTGGTGCGGTGTCGTCTGGTGCGCTCGAATCGTCGAACGTCGACTTGGCAGAGGAGTTCGTGGGTCTGATCGAGCACCAGCGTTCTTTCTCGGCAAACTCGAAGACGATCTCGACTGCCGATGAAATGCTGCAAGAGTTGATCAACATCAAACGTTGATCCACGCCTGAGCTCACGGGGCATTCATGTCTGAAGACGAACCTGAGGCCTCGCCGGCTGCGGCTCCGAAAAAAAAGAAACCGATCCTTCTGGTCCTGGTGGTTGTGGTGCTTGTTGGTGCCGCCGCAGCTGCCGGGGTATTCCTGGGCCCCGCCTTGGCGGGGTCCGCCCCAACCAAAGAGTCGGGCAAGAAAGCCGCATCAGCAGAACACAAGCCAGGCGCCAAAGAAGCCGAAGAGGGCGAAGGCGAAGGGGAAGCCGAGGGCGAAGGCTCCGAGGAAATACTCGGTAGCGTTTCTGTCGATCCGATCGTCGTCGATACCCGAGACGCCGACGGCACCATTCATCACCTCAAGGTGACGCTCTCGTTCGAGCTACGCCATGGCGTCGCGGATGGGGACTTCAGACCCTTCGTGCCGCGAGGACGCGAAGCTGCGATTGCATATCTGCGTAGCCAAACCTTCGAAGATTTGACAGCCTCCGATCGATTCGAGCAGATTCGCGCAGAGCTCGGCAAACGGGTGATGGCCGCTGTCGGTGAGAAGAAGGCCGCCCGCGTCTTGATCACCGACTTCGTCGCGCAATGAGCAGATCCATGGCGGACAATCCCTTCGGACGGAGTGAATCAGCTGGATCAAGAGGCGAAACGGGACTGCGTTCGCTCGACCTGACAGGGCGCGAGCGCAACGTACGCCAGGCGATGTCGACGTTGACGCGCGTCGCCACGGCGTTCGCTCGCGGCACACGCCGCACCCTTCCCTTCCTGGTCTGGAGGAAATCACGCTTGGTCCCGCAATCGGTCTCGATTGCTAACCCGGGCGCCGATTTGGGAGAAGAGCGCCTGGCGCTACACGCCATCTTGCAACAAGAGGGCGGCCAAGCGTGGGCGCAAGTCAGTCTCAACGACATCTCACTCGGTCTGATCCTCGAGGGCTCGCTCGGCGCGGTCGAAAGCAAAGGTGACTTTTCGCTCGGCCCCGATTTGACCCTGGCGCAAAGGGCGCTTTCGGGTCGACTGATCCGCGCGCTTTCGGATGATTTACTCGCCGCGCTGCGCGTCGAAGCAGCGATGGGCCCAATGAACTGCAGCGTCTATGCGACGCCGCGAGACGCCGATGACCATCCGCCCAAGCGCGATGGGCTCAGCGTCGATTGCTTGATCGAAGGTGCGCCCGGAGCCGTGATCACCATCTCGGTCCAAGCAGCGGCACTCGAGGGGAACAGCGAAGACGACGAGGACACCGAGGAAGCTCAGGGTGATCCGCGCATGGCCGTCGTGGTGCAAGACATCCCCGTCGAAGTGGTCGCCGAGCTCGGGCGAGTGGCGATTGGTTTACGCAGCGTCCTGGCGCTCGAGGTCGGTCAAGTGTTGCGCCTTTCGACGGCGGTGGACGATCCGGTGCGCATCGACGTCGCGGGCCTCAAGAAATTTACTGGTGTTCCCGTTGTGTCCAGAGGGCAGCTGGCGATCGAGATCCGATCGCGCCTTGGTGACTGACGCAAAGCAAAGGAAAAGTTCATGACGAATAGAGATGCCGCTTTTGCCGATCGCACCGAGGCCGCGTTCCCGGCCAATGACGCGCCCGACGCCGCGCGTCCCGAAGCGGCGCAAGGCAAGGCGCCTGTCCGCAGTCCGTTGCGCAGCGACGGCAACTTCGGGTTCGTGATGGATGTACCGGTCGAACTGCGCGTGGAACTTGGTCGGCGCAAGTCACGCATCGGCGATCTGTTGCGCCTGGGGGCGGGTTCGATCTTGGAGCTCGACAAGCCCAATGGCGAACCGCTCGACATCTACGTCAACGACCGCATGATCGCTCGCGGCGAGGCAGTGGTCGTGGGTGAACGCTACGGCATTCGCTTGACCGAGGTCTTGATCAACAGCGACTCCCCAACGGGTGAACCTTGAGTCTTCTCCGCTCGCTATTTCCGCCTTCTTTGCTGGTCTGTTGGGTACTGGCGTTTCCACTACTGGGTTGGAGCGCAACAGCGAGTGCTCTCGGCGCACGCGCGCTACGCCCCAGCGACGAAGAGCCGAGTCCCGTGCTCGTGGTTTCTTCGGCAGACGTCACCAATTCGGTGATGGGGCCACCCGCTCCCGCAGTCGCACGCGAGGAAGAGACGAACGCCGAGGCTAGCGAGCCAGAGCCTGCCCCGGCCCCCACCAATTCCGGCACCCCCGACTGGCTCGCGCCGCCACGTCAAGCCGACAACGTCGTGAGTTCGCCTTCCCACATCGCGCCCTGGGCATTGTTGTTCGGGCTGGCCGCGGTCGGTGGCGCCCTTTGGCTCAAGAAGACGAAGACCAAAGCCACGGTCGAGCGACGCTTCGGTAAAGCGCAGATTCACGTGCTCGCTCATCAACGACTGGGCCCAAAGGCCCAAGCCGTTGCGGTCGAGTTCGGTTCACGTGTTTACCTTTTGGGTGTCACGGACGAAAGCGTCCAACGCCTGGAGAGTTTCGAAAAAGACGACTTCATGGCGCGACTCGAGGACGACAACGTCCAAGCAGCGACGCGCGCGAACAACGACGCGGACGACGACCCGCCCGAGGCCGAAGCGGCGCGGGGCGGCGCGGAGAGTCCGTTCAAGGCCTACTTCGAGAATAACCTACGACGCGCAGAGGTGTCACCCGCCGAACAGTTGGCGCAGAGCCTCTCGGACCGTACGTCGCTCAAGAGCCGGCAGAAGCACGAGATCGTCGACATCGAAGGTCAGGCGGCGGGCTTGGCAGCGCGTTTGGGTGGCGCTCCGGGCAACAAGAAGGGGCGCTGATGAACCCTCAGCAGCCCTTCTTCGATCCGAAGTTGTTTGGTGACGGCAGTCTCGCGCCGTCCCTCAGGATGCTGCTGATCCTGACGCTGCTCACGTTCGTGCCCGCGATCGTGTTGTCGATGACGTCCTTCGTGCGCACGGTCGTCGTGCTGTCGTTCGTGCGACAAGGCGTTGGAGCGCCGCAGACTCCCCCGACTCAAGTCGTGATTGGTCTAGCACTGTTTCTAACGGTGTTCACGATGTCGCCGGTGATTGAGCAAATCCGGGTCAACGCCTACGAGCCATACAAGGCCGGCCAAATCGGGGAACTGCAGGCGATGGAACTGGCGGCCCAGCCCTTGAAGTTGTTCATGTTGCGCCAGACTCGGCAACAGGATCTGATCTTGTTCTACGACGCGAACGAGAAGACGTTGCCCGAATCACCGGAGAAGGTCGAACTCCAATTCGCGATTCCGGCCTACATCATTTCGGAGCTCACCACCGCGTTTCAGATGGGCGTGATGGTGCTATTGCCGTTCCTGGTCGTCGATATCGCCGCCGCCTCGCTCTTGATGAGCATGGGCATGATGATGGTCCCGCCGACTACGCTCAGCCTGCCCATCAAATTACTGCTGTTCGTGCTCGTCGACGGCTGGAATCTGGTCGCGGGCGCCCTCTTGCGGAGCTTCGCGTGAGCACCGACAAAGCCATCGACCTATTTCAGGCGCTGATGATCGTGGCCGCAAAGATCACGGGTCCGATCATGCTGATGGCGATGCTCGTCGGGCTGATCGTCGGGGTGTTGCAAGCCGCAACTCAGATCAACGAGAACAGCATCGCGTTCGTCGCCAAGTTGATCGCCATCGCCGTGACGTTCGTGGTGATGGGTCCCTGGATGATGCAGCAGCTGATGGACTACACGACGCGCAGCATCGAATCGATCACCACCGTGGTGCGCTGATTCATAGGCTGCCGTCGGACATTGCCGGGACATTTGGACTGGGGAACCCCTGACGATGCTCGAGAACGCGATGAACGAGCTCTTCACGCTGGTCGCAGGAGAACTAGGCGTGCTCGCGCTGGCGATCACGCGTTTGACGGGACTAGTGATCACGGCGCCCTTCGGTTGGGAGTTGGCGCCGTTGCGCGTGCGCGGCGCGTTCGTAGTGGTGACGGCTCTGGCGGTACACGGTCTGCACCCGAAGATGCTGCATTCAGAGACTCTGTCCCCATTCGATTGGGGTTTGCTCTTGGTCGTCGAGTTCTTGCTCGGTGCGGCGATGGGCTTCGTCGTGCGCGTCACCGTGTCGATCGCCGAAATGGCGGGCGAAGCGTTTTCGAGCGCGGTAGGCCTCGGTGCGGCGCAAATGTTCGACCCGCAAAATGGCGCGCCGTCGACCGTGATGACACGCATCTTCCGCACGCTGACGATCCTGCTCGCGCTTGGGGTGGGCGCGCATCGGGTCGTGCTGGGTGCAGTGATCGAGAGCTTTCGCGCGGCACCGGTTGGAGGCTTCTACAACCCCGGCGCGTCTGCGGAACACCTGTTGTCGTTGGTGGGGACGGCGATCGCTTCGGGGGCGCGCATCTCGATCCCCGTGATCGCCCTGTTGTTCATGACCCAAGTCGCGTTGGCGTTCATCTCGCGCGCGGCGCCAGCGATGCAGATATTCTCGGTGGGTTTCGCGGTTACGCTCGGCATCGGTGCGCTGGCACTCGTTCTGACGCTCCCCGATACCGCGCACGAGATGCTCGTACAGTTGTCCTACCTGGGTCGTCACGTGGAGAGCGTGGCCCAGGCTAGCCTCGGAGCGTTGCCATGAGCGACGACGATACCGAGAAGACAGAAGAGGCGAGCCCAGAACGGCGGCGCAAGGCGCGCGAAGAAGGGCAATTCCCGAAGGCCAAAGACTCGGGTGCAGTTGCCGCAACGGCTGCGGTGCTCCTGCTCATGCTCGCCTTTGGCGCGCAACTCTCGGGCCTGCTGATCGAATTCATCACGCTGTGCCTGCGGCATCCGAATTGGCTCCTCGACGGTAACCTCAGGGCGCTAAGCCAACGCTTTGGGACCGTGATCTTGCTGTCCACACTGCCGCTAGCCGCCGCTGCGGCAGTCGCGGCGATTTTCGCGGGTGTGCTCGAAGGTGGGTTCGAGCCGCGCTTCGAGCTCGCGATGCCCAAGTGGAGCCGACTCGATCCTTCAGGAAAGATCGGGCAAATGTTCTCGCTCAAAGCCATCGCGACGAACATGGGCCTCACGCTGGGACGCGTCGGACTGATCGGAATGATCGTCTTTCTGATCGTCAAGCACAGCTTCCTCGATTTGATAAAACTCGCGCGCGCGCCGATCGAAGCATCGACCAGTGAGCTCTTTCACTTGAACATGCGCTTCGCGACCTGGGCCACGTTGGCCATGGTGCTGATGGCTGCGCTCGACTACGGCGTGTCTTGGTACAAGCACGAACAGAGCATCAAGATGTCGCGCCAAGAGCTCAAAGAGGAGCACTTGCAGCAAGAAGGCGATCCGCGTAGGAAGGCCAAACAACGTCAACGCGCACGCGAAATCGCACGCGGTGTGGCCAAACGCGTACGCGAGTCGGATGTAGTGATTGCCAACCCCACTCACATCGCGATCGCGCTGCGTTACCGCCAGGCCGAAGGCGCGCCGGTGGTTGCGGCCAAGGGTTACGACGAGCTCGCGCTGCACATCAAAAAGCTCGCGCAGGAGGCTAACATCCCCGTGATCGAGAACAAGCCGCTGGCGCGGGCGTTGGCAGCTCAAGCGCGGGTGGGCAAAGCGATTCCGGTCGAGTTCTATGCTGCGGTGGCAGAAGTGCTCGCGTTCGTCTACCGAGCCCGACAGCTGCGCCGTCGCGCCTGAATCCGGGCCGATAGCGGCTCGCAAAACACGCGTCGCTCGCCTGGCGCTCGGGTGTCAGAGACTTGACACGGGGCTGCAAAACAAGCGCATTGCTGCAGGCTTTCGCTGACAGCGGCTGGTACGATTCTGGCAATCCCGGGCACCCGTGGAACGTGCGAACGCGGCAGCCCCGAGTGGTAGCAAGACCGACCTGCTGTTCCCGCTCGGCATCATCGGCATCGTTCTGATGATGGTGATCCCGATGCCGCGATTCTTGATCGACGGCCTGTTGGCGGTCAGTCTCGCGGTGTCGATTGGCGTATTCCTGATCGGGCTGTTCATGGAGCACCCGCTGCAATTCAGCGCCTTTCCCGCGGTGATCCTAGTTGCCACCTTGCTGCGCTTGAGCCTGAACGTCGCAACGACGCGTCTGATCTTGCTCAAGGGTAACGAAGGCAAAGACGCAGCCGGTCACGTGATCGCGACCTTCGGCAAGTTCGTGATCGAGGGCAACGTCGTCGTCGGTCTCGTGGTGTTCTTGATCTTGGTCGTGATCAACTTCGTCGTGATCACCAAAGGTGCCGGACGCGTCGCTGAAGTCGCAGCACGTTTCGCGTTGGACGGCATGCCCGGTCGCCAAATGGCCATCGACGCCGACCTCAACGCTGGCGTGATCACGGCCGAAGTCGCGCGCCAACGCCGCCGCGACGTAGAACGTGAAGCAGACTTCTTCGGCGCCATGGACGGCGCCAGCAAGTTCGTCAAAGGCGACGCCATCGCCGGTTTGTTGATCACCGCGATCAATCTGCTCGGTGGGCTGTTGATGGGCTTGTCGTCCGGCATGGATCTGTCGGAGGCGGCCGAGACGTTCTCGATTCTGTCCGTGGGTGAGGCGCTGGTGTCCCAGATGCCGTCACTGATGATCTCGACGGCTGCCGGCGTCGTGGTCACCCGCTCCGCGACGGGCGACCAACTGGGTCGCGCGCTGCAACAGCAATTGCTCGGGAGTCGGCGCGCCGTCGCTGCCACCGCCGGAATGTTGACGCTGATGGGCATGCTGCCCGGCATGCCGGCGATCCCGTTCTGGGGTCTGGCAGGCGTCTTGTGGTGGGTCTCGCGCATGCCTCCGGCTCCGACCAAGGTCGAGCCGGAGGCGCCGAAGAACCAGGCCCCCGCTGTGGTTCCCGGCTCCACCGAGGACATCGAATCAGCGTTGCCGCTCGACGTGTTGGGCTTGGAGGTCGGTCTCGAACTCGTGCAGTCGGTGGACCCTCAGCTGGGCGGCACGCTCGTCGAGCGCATCGCCGCACTGCGCAAGCAACAAGCCATCGATCTCGGGATCGTGATCCCGCCTGTCCACATCAAGGACAATCTCGAGTTATCGGGCGGCACTTACCGCTTCCTCTTGCTCGGCACCGAGCTGGCGCGCTGGACGACCAAGGCCGGTTGTCTTCTGGCATTGGATCCGACGGGTTACGCGCCTCAGGTCGCGGGTGAACCGACGACCGAGCCCGCCTTCGACACTCCCGCGCGTTGGATCTCGTTGCGCGATCGGGAGCTGGCCGAAGCCCTGGGCTACGCCGTCGTCGATCACACGACCGTGATCGCGACCCATCTGACGGAGATCGTTCGCAAGAACGCCCACAACATCCTCGGCCGTACCGAGTTGCAACAGCTGCTCTCGGTGTTCTCCCGCAGCAATCCCAAGATCGTAGAGGACTTGGTACCAAACTTGCTCACGCTAGGGGACGTGCTGAAGGTCCTACGAAATCTACTGCGCGAGGGTGTTTCGATTCGAGACTTGCGCAGTATCCTCGAGAGCCTGGCCGAGTTCGCTCCGACGTCGCGTGACAGTGAACAGCTGACCGAACTCGTCCGTCAGCGGCTGTCGCGCCAACTCACATCGACCTTCAAGGGACCCGATGGCGGCATCTCCGCACTGGTGTTGGATGCCTCGGTCGAGGAGCTGTTTCGCAACTCGTTACGCGGCATTGCCACTGGCAGCGGCGGAGCGCTCGATCCCGAAAAGACGCAACGCTTGGGACAGGCACTCGAGGGCTGCGTGGGTCGAATGGAGCGCGCAGGTAAACGTCCGTGTGTGGTCGTGAGCCCAGATGTCAGGAGATATCTGCGTGCCTTTGCCGAACGGCGGGTCCCCAACTTGGCGGTCCTATCGTTCCGAGAACTCGAGCCAAACGTAAACATTCAGGCATTTGAGACCGTTTCTATCCAGGACCCTGGGCGGACTCCCGCGTCCTGACAGGAGAGTAAGTGATGGAGTATCAGACATTCCGAGGAGCTGACGTCAAAGAAGCTCTCAACGCCGTCAAGGCAGCGTTGGGGCCTGACGCCATGATCGGCTCGACTCGGTTCGTTAGTAACGATCAAAGCGGGGGACTCAACAAGTCTTACGTCGAGGTCTTGGCGGCTGAGCCAAACGGTTCACGTCGCTACAGTCCGTTCGCCCAAGGCACACAATCGGCAAGCGCTCGGCGAGCGGAAGAGCGACCGGTAACGAGCCGCGTCACGCGCGCGCTCGCGCTCGGTGGCCAAAAGCAAGCCGTCAAGTCCGAACCACGCGCGACGGCGCTCTCGGAGCTCGAAGCTCAAGCCAGCACCGAGGCTCAATCGAGAAGCTCAATCGCGAGTCTCGAGCAAGAGATCTCGACGCTGAAGGCGATGCTCGAGGAACTGCACCGCACGCGCCCCTCCAAGGAACGCGCGCAGGCGATGCTCGCGGGCATCGGTGTCGAAGGCACGCTGGCCAAAGAACTCGCTGGCGGCGCTGCGCGCGCAAAGAAGAAAGACAATCAAGCGCTCGAGGCTTGGCTCAAGGAGCAAATCCGCGATCGCTTTCGCACTTGTCCGGGGTTGATCAATGGCTCGGGTAAACAGATCGTGGCGTGTGTCGGGCCCACTGGAGTTGGCAAAACGACGACCTTGGCCAAGCTCGCAGCCAAAGCTCGCCTCGATCTCGGCAAGAGCGTCGGCGTGATCACCCTTGACACCTACCGCGTCGGTGCGCTCGAGCAATGGCAGCGTTACGCCGACTTGATGGGATTGTCGGCCCACGTCGCCCACAATCCGGAAATGTTCCAGCAAGCGCTGCGGCAAAACAACAGCGACTTGTTGCTGATAGATACGCCTGGCCATGTTGGCAAGACTCAAAACGATTGGCCGATCGCGCAGTGCTTGGCCGCCGTGGCGCCGCGCCGCATGGACGTGCTCTTGGTGCTGCCCGCATGGCTCACGGGCCGCGACGTGGAACAGGTAACCCGAGACTACGATGCCGCACGGCCCACCGCGTTGACCGTCACCAAATTGGACGAGGCGAATCGTAAAGGCGGAGTGCTTCACGGCGCCGCAGCCCGCGAACTGCCCTTTGCATACTTGTGTTCGGGCCCCCGTGTTCCCGAGGATATCACCGACGCAACTTCAGACGCGCTGCTCGACGCAATCTTCGAGCGCTAAGACATGATGTCAGTCGAGCGCACACAAGGCCAGTCTGCAGGAACGGCGAAGAAAGACGCCGATCCGCACGACCGTTACATGCCGCTGGTGCGCCGTATCGCCATGAAGACGGTGCGTTCGTTGCCGTCGAACATCTCGCTCGACGACATCTTGAGCGTCGGCTGGGTGGGCATGGCCAAAGCGCTCGCGCGACGCAGCGAGGGCATGACCGAGGAACACTTCGAAGCTTACGCTTCGCATCGGGTCCGTGGCGCGATCTTGGACTATCTGCGCTCACTCGATCCTTTGTCGCGAAAGCTGCGCGGCGCATCTCGCAAGATCACGGAGGTCATCGCGAACCTCTCGTCAACGCTCGGTCATACCCCGAGCTCAGAAGAAGTCGCGGGCGAGCTGGGCATGTCGCTCGACGACTACTACGCCGTACTATCCGAGATCTCGGAAGTCGGGCTAGCGCGCCTGGAACTCGGCGGCAAGGAGCCAGAGTCCTACGATCTGTCGCCCGAGGCGCAGGTGTCGAGAACGGAAATGATCGAAGCCATCTCGCAATCCATCGAATCGTTACCTGAACGCCTGCAGCTGGTGCTCGGGCTCCACTACCAAGAGGAATGCAGTTTCCGCGAAGTCGGCGAAGTGTTGGGCGTGACTGAATCACGAGCCTGCCAATTGCATGCGGAGGCGGTTCACCGCATTCGCGCACGCCTCGAGTTCAGACCTCAACCCAAGCCGTTCAACCGTAAGTGAGCCCAGGCTGACTGCATCCCACGCAAGGAGCGCCATGAAGATAAACACGACGCGATTCGGCACCATCGAGTGCGCGGATGATCAGACCCTGACCTTCCCACAAGGTCTGATTGGATTCACGGAGGAGCACGAGTTCGTGATGATTCCTCACGGACACTCGGAGATGATCGCGTGGCTGCAGTCACGTAAGACGCCGGAGTTGGCGTTTCCGATCGTGTCGGCGCACGCCTTCGCCCCCGACTACCCTGACGTTTCCGTCAAAGAAAGCGCACACAAGGCGCAGCTCGACGGCGGACCCGATAGCTACGCCATGTTGGTGATCCTTTCAGCACCGCGCGGGCAGCCCGCAACCGTAAATCTATTGGCACCACTGGTAGTCAATGCAGATACTCGCCGGGGGGCTCAAGTCATTCTGGAAAATACGCGCTTTTCTGCGCGGGAGCTGTTCGTCCTACCGGAGAAACGTAACCCGGAAGGCGAAGAGCTATCAAAGGCCGGCTGAGCCCGGCGAGGGGTGCCTGTGTCGGCAGTGATCGACGAAGAACTGTGGTACGGCAGCAGCACGACCAAAGAGGCCGAGCAGCTCGCTGCTGAGAGTCTGGCGGGACGCGTTGGGCGCGTACTTGGCGCAAAGCCATTTCCCGCATCCGCACTGCGCTTGGCGCGCCTGACGCGCGACCCGCGCACGCAAATGGAAGAGCTGCTGGGAGTGCTGGAGAGCGACCCGGCGCTCTCGGCTCGATTGCTACGTCTAGTGAACTCTGCAGGGTTCGCGCTGCGCACGGCCTGTACTTCCGTGCGGCACGCCGCGATCTTGGTCGGCAACGCTCGCCTCAACCAAGTCGCGACGACGGCGGCGATCATGGACATGTACGCCAGCTCGGCCAAGCACGCGACGCGCGTGCTCGAGCATGCCACCGTGGTCGGAGCGCTGTGCCGATACTTGGCGTTCTACCTCGCCTTGCCGAGTGACGAGCTGTTCACCTGCGGCTTCCTGCACGACATCGGCAAGCTGATGCTGCTCGACACGGACGGTGTCGAATACGAAGCGTTGCTAGAGCAGGCCGGTGACGAACCCGACGCTCTGCATTTGCTCGAACGTGAGCGCTTTGGCTTCGATCACGCGCTCTTGGCCGGTCACGTTCTTCACCGCTGGAACATCCCGCAGCCCGTGCCACAAGTCGTGAGTTGGCATCACAACGCGCCGCACGCGTTCGAGGTCTCCCCACAACTCGGACAACTGGTCAGCGCCGTGCGCTTGGCCGACCATATGAGTTACGCCTTTCAAAAGGCTAACCCAGCGCAATCCATCGAGCAGTTGGCGCGGACCGACGCTGCGCAATATCTAGGCGTCTCGGAGCCGCAACTGGCCGCGATGTGGGACGAGATGGCAGCGCTGGCTTTGCGCGCGGTGGCTGCAAGCCGGTCGGGGACCGGGGTGGCCGACGCGGTACCCGATCGCCCGGCGCCCGCATCGCTGCGAGTGGTGCGCGGTTCACTCTCCGCACCGGCACAACGCCGCATCGCATCACTGCCGCCGGGGGCCAACGACAGCCTTCGCCCTCTAGCGGTGCCCTCGCTCGAACCGCCGAGTCGCGCTTCAGCGCGAGTTCCAGCAGAGTCGGTGGCGCCCTCCGAACGTACCCATGGGGCGGTCCTGTCGCTCGGCCCAGAACGAGTCAAGATCCCGAGCCTGTCACCTGAACCCGCAGCCATTTCATTGCGTCCTGGGACACTCAATCAAGCCCCCGCGGTGGAGGCTTGGATCCCAGGACAGTCGCAAGTGCCCGCGCCTCCGCTGCCCATCAGCATTCCCGCGCCACGTTCACCTCGAACAGCTACGAGTCTCAAGCCGACCAAACTTCAACCGGCGGCCCTCGAAGACATCAGACCGGAAATGGCCGCCCTCACCCCAAAGCACTTTGCGTGCGTGGTTTGTGCGGGGCCCACTTATGCCGCGACTTGCGCAGCCTGCGGGGCCTACGTGTGCCCAAAGCATCAACTCGGCGAGGCGGCGTGGTGCCAGCTCTGCGTTGAAGAGTTCTCGGTGTACAAGCTCGGCACTTTCCCGCCTTGGCTGTGGGTGGGTCTCGGATCGTGCTACACGCTGCTGCTCGCGGGAGCGGCGCTGTCCCCGGTGGGCGGCGCGCCAACTCGTTGGGGGTCGGCACTGGTGATCGGAGCAACTCTAGCGTTGCTCGCGGGAGTCGGACGCCAAGCCTGGCGCAAATCGCATTTCCTGCGTTCGCGACCGCGACGTGAAACTCCGAGCCCGAAGTTGCGGGAGCAATCACTGAATGACTTCAGAGCCAATGCTTCGACGCATTGGGAAGAGGCAAATTGGGATGCCCCAAGCCCGCAGCCATCACCAGAGGTGAACAATCCGGTCGTCTCATCGGACGCCCCGCCAACCGCTCTTGCAGGCGCGGGCAGGCGCTCCGAACTGCCGATCGAACGCATCGTGCCTCAAGTGAATGCTGGGATCATGCATTTGCAGGAGCTCTTGCGCATCACTCCAGACGCCGGCACCGAGGTCGTGGTCCCGGGCAACTATACTCCCAGTGTGCCGCCCGAAGCTCAGACGAACGACGCTCGCCCCCCGTATATCTACAGCACGCATGAAGAGTCGCCCACAAACCCACGGCGGATCTCCAGCGCCGAGTTCCCCGAGCCGCAGCGTCGACCAAGCGTGATCCCCGTCTCGGTTCCGCGCGACACTCCGACGGTCCCGCGAGCAGACGACGCAGAGCCACGCCACGACGTGACGCGGGTGGGCCGCGCACTGGCGCGCAGTCGTGCACCTGGTAGACGCAGTTTCCAGAAAGCTTTTCGCCATCCAACGCGCTCCCGCGGCTGACACGCACACAACCCTGCCTACACTGGCGACGTTGAGCCCGGCTGCCGAGCGGGCTTTTGGCGTAGCGAACCGGACCGGTTGGTACGCGCGCCGACACATGCCGGTCTCAAATCGTTAGGCGCGAGCTCGAATTAGCCGTTCTGAGAAGCCGGAGCCCAACGTGTTCTTCAAGAAGTCCGCCTCTCAGGAATTGCCAGTCCCGTCGCTCGCGCCCAGCTCGCTGCGTGTCGCGCCCGACGATCCCGCCATCGATTGTGTCGCCGGACTCGTGCGCAGCTACGGCAAGGGCGCCATCGACACGGACGGCGACGGCGGCGACTCCGTGACCAAACAGTGCGATCAATGGGCGTCGCAGATCGCGATGGGACGCCCCGCGGCCAACGACGAAGGTTCAGCCAGCGGGCTGCGGCGCGACTACGGCGGCTTGTTGTCGTTCTTCGAACGCACGCGCGCCAGTGAGGTCGACTTCTTCAACCGTTCGCTCCACGGGTTACGCGGCGCGCTTCAACAATTCGCGGCCTGCCTCGCCTATTCGCTGTCGGCAGATCGCAAAGCCGATGGCGGACTCGAAGAGCAATTGCAAACGCTCGCTTCGGCGCTGGACAGCAACAACCCCGACCAAATTCGCGCAAACGCCGACCGCGTACTCAAAGCAGCGCGCTTGACCTTGCTCGAGCGCAGGCAACGCGAGGCGCGACAAGTCGAGATCCTGGCGCAGAAGTTCAACCAACTCAAATCGGAACTAGTCGAGGCGCGCAGCCAAGCAACGACCGACGCGCTGACCCAGCTCTACAATCGCAATGCATTCGAACAGCACCTCGAACGGATCGCCGATTGGGGTGTGTTGTTTCAACATCCGCCGACACTGATTCTGGCCGACGTGGATCACTTCAAGAGCATCAACGATAGCTACGGGCACCCGTTTGGCGATACCGTGCTGCGCGCGGTGGGGGATACGCTCACGCGCTCGTTCCTGCGACGTCAGGATTTCGTTGCACGCTACGGAGGCGAGGAGTTTGCGGTCGTCGCTGTCGAGACCCAGCCGGAGACGCTGCAGACGATGGCCGAACGCTTGCTCGACAACATACGCAAACTCGACGTCCGCAACGGCGCCTTGGAGGTCGAAGTCACGGTCTCGCTCGGGATCGCTCGCTTGCGACAAGGCGAGCGCCCCGCGCAATTGATCGAGCGCGCTGACGAAGCCCTGTACGAGGCGAAGCGGCGCGGGCGGGACCGCATGGTCCAAGCAGCCTGAGAGCTGAGCTCGAAAACGTGCCGCCCGAGCGCGTGAAAACGCTCGACCGAGCCGAGAGCAATGCATTCGCGCGGAGCGCTCAGCGTTTGGCGATGTCGGTGGCTGCCTTGTGCTCGATTTGACTGAATGCGTCGATCACCCGCGCCAACATTTCGAAGTGCCGAGTCGCCGTCACCAGCCCAGTCATGCCTTTGATCGGATCAGCATTCGACATTTCGAGTGCGCCGACGCGCACCTGACTGTCGCTGATGATCGGCGCGCCCGACTCGGGCCGAGCGCGCAACAAAGCCGCGCCTTCCTTCAACAAGCCCTGCACGTTGGGAAAGGTGACCACCATCAATTGCTGACCGCTGGCCTCGCCGTTGAGCAAGACTTGGCCCGTCGCGTCGATGGTCGCGTTCGTTCCCGGCGGGACTTGGATCGGAACGCCGTTGGAGCCCAACACCGCGTATCCGTCAGGCGTGAACAAGGTGCCATCCTGCCCGAGCGTGAACTTTCCAGCGCGAGTATAGCGGTCACCGTCACGGCCACGAACCGCGAAAAAACTGCGGTCATCCGTTATCGCTACGTCCAACGGGTTACCGGTTTCCTTGAGTTCACCCGTCTGGAAGTCTGGCTGGACGCTGCGCGCGACGGCGTAGCGCAAGGAGCGCGAGGCCGGGTCGGCCGCTCCCGCTTGGGACAGGATCTGGCGAAATACTGGCCGGTCAGCGCGGTAGCCAACGGTATCCGCATTGGCCACATTCTCGCTCGCGACGTCGAGCGCAGTGCTCTGCGTGACCATCCCGGACGCGGCGGACCAAATGCCTGTGCTCATGCTCGTCAATCACCTTAGCAATATGCAGACCAGCCAAATCCGCCACGCTGTGCGAAAGATCTTTGCGTAGATCTGCGTACGCGAGGGGGTGATGAATGCGCTTGCCAAGCCACCTCGGCTGACGGCACTTTGGCATCTTGAGAGTCATGGGCTTGACGCGGAAGGCAGCAGGCGACAATTCTCAGCGAAAGCGCGCGACAACGGACGAAGATCGATCCATGAATATTGAGAGGTTATGAGCGGTCCGAGGGATCGAGCGGGTACTCCAACCACGGGCATGAATCCGGCGCACAACGCTCGAGCGCGAGCCTGCGAGGTGCGACCCGAACACCTGTCGAGTTTGGAGCCCATCCATCGCCTGCTGGCTGGCATGAGTGACCCCTACGAGGCCACCAGCCGGATAGCGCCGCTGGTCGAGCAGATTCCGGTGCTGCTCGCCCGTTGTGAACGACGCTTGCTGCGTTCCTCCCCTTACGCGGAATGGAACTCGACGGCTCACCTGCTCACTTTGATCGGCAATGGTGGCCTCGAATCCGAACTTTTGACGTTGCTCGAAGATCTGACCCAGCTCAAGGGCGAGTCCCCATCGGACGAAAAGTGACGCGCTGATTCGCAGCTGGCACGCCCTGTGCAGCCTCGCGCGTCATGACCGTCCATCTTCCGCCTCCGACTTCAGCGCTGGGGCCAGCGTTCGAAGCGAGAGCTCCGGAGCGCCGGGAGACGAACCCAGCGTTCGCTCAGCTGTTGGACGCGAGCAACACGGCGCCCGAAGCGGGTCCGCGTCAGGTGCTAGCGACCCGCACGCAGCTTTCGGGTGAACAGGCCAAGCAGGCGCTGGCCAAAGCCTGGCAGCAACGCTTTGGTGCACCTCCCAGCGCCGCAACGGTAGGCATCCTGACCGCACAATGGGCACACGAAACCGGCGGCGGGGAGCGGATGTACAACTACAACTTCGGGGGCATCAAGGGCACGGGCCCCTCGGGCTTGACGGTCGCGTACCGTACGCGCGAGGGCGCGGGCGATGCCCAAGTGAGGATCGTCGACAACTTCCGGGCGTATCAGAGCGCCGAGGAAGGCGCCTCGGACTACATTGGGCTGCTCGGCAATCGTTATCCCGGTGCACTCGACGCCGCTCAACGAGGCGATCCGTCCGGCTTCGTTCACGAGCTCAAAGCGCACGGCTACTTCAGCGGTGACGAGACGCTCTACACCAAGTCGATCACACGTCTGGCCGAGCAAGCCGTGGGCCCTGGGGTGTTGTCGCTGGGCAGTGGCGGACAACTGCCGAGCAGCGACGCCTTGTTGCGACCTGCAGCCTCCGACGCATCGGGCGGGGGCAGTGCACCCTTGCCGGAACTCCTGAACAGCTACCAGGTCGAAGCCGTCGTCGATGAGATGAGCCGCGCGGCATTGCGCATGGCGATGAGCCGCGGACGCCGCAATTTCGGCGATGAAATGTGACGCGAGGCTCGCGTAGGAGATCTCGCAGGGCGAATTGGCCTGCGGCAACCGCGCGGAAAGCTGCAGGCAACATGCCTAGTGCTAGCTTTGCAGCGTGTCGGAAGTCGATCCCAATGTAGACGCGTTCAAGTATTCGATGCCATCTGGGTACATCGAAGCATTCGATCAGCGCGCCATCACCGAACATTCGAGGATTGCGAGCGCGCGCGGCATGCGCGGGGTTCATGCCGAGGTTTGGCGGACTTTGCCTCAAGGCCTCGCCATCGTAGCCGTGGTTGCGCGTGATCGCCCCGGGTTACTGGCAACGATCAGTACGGCGTTCGTGCTGCATCGGATGAACATTACGACGGCACTCGTCTACTCGCGCAAGGACGAAGCGGGACAAGCCGAAGCCTTCGACTTGTTTTGGGTACGGCGCCGCGAACAGCGCAAAGGCGGCACTGCCGCGCCGTCGCAGGACGACCTCGAGCTGTGCATCAAGACGCTGATCGGTTTCGTGCAGGCCGAGGTCGACCCAGCTGTTCTGTTGCCAGGGCCAGTGCCGCCTCCAAGTCTAGGCCCTGCCCCGCGCGTCTACTTCGATTCGAGCGGAGCGAACGAGCCAACGCTGGTGGTCGAGGCCACTGATGGCCCTGGGTTACTGATGGCGATTGCCCGAGCGCTGTATCGCTGCCAAGTGACGATCGTGGCTTCGGACATCCAGACCGAAGGACCCATTGCGCGCGATCGCTTCGTGCTGGCGGCCGAAACCCGTGAATTGCGCGATCCCGAGTGGCAAGATCGAATCTGCCGCACGTTGAGCGACGCGCTACAGCAATGGCAGCGGCAGGCTGGGATCTTCACTCACGCCGCAACATAGGGTCCCGAACGAGGAGTTCGGGACGAACGCAACAGTGCGTTCAGGACGCTCGAGCGCCGAACGTCAACCGGCAACGCGGTTCATGTGTTCTAGCAGAGCGCGTGCGCTGATCGTGCCCTTGTACACGTAGAGACTGGCTGCATCGACGCCGTCCAGCGCCTCCTCGCTCACGCGCAGTCGGCTACTCACGGCGAATACGATCCGCGCGCCAAGGCCCTGCTCGACCAGCTCCACGCGCTTCCACACCGCTTGTCGGCTCCAAAACCCCAACACCTCGACGTAAACCTTTTTCCCACCCCGCACGCAGCACAGATCCGGGACACACAGGCCCACCCCGGGCAGTTCGAGGATGTCGGAATTGGCTGAAATCGTCCAGCCGCTTGCCTGTTTGACCAGGGCTTCGCGCAGACGAAGCAACTCCGGGTCGAGTGGCTCCTCGTCGCTCGTGCTGCGGGCGCTGTTCGTGTGCGTGAACTCGAAGCTTGCCGGTCGGCGCTCCTTGCCCCACTTGAGCTCTGCAGTCAGCGTCAGCTCATCGCAAGCGAGCAAGCTCCCAAAGACCAGGGCCAGCTGCAGGCCATACTTGGTGGTTGCTTCGAACAACGAGAACGGACCATCGATCGTGATCCGATAACCCTGTTCGTCTCGCGCCAACACGTACAGCAGACGGTGAAACTTCAGAGCGCGGAACAAGCTGCGATATCGGCTGACATCCAGGCAACGCACCGTTGCCACGACGCGCACGGCACGCAGCAGCACCGCTTGGATCTGCGCTTGCTCGTAACGCGTCAACAACTCTTGAGCGTCAATACCGGGCGCCCGCGTCAGCACTTGTTGGGACGGCAAGTCCGCGTACAAGGTGTCGTCGATGGCGCTCGACGCGATGCCAAATTCACCCGCGATGGGTTCCAGCACGAGATTGCGATCGAAGCCTCGTGGATCGCCGCGGCGCGCACTGGCCGCCGCCAAGAACACCCGGGAGCGCAGCGCTTGCGTGTCGATCTCGGAGCTGGCCTGAACCTCGCATTGGTCCTCGATCAGCTTCTGCAAACCGAGCGCTACCTTGCGCTCGCGAGGCCCCACTTCGATCGCGGCCCAAGCCAGCTTGAGTTGCTCTCGCGTCTTGCCCACGTTGTCGCTAGCCAGCGCAAGATAACGCGCCCCAAGTTCGAGCGCGGTCTGCTGGCCTTTGCCTTTCAGCTGCACGAGCGACAAACGGCCGGCTTTGATCCGGCAACGGACCAGGTCAGCGGTAAGCATCGTGCTCCCGGCGTCGGTCGCTGGTGCCGACTTCTGCGGTGCCTGCCGAAACGACTTCGTACAGCAGCGCCATCTTTCCCTCACGGGGCCGTAGGATGCGCCCCAAGCGCTGCACGTGTTCGAGCACGCTTCCGCTACCGCTGATGATCACCGCGACGTTGGCATCGGGCACATCGACGCCTTCGTTCAAGACCTTCGAGGTCACGACCGCGTTGTACTCACCGCTCTTCAGTCGCTCCAGGATTTGGCTGCGCTCGGTGACCTTGGTGTGATGGGTGATCGCTGGGACCAGGAACCGGCTCGAAATTGCGTATGCTGTAGCGTTGTCTTGGGTAAACACCAGCATGCGATCTTGGGCGTGACGTGTCAGTAAATCCCGAAGCAGGTCGAACTTGGCGGGTGCGGCGAGCGCGAGTTCCTTCTGACGGCGATAAGCCGCCATCGCGCGCAGGCCATCGCGGCTCGAATGAGAGCGCATGACGAACTCGCTCCAGCCTTGCGGACTGCCCATCCGAATTCCCTGGTTGCGCAAGAAGGCCGTGTAGATGGCGCGCTCCGCATCGTGCTCCGCGCGTTCCTCAGGCGTCAAGTGAACGACCAAGGTGTGCACCTCGTAGTCGGAAAGGTAGTTGCCCGAAAACTCGACGATGCTGCGCCGGTAAACGATCGGGCCAATCAGGTCCGCGAACCAGGCTTCACGTCCGTCGGCGCGCTCGGGAGTCGCTGTCAGCCCCAAGCGAAAGGGCGCCAAGCATTGACGCGCTGCCAATGCGTACGATTCGCTGGGCAAATGATGGCACTCGTCGAACACCACCAGGCCGTAGCGTTGGCCCAGATGTTCCATGTGCAGGTATGCTGAATCGTAGGTCGTGACCGTCAGTGGCTTGGGCGCGTATTCACCTCCGCCGATCACCCCAATGTCGCACGCGAAGCTCGAGCGCAGCAGATCGTACCATTGCCGCACGAGGTCGAGTGTCGGCACGACGACCAGGGTGCTACGGCGCTTTTCGTCGATCGCCATGACCGCGACTTGGCTCTTGCCCGCCCCGGTGGGCAACACGACGACGCCCCGCCCCCTGTGTTCACCCCAAGCGGCAAGGGCCTCTCGCTGGTATGGCCTGGGTTCGCGACTGACCCGGATCCCGTGCTCCAACGTCTCGTAGCGGCGAGCGTGATCCTCGTGCGCAATCTTGTGCTGACGCAACCAAAGTACGATTTCGGCGTAGCGAACCGCGGGCGCGCGATGGCAGCGGGCGCGCTCATCGTAACTCAAGAAGTCTGGGATGCCCTCCCCGGGGTCCACGAGTTGGTGCACCTCGATGGTGCCGGAGACGAAGCGCAATTCCGCCAAGACGCCGCCCCATACCGCCCACGGCCGCGGCTGTCACGTTGGAGTTCAACACTTTTTCAGGGTCTGCCGCCGATGGGGCTGCAAATCCGTTTTGGCGCTTGTTGCCCTCCGGGCGCGGGTGATAGCTAACGTCAGTTGTTCGAGATCCGACGCGGGAGTCCTCATGGTTGACATCGACATTGCGTACCAAGGTGAATTGCGCTGCAGAGCCACACATCGTCCTTCGTCCACGGTCTTGACGTCCGATGCTCCGCTGGACAACCAGGGCCGCGGCGAGTCGTTCTCGCCGACCGACTTGGTCGCGACGGCGCTGGGCACTTGCATGCTGACCCTGATGGGCATTCGCTCGCGAGAGCGCGGGTGGAACCTCGATGGCACCACGCTGCACGTCAAGAAGACGATGACCACGTCGCCCCCGCGCAAGATCGCGCGACTCGAAACCGAGATTCGGGTACCGCAAGTCTTGGACGAGGCGGCGCGCAAGGTGCTCGAACACGCCGCTCACACTTGTCCGGTGCGGCTGAGCATCGCCGAATCCATCGAAGTGCCCGTGCGCTTCGAATGGGGAAGTTGAACGGAACTAGATGCTCAGGATTTACACCGTTTTCGTTGCCGTGGTGGGCGGTTTGGTCGGCGCGTGCGCCCCGGCTCCAGCGCAAGCACCCAGTAGCGAAATCGACCTCAGCGAGACACGAGACGAGCCGCCCGAGCCGGCGGTGCCGCGGCAACAGCAGTGCGGGAAGGACGATACGGGCTGCGCGCGCAACGCGCCGGCGGCAGGCGAAGAAGCCGCCCCATCCCTGGATCCGAACCAGCGCTACCAAGTCGCAACGGACGCGAGCGATCCGCATCGCGGCTCGGCCGAAGCCCCGATCCAGATGATTGTCTTTTCCGATTTCCAGTGTCCGTTCTGCCGGCACTTGGAGTTGGTGCTGGCACAGCTGTTGATTCGCCACCCGAGCGATCTGCAAATCATTTGGAAGGACATGCCGCTCGAGATGCACCAATTCGCCTTGCCCGCAGCCTTGCTCGCACGCGAAGCATTTGCCCACGGCGGCGATCGCGAGTTCTGGCCGGTGCACGACGAGCTGTACGTCAAACAACCGGAGTTCAGCGAAGCGACCTTGGCCGCACTCGCCCAGCAATTCGGCTTGCACTGGCCGCCACTGATGCAGCAGCGTTCACACGTCGACGCCACGTATCAACAGGGCATCGCGCTCAACGTCAGAGCAACGCCGACGGTCTTCGTCAATGGCCGCCCCGTGATCGGCGCCAAACCCATCGACGAGTTCGAACGTCTGATCACAGCCGAGCTCGCGGCATCGAGCGCACCCGCGCCAGCCGAGTCGAGCACGGCGAGCACGCCCTGAGCCGTCATGTCATTCGGCCTGCTCTCACACGGTGACGATGGTGGCATCATCAGCTGTAGCTTCTGCGGCGAAGACGCAGCAGGTCCTTGTGCGCGCTGCCGCACTCCGGTGTGCGGTGATTGTTGCGTTCTGAGCGAGGGGGGTTCACACACCTGGGCTATCTGCCGCCGTTGCGATCGCCGAGGCGGGCGCACGTTGGGCCAGGGCTGGTTGATTGTCGGTGGCTGGCTCTTGCTCCCGCTCGTGATCTTGGGTGGGCTGCTCGCGATATTGCGCTGGCGTTTTGGCTGAAGCGACGGTCTGCCGCCGGAAGTTCTGATAGCATCGCGCAAGTGAACACGGCGCGATTCAAAGTTGGACTGGCGGCTTGCGTGGCCCTAGTGCTGGTGTGGTCGGCGATTGCACCCCACGATCGCTTCACCTGGTTCCTCGAAGTCCTGCCCGGTCTGCTGGGACTCGCAGCGCTGGCGCTGACTTGGCAGAGATTCCCGTTGACGGATCTCGTGTGCAGCGTGATCGCGATCCACGTCATCATCCTCGCGGTTGGCGGTCACTACACCTACGCCAACGTGCCGCTCTTCGACTGGGTGCGCGACAGCTTTGGACAAGCACGCAACAACTACGACAAGGTGGGCCACTTCTGGCAAGGCTTTGGCCCGGCGTTGGTCGCCCGCGAGGTGCTGCTGCGAACCTCCCCGCTGCGTCAAGGCAAGTGGCTCACGTTTCTGCTTTTGTGCTTCGCCTTGGCCGTCAGTGCCGTATATGAACTCGTCGAATGGTGGGTAGCCATCAGCACGGGTGAAGCGGCCGATGCCTTTCTCGGCACGCAAGGCGATCCCTGGGACACTCAGAAGGACATGTTCACCTGTGGCATTGGTGCGCTGATCGCGCTGCTCGGCTTCAGTGCTTGGCACGATCGGCAACTGTACCGAGCCAAGCTACTCACCGAACCGTAAGCTCTCCACAGCGTCGGTCTGCGCGCTGCGCCGCGCGAAACGCGCGCGCTAGCGACGCCCGCCACTGACGTCGAGCGGCTTGGGCGTACCGCGTCCGCTTGCACCAACGGGATTTGGGTTCACTACGAGGTTGAGCGCGTTGAAATGCAATCTGCTCGCCGCCCCAGGCGTGCCCTGTTCCGTGGGACGCCCACCAGGACCAACGCCGCCTTTGATCAGCGTCGGCGAAGACTGAGAGTTGCCCTTTCCTCCTCCGGACTCGGCGGGGTTGGGTTGTCCCGTCAGGGTCGTGCCCCCGAGCTTGATCCGAGGCCCTGAGCCTGTCGGCGAAGGCGAATCGTCTTGGACCTGTCGCCCCTTCTCCTTGTCCGTCGGTTCCTTTTCTTTGGGCTGTTTGTCGTTGTCTTTGGTCTTATCGGTCGAACCCGAGGAGTTGTTCTTGGTGTCGGAGCTGGTCGACGATTTGCCGCTGTTGTTGTTCGAGGAGTTGTTGTTGTTCGAGGAGTTGTTGTTGCGCGCCGGAGCACCACTGCCTTGGTTGGAGTTCACTCCCTTGCCAGTGTCGGTGCCGGGTTTCTTCTCGGCAGGCGTGGCGATCCCCCGCTCTTGCGCCGGGTCGAACTCTTTGGTTTCACCCGTGTGCGTGTTCTCCATCGTCATGGATCCATCTGGGTGAACCATCTTCGATTCGCCGGTGGTGGGATCGTGCGAGATCATCGTGCCGTCGGGATAAGTGATCCAACCATCGCCGCCGAGCTTGCCGGCGCCACCGCTCGGATCGGTACCGGGAGCCCGTGTGCCATCAGACCATGAGAACCCATCACCGCTATGGCTCGGGCCGCCGCGCGACGTCACTTCGACGCTGCCGTCGGCGTGCACGATTTTCGAGTCGCCGCTCACGACGTCGTGAGTGATGCGGGAACCGTCGGGAAACGAGATCGCGCCATCGGGGCCAACCTTGCCGACGTTGCCATTGCGATCAGTCGCTACCGCGCGTTGTCCATCGGACCAAACGAAGTTGTCTCCGTCACGCTGGGGTGTGTTTGGAGTCGTGACCTCGACGCTGCCGTCCGCGTGCACGATCTTGGTATCCCCAGTGCGCACATCGTGACTCACCGCAGTGCCGTCAGAGTAACGGATGGAGCCGTCTTTTTGGACTTGTCCTTCCTTGCCCGCGGGATCGACGGCGCGAACGCTCACCCCATCCCCCCAAACGTACGTGTCACCAGAGCGGCGCGGCTCGTTCGGATCGACGTGGGTCACTCCTCCGTCTGGGTGAACGATCTTCGATTCGCCCGTGCCCAGATCGTGACTGACGCGCGTGCCATCCGGATAGGCTATCGAACCGTCCTTCTGAACCTGGCCTTCGCCGCCCTTGGGATCGGTTGCGCGCACGCGCGTGCCGTCCGAGTACACGAAAGCTCCGCCGTCACGCTTCGGCCCATTCGCGACCAAGGGCAACTTGGCGATCAACCCAGGCACTGGCTTGAGGTTCCCGACACCAGCGTTCGCCGCTAGCGGTGACAAAAGAACACAGAACAACCAGAGGGCGCCTCCAACCGATCGACTCCGCACGAAATCCGTCCGCATTTACGACCTCCAAGCTCGAGTACCGACGCCAAGACCTACGCTTCGACGCCGGACGCCTTCCTTCGCACGAGGTCCGCTATCGTGGATAGACTCCGATTGTCCGCGAATGGGTCACACGTCGGTGTGGGTCGAGGTGCGCTTGGCGACGCTCCTCAGTGGTAAAGCGAGCCCACGAACCGAATCGCCCAAGCGGCGTGCGCTGCAGCCAACCCGTAGCTCGTGCTCAGCGCCAAGCGCTCGAGCCAGCGTGGCCAAACGGGCAGACGTTCATCTGACGGGGCAATCAACGCACTGTGCGCCGCGAGTTTGACGCGTGCGCTGAGCGTCGTGTCCGGACTCGGTAGCGGCAACGCCTCGAGCGCTTCGAAAATTGTGTCTCGTTCACTCATCGCACACCACCTTTCGAGCTAGTGTCGGCGCGTAACGATGTTGGCAGCAAAGCCAGCAGTCGAGCGCGCGCTCGGCTCAAGCGTTGTCTCAACGCCACCACGGTGATCTCCAGGATCTGGGCTGCTTCTTCTTGCGGTAACTGCTCGACACCTACCAACGATAGCACCTCGCGGTCGCGATCCGACAGTTGCATCAACGCTTCACCTACGACCCGCACCAGCAGGACTCGATCGACTGCCAGATCGAGCGAGTCCTGCTCGGCCTCTGGTGTGCTCAGTTCGGTCGACTCCGATTCGGGCAACGGTACGAGGCGCGTTTCGCGGCGCAAGCGACTGATCCACGCGTTGCGCGCGACCCGCAACAGCCACGGCAACACCTGGACCTCTGGCGCCAACCCGCGAGCATGCTGCGCGAGCTTCAGCCAGGTCTCTTGAAACAGATCGTCGGCGACGGCCGAATTGCGACACAGGACTCTGACGAAACGCAGCACCCTCGGTGCGTGGCGCGCGTACAGAGCATCGAACGCGGCGGACGACCCTTGCCGCAAATCCGACACCAGCTCCGCTTCGAGACGCGACACTCCCAGCACACGCACGATGGGCGATCTTGTGACAGCAACGCGTGCAAATGCCTTGATCACCGTGGCGCAGCTCCGGACCCACGGCCTGCTGCGCTCTCCTTGCCGGTTCGACCTGTCACCTTCGCCTCGCCAGCGCGTCTTCTGCCTGAAGGCACCGGTTGGTGCCCGTGAAGACCCAACGAAGGACAACGACGATGTGGATTCTGTTTCAAGAGGGCGGGTACCCCATGTGGTTTCTGATCTGCTTCGGGTTACTGACCCTGATCAGCGCAGCTGCCTTTGCACACAAACCCAAGCGCCAGAAGTTGCGCCTCACGCTTGGCTTGGGCGTCACTACGCTGTGCAGTATCGCCACCGGCGTCGCAGCGGACGTCGCCGCCGTTGGTCACCAGGCTCCAGACTACTTGAAGGCGCATCCCACCGAAAGCCTCGCGACCGTCCTGTTGCAAGGCGTCGCCGAGTCACTGAGCCCGGCGATCTTCGGCGGGTTCATTCTGACCATCGTGGCGTTGTGGGTTTCGGTCGGGCTGTGGCGTGGGTATACGGATTGAACGATTGACGGATTGAATATTGAGCGGCCTACGACTGGTGCTGCTCGGCCTTGTTGTGGCGAAGCGAACTCAAGAACGCGAGCCCGATCATCACGGCACCCAAAAGGCCAACCACTGCTTCTGGAATGTGAACGAAGGTCTGAAGGAACATCGTCACGCCCAAGCCGATGATCGCGTAGAAGGCCCCGTGCTCGAGGAAGCGATACTCGGCCAGCGTTCCGCGCGCGACGAGCAGCAACGTCAGGCTTCGCACGAACATGGCGCCGATACCCAAACCGAGCGCGATCACGAGCAGGTTCGTCGAGAGCGCGAACGCCCCGATCACGCCGTCGAAAGAGAACGACGCATCGAGGACCTCCAGGTACAGGAACGCCGAGAGCCCGGAGCGCACCAAAGGCATGCCTTTTTCGTCCGATTTCAACAGCGCGCCGAAGCCATCGACCACGATGTACGTGATCAGCCCCGAGATCCCCGCGGTCAAGAACTCGAGCCGCTCGTGCTCTTGGAGCTGCGCGCTGACCACGCACAAGAGCGTAAGCACCAGACTGATCTCAGCCGCCTCGATGCGCCCAAGGCGTGACAGGGGGACTTCGATCAAACGGATCCAGTGCACTTCCTTGTTGCGATCGAAGAAGTACCTGAGCCCAACCATCGCTAGAAACGCGCCACCAAACGCGGACACGCTGATGTGAGCGCTTTGAAGGATCTGACCGTATCGGTCGGGTTCGACCGCAGCGAGTGCCACGGCTTCGAAGGGCGAAATGCCACCCAAGATCGCGACCATCACGATCGGCAGAACGACGCGCATGCCGACCACGGCGATCAAAATGCCCCACGTGATGAAGCGCCGACGCCAGACCTCGTCCATGTCGCGCAGGATCGTCGCGTTGACGACTGCGTTATCGAACGACAACGACACTTCGAGCACTCCGAGCACGGCAACGATGAACAGCGTTTCGAGCGCTCCACTGATCGTGCCCGTGGATTCCCAACCGACGAAGGCCCCCAACAGAAGCCCTACCATCGTCAACGCGATGCTACTTTTCAGGTGCTCGAACATCAGCTCTCGGTGCTCTCCCAGGTTGTTTACGGCAAGCTTGTCTACGCCAATTCTCTAAGGTGTCCCGTCCCGATTGCTAAGTGCTTATCAGGATCCGTTCACTCTGTCAGCTTCGTCCCCATTTTGCGTTGCAGGGTTGGAGTGACCTTAGCCGGCGCCTCGGCGGCTCGGGTGATCGCTCCACGGCCGAAGCGATCCTGGATTGCATCCAAGACAGGCCCCAAACGATCGGAACGTTGCTGCTTGCCGAACAGGTCGAGCTGCAAGGGCCCCTGACTTGGCTCCAATCTCGAGACACTCACACCCAACAGGCGAACGCCCTCGTCGATTCCCGCCTCGTCCCACAGCTCGAGAGCGACTTGGGCGAGCATGCGCCCGTCGTTCGTCGGCACGTCGAGTGAGCGACTGCGACTGAGCAACGGGTAACGCGGCCCACCGGGTTCGCCCTGTGTGCGTCCCGGAAGCGAACCCCGGCGCGTGCCGAGCTTGATTTTGAGCGTGACCGTCCAGCCCCGCAGCTCGGCGCGCCGCAAACGCGCCGCCACGGCTTCGGAATGTGCGGTGATCGCGGCGCTCACGACCTCGCGTTGCAAGACATCGGTCTCGAACGTGCTCTCTTCGCCGCAGGACTTGGCCAAGCGTTCACTTTCAACCGGTGAGTCGTCTTGACCGCGTGCCCATTGCTGAAACTGATGAACGCGTTCACCCAAGACCTCACGGACCGCAATCGGGTCGACCCTTGCCAGATCGCCGAAGGTCTGGATGCCACAAGCCACGAGTTTCTCTGCCGTCGTAGGTCCGATGCCCCACAAGCGACGAATGGGCAACGGCTCGAGCAGTGCGCGCACCTCGGGCTCGGTCACCACCGCTAGTCCGTCGGGTTTGCTGTTGGTGCACGCGATCTTGGCGACGAGCTTGCTCGGTGCGAGTCCCACCGACACGTTCAACTGCGTACGCTCTTTGACGCGCCGTTTCAGAGCAGCGCCGAGCGCACGGGGACTCCCGAAGAAATGCAACGAGCCAGTCACGTCGAGGAACGCCTCGTCGAGCGCGAGCGGCTGAATCTGCGGGGTGAACTCGAGGAACACCTCGTGCACTTGGGCGCTGACTTCGGCGTAGAGCGCCATGCGCCCTGGCAGAAACACACCGTCGGGACATAGCTCGCGCGCGCGGAACCCGGGCATGGCCGAGCGCACCCCGAAGACTCGCGCCTCGTACGACGCCGCCGCAACCACGCCACGCGCAGACGAAGCGCCGACGATTACCGGTTTGCCTCTGAGCTCGGGTCGCTCGCGCTGCTCGATCGACGCGTAGAAGGCGTCCATATCGGCATGCAAGACCCAGCGCTGAACCACGTTCGAACCATAGCCGTGGTACCCAGCACGGGCCAGGCCGAGCGCCTCGGTCCGCGCGCTTTTCAGCCTCGAAGTAACGCCACGCGAGCAAAGGTCATGCGGGACCAAAGCAAGCGTCGTCGACCGCTAGCGGTCCCGCACTTGCTTCGCCCAGAACTCTTGCGCGCGCGGGCAGCGTGGCCAATGTCCAGTCCGCAAAATGCTGGGCGGCGCGCTGCTTGCCGGCGTAGAAATCTCGATCGGGATCTGCGGGTGACGATTGCGCGAGCTTGGCCGACGCGACGCTGGCCGCGTGCAGCAACAACCAACCCACGCACACCTCGGCCATCAGATCGAGAAAGGGCGAAGCCACAACCCCGATGCGAGCGAGTTCGGGGCCCGTCCATTTGCCGAAACCAAGAGCAACTGCTCCCACCGCATCGACGGCGCTATCCAAGAGCGCGACGGCCTTACCCAACTCGGGGTCAGACTTGTACTTCGCCGAAAACGTCTTGATGTCGCGGAAGAACGCTTGAGCGTGCGCCCCCTTGTCGAGGCGTAACTTACGACCCACCAGATCCAGCGCTTGGATGTGATTGGTGCCTTCGTAGATCGCAAAAACCTTGGCGTCGCGGCAGTATTGTTCGACGGGATGGTCTTTGGTGTAACCAGCACCGCCGAAGATCTGTACGGCTTGCTCGGCGATCAAGAAACCTTGATCGGAACAGTAAGCTTTGACCAGCGGCGTCAACAGTTCGACCTGACCACGGTGATAGGCCTTTTGCGTCTCGTCATCCGTCTGGCGCTCTGCATCGTGGTGCCAGCCGGCTTTGACGGCCATGGCTCGCATGCCTTCGACTTTGGCCTTCATGTCGAGAAGGCGACGACGGATGTCGCCGTGCTCGATGATCGGAACGCGCGGGGCGTTCGGATCTTTGCCCGCATCGATGCGCGCACCTTGTTTACGTTCACGCGCGTACTGCAACGCGTTGAGGTAAGCCGCACCAGCCGCACCCAAGCCTTGGATCCCAACGCTGATGCGCGCAAAGTTCATCATCTGGAACATTTGCTTCATGCCCTGCTCGGCCACACCGCCCATCAGCTCGCCGATGCTGGCACCGCCTTCACCGAAGTTGAGCACACACGTCGCCGAACCGTTGAGCCCCATCTTGTGTTCGATGCTGGCGCATTGAACGTGGTTCGAACTGCCGTCTGCGCGAAACTTGGGCACGATGAACAGGCTCAGCCCCTTGGTCCCCTTCTCGGAGCCCGGCGTGCGTGCGAGCACCATGTGAACGACGTTGTCGGTGATGTCCTGGTCGCCACCACTGATGAAGATCTTGGTCCCCGAGATCTCGTAGCGACCATCGGGGCGCGGCGTCGCGCGGGTCGCGCATTCCCCGACGTCCGAGCCCGCCGCGGATTCGGTCAAGCACATGGTGCCCGCCCACTCGCCGCTGAACATCTTGAGGAGGTAATGCTCCTTCTGCTCTGGCGTGCCGAACTCGTGGAGCATTTCCGCCGCGCCGAGCGTGAGGCCCGCGTACATGTCGAGCGCCGCGTTCGCGCCGCTCGTGAGCTCGGTGACGAGTAGCCCGAGCACCTTCGGACCGCCTGCGCCCCCGTACTCGGGATCGGCGATGATCGACTTGAAGCCGCCTTCGTAAAGCTTCAGGTATGCGTCTTTGAAGCCGGGAGGAGTGATCACCCCGTTGGGGCCGAGTTGGCACCCCTCGCGATCACCAATAGCCGCCAATGGTCCCGCGACCTCGGTCGCAAAGCGCAATGCTTCGCGCAGCACGGCGAGCACTTCCTCCTCACCCCAGTCTGCGAATGTGCCCGAACCCAAAAGCTTCCCGAGCTCGAATTGCTCGAACAGCACGAAGCGCAGGTCACGCAGATCAGCCCGATAACGATTCACTCCGGCGGTCATGTGCGGCAAACGTAGAAGCCACCCGGACGGGTGTCAAACCGTCGCCGATCGATCCGCAGAGCGATCGCCGATCCAGACTGGGCGCCGCCTATTTTGCGTGCAGCTGGGCCAGGACGTCGAAGTAGTTCGGGAAGGTCTTCGACGTGCACGCGGGATCATCGATGCTGATCCCTGGCGCCTTGAGCCCGAGCAGCGCAAAGCTCATCGCCATCCGGTGATCGTCGTAAGTGTGCACCAGGCCCGCGCTCGGCAAGCCGGGGTGAACGGTGTATCCATCAGCGTGCTCTTCGGCGCGGATGCCGAGACGCCCGAGCTCCTTGACCACCGCTCCCACGCGGTCCGTCTCTTTGTGACGGATGAAGCCAATGCCGTTGATGGTCGTCGGACTCGAGGCAAACGGCGCTACCACGGCCAACGTCTGCGCCACGTCGGACAGATCTTTCATGTCGACCTCGACGCCGACCAACTTACCAGTGCCGATGACGGTCGTACGAGTCGGCTCGCGTAGCACCTTCGCCCCCATGCGTTCGAGCACATCGACCAAGCCCCAATCGCCTTGCTTGGTGGTCGTGCCCAGTCCTTCGACGGTCACGCGTCCGCCAGTGATCGCCGCAGCGGCAAAGAAGTACGATGCTGCCGAGGCGTCGGGTTCGATCGCGTAGCTGCGTCCGGTATACGCTTGGCCCGCGCGCAGAAAGAAACGCGTGTAGTCCGCGTACTCGAGCTCGACACCGAAGCTTGCCATCACCGCGGCGGTCATGTCGAGGTAGGGCTTCGAAACCAGATCACCTACGACCTTCACTTCGACGTCCGCACCGAAGCAAGGAGCCGAGAGCACGAGGCCACTGATGAACTGGCTACTTGCGTTGCCGGGTAAACTGACGGAGACAGGCCCACGGATCCGGTTCTGACCATTGATGGTCATCGGAAAACATCCGGGCTTGCCGTGCTCGGTGATGCTGACGCCCAAACTACGCAAAGCGGTCACGAGGTCCGCCATCGGCCGTTCGCGCATGCGCGCCGTGCCGTCCATGCGCGTATTGCCGCTGCCCAAGCTCACGAGCACCGTCAAAAATCTGGCGGCCGTGCCCGCGTTGCCGACGAACAACTCAACATCCCGCTCTGGGATTTGCCCGCCCGCCCCATCGACTTCGAATTCGTGCTTGGCAAGGTCGGAGGTGACGCGAACGCCGAGGGTGTCGAGCGCGCCCTGCATGTAGTGAGTGTCGTCGCTGAAGAGGGCTCCCGACAGCACGCTGTGACCACGGCCCAGGGCCGCAGCGATCAACGCGCGGTTCGTGTAGCTCTTGGATCCGGGCACCCGGACGCTGCAGTCCGGCGGCGAGGTCAGGGGGACGATTGAAACGGGGGCAGAGGCCATCGGGGCCCCTCATAGCAGGTGCGCGAGCTGCGCCAAGCTCACAGCGGGGGTCGCAATTGCCCTTGCGAATTTCGAACGGGGTGCGGTAGAGAGCCTGTCCCCGCGAGTTGCCAAGCGCGGGCCCGAGCGATCGGCTGGCCTCAGAGCCGATGGTCGAGCGGGAAGCCCAGTAAATAAGCGAAGATGGCGGAACTGGCAGACGCGCTAGATTCAGGTTCTAGTGCCCGCGAGGGCGTGGAGGTTCGAGTCCTCTTCTTCGCACAAAGAGCAGGTCTCAACCCCTGAGACCTGCAACAAATACAGAGGAAGGGCGTCGTGCCCGCCTCTGCCTGCGCAGCGAAAAACGACCCCTCACCCAAACTGGGTGGGCGTTTTGCCTAGTGCAGAGACTCTCAGGCCCGGTCTGAGCACGATCCGAAGTTCGTTTCGGGTCAGGCGTTCGTGGGTCTGCTTGGACGGGGCACTCATTGCGCCGTTTCACGATGACGCGAAGCGCGCGCAGGCGCTCAGGTCGTGTCACAACAAGTGCATGACTCCCGAGCCGGACCAAGTGGTCGATGGCCGTTATCGATTGCTGAAGAAGATCGGAGCCGGAGCCCATGGCGTCGTGTTCCGCGCGCGAGACCTCGAATCGCGCGGTGACGTGGCGATCAAGTTCCTCTCGCCCGAGATCGCCAACAAAGCCGACTACGTCGAGCGCTTGAGGCGCGAAGCGTTGGCCATGGCGATGCTGCGCGGCACGAGCGCCGTCTACGTGCACGGACTTCGGCGCGCCGAGGACGGGTCGACTTATCTGATCATGGAGTATCTGCAAGGGCAGAACTTGCAGACCACGCTCGAGACGGCCGAGGCGCGAGGCGGCCAGCTCAAAGCAGAGCGCTTGATTCAACTGTTGCGACCCATCGCCAGCACGCTCAGCGCAGCTCACGGCCAGAGCATCGTCCATCGCGATCTGAAGCCTTCGAACATCTTCGTGCTCGACAAGTCCGTCGGCGGCGGCATTCGCTTGTTGGACTTCGGCCTCGTCAAGTTGCTCGATCAGAAACGCCTTACGCTCGAAGGCCAAGTCGCAGGAACACCGAGTTACATCTCGCCCGAGGGGTGGCGCGGCAATCCGCTCGATCTCGATCATCGGATCGACGTGTATGCGATGGGCGTGATCGTGTTTCGCGCGTTGAGCGGGCGCGTCCCCTTCAGTTCGAAGAACTTGGTGGAGGTCCTCAACTGGGCGTCGAAAGGTGAACGCCCCAGTTTGCATGCGCTCAGGCGCGACCTGCCCCCTGACATCGACATCTGGGTCAACAAAGCGCTGGCCGCTGAACCCGAGCAGCGCTTTCAAACCATCGAAGCTCTTTGGTCTGCGCTCGAAGGCTTGTTTCCTTCGGCGAGCCGTCCCCCGCTCGGCTGATCGTCGCGCATCGACTCAGGCGTGCTGCAGCACGCTCGGCGCTTGCACGCTCGGCGGTAACCCAGCGCGCATCACCTCTGCCAGTGACGTGGGACGGAACTCGGGCAACAGGCACGAAAACTTGTGAGCGGAAAGCGTATGCGACACGCTCCACAAGTAGCGCATTTCCCGCATCTCACGTGCCAGCTCCCAAAACGGGGAGAGCAGCGTGAAGAGCGCCCACGGGAACTTCGTGAACTCGATCTCGCGGCCCAGTTCGCGAGCCAAGAAGTCGCGCAGCTCGAGCGCCGTGAAATTGTGACCGGGAAACGGAACGTCTTCGAACGTCGCGAGCGAGGAGCGCATCTCGGCCAATTGAACGGCGGCCTTGGCCCAGTCCGGGAGATAGCAATACGACTGCATGGCCGCCGGATCCCCCGCGACGGTTAGCTTGCCGCGCGCGATGCTGCGCAGGAACAACAAGCTCATCACGTCACCATTGCGCTCAGGATCGATGAAATTGCCAGCGCGCAGCACGATCGTGGGCACCCCGCTCCTCTGGTAGGTCTGCTCCATCTCTTTACGGACCTTGCCCTTGCGTGAGACCGGCTCCTGCGGCGTGAACTCGGACCAAGTGCCGGGGCGATCGCCGAAGTTGTAGACGTTGCCGGGCACGATCACCGTGGCGCCGCTCGCCTTGGCAGCGTCGATGATTTGCTCGGTCATGCGCGGCAGCTGACCAGCCCAGTCGTGGTACGCGGGCGGGTTCCAGCCGTTGACGATCACGTCCGCGCCCCGAGCCGCCTCGCGCAGGTTACCGGCCCTACGGTCGTAACGGCGGACCTCCCAGCCCGCGCTGGCGAACGCACGCGCCGAATGCGACCCAATTTTGCCTGAAGCCCCGAGAATCAATGCTGTGTTGTTCGACATGCCTTGCAGGATGAAGCGGCTTTGGTCACCTGAAAATTGCCAATAGTTGCAGATGGGATATGCGAATCTGAATGGCAGCCAAACCGACGGCACTCGACTGGTCCCTGGTGCAGGCGTTCCTGGCGGTAGCCGAGCAAGGCAGCCTGTCGGCAGCAGCCCGCTTCTTGAACGCGAGCCAACCCACCGTTGGACGTCAGATCAAGGCCATGGAAGAGCAGCTCGGATCGGAGTTGTTCTTCCGCCGCGACAAAGGGCTCGTGCTCACCGAAACCGGAACGTCGATCCTGGACGCCGCGCGCGCCATGCGACAAGCCGTGCACCAGATCGAACTCAGCGCGGTCGGGCACGCCGAGCGACTCGAAGGCGCGGTTCGGATCACGGCCAGCCGCGTCGTGGCCGTTCACCACTTACCACCACTGATTGCCAAGATCCGAAGCCAGGAGCCCTTGATCTCGATCGATCTCGTGGCCAGTGACTCGAGCTCCAACCTGCACTTTCGCGAAGCCGATATCGCCGTGCGCATGTACCGCCCGACGCAGCTCGACTTGGTGACCCGTCACTTGGGAGTCCTGAAATTTGGCGCATTTGCTGCCAAGAGTTACCTCGAGCAGCGCGGACTGCCCAAGGGCGGGGAGGACATGGCCAAGCACGACGTGATCGGCATGGACAAGGAAACGCTCTTGATCGACGGCTTCCGCGCCGCCGGAGTGCCCGTCGTGCGCGATTGGTTCAAGGTGAGGACCGACAACCCGCACGCGCAATGGGCCTTGGCTTGTGCCGGCGTCGGGATCCTCTTCGGCCAGCGCAGCATCGCGCGCCAATTCCCCGACTTGGTCGAGATCGAGCTCGGCCTCGAATTGCCGAAGCTGCCCGTGTGGCTGACGTCACACGAAGCCGTTTTGCAGACCCCCCGCGTCAAGCGCGTCTGGGAGATACTGGTCGAGGGTTTACAGGCCCTGTGCGAGGCCGATGCCGAGACGATTTGAAAGCGCGCCTCATTCGGTGCGCTCGAAAGGCCCGAGATCCACAGGTGCTTGACGCAACGTCCCGTCCCAGTCGGAGGGCGCAGAGTCTGTCACGTCACCATAGTCGAGCCACGGCGCAGATCCGCTCGGCGCAAACGCATGCGGGTCATGTCCGAGCTCGGCGCTGAGCGCCGCGAACCAAGCCGGATCGAACTCGGAGCTCTGAAGCTCCTCTGCGTTTGGCATGTACGGGTCCGCATCGTCGTCGGAGCCGAGGTAGCCGCCCAGCCAGGCGTTGTGCACGAACTCGTTGTCGGCGACGGTGCTGGCGTCGGTCGCCAACAGTTGCCCCCCCGAGTTAGCACTCAGATCAGCAGCGGAAAGCGCCGCAAAGACGTTGTTTTCGACGCGGTTCTGGCTCGAAAAATTCGTGATCCCCAGCGCTTGTCGATCATCAATCGTCGTGATGAACAGGTTGTGAACGATGCGGTTGTTGCTCGAACCGAGCCGGGGGTTATCGGTCTCTTGCCAGAAGCTCGCGCCGTGCCGCGCTTGGAAAGCGAGAATGTTGTTACGCACGACGCTGTTGCGCACGGACGTGAAGTTGGGCCCCTGCGCCAGGCTGTGGTGAAAGAAGTTGGACTCCACCACGAAGAAGTCCGAAGCACCACGACCGCCAGTCGGGTCACTACCTGCGACGGCATCGCACTCCACGTCGTCGAACGCGATACCCTCGTCGGCGCAAGTCGAGTTCGGATCGGCGTTGATTTGAAAATCGGAAGACACGGTGTCGTAGGTCTCGTTGTAACGAACGATGTTCCAGTCACTGCCGTTGCTCAAATAGATACCGTGACCATCGCCCTCACCGCTGTCGTAGGCCGTCGAATGTTCGAGCACGAGCCAATCGGATTGCCCGGAGAAGAACGGATCTCGGTCTTGGCCGTGCCCCACACAATTGAGCACGGCGGTGCCCCGCTGGTGTTCATCTGCGCCGTACCCCAAGCCCACAGCGCGCACGCCGTAAACCCCACCCACTAGTTCGAAGCCATCGACGGCGACGTAGTTTGCTCCCTCGAGATTGATGCAGGTCTGTCGACCCGAGTCGCAACAGGAAATCGTGACTGCCAAAGACCCATCCTCGGCGCGCGCCCCATACAGCACGATCGGGGCGTCGTACGTGCCGTTGTGATCGGAGTCCAACTCGAAGCAGCCGTCGTAGCTGCCGGCAGTAAACACCACGCGCGTCCCTGCACTGGCCGTTGCCAGCGCGTCGTCGACACTGGCGGGATCACTCTCGGAGAGGCCCGCGCCATTGCCGTCGGGACTGACGTAGAGCGTCGTGCTGGGTTGCCAACTCGGATCGGTGTAGTAGCGATTGAAGCGCTCAGGGAAGCCGAGGTAGTCATCGCCTACGCTCACCAAAGGCGTCCCGGGTGAACTCTCGGGCGGCGAACTCACAACGCCCGCTTCCGGTGCGTTCGACGGCAGTGATCCGGGGGGCGAAGCATCGTCACCAGGTCCGGGGTTGCCTGAGCCCGCTTCGCCTGCTCCAGGAACGGTCGCTGCGCCTCCCGCTCCGCCATCGGCTTGGCTCCCGACCATGCTCATCGAGCCGCCATCGCTCTGCCCCGCATTCCCATTCGGCTGCGGCGTAGCGGGCGTTGGCTGCGGATTATCGCTCTGCCCGGGGCCACTGCCAGGCCCAGACGTCGCAGTGTTACCTTGTGGCATCTCGGGGGCGTCGGTGCTGGGGCCCTGGGGAGTCTGGTCGTCGGTGTCGGAGCTGTGCCCGGCGTCCGCGCCGGACTGCATCCCGCCATCGTCGTCATCGCCGCAGCCCGTGAGCCACGCAGGGCTCGTGCCCGTCAAGAACACCACCAGACAGGCTTGCGATCGCAATCTCGAGCTCATCGCTTCATCCTCCGCGCCAGAGCTTTATCACAGTCCCAAGAGGTGTACACTGCGCTGGCCATGAAAGTGTACCAGTACCCACGCTGCAGCACCTGTCGCAAAGCACTGAAATTCTTGGATGCCCAACGGATCGAATACGAATCGATCGATATCGTCGAGAGGCCGCCATCGATCGCGGAATTGAAACGCGTACTTCAGCTCACTGAACTGCCCGTCGGCAAATTGTTCAACACCTCCGGGCAGTCGTACCGCGACGGCGACTTCAAGCAGAAGCTGCAGCAAATGAACACGCAAGAAGCACTCGCGGCGCTGGCTGCCGACGGCAAACTGATCAAGCGCCCCCTCGTGCTCGGCAAGGACTTTGCGCGCGTAGGATTCTCAGAAGAGCAGTACCGCGGACTAGCGCGTCGCTGACGAGATCTCGGCGCTTTCATCGCGTGACAATCGTTATCTCATTGCACTCCCCGGCGAGCTCCTGAGCGCCCGGCGAGCTACGGTGGCCCCGCAATTGCACGCAGCTCGACGGCACCCCCGAGCTCTCGACCCACGTTCCCCCTGGGCGGGGCGCGTGCCTGGCAACGCCCGAGCCTGTAACGTGCGAAGTCCAACGCGCTTTTGTAGCAGCCAGTTGCCGCTAGACGCTCCCGTTCGAGGTCGGTACAGTCGGGCGCCGTGGGTCGAATCTGGAATCGTGTGACCGGCGCCACGTTTGGCCTGGAAGCTCACAACGTCATCGGTCGCGGAACACACTGCCATCTCAGGCTCGATGATCCGCGCATCTCGAACGAACAAGCCGCGCTGAGCTGGAACAACGGTGGTTGGCACGTGCGCGATTTGGGCAGCACCAATGGCACGTGGTTGGCGGGTGAACGCCTGGCTCCTGGTGTCGACGTCGCGCTGGGCCGCGACGCCGAACTCGGACTCGGAGGGCCTTCGCTCGATTTGCGCTTGGTCGATGCCGGCCCACCCGAACCGATGGTCACCTGCCTGCACAACGGAGCCCAGAGTTTCGGGCGCGACGGCTTGATCTCGATTCCTGATGCCGTGCACCCGGCCGCGGCGATCTTCCGCGACTTGGACGGCAGCTGGAGACTCGAGCAGGGCGATCGCGTACGGCTGTTGAGCTCGGGTGCGGTCTTCGAAGTCGAGGGAGACGCCTGGCGCTTCTCCACTCCAACCGAGTGGCAGCCCACCATTCGCACCCAGCGCTTGCGTTTGCTCGCGGACAGCACCTTCGAATTCGACGTCTCGAAAGACGAGGAGCAGGTTTCTCTGACGGTGGGTTTGGCACACGAGCGCGTGCGAATGGGGACGCAGACCGGCTACTACCTGCTGCTCACCCTCGCCAGGTTGCGCAGCAGTGAATTGGCCGCCGGCCTCAATTCGGACGATGCCGGCTGGGTGCATCGAGAAGAGCTGATGAAGATGCTTCGGTGCAGTGAACAACAACTCAACGTCTGGGTTCACCGAGTCCGATCGCGCTTCTCCGTAACCGGGTTTTTAGACTACGCGGCAGTGATCCAGCGGCGCGACGGTTCGGGTCAGATGCGCGTCGGCGCGCCACGCTGGGTCTTCAGTCGCTGAATCGCCTCCCGGAGCGCAGTCTCAACTGGCTGAGGCCACCTCGCGCACAGCAAGGTGCATGTGACGCATCGACGCCACCCAGGACCGCATCTCGTAACGGATGAGCATCTGTTGAACGGCCTGCCGCTTCACTCCCAACAGCTGAGCGGCACGAGACAAGTTACCATTGGTGTGTTCGAGCGCCGCAACCAGCATCGAGCGCCGAATCCTTTCCTGCACGACGTCTATCCCGGCACGTCCCACCAACGACGCCGCCATCGCCTGCAGCTCCAAGGTCGGCTGCTCTGCAGTCAACGACGAGGTGGCCTGCTGGCGCCCTTGCCTTACGACATTCAGACCATCATTCGATTCGATTCGATGAGCTTCCATAGTGTCCTCCGCACTCAGACACCGTACGGGCACGGCAGCAGAGAGGCTATTGCAGCTCATTTCGCAGAGACTCCCAAGCGAATGACTACTCCGCGGCCTTGCTTTGCGACCAGACTCCGCTCTCCGCGCCCCGGGCCGCGATGCCAAGGTGTCGGGACCAGTAGTTGGTCAGGAAGACCCCATTCGGGTCGAACTCGTCACGAGTTTCCAAGAACTCCGTTAACTTTTCACCCATGACACGGCGCAGGTAATCGAGGCCCGCTTCAGAGCTGGGCGGGGCGAGACGCTTGCCCCAGTGGAAGCGCCCATCGAATTGAGCCAGCTTCTCCCACAACGGCTTGTAGAACGCGTCGAGATCCGCTGACTCGGGGCCCCCCTCGAGTGCAAAGACGTCGATGCGTAGAACATCGGTGCCGTAGGCGGCGCTCATCGGAAAGTCCGATTTGGGCCCGGCATAGATCTCGATGCAGAAGGAGCCGCGCGCGATCGGCCCGAGCTCCGTGCGATAGAGTTCGCCTATGGCACGCATTACATCCGTGGCTCGATTCAGGGGCACCCAAACTTCGGTGAAGCAGACCGGGACCAGCTTGTCCGAAATCTGGTTGTCATCCGGGATCCCGTGCCACCAACTGTCGTTGAAAGGGGTTTCCGAGGTGTCGGTTCCCAAGAACAGACCAATGATTCCGCCGAGCATGCGCGCGTAGATGGGTTCGGGAGGGAGCTTGTTCGTGCTGGCCTCTGCCACCAAACCTTCGAGTTCGGCGAGTGCTCGAGCGAGCTGCTCCTGGCTGGGCCCCGCCGTCGGAAGCACGAGTGAAGTTACAGCGGCTACGGCCGCGGCAGCCATGCCAGCAAGCACCTCACCCAACTGGCCCTTCAGTAGCTCGAGCCCGGCCTGCGCTTGCTCCCAATCGCCATCCTTCACGAAGGGCAGCACCCGTTGATAGAGGGTCCCAATCAGCGACTGCTCTAGAGCGGGGTGCTCGAACTGAACATGGGGGTTCAGCTCACCGCCGGGCTGGACTCGCTCGCAGCGCCAAGTTTGCACCCGATTGACGCCTTGCTGAGGCCACCAGAGCAAGCGTGCGTAAGTATTTTTCCGAAAGAAATCCGCGATCGGCTGTTTCGTCGAATCTGTGCCCAACAGATCGTATTCGAAGCTCTCCACGTCGCAGGTACTGAACGTCCCCTCGATATCGAATTCGTCCTCGATCCGTAACGTAACCTCGGTGATAACCCCTAGCAGTCCCATTGAAACACCCACCCAATAGAATGGGTTGGCTTGGATCTCAGCCGGGCTGGCCGTGGCAGGGCTACGCTGCAGAATCAAAACAGCTCCGGTTCCATCGACGAGGCGAAGCGCGAGCACCGAGTCCCCGAAACTGTGCAAGATCGAAGCCCCCGCTGAACCGGTGCTCATGAATCCGGCAACGCTCTGATGAGTGATGCCACCGACTACGCAGAGTGCCTTGCGCCTTGCCCGCAAATACGCGATCAGGTTGGGCCGCTCCGTTGCGACGTCCGGACCGAGTGGATCCGGACCAATGAACAGTCCGCCGCCGACTCGCGCGACCTCGACCAACCCTCCGCGGGGGTTGCTCGGATCGATCATTCGCTCGAAATTCACGCTATTGAGCCGCTCCAGCCCTACGTTCAGCACGTTCGGATCGCTGGTGGTGGACGACTCCGCATCGAAGCCATCGGTGACAATCGCTTGCAGCACCGAGTGACCGGAACCACAGATGCGAATCTTGCGGTAGTTGGCGTGCGCATGGCGGACGAGTTCGATGACGTCCGCCTCTGTCGCCGGGCGGTAGAGGTTGTCTCGGTTGATCTCGGCCATCGGTAACTCCTTTGCAGGTTTACGTCCCCCGTCCGGCCGTGAATAATCGCGCCAGAGGTGCCCCCATCGTGGGCCGCACTTGTTTACACTGCGCGGCGACGCCTTACACGTGCGGAGTGGTCATGGCTTCACAAAAAACCCATTCGAGCCAGGAGGCCCTACCAAACACGGGACGAGCAATTGACCTTCACCTCGATTCAGCCGCAAGCATTCTTGCACCTGCACGGAGGCTATCGCTTTGAACGTCTGGCGTCCGACCTCGAGAGAGCTCGCGACTTGGGTGAGCGACATTTCGGGCGTCATGGCCAGTCAACACGAGCGGCACTGGCACGAGCAAGCTCCGATTTCAGTGCCGGTAACACTCGGCCGCTACCGCGTTCATCGTCTCCTAGGCACCGGCGGCATGGGTGCCGTGTACGAAGCCGAAGCGACGAGCGGCGGCGCGCGCGTAGCGCTCAAGACCCTCACTCGTTTGTCGCCAGCGGGTCTACTGGGTTTCAAGCAGGAGTTTCGCCGCGCAGCACAACTCTCCCACCCTCATCTCGTGTCGCTCTACGAGCTCAGTCAGGACGGCGGCGTTTGGTTCTTCTCCATGGAGCTCATCCGCGGTCCTCATTTGTTGTCCTACGTATGGGGCTCCGAGACCTATCCGGGTACCGAGCCCGCAATCGCTGGCACCTTGCACGTATTGCCTCAGTTGTTGGAGTCGATCGCGTTTCTGCACGAGCATGGCATTCTGCATCTGGACATCAAGCCATCGAACATCCTCACGACAGCCGAAGGCGCGACGAAGCTGCTCGACTTCGGTCTTTCGGAACTGGATCCGGAGCACGATGCTGGCGATTCGAAACCCTGTTTCGCTGGCACCCCGGGCTACATGGCCCCCGAGCAGATCGCGGGAGTGCGTTCGAGGGCCTGTGACTGTTACGCGCTTGGGGCAACCCTGTTCGAGGTCATGAGCGGGCGTTTGCCCTTCGACGAGGGCTGCACGTCGGCGTTGATTTCCAAACGCACACGCCCTGCGCCGCCCATTGCAGAGTTCGCCCGCGGCACGCCGCCTGCACTCGCGACGATCATCGACGGGCTCTTGCAGCGCGATCCGGCGCTGCGCTTTGGCATCGACGAGGTCCGGCGCACGCTCGGCCCGCTACTGAGCCCAGCCAAGCCCTCGCGAACGTCGCGTCCTACGAGTCATTTGATTGGGCGCAAGGGCGAACTGGAGCGACTTTCGGAGCTCACGACGCGACTGACGGCGGGCAGCGTAGTCTGCCAATTGGTGGGCGATTCGGGCGTTGGAAAGAGCAGCTTGCTGCGGGCCGCAATGAGCAGTTGGCGTGCCCTTGGCGCTGTCGTTCTGAGTTCACGTTGCCACCAGTGGGAAGCCATACCGTTCAAAGCCGCCGATGCGTTGATCGACCAACTCTACGAGTACGCGTTGACCTACTCGGAGGAGCTCACGTTTGCAGACGATCTGGGGTTGGCGACGCGCATGTTCCCGGTCCTCGACGGGCTGCCCCTCAAACCCATTGCCGTGCGCCCAACCGACCCGCACGCCGAAAGAACTCGCGCTGCCGAGGCCTTGGGTGATCTGCTCGCGCAAGTCGCGCGCCGGACGAGCGTGATTCTGTGTATCGACGATGCCCACTGGGGTGACGCGGAAAGCGCCGATGTGGTCGCGCAAATGGTGAACGCCGTACCCAATGGGCTGGCGTTGATCTTGAGCCAACGCTCCACGAGCAGCCTGCCGAACCCTTTCGGCAAGCTGCTCTTGTCGAGTCTGCAGCACGCGACGCAGATCGAGATCGCGTTGGCCCCCTTGGATGCCCACGATTCATTTTCCCTCGCGCGCGCGGTCTCGGTCGCCGGCACTTGGTCCGACGAGCAATTGCGTTCGATCTCGGACGATGCCGCAGGCGTCCCGATCTTCATCGAGCAAGTCGTGCGACTCGGCAAGTCCGTCGCGGGTCGCGCCCCGACGATGAACGAAGTGATCGATAACTACTGCCAAACACTCGAGCCGGAGCAGCAAGCGCTGCTCGACATGGTGGTGATCGCGGAACACCCGACTCCCTTGCGTCACTTGTGCAACGCCGCGGGACTCGTCGGGCAAGTGCATCGAGTCGTTGCGGGGCTACAGGCCGCAGGTTTACTGCGCTGCGAAGGGCTCGACGAGGGCGCATTGCTCGAGCCCTATCACGATCGCGTGCGCCAAGGCGTCCTTGCTCGGATTGCGCCCGTGCGACAGAAGGCCCTGCACTTCAGCTTGGCAGAGCGGCTGGAGCTCGCGGGTGAAACCCCAGGTCGGATCGTGGACCACTGGTTTCAAGCGGGTGAGCTGACGCGCGCCGCCGAGAGCGCGTCGCGCGCCGCGCACTTGGCGTGCGAAGCGCTGGCATTCGAACAAGCCTGCAGTTTGTACGCTCGCGCTCTGAAATGGAAACCGACCCTGCCGGCGACCCATCCGGATTTGCTGGAGCGCTTTGCCTGGGCGCTTTACCGCGCAGGCCATTGCGGGCGCGCGGGTGACGTGTTCTGCGACGCTGCCAAAGCGGCCACTGGTGAACACTTGTTGGAGTTGCAAGGTCGCGCTGCCGAGGCTTTACTGGTCGCGGGACAAGTCGATCGCGGCAAAGGCCTCATCGATCAGCTCTTGAGCGCGCTGGGCGTCCGCCGCGTGATGGCTCCCCCGTGGCGCTTGCTGCAGTTGCTATTGCTGATCGCACGCGTGCGTTGGCAATCGCGCTCGCTCGGCTCTGCCCGTGGCCATGATGCGTCCGCGTTGCGCAAGGCAGACATCACTTGGCATTCCGGAAAAGCGCTGACGGATCTGCTGCCGATCGATGGCATCGTGCTTTTGCTGCGCAGCCTGTTGTTTTCGATTCGCTCGGGTGACGGCGCAGCCATTGCGCGAGGACTGTGCATCGCAGCTTCGGGCTTCGCACCCTTTCTCGAAGGGGTTGCGGATCCGCTACTGCGCGTTGCCGAGCAGATCGCGACCGAGCACAACGACCCGTACCTGCTCGGCATGTTGGGGGTCACACGCTCGACCTCGGGGCACATGCGTGGAGACTGGTCTTCGGTGTTGAAGGAGGTAGATCGCGCTCAGGCGCATCTTGCCGCGAGCACGTTCCCCACGAATTGGGAAACCTCGCTGCTCGAAGCCAACCGCACGGTCGCGCAAGAACAACTCGGTGACTTCAACGTCGTGGCTGGCTCCGTCACGCGCTTGGCCGCGGCGGCGCGCCGGCGCGGTGATCTCGTGACTTACGTCTCGAACGTCAGCGCTTATGGCTTCACGCGCGCAGTCGCCAACGACTTGGCCGGGCTCACCGAAGCGATCGAAGAGATGCAGGCAGTGATGCGGTCGTGGACTGCGGGCTACGGCATTTGGCACTGCACGCTGTGGCGTTTGCGAGTCCTGCAGGCTGTGCGTCGCAATGATCTACCCAGGGCGCGTGACCTGTTGAAGCGAGAGTGGCCGCTGATTACCGACTCGTTGCTGCTGCGGACGCGGGCGCTGCGCTGCTTGATCTTGGAGACCAAGGCCGCAGTGGTGTTGGGCAGCTGGAGCGAAGGCCGCTTTACGATCGGTCGCGGCATTTCCGGATTGTTGCTGGCGCGTGCGATCGGCAGCACGGCGCGTACCGACGCGCCGCCGAGCGGTTTGGTCTGGCGTGCGGCGATCGCTCATCGTCGCGAAAACTTAACGCTCAGCCTGGCCTACCTGAAGCAGGCCAGTGACATGTACAAGGCAGGCAACATGCGCGAACGACAGTGTCTGGTCGACTGGCAACGTGCGGTGTTGGCGGGCGAGACCGCACTTGCAGAGCAGTGCGAAGAGAGCGCACGCGCACTCGGGGTCGAGGACATTGCCGGATGGGCGCGCTACCGAACACCCGGGTTCGCGGGGCCGCGAGTGTCGCTCCCCACAAAGCAAGCGGGCGTGGCGCCATGAACACCGCACTGCAATTTCTTTTGCATCGCGCCTGGCGATCGCTCCGGGCACTCTGTGAAGCATGCGTGAGGCGTGCTTGGCCAGGCGTGTGCGAGTGGGACTTGTGCTGGCACTCGGCCTGTGCAGCGCTCGCAGCGCAAACGCGTGGTACTACCCGGAACACGCGGAACTCACACGCTTGGCATTGCGCGACTTCGCACCGCCCTTCGTGACCCGCGTGATCGAATCGGCCCTGGCGGATGCGCGAGATTTGCAAATGCAGGTGTGTCCTGAGGCAACCACGCCCTTGAACAAGGTGACCGCCCATTGGGACAGTGTGGAGTGTGTGCCTTATGGCGCGCTCGCGGCCCTCGCGGCTGATCACTCTGCAAACACGCTCGAACTCGCAGAAGAACTACAGCGCAAGATGGATCGCAATTGGCCGGTTCCGGACGTCATCCCTGCACTGATATTGACCGAGGCCGCGCAGTCCGTGTGGAGCAGTTTCCAATGCGCGGCGCCTCCAGAAGCAGTGCGCGTCTGGACCATGAGCATCTCACGCCTCGAGCACAGTTTGGCGCGCTTGCCGAGGGCGGCAGGTCCCCGAGATTACGTGCGCGAACTCGATGCCGAACTGGCTCTGATCGACACGGGTTACGTGACGCGCGCCAAGAACGCGATGGCGCACTTTCACGACCCGACGGTGGGCCTTTCGAAAGCCGCACAGCAAGCTGCGCTCGGTTCGGTCGACAACGCTTTGGGGCAGCTTTTGGCCCATCATGCCCGCTCGTTGCAGTTGGCCGTGCTCAGCCGACGCGCCCATGACCCGGGAGTGCAACGAGCCCTGCGCGCCGAGGCGCTGTTGGAGCATGCGTTCGCGCTGCACTTCTTCGAAGACGGATTGGCGGCGGGCCACATCGCCACCGATCCGGCGATCACCGACGGGGACAGTCGCGCGCAACGTCATGACTTCTTCAATCGACAAGGGCTCGCGGTCACGCGAGCGCTGTCCAACACGCGCTGTGAGGTCCAACACAAGAACGTTCATGGTGATCTGGGTCTGCCTGTTTGCTGGACGGCGCACGGTGACGGCTTTGCCGCCGCTCAAGATCGCATCTTCGTCGAGGAGGCGGCAGCACGCTTGCAAGTCGCGTTTGCAATTGCCCTCAGCGGCCCGAACTGGGAGCTCTACGATGCCGAGCAGGCGTCGGGGGCGTGTCGCAAGTGGTTGGATGACTCGGGTCCGATCCGCTCGCCATGCCAGCTAGCCATGACCGCAACCTTGCTCGATCCGGATCCGACCTGGACCGAGCACGAGAGCGCCGAGCCAGAGCTCTCGGATGTCGAGTGGGCAACGGACGTGATCGGTCACTTCGAACAGGACCTGCAACGGCTGGCATTGGAGCCCGGCTTGGTGCCGGCGAATGCGGCCTTGGCGCGCTCGCAACTGGGCGTCTTGAGTGAACGCGTGCTGGCACTTCACGCGCTGTTCAGACCGCTGCTCGTCGCTTGGCCCGAAGCCGTTGCCGACGTGACGACGCTGGCTGGCGCGGATCAATTTGGGCATGGCTTGAACGGGCAGCTGCTGGCCGGACTGGGGGGCTCCTTCAGTGCACCCGTGACGGACAACGCTGCGTTCACCGCTTGGGGCGGCGTGGGACTTGGTCTAGCCTACACGGCCCAAGGCATCTTTCCCCATCGGCGCGCACGAGCGTTAGCTGAACTCAACGCGGGCGTTGCCGAAGGTCTGATGTTGGCTGGACAAGGACCTCGCTTCAGATCGCTGGCGATCGCAGAGCTGCGTTTACCCGTCACGACAGGCATCCTCTACGCGGCGGGGGCGTACGGCAACACGCGAAAGTCGCTGATGGCCGTCGGTCAGACTCTCAGCTTTGGCATCCTGGGAGGGCGCGGCTACTTCGCAATCGATGGCAACAAGCCGCTGTTCACCGGTTGGGATCTGGAAATCTTGAGTCTGTTGTTGGGCGGCTCTGGCGAAGTCACGTTGGCCGCGCGCTCGGGGCTGCTCGATCCAGAGCTACGAATGCGCGCTGGCTGGCGCGCCAAGGATGCGGCAGAACCGCTGCACGAGCTGTTCGACGGGTTCTTCGTCGTTACGATGGAGGCAAACGGTGGTTACTTCTTCTAACATTCACTACGACTCGGAATGGCCGCATCAGATGAACACAACACCCGAAGCCCCGAAGCCATACTGCAGCGCTCTTTGCGCGCTGCTATTGAGCGGTTGCGGCGCGTTCGCTGGCGCCACGACGCTGGTGCCCGTCAACGCTGACAAGGCCGAGTTCGGGCCGACGGCTGGCTACCGAGTCTCGCTCGGCGATAGCGACGGGCTGATGGTCGGCGGCTTCGGCAGCATGACCTTCCCCGCGAGTCCGTCTCATCACACCGGGCACGGTCTGATGGGCGGCGGGTTGTCTTATGGCAATCTCCCGCTTCCGATCGAACCGCACTTGGGATTCGAGGGTGGGGTTGGACTGACCGGAGGCTGGAGTTCCTCGACGGGCAAAGCCACTCCAGCGGGGGGCTGGTACCTCGACATCGGTCTGCCGTACCGTGTATCTCCGACCCGCCGCCCCTGGCAGATGACCTCGCGAGCGTTGACGTACTTTTCGGTGGAACCCGCGCTGCAACTCATGCAGCTGTTCCATGTCTCTGCCGCCCGCGAGGTAGAAACCTGCATGACGTTCTCCCTCAGGTTACAGCTCGACCAATGGGTGGTGGCAGAACCATGAACCGCGCGCTGACCTTGCTCGGTGCATTGCCTTTGATTTGGGGCTGTGCGGGCCCCAAGTACATGCCGGCCAGTTCGCCGTCGCGGGCTGCGGAGTTCACCAGCCCACGGAGCGAATTCAAAGTCGGCGTTGCGCGTGCCGACATAACCCCGCCGCCGGGAGTGGCAACCTTTGGGCACGGACCGGACGCGCTGGCCACCAACGGAGTTTGGACGCGCTTGTACTGTCGTGTTTTTTGGGTCGAGTCGGATCGCGTCCCTTTGGCTCTCATCCCTTGCGATTTGTCGGCGATCAGCATGTTGCTCCAGCGTCGAGTCGCCGAAGAGGCTCACCTGTCACCCGCACGGATCATGTTGACGGCGACCCATACGCACGCCGGTCCCGCCCATTACTTCGACGGTGCAGCGTACTCGGGGCTCGGCAGTACCGAAGTGCCCGGCTTCGATCCGGAAATGGTGACGTGGCTAGCAAAGCGGATCGCGACCGCCATAACGAAGGCGGCCGCGAACAGTAAACCCGCCGAACTACGCTGGGCGCACGCAGAAGCAACGCAGCTCACGCGCAACCGCGACGTAAACGCGTTTCTTCGCAACACTGTCCCGCCCGAGCATCCCCCGTGCACGGGCGACATCCCGCTCGAGCGCTGCGCCATCGACCCGCAAATGGACGTGCTGGAGTTTCGAGAATCCACGAACCGCTGCCCGATCGGTTGGCTCGGCTTCTTTGCGATGCATCCAACCGTACTGCCCGCGTCGAGTCGTTTGCTCGGGGCCGACATCTTCGGCGTTGCCTCACGCAAACTGGAAGCCAGTTTGCGACAACAACGGCAAAGCCTTGCACCCACGCAGTGCGAGATCGACGATCCGCTTGCGGGCATCGTAAACACCAACGAAGCCGACATGAGTCCGCGCTGGACGTCGGGCTCGATCGAGGAAGCGAAACTCATTGGCAGGCAGTTGGCGACGGCGTTTCTCGATGCGGACCGCGCCGCAGAGAAACAGTCCACGCCGTTCGACCCAAAGCCGTCGCTCGCGGCGCGTTACGTCGAGTATCCGATGCAGGATAACGCTTACGCCGGAGCCGCAGAAAAGACTTGTCCGAGAGCCGCGCTCGGGGTGCTCTCGAGCGCGGGGGCCAGCGATCATCGCACGTTCCTGTTCAACATCCTGGGTGACCAGCAGCCCGATCCGAAGCACCGGGATGCGTGTCACGAGTTCAAAGCCCTGTTCCCGGGCCCGATCAAGAAACTCAGCGGTGGCCCCAAAGCCTTCACCTCGACGGTGTCCTCGTCGGTCGTCAGGATCGGCGACACGGCGATCGGATTCGTGCCGGCCGAACTCACCATCGCCGCAGGAGCCCAAGTCAAGCGCGCGCTGAAAGAGCAGTTGCCCGGCACGCACGCGATCGTCGGCGGCTTGACGAACGGGTACATTCAATACGTCGCGACGGAGGAAGAATATCAGCGCCAAGGTTACGAAGGGGCCTCGACTTTGTTCGGTCCGCATTCGGCGGCTTTGCTGAGCGCCGTCGCGGGGGATCTCGCTCGCAATCTCTCGAGCCCCGAGGGCCCGCTTCCAGGTGCGGCAGACGTCGCGACGGCAGCCCCGTACTATCTCGGACCCGAGCGAGCCCGCTTGCCCATCGGCTACGACGAAACGCCGCTCTCGGAACTGCAAGACAGAGGTGCACGAGGCCTGTGTTCACTCACGACGCCGGGTCTCGAGTCCGTCTGCTTCGATTTCCGAGACGGCGCTCCCGGCGTGGCGCACTCGACGTACCCGCGCTGGATCGCCGTGGTCGATGAACAGGGTCGAGCGCTCTTGGACGACCGCGGCACGGCCTTTCGCACGGTCGTTCACGAACGCGCGGGCGACAGTTGGCGTTGGACGACGCTAGTCACCCCAAGCCGCGAGGAACGCGCCGCGATCGGCACTCATCGAGTGCGCGTGGTCGCAGGCATCGACGGTCAGTCACCCATCTACTCGGCGCCCTTCGAGCTTGTGGGCTTGGCCCAATTGCCAAGGTGCACACCCAACGAGCAGGTCTCGTGCGGGCTGTGACTCAGCCCCAAGGCTCAAAACGCGTCGCGCAGCCACGACCAGAACTTCTTCCGATCACCTGATGCGGCTTGTGGGATCCGCTCCAAGGGCAGCACGGATTTCGATTGCACTTCGAGCTCTGCCAGACGCTGCGCGCCGTAGCGCACGAGCCCGACGCCAGCGGCGTATTGCGGCCCTTGCACGAGCTGCACGATGCCTTTGACACCGACCGGGAAACCGAGGCGCACGGGCATGCCCAGGATGTCCTCGGCCGCCTCGACCATGCCCTCCATCAACACCGCGCCACCGGTCAACACGACCCCAGAGCTCAACTGCTCGATCAGTCCCGTGTCCTCCAAGCGCCGACGCACCTCGCTGAAGATCTCTTCGACGCGGGGCTCGATGATGTCGCTCAACACGCGGCGTGCGACTTTGCGCGGCGCATGGCCTCCGACGCCCGGCACTTCGATCTCTTCGTCGTCGGCCACCATGCGACCGAGCGCGCAACCGAAGTTGCGCTTCAAACGCTCGGCTTCGCCCATCGGCGTGCGCAGCCCTGCAGCGACGTCGTTGGTGACGTTGTTGCCACCGGCGGGGATCACGCTGACGTAACCCAAGCCGCCATCGATGTACTGGATCACGTCGGTGGTGCCGCCGCCCATGTCGATCACGGCGACGCCGATCTCCTTCTCGTCGTCGCTCAAGACCGCGTCTGCGCTGGCCAGTGACGCGAGCGCGATCTCGGCCACCTCGAGCTCGCAGCGTTCGACGCAACGCTCGGCGTTCTGGACGCACGACGTCGCTGCCGTCACCAGGTGAACCTTGGCCTGCAGGCGGACCCCGCTCATGCCCACTGGGTCGCGCACGCCGTCTTGGTTGTCGACGACGTACTCACGCGCCAGAGCGTGCAGAATCATGCGATCGGCGTCGACTGGGATAGCGCGCGCGCCTTCGAGGACGCGATCCAAGTCGGCCCGCGTCACTTCGCGCCCTGCGATCGCGGCCACGCCGTCAGAGGCTTGACTGCGCACGTGACTTCCGCCAACGCCCAGATACACCGAACCGATCTCGACGCCAGCCATCGTCTGGGCCGCGTCGATGGCTTCACGGATCGAGCGCACGGTCCACTCGATGTTGCTCACGACGCCCTTGCGCAGGCCTCGACATGGCACGTTGCCCACTCCGAGAATGGTGATCCCGTCGCGGTCGACCTCGCCGACGACCGCAGACACTTTGGTGCTGCCGACGTCCAATCCAACCACGATCTCGGAGTTTTCTAGCTCGTGCATGTTCGTCTCGTCCTGGGTGGAACCCGGTCAATCCTACTTGCCCGTGCTGCCATGCGGACGCGTCCACGGGCAAAATTCTGCTGCGGAAAAACCCGGTCGAAGCAGCGCTGGCCCAAGTTCGATAACCCTTTGACGTCAGCGCATGCGCACGACGACGCGCTCGGGGTGCGCCTGGTTGTCCAGGAACACGATGCTCGGCGCTTGGCCCCGTTCCTTGACCTTGCCGATGATGCGCGCGGCCATCAAAAGCTTCTGCTTCACGGGACCCTTGCCGAGCACGAGCGTGATCGGCGTTTCGCCTACGATCATGCGCACGTCGCCATCTTCGGCCAAGTGCACCTCCTGAGTGCGGTAGACGCGCGCAATCGGCATGCGCTCGTAGCGGTCCGCGATCTCGATGCCCTGGGCGATGCGTTCGAGCGCGCGTTTGCGGTCCGTCTGTACATCCCCCGCGGTCACACCCGTCACCACCGGCAAATCGGGCGATTCGCCTTCCGCCAGCGGTGCTATCGGGTGGCCTTCGCGAGTGACCAAGTAAATCTCGGAGTCGATGGCAGCAAGCGCCACGGCCGAATGCTCGGTGACCTCGATCTGCAGCGTGTCGGGCAAATGCCGGGTCAGCTTGGCGCTCGCGATCCACGGATTGAGGGTGAGCTTTTGCTCCATCTTGTCGAGATCGAGCGCGAACAAGTTGTCGCCGCGCTTCGCACCCGCCAGCTCGAGCAGCTGCTCTTCACCGAAACGCCGGCTGCCCTCGGCTTGCACGCGCAAGACGGCGAAGCGCGGCGTCGTCGTCAGAAAGCGATTGGCGGCGTAAATCACCCCCGCCATCGAGCCGCCCAGAATCGACAGGACCAGGAGCATACGTCCGAGTCCAAACGCGAAGCGGCTGAACGAAAACCCAGCCGGCGCTTCCGGCGTGTCCGCCATCGCCTCATCGGGAGCCGCTACGCTGCGGTTCTTGCGCCGGCGCGGTCGACGCTCTTCGTGATCCGGCGCCTCGTCTGATCTGGGCTCGCCCACTGCGACCTTGTTCGACAACGAACCGCATTCGGGCAAGTTTTCTGCGATCCCGATCCGCGGCCAGACGCTTCAGAGGTGACGAATCTCCGCGGGCGTTTCGAGCCAATTGTCGTGCAGCCCGTCGTAGTAGCGAATCGGAGCCGCCAAGAGCTCTGCGGGGTCCAAGTCATCGAGCGCTGCGACGTTGAGCGCCACGTACTCACCGTCGTTCCAAGGTGCAGGATCGACGTGGCTATACGGGGTCATGCCGCAGTGCTTGCAGAACCCACCGTGTCCCGTCTTGGCGCCCTCGCGGTACTTGCTGAGTTCCGACTCGCCGCCGAGGTAGCGAAAGCCCCCTACGTCGACTCGGATCGTCCACGCGCGGCGCTTCCAACAGTTCGTGCAATTGCACTTGCCGGTGCCCACGGACCAGTCGACGTCGGCTTCGAACTTCACCCGCTTGCACACACAGCTTCCGGAATAGGTCTTGGTCGTCATGCTGAGAGTATCCCAGAGCTTGCGGACAATTTCTGTCCGCAATTGCCGCGCCTCACGCCGTCGAAGTCAGTTCACCTGGCGACGTTCGACCAGGATCCATTTGCTCGAAATGGAGCCCTCGGGCAGGCGCAGTCGGACCGGATCTGCGGGGTCGACGCCCTCGATGCTGTGCCGAATGTCGAGGTTCGTGGCGCCGGAGGCGTAGTAGCTGTGCTCGACGATGCCTGGGATCAGCAAAAAGCTCGCATCGAGCAGTTCGATCTTGTTGTGAAGTTGGCGCGCGTTCGCCGCCCCATTCGAACCCAGCCGTTCAGGGTTTCCTTTCGTGTAGTCGGAGATCACCAGCGCTTTGTCTCCGCGGTTGCTGTAAACGCTGACCCGCCGCGCGATCTCGTGAACGCGACCGAGCCCGTTGCCTGGTTCGAGCGCGTCGTCATCGACGTCCGCCGAGCACAAAAACACATACTCGAACATGCGTGGCAACGCGCGCCCGGCAGAGTGTTCGCCGAGCCGCACCAGCGCATTCTCCAGCACGTAGTTGCCCATCGAGTGACACAACAAATGGATGGATTGACCGCACAGCTCCTCGGGTGCACTGCGGTCCTTCAACGTCGCCAGGAAGTCTCTCAGCCGCAAGAAGGCGCGACCGATGGCATAGCCCGAGGCGGCGGCTTCGGTCCTGTCCGACTTGTAGGAGACGAACGGCAGCGCAAGCCCATCCGAAGGCCAAGTGAACAGCACCACCTTGGCGCGTTGCTTGGGATCTCGTCCGTCCTCGCGATTCAGTGATGCCTCGAGTGCCAGCGCCGAAGCGACCGCACGCGTCCACGAGACGTTGAAGCCGTGGACGAACACCACGACGTCCGTGCCCCCGCGCATCAAGAGCCCGAGATCGGCAAAGAACGCGTCAGAGCCGAGCACTGCGGGTTGATGATCCTCGTGGATCGATCGGTCAATCTGTTCTTCGTAGGCCGTGATCCGACAACTCGCCATGCACGCCTCGAAGTGATTGGCGAGCGCTTCACCGTCGACGGCGGCCCCCGCGTTTCGAGCAGCGAGTGCCGCGGCGACCACGGTTTCGTCTGCGGATACCGTCAAACGTCCAAAGCGCAGGTTCTCCAAGCCGTCGTTGCTGAACGAAGGGCCATAAGCTTGGGGTCTGAAACGCTCGGGGCCAACGTGGTTGCGATTGGTCGCATAGAACAACTCGTAATCCTTCATTCTCACCCTCCTATTCGGCGCGGCTCGGGAGCTCACATTGTCCCATTCGGCAGCGCGGGCCGTCCAGGGTGCTGTGCAATGTTTATCCGCGACCCACCTTGCAGCGGAGGACCGTCTTGGACTAAAGCGCGGGCAATGCGCTCTACAGCCAGCTTTGTGTGCACCCACCGACCGGCGAGAACGGCGCTGCTCTTTTGGGGACTGCTGCCACTCGCCTGCGGCGCACGTTCGAGTGATGGCGGCCGCTCGGAGCCGGCCGCTGACGGTCCGGCCGCCGCTGGCAGCGTCGCTAGTGAGCGCAAACTCGACACGGACGAACTCGGCTCGGTGCCGGCCTACCTCGAGGCGTTCGCGGAGCAAGGCTGCAAAACCAGTGCGCGTTGTCAGGACTCGGAGCTGACCCAGGAGCAGTGCGTCGCGACGCGGCTGGCCGCATTGCAATCGATCACCGCACTTCAACTCCCAACGGTTCACCTCAATGCGGCTCAGGCCCAAACCTGCCTGAGTCGGGTCGAAGGGGTCTCGTGTGATCCCGACGCCACCGCGCTCGACGAGTCCCTCGCAGCTTGCGGCGAGGTATTCAGCGGTGAAGTGAGCGCTGGCGCGGCGTGCTCTTACGACGAAGAGTGCGAACTGGGTATGCTGTGCGACAAGAGCACGACGTGCCCTGGCACGTGCAAGCGTCTGTCGCAAGCGGGCGAAGCGTGCAACCCGGGCTGCAGCACGGGTTTGGTCTGCTTCGACGGCACGTGCCAAGCGCCGCTGGACGAAGGCGAACCTTGTGGGACTGACACGCCCGCCTGTGCCGGGACCTCGGTCTGCAAGCTCGACCAGGAACCTGCGACTTGCCAACCGCCCGGTCACGTTGGAGTGGGAGAGGACTGTCGTTACAGCTATTGCGCGCCAGGGAGCCACTGCAAGCGCGACTTCTCGGGGGATGGATCCATCAAATGTGAGGCGGACGTCGCGCTCGGCAAGACGTGCATCGACTTCGACTCCTGCGTCGACGGGGCGCACTGCGAAGCTCCGCTTTTGGAAGAAGGACTATGCGTCGCCAACGTCGCGCTCGGAGATCCGTGCACGGGGATCTCGCTCTTCGAATGCAAGGAAGGTCAGTGTCTCGACGGACGTTGCGCCTACCCGGTTGGCCTGGGCGAACCATGTACCGAAGACGCTGACTGCTACTCGAACCACTGCGACAAAGACAAATGCGCGCTCGCACCTGCCTGCAGCGAGTAAGGAGGGCAACAAAGGATTGCCATCGAACTCCGCGACGAGCGCTCGTCAGTTTCAGAAGCGGGTAAGAGCGGTGTTTCGCTCCGAGATCTGATACTCATGCCCCATGCGTCGTGCACAGGGGTTGGTCCGATCGAGTTTGCACTACTACGCGTGTTTGATGATGGGCTTTGCTCAGCCAGGCATTGCCCTGGCGCAGGAAACCGTTGTGCCCACGCTGCCCCCGCCTCCTCTTGTCCAAGGCATACCGCCCAAAGAGAATGCATTGCCTTCGCCTTTGGACGCACCGCCCTTGCCGGCCCAGGACACGCCTGGCTCGGCCCCCGTCGCGCTATCTCCAACTCCGGTCGAGACTGAACTCTGCCCGGTCAATTGGATCGGCAAGGTGCTACAGCGAGCGAGCTCTCGATCCGTTTGGATCGCGACTCCATCCTGGGGAGCCACGGGGGTCCTGGTTTCCAAGCGCTACGTGGCCACTAGCGGCGCTGGGTTTGCGCTTGGCCGTGGCCCTTTCCAGGTGCGTTTTGCCGATGACCGAACAGTGAGCGCGCGCATCGCAACGTTCGATGAACAAGACGACATCGTGATCCTCGAACTGGACTCACCCGCAACGCTCGAACCACTGGAGTCCGCGAACCCCAAGGATTTGCCGAAGGGGACACCGTTGTTGGCGATCGCACAGCCCGCCGTGAAATTCGATGCCCCCAATGCACCGTTGTTCCGATCGTCGCCCGTGGTTGGCTATCTGGCAGGCGTCTCGCAAGACAACTTCGTCGTCACGGTTCCCGAGCAGCTAGCGGGTGCGCCCATCATGGGTTGCGACGGCAAATGGTACGGGATGCTCCTGGCCAGCCGTTGGCAGTTGGCGGTCAGTGCCGCCCGGCTGCTCGCTGCCTCGAAGAAAGTCCACGCGGGCGATCACTACCTGGGTCGATGGTCAGCGGGCAGCGGGCGTTTCGGGCTCGCAGAAGACTTCGGACGTCAACAACTTCTGATCGGGTTTCAACTCGGGTTCAGTGTGAAGGCCTACGATCGACTCGACCTGCGCTTGGACTTCGGACTTTTGGGGTTGTATGAATCCAAGATCCCGCAAAGTGGTGGGGGTCGCGTCTTCGCCGATCTCGGCGTCGGATATCGCCTCTTGCTGTCGGCGGAACCGCTCTGGTACTTGGTGCCCGCGGTTGGTGTTGGGTTTACGCAAGACTCGTTCACGCCCCTGATGCGCAAGGTCGATCCCAATTGCACCAGCACCAACTGTGCGCTCGAGCCAATTCCCCGCACCACGGACACGGGCAACTTGCGCGGCTATTGGTTCACGCGTCTCGGGCTATCCGCTGCAGGCAATGACCTCGCTCTGTCGCTTCGCTTCGGTGGCGAGCCCCACGACACGACGGTGCACCTCGCCTTCACGCTCGGCCAACCGTGAACCCTGCACCGGCGGAAGTAAGTCCCCTCCCCCCCGTCGCTGCAGGTAGCATCAGGGCCAGCGCGGCGGGGAGCGTCAAAAAGTTCACCCCCTCACCTTTGGCAACCTTTGACAGGGGGGCCAGCCGTACTCCATGGGTGCCTGCTGGCGTTCGTGAGGGTCCGTCTCCGCGGCTCGCATCAATCTGGCCTGCGTTTGAGGACCACAAACACGGTGGGCCGCGCCCCATCCGACGCTCAGCAGCACGGAAACGGCGGGCTACGCGCGCCGGCATCTAGTTCGAAGGGGCTCAGAGCTCAGCGCCTTGGGTCACCCCTTCGGGCAGGATCATGTTGTAAGTTATCGATCCGCGACGCGAGAGCATGCCCGCCAAGGTGATCTGCGTGGGTGGATCGGTACCGTAGTTCGTGTACCCGACTTCGACTTCCGCCCCGAAGCCGTCTTTCGCTTCAACGTTCAGCAACATTGCGATTCCATCTTCGGTGGTGCGGTCGAGGTCGCGGGTCCACTCCCCCTCGTTGCGATAGGCGATGGCCTTTGCCGCACGCGCGTGAACCTGGATGTTGGAGAAACGCTCGCGAGAAACCTGAGTGGGCAACACGAACTCGAAGACCATCTGTCCGAGATCTGGATCGCGGTCGAGCCCCAGCTGATCGAAGATCGAGTCGATGTCTTTGGTGGCGAACGTGGGGACTACCCCAACGTCTACCGCAGCAAGGGACACCTTTTGGATCAGAGTTGGGAAGAAGTTGGCGCCCGCCTGAGGCAACACCAACAGCGGGCCTTGAGTTTGCGCGCCCCCAAACAATTCGAAGCCACTCGCCCCAGTCTTGGCACACGACAGAACGTCGGGATCACGCGACACGGCCTTGAGCTGCGCCTCGCCTGTCCGCGGCTCGGTGCGCACTGGGGAGAAGTAGTCCGAATCGAAGAGCCCCACGTCACCAATCAGCGGGTCCGTATACGTCGCGGCTTGCTTACTCGACATGCAAGGCGGCAACTTCACCGCGGGCTCGGGCTTGGGTTTGGGCGCAGCTGCTTCGTCGATGCTCGCGTCCGTGATCATGGCCTTGGGACTCGGCGTGTCGATGCCGGCGTCGATCATCGGCTTCAACGCGTGATGGTCATCGAGCAATGGCGCGTGCTTGGGTGCCCCACAGGCAAACGCCAACACGCTGGCGATCGGCAGAGCCAGTCGTAGGCCCAGAGCCCCCTCTCGACGCTTTGCATCCCTGTGCGAGGCTGGTCGCATGCCGTCAGTTTACCGGCGCACGCGAGCTCCGCCAAATACCTGTACGCGCCGTTGCTCGTTGGATCTGCGTTGATTTCGTCTGACAGCGAATCACGAGCTTGGCGGCGCTGGACCACCGGCTCGGATGGGTCAGCGACGTTTGCGGACGGTGTAGCCGATCGGAGCCCCTGCGACTCACACGCTGAGCGCGGCGAGCGTCAGGGCCGCGCCCGCGCCGCGTCGGATCGCGCGTCGATAAGCGAGCCCCAGCGCAGAGCCGAGTTGTACGAGGTGACTCTGCGCGACGGGTCGTAAACGGCGATTGGCGTCGGGATGGGCGTAGATCAGATTGACGACGCGGCTCTCGACGTGGACCGGTGCGATCAGAACCTCACTCGGGCGTTCACATTGCAAGAGCTTCCAGAGGCGACCATGGATGCGTTCCCCCTTCTCGGAAGGAGCTCCTCGGCTGGGTTGGCCCGTGGTGAACGCCTGTTGAAACAGCGACGGTGTGTTGAGCGGCACGACCAGGGACTCGATTTGCTCTTCGCTCGCGCCTGATGCAAAGCCCTTCCATCCGTAGGCGACGCCTTGGCGCACGACCAAGATCAGCGCACAGGCAAAGGATTGCTCGAGGTACGACAGCACGCGGTGCGCCGCGACGTCGCGGTCATCCGTCACGGACAGTTGTTCCAGCGCTTGCTTCAGGGAGTGGCGCGGGCGCACGGCCCGCCCGAGCGCCGCTGGGGGCGCAGGGCTGGTTGGCGGCGTCTGTACCTCGAAATTCTTGGCTCGGTCGGAGGGTGCCCGGTGTGCAAACGCGCGCTCGAAATCAGTGGTCAGTGGGGCGCTCGCGCCGTGCGAAACGCCCGCGCTCACGAGCTCGGTCTCGGCGCACAAGTCGAACTCGTTGTCCGAACCAGCATCGACGCGCCCGGCAGATCGCGTCTCGACGGCCGGCGAGTAACCGGGGGCCAAGGTCAAGCGAATCGCCGCGTGCAGATCGAGCGCGCCCGGATCGAACTCGAGTTCACCCACTGGCGCCAGCGCCGTGTCGCCGTTCTGGCGCAAAGTGCTCGTCGTGAGCCACCACTCGGTCAAACGTTGTACACCTGCTGGGCGCGCGCTGCCGCTAGCCCGCGTTGCAGTCGCCGCCAACACGTCTTCAAGCGCTGGCCGCACACGCGCTGCGCCCTTTGCGCTGTCGCTGGCGCGTGTTGGGGCGGGCTTTGGGGTACCCCCTCGAGCGACCTCGTGCAAACCTGCTGGAGGCAATGGCGGAGGCGTGAGCAATCGCAGTTCACCTGTCGCGACTGGGTTTTGCTGTTTGCGCGTCTGCTCCTTGGGCTTGGTCTTCGGGGCGTCCGGCGCCTTGTGATCGTAGGGCGCGCTCGCGTAGCCCTGCGCTTCTGCCGCGTACAGCTCGTTGTCGTCGCTCACGACGCGCACGAAAGCGCGCACCGGACGCGCGACTCCGTAGTGCTTCTCGAGCAGTTGACCCAAGCGCAACTCGGCGATCGCCAGCGGCACCACCGGGCAGCCGAGCATCACCGTCAGATCGTCGACCACACGCAAGTTGCTCGGATCGGCCATCGCGACGCGCAAGCAATTGTTGCGATCGGGATCGAAGCGCAAAGGCACCGCGCGCAACGTACCAGCGGCTCGCGCGGGTAAACGCAACAGAACACTCTTGGCAGGCGCTACCAACTCGGCTGCTTCGGCAGAGGCCACCCGCTGCTGACGTCCGAGCGCACTCGTCAGTTGCTCTTCGCTGACGTATCCGAGCTCGATCAGGTTGGTGCCAAGACGCCCGTCGAATTGCAGCTGAGCACTGAGCGCGGCCTGGAGCTGAGCGTTACTGATCAATCCTTCGCGGATCAGTTGCTGGCCTAGGCTCTCTCGGACGCGCACGCTCCTCACAACATCAACCACAATCGGGCACGGAGCAAGCGCGCCAGGGCCCCAGCCCTCGAGCGACGCGCAGAGGCTGTGCACGCTTCGGAATCGGCCGAATGCATCGCCCCATTCTGCGGGTAAATTGCCCCATTTTCGAACGCAGTGTTCGCCTTCAATGGAGCGTGCACCCCTCGAAGTAGGTCCCCACGTTACTTGTAGTTCGCGGGATCACCGCAGCCCTTGATGATGCTGTCGGCATGGCTCTTGTTCTCGTACGCGAGAAAGCAGCTCTCTTCCCAGGCGCGAACGAGCGCCTCCGCCGAGCGGAACACGGTACCCATCTCTTCGCCGCTGGTGCCGAGCACCGTGAGCTCCTGCAGAAAATCGGGCAACATGCCGAAGTGCGCAAGGCCATCGTAGTTGATGTCGAAGGTGCGCGTGATTTGGCCGTCTTTGCTCACCTGAGACGGGTTGAGCGCGGTGTGCGTCGCAGGTAAACCGGACCAAGACGTACAAGCGGGATCGCACGAGGGCAAGCTGCTCGCCCACGGGTTGGAAGCGGCGGGGTACGAGGCATACTTCACGAGCAGCCCGATGTTGCCGCTGATTTGACGATTGTGCCGCTGCACGGGCGTTTCGTCGTAGTCCGCGAACTGTCCGAAGCGCGGACCTGCGTGCCAGTCCATGCCATTCAGATCGGTGCCGAGCGCGACGCCGCGTCGGGCGAGCTCCAGATTGCGACGCTGGCCTGCACTCTCGCCCGCGCCCGCCACCAGTCGAATCTGCTCAACTAGGCCGCGCGAGCTCTGCGTCCCGAGACCCACCACACCACCGGCGAAGGAGTTTGGAGGCGAGTAGATCTTGGCGAGCTGGTCCATCGACAAGACGTTCTCGTTTGCACGTTGGCCGCCGCTGACGCCGCCATGCGAAGCCAACAACGGGTACGAGCCCGCCATCGCCAAGATGTCCTCTTTGGTCAGCTCCGAAGAATGTTGGATGTCGACCAACATTCCGCGCTGCATCATCGATTGGATGAACGTCCGCCCCGCCGGCTGCAGACCGCGCGAATTCATGTGGAAGGACAACGCGTTCTGCTGCGCGTTCAAATCCACGGGGATCATGGCAGCCGAGTCGGTCGCGCCTTCGTACGGCATCGTGCTACGCGCGCCGTCGATGGCCTCCATGGTCAAGCTCGTGAGGCCGCACGCGAGCTCACTGCCGCCCAACGTGAAGATCCCCGCAAAGATGCGCCAACCCTCGTCTTGAATGCACTGACCACTGAAGAACTCGGTGATCGCGCGCCCAATGCCCGGTGGGATGGCATCCCCGTCGACGATCGACGTCGGGTCGAGCTTGGCCCAGATCGGAAGAGTCGCTTCGGATAACTTGAACGAGAAGGGCAGAGCTCTCTGCCAACGTTCGCGGCGTTGGGCATTTTCTCCGTAGAAGGCTTCTCTTGCCACCGGCGTGAAGGGCTTCACGCTGTCGCCATAGCGTCGCTCGAGCTCCGTCTGCGAGAGCAGCACGGGTGCATGAGCACCGGCGTCGCCGAAGATCGCGCTGGCAATGAACAGATCGCCGTTGACCGCGTAACCGCCAAAGAGATTGTCCGAGAAATGCATCGGGATAATCTCCCGCACACCCTGTTGGTACAACGCCTCTACGCGCGCCTCGATCTGCGCATCGCTACACGTGTTGGGATGACTCGGATAGTGCATCACACGCGTCGCTGCGCCGATGAACGCCGCAGCCCCGGTAACCCCGCCCGCGACTCCAATGTCGTAGCCGTTCTCGGACGCCCACACGTCGGGATGCGCGTACTCTTGCGCGACGTGATGCGAAGTGCGCGTGGCGTCCGCGTTACAAGTGTCCATCACGTGGTCCAGCTCCACGCCGATCACGATCGCGAGCTTGCCAGAGTTGATGATGCGCCGAGCATCGAGTGGTGTGTAGGCGATCTCGGTCCAATCCGAATTTTGGCGCACAAACTCCTTGATCGCGGGGATCTGAAGCGCAATCGCGTCCTGGTCCGAAGTAAACGGGCGATCCTTCTCTTTGGACAGCGCAAACGAGATGATCTCCGAATTGCCTACGCTCGCGACAATCAGCCGCACGCCGCCTTGATACGCGCGCTTGACCCAGCTCGCGTGCATCTGCTGGTGGATCGCCGAGTACCACATCGGCCAGTTCTTGAAGTACGGATACCCGCCGTCGGTGTTGTGGTACCCCCCGAGCACGCCATCCTGCCAGATCTGATCGCCCTCCTTGTCGGGCAGTCCTGCGCCCTCGATCAGATTCAAGCACACGTCGCGGCAGAGCGTGTAGGTGGTGCCCCAGGCCTCGTCTTGATTGGAAGTGAAGTTCCAGTCGTTGGTCGTGTGCGTGTCGTTGCAGCCCTTGAGTGAATCGATGCCGCCGAACGCGCTGCCCCACAGCGCGCGCGACTCTGGTATCCCAGTGCTCGAATAGGAGATGTAACCCTTCTCGTTCATCAGGTGGGCGTGCAGATCGGCCACGCCCCACACCGGATCGCTGCCGCGCGAACTCGGACGCGGAGCACTGTCCGTGAGCCAAATGTCGTCGACGTTGATGTGTTCGTCAGAAGCGCGATCTTCGATCATGATTCGCGCTTTGGTGCCATTGAGGTTACTGACGTCGAAGACGAAGCGCGCCATGTTCTCGAGGCACGCACCGCGGGCGGCTATGGGTTTGCCGTCGGCGTCGCTCAGGGTGTACCACTCGCTGCTGACGGTCGGGGTCGTGGCATGCGCTCCAGGTAACGTCAGATGGGCCCCCGGAGCGTTGATCAAGCTTCCCCGGATCACAGGTCTTTGTGCCTGTAAGTAAACACCGACTTGCTCCGAACAGCCACCGCCGACCAACAAGTGGAAGTACTTGTTCTGCAACTCCACGTCCGAGAAGACGAGCTGCCCCGTCGCACTGTTGGGCTGTGTACTGCCCCATGCCGCAGCACCGGTATTCTTTCGGGAATCGCCAGTCCCAAGCCAGTATTGGCCTTGATTGCCAATCGGAAACGCGGTGTCCCAATAACTCCCGCCAATGCCCATCAAGTCGTCGTGCAGGCGACCGAGGTCGTTCTTGAGCGCGACCAGATAGCCGTACGTAGCGCCCTTGCCATATTCACACGTGGTGCGCTCGTCCAACACCAAGCCTGCGCAGGGGTTGGCAGGAAGTCGCGCGTGACTCGTGTCGAGCGCGCGCGACGCTCTGACGTTGTTGCCGAACGTCGGTTGACCATTGAAAGCGTTGCCTGAGCCGTCCGTGACTTGAAAGCCCTGCAGGGTGCCATCCTCGAAATCCCAGTGCTTGGGCAGAGCGATCTTCAGTTTGGGCGGAGTAATGTTGGTCCTTGGCGGCGCGAGCGGACCTGCGATGGGCTTCAACTTCGAGCTTGGAACCGTGGTCACGGCTTGGGCGTGGGCGAGACCCACGCTCAATAGACCAAGAGCCACGGGCAGCAGTAACGTTCGCGTTGCTCTCTTGCTGTGGGCGACGCTGAGCAGGTTCTGCAACGCGTTCATTTGGCACCTCTTTTGTTGGAGGTCGTAGTCTTCTTCTTGGCGGGCTCCGTGGCTGGCAAGGCCTTTGGGGTTGCAGCCTTCGGCTGGACGCTGACTGGACCTTTGAGCGCAGCGGGCGGCGTGGACGCGATCGGCGTCAGCAGACGTTTCATCACCGCTGGCGTCAGTTTGACCGGCGCTTTGACGATCGAGGGTTTCGCATCACTGCCGCTGCGAACCAACTCCGCGCTCACGGGCTGCGCCCCCTTCTTCGCGCTCTGCTTGTCAGGGGTGAACGTCATCTTGACCCAACCAAGCGGCGGGGCAGACTCGCTCACCCAAAGTTCCAACGTGCCCCCCTGAGCCTTCTGGCGATACAAGGAGGTTTCGAAGGTTCCGGCTGCAGTCTTGGTCTTTGCCTTCTTCGGAGTGACCGCTAGCGACTTCGGCCGCGCCAGGCGCTGCTGCATCCCCAGCGCTTTCGTATTCAAGCCAACGGGATCCTTGCTCGAAATCTGTAGAGCGACGGCCGATACGGGCGCACGCAGCGCTTTGGTCGAAACGTCGGACGCGATTCGAATCCGCATCACATGGGACGGACCGAGCTCGGTCCCACCGCTGTACGTCGCTTCGAGCACGGCTCCCTTGTCGTCGCGGGCTACCAGTGCCCAGCGCACCGTAGTCGTGTGCTTGCTGTCTTTCGGCGTGTCGCCATCGTAGAGCTGATACTCAGCCCAACTGCCGACGGGGACCTTCGAAACATCGACGACGACCGGTAGCGTCGGCAAGGGAACTTCGGCCCTTGCGACTGTAGCCAGCAGCAACAGCGCGCACAGCGACAGCGCGCTCACCAGCCACGCACATCTCGTACACCAATGAAGACCACGCGTCATGCGAGCCAACTCCTCTGCTGGTGCCCCGCCCGGATCGGGGATCGACTTGCCCCAACGATAGATGAAACGCAATCCTGCCGAAAGCGCAAAAGCCGCCCATCCCGTGTGTTCACGAACTTGTCGCGAGCACTACCGCACCGGCTCGAGCTTGCCTAGCAGCGAGATTTCGGCTGCATCCGACGGGCATGTGCGTTCGGGAATGTCGGCCCGAGACGCACCTCGAGCAACGACGCGTCGGCAAACACGCGTCGCACTGGAACCCGGGCGGCCAATGACGTGGCTGCGAGTTCTGTTATCCCGAGACTCGCAGTGATTGGCGTGCGCAATCCAGAAGCAGGGCTCGAGCCCGCAAACCCGCTCCCCGGCATAGTCTCACAGCGGTTTGCCTTGGACCGTGAGGGTTGCCATATCGACTCCTCCCCAACCCTCGTAGTTGGGCCCTGGCGGTTGATCATAAGCCCATACCGAGAACGTGTGAGCTCCCGGGCTCAAGATCGGAATCGCAAAGACATGAGTGTCGCGCGCATCGCTGTTATCCAGGATCGGCTCAACCGGCACGTCGTCTATCGCAAAGTAGTTTCCGATCTGGCCCGCGTCTGCGTCGATGTTCCCGAGATAGGCTCCGAGGAAACCAACGATCGTGACCGACATCGTCATGCTCGTCACGCTCGCGAACAGAGAGTCGTCGAAGCTGAAGTCCCAGCTCACATGCCCCCCGGCGCGATACCCGCCGTTGAACACGTTGACGAAGACGCTGCCTTCGACGGAGGAGGTCCCAGGCAGAACGTCCTGGGCGCACGACGCACCTTCGCTGGCGCAGCCCGGGTCAGGGACGCCAAACTCGAAAGTTTGGGTCAACACCGGACCCGCATCGACGTCGCCAGGCACATCGGCGTCGCTGTTCGTGCCGACCTGGCTCGACGTAGTTAATCCTGTACCCGCATCTTGGAACGCGGTTTCGGTCGTCGGTCCGTCGGATCGAACACCGCCGTCGGGGCTGCTGGTCGTGCTGTCATCCGAACCAGGCAACGTCGTAGGTACGCCTTCACCCGCGTCAGCGTCAGCGCTCGAGCCCGCGTCCGAACCCGGATCGCTGCCGTCATCGCCGAAGACAGGGCCGATTGTTTCATCCGTTCGATCAGCGCCGGAAGGCGAGGCGCTGCCGCTAGCGTCCGCGCCAGCGTTAACTCCGCTCCCGCCAGCGTCAACGCCAGTTCTTGCATCGTCGCCAGCGTTCGGCGGGAGCGAGCCAGGCCCATCCGTGCCGTCGGGGCTCGGCCGCGTGGAGTTCGGTGTCCCTGAGCCGGGCTTGGATGAGCCAGCCTGCGGCCCAGAGGCAGAGGGAGCTTGCAGGCCCGCATCCAGCTCGTGGGCGTTCGACCCTGAATCAGAGTCATTCGAAGCGCTCGTCGAGTCTTCCGTGCAAGCCACCAACAGACCAGCGACGCACGTCAATTCAACGAAGACCGTTAGCCTAGTTCGCATTCGTTCTCCTTGATCCCGCCCGGACCTGGGCTTGCTCACGATAGTCGCGGCAAGCCAAGCGGGCCAGTTGGAGCTCTAGAAATGGCGAGAACGGGCTAGCTCTACTGCCGGCAGATTACCGTCCGTCCGCTGCGTTGTGGCTGCGCCCCCACATGCACCCCGATGTGCACCGAGCGCGGTGTTTACTCGTTACTCCCACAACAAGCGAGTCCGACATAGAATGGGCTGCATTGACTGACCGAAGCGAACGCGGGGCAGGCACCTAGCTTCGCTAGCCCCGCCCCACTGCAACTCTCACGCAGAGAGGCTCACTCGGGAGCGCTGGTGGCGGGACCCGCATCCGCTTCGGCGATCGGTTCGTTGTTGGCGAGAGACCAAAAGCTCGGCTCGAAGCTGCGCTGGGAAAGGCTAGTGGCTTCTGCATAAATGGTTTCGTTCGCGAGCTCCAGCGTGGACGCCAACTTGAGTGCGCCGTTGCGCACGGCGAGGCCCTCGCCCATGTGCGCGAGCATCGTGTGGGCGTAGGGCTTTGGATCGACGAAAATGCCGAGGTCGTAGTACACGACCACGCTGATGTTCGCCCAACTCTGGCGCAGTGCCTTGCACTCGTGCCCGAGCACCGTCTTGGTCTCCTGAAGCGGCTCGAAGTGAACGGTGCCATCGGCTCGAGAAGCATCCAGTGTCTTGCGCTTGGGTTTGAAGTAGTGAACGACGTTGGCATCCGGATCGTACAGGCTGGTGGTGATGCCGTCCGAATTCACTTCTTTCCAATGCGCCCCGGAAATGAAGAAATGGACGTCGCCGACGTCTGTCGCCGCCCACGGCGCGTTCTTCGGAATGGACGTCTGCTGGTAAACGATCTCACCCGAGAACGGGGCCGGCGCTTGCGGACCTCGAAGGGGGGTCCCGTGCGAGCTCCCTAGAGCTGGATTCTCCGCGTTGGCTGCGCTCGACTCAGACGCACTGCGATGTGCACACGCACAGCTCAACGAGCAGGCGACCCACAGCCAATACGATTTCGAATCCGACGCCACGCTTGCGATGCTCGCACAACACGGGCTCGCAAACTAGTCGCTGCGCGGCTTGCGCCAGCGCTCAGTGCGTAGGCTCGGCCGCCACTTGCGTGCCCAAGATCTGCGCTTCGACCAGGCCCAGCACTCGGTTGATGTCGCCCGCGCCCAGCGCAATCACAACGTCTCCGGGCTGGGCCACTCGAGCCAAGGTCTGCGCGAGCTCCGCGCGGTCCTTCACATAGCTCGCGTTGTGGTGGCCGTGGCCTTTGATGGCTTCGACCAGCGTCTCGGACGAGATGCCGGGGATCGGCGCTTCGCCCGCCGCGTAGATGTCGGTGACGAACAACACGTCGGCTTGGTTGAAAGCGCGCGTGAAGTCGTCGAACAAATGCTGGGTGCGCGAGTAACGATGCGGTTGAAACGCAACGATGATGCGCTGCTTGTACGCGCTGCGCGCAGCTTGCAGCGTTGCTTGGACTTCCGCGGGATGATGGCCGTAGTCGTCGACCAGCGTGATCTGATTGGGCGTGCCGGTGATCGTGAAACGACGCGCCACACCACGGAACGTGGCCAACGCCTCTTTCATGACGTCGAGCGGCACTTCGAGTTCATCTGCGATGGCCACGACGGCGAGTGCGTTGAGCACGTTGTGTTGCCCGGGCATGCGCAACATGAACTCACCAAACGGGCGGCCCTGGTGGAAGACGTCGAAGCTCGTGTGTAAACCGTGCGCCACGACATTGCGGGCAGAATAGTCCGCTTGCGGATTCATGCCGTACGTCACGTGCCGACGTTGCACGCGCGGCAAGATCTCTTGCACCGTCGGGTGATCGAGACAGAGCACTGCCAAACCGTAGAACGGGACGCGCTCTGCGAAGTTCACGAACGCGTCTTTGAGAGCGTGGATGTCTTTGTAGAAATCCAAGTGCTCGGGATCGATGTTGGTGATGGCGGCGATCGTCGGCGACAAGCGCAGGAACGAGCCATCACTCTCGTCGGCCTCGGCGACCAACAGATCGCCTGCGCCGAGCCGCGCGTTGGTTCCGAGCGCTGCCATACGCCCGCCCACCACCACCGTCGGATCGAGACCTGCTGCGCGCAGCACGGTCGCAATCAGCGAAGTCGTGGTCGTCTTGCCATGTGAACCCGCGATGGCTACGCCGTACTTGACGCGCATCAACTCAGCCAACATCTCGGCGCGCGCGATCACTGGGATGCCGCGCTCGAGCGCGATCTGAACCTCGGGGTTAGCCTTGGGGATCGCGCTCGAGTACACGACCACGTCAGCGCCTTGCACATTCTCGCGGCGGTGACCGATGTGAACTTGCACCCCTAACCGCTCGAGCCGGCGCGTGGTGTCGCCCTCACGCAAGTCAGAACCCGAGACGTCGAAATCCATGCTGCGCAAGATCTCGGCGAGCCCACTCATGCCGATACCACCAATGCCGATGAAGTGAACGTGCTTGACCCGGCCGCGAAACATCAATTTCTCACCTCGACTTGCTTTGAATCAGTGCACTTCCGACGGCAATGGGGAGCTGTGCCCTTCATCCCCGACCTCGAGATCCGGATCGTGAGAGCCGATCTGTACGTTGCCGAGCTCGAGCAGATCGTGCGCGACGACCTCTGCGGCATCGGGCTTGCCCAAGACTTGCGCCGCTCGCGCCATCTGCGCCAAGCGCTCCGGACTCGAACCGAGCTCGTCGACCTTGAGTGCGATGCTCGCTGCGTTGGCTTCCTTCGCGCGCAAGCACAACGCTGCGCGTTGACGCACCAAGCTCTGCGCATTCTTGAACTGATGGTCACCCGACGCGTAGGGGTACGGGATGAACAAGGCGGGGCGCCCGACGGCACAGATCTCCGCAACCGCGCCCGCGCCTGAGCGTCCGATCACGAGGTCGGCGTCCTTCAGTGCGGAAGGGACATCGCTGATGAACGGGACGACTTCGATTGGCACTTGCGGCGCCGACGGCTGCTGCAACTGTTGATACAACGATCGCACTTCGCGATCGTGCCCCTTGCCCGCTTGATGCACGATTTCGAGCCGCGTGCGGCACTGCAAGAGCGCTTTGGGCACTGTCTCGTTGAGCGATTGTGCACCTTGGCTACCGCCGAGCACGAGCACACGCAAGGGACGTTTGCCGTCAAAGGTGTACTCCTGCGGATCGAAGCCGCGCCGGATCGCGACGCCAGCGCGCAAGACCGTCGCGGCCGGAAAGTGCCGCTCGACCTCGGCGAAGCAAGTGTAAGCCCGCTGCACCCAAGGCGCGATCAAGCGATTGGCGAGCCCGACCACGCTGTTTGGCTCCATCAAAGCCAGTGGGATGCCCGCGAGGCGCGCCGCCAGCGAAACGGGGCCCGCTGCGTACCCGCCGATCGAGAACACGACCTTCGGACTCAGTCGTTCGATCAGCGCACGCGCGCGCGGCACTGCGCGCACCGCGACGCCCACGCCGTTGAAGCCGCCCCATAACCCGCGACCGCGAATCGGTTGCGACTCCACGAGCTCCAACGTGTAACCGCGAGCCGGCACGACTTGACTCTCGATCCCGCGCTCCGTTCCCACGAACACGAGCCGCGCGGCGGGAGCCAAACGCCGAAGCTCGTCGGCGACCGCGATCAGCGGAAAGACGTGGCCGCCAGTGCCTCCGCCTAGGAGCAAGATCGTTTCAGGTCGCATCGGGTGGGCTCAGGGAGAAGACAGTTCTGCCCCGAACGACGACCCACTGGCAACCAGGACGCTGGCTTCTCCCTCGGCAGGGGTGGCCACCCGGACATTTTTGGCGCCGTCCCTGGATCTCGAAATGTTGAGCAGAATCCCCATGGCCGTCGCGTTCACGAGCAACGAGGAGCCGCCATAGCTGACGAACGGCAGGGTCAGTCCTTTCGTCGGCAACATCGCCATCGCGACCGACAGGTTGATCAGCGCCTGCACGCCGAACAAGACGCTGATCCCGAACGCGACGTAGGAGCCGTACTCGTCCGGTGCCGCAAGCGCGATGCGCACCCCGCGCACGACCAGCAACAAGTACGCCGAGCACAACCCCAGAATGCCGATGAAGCCGAGCTCCTCACCGATGATCGCCGCGATGAAGTCGGTGTGAGCTTCTGGCAAGTACAAGACTTGTAAGCCCTTGCCGAGGCCGAGCCCGAAGACTTCGCCGGAACCGAAGCTCATCACCGATTGAAACGGTTGGTACGCGAGATCTTGGCGATGCTCAGCCATGTTGAGCCACGCGAGCATGCGCTCCCAACGATAATTCTCCACGCGCACCAGCCACGCCGCCGAGCACATGCCGATGATCGCAACCAACAGCAGATACCCCAAAGGCGCGCCGGCTACGAAGAGCAACGTGAAAGTCAGGAACAAGAGCACGACCGCGCCGCCGAAGTCGGGTTGCTTCAGGCATAGGAGCATCAACACGCCGGCCATCATCAAGTGCGGCAGCATGCCGACGCTGAAGCTCTTGACCCGCCCTTGCTTCTTGGCAAGCGAGTAGCCGAGCCACAGAACGAGCGATACCTTGGCCATCTCGGACGGCTGCACGTGAATGGGCCCGAGCTTCAGCCAGCGCGCAGCTCCACCGCCAGCGTGTCCGAAACCCACGACACTCAAGACCAAGAGCACGGTGACGAACGCCAGAATGCCGTAGGTGAACCCAAAGCGCCGCCAGCGCTGATAGTCGATGCGCGAAACCAGAGCCACCAAGCCCAAACCCAAGGCCGCGAAGATCGAGTGACGCCTGAGGTAGTAGTAGGGATCACCAAACGAGACCGTGGCTTCCACCGAGCTGGCGCTGAACACCATCACGACGCCGAAGCCGAGCAGCGCCACCACCAGGGCCGCCAAGACGCTGTCGGCGGGGCCCGTGCGCGGCGACGGACGCAAGAGATCGGAGAACCATTGCGGCATTGCCCGGCTGTGGCACGTCCGGCCAGTTCTGGCCAAGTTGTGGCGCAACCCGGACTACGGGCCCAGGCTGGCGCTGCTGGAGCCCGTACTTGCTCCGGCAACGCCCGGCTGGAGGGCGACGCTTTCTGCTAGCCTCCGTCAGCGATGGGCAGCCACGCGATCATCATCCTGGGAGGGGCGCTGAGTGGGCCTACCGCTGCGGCTCGAGCGCGCGAAACCAACGCAAACGCGAAGATCATCCTGCTCGAGCGCGCCGCCAAGATCAGCTACGCCGTGGGCGGCCTCCCCTACTACCTCTCGGGAGAGGTCGAAGCCCGCGCTGATCTGGCGCCGCACCGAGCCGAGTTCTTCCGTCGCTACTACGACGTCGACGTCCGCACCGGCGTCCACGTGACGGGCTTCGATCCGCGCGCCCACAAGGTGAAGACGAGCGCCGGCGAATTCAAATACGACTCGCTCATCTACGCCTTGGGCGCTGGGTCAATCGTGCCAGCGGTGTTCGGGGAGGGAGCCTCGAACGTGTCGCTGCTGCGTAACCCGGCTCACCTCGAAAGTGTCGACGCATCGCTCCGAGCGGGTGCTCGCCGGATCGCGATCATCGGCGGCGGCTACTACGGAGTCGAGGCCGCGGACTGTTTGGCTCGCCGCGGCTGCAGCGTGACGTTGCTCGAGCGCTCGGCACAACTGTTGCCGCAATTCTCCGAGCCCCTGGCGACGCGCGCGAAGAACGCTCTCGGAGCGCAAGGTGTCTCGGTCTTGCTTGGGACCGAAGTGCTCGGCGTCGTGCGCAAGGGCAAGCAGATCGTCGCACTGCAGACATCGGGTGCAACCATCGACGTCGATCTGACGTTGATCACCGCGGGCGTGCGGCCCAGAACCGAGCTCTTCCAGGCCGCGGGCGGCAGCCTGCGTCGGGACGGGTCGATCCTGGTCGACTCGCATTGCCGTACCGCTTTGCCCGACGTGTACGGCACCAGTATCTGCGTGAGCCATCTGCACGCGGTCACGCGCAAGCCGATTTGGACGGCGCAAGCCGCAGATGCGGACAAGACCGCGCAAGTTGCCGGAGCCAATGCCGCAGGCGGCGACGCGACGCTCGGGCCGACTTTGGGCAGCTCGTTGGTGCGTGCGGGTGATTTACACCTCGGGCGCACTGGCTCGACCCAGCAGGGCGCGCAGATTGGGCGCATCGAGCTCGGCGGGCATTCCTGCGACCCGTTCTTCCGCGGCAGCCAGCCGCTCGAGCTCAGCCTTTACTACACCAAGGACAAGCAGCGCGTCATCGGTGCCGAAGCCATTGGCGGCGCAGGGGTCGACAAACGCATCGACGTGGTCGCCACGGCAATCATCGGCAAATTGACGCTCGCCCAGCTCGCGCACGTCGACCTGGGCTACTCCCCGCCCTATTCGACCGCGCGCGACATCGTGAGCGCGGCCGCCGTGATTGGGCAACAAGCGCGTGAGGTTCGCGCTTGGTCGCTGGCGGAGTTCAGTGCGCGCGAGCCAAGTGTTGCGGTCTACGATGTGCGTTCCGCCGGTGAACGCAAGCGGAGCGCATTCGCAGCGCCCGCATTGGACATCACTCGCGTGCGGGCTCAACGCAAGCAACTTGCGCGCAAACGCCAAGTCCTATTCGTGTGCGAGACGGGCCGGGAGTCCTACTTGGCAGCGCGCGCGGCGTCGCAACTCGGAGTAGTCGAAGCGGGTTATCTGTCGGGCGGCTTGCTCGCGTGGCGCACGGCCGGCAAAGCGGGCAAAGGGCCACTCTCGTCGTGACCCGTCTCCCGCGAACCTGGCGCGAGCCCTCACCCGCCGATCGGGCCAGCTACCCACCAAGCTCCGTGTTCGAAGCGGGCCTGCGCAACCATCACATCGCCAACACCGCGTATCCGATTGCGCATCAGCAGACGTTTGCCCCCTATCGAATTGCGCGCGCAGAGCAACAGGCGACGACGATCGAAGCCTTCGCGGGAATCGATGAGCTGTGCCTGTACGTACACGTGCCGTTCTGCGAGACGCGTTGCTCGTTTTGCGAGTACACCGTCGTTGGTCGCAGCGAGGCCGAGCACACGAGCGAGTACGTGCAAGCCCTGCTCAGAGAGCTCGAACTTTACGACCGGGCGCTCGATCTGCCCGGACGCCGTTTGCAGGGCCTCGACATCGGGGGTGGCACCCCCGGTTACTTGGCGCTCGCAGACATCGAGTCCCTGCTGGGTGCGATTCATGCGCGCTGTCGGCTGGCCGAGGGCGCTGACATCTCGATTGAGACAACGCCCAAACTCGCGGCCGCCGATCGGCTGAAATTGCGCGGTTATCGCCAACTGGGCATCGAACGCATCAGCATGGGGATCCAAGTCATCCAGCCCGACCTGCTAAAGGTGTTGAACCGCTCCGAAAACGGCGTCGAGCATCACCACCGCGCCGTGGACAACATCCGCAGCGCAGGCTTCGAGCGGCTCAACCTCGATCTGATGTACGGCTTTGCCGGGCAGAGCCTGGACAGTTGGCGCGCAACGCTCCAGCACGCGATCGATCTCGGCCCCGAATACATCACGCTCTACCGCATGCGCTACAAACTCACGCGCATCTCCGAGCAAGCCAGCGCGGTCAACCTGAACGCGATCCAACCGATGAGCGCGCTTTCGAAAGCCATGCTCAGTGCAGCCGGTTATCACGCAAACCCCGGCAAGACCACTTACAGTCGACTCCCGGGCGACGTCGGAACGAGCAGCTACCTCGCCCAACGCGTGCAGAACGGCATCCCTTATCTCGGACTCGGGCTCGGTTCACAGACGTTCACGCACACGAGCATCGCCTACAACGATGGCGCAGCAAGCAAACGCCTGGAACCTTACCTGAAGAGCACCGCTGCCGGCCGCTTGCCGATACAAGACCTCTATGATCTGCCGCTGCGGCAAATGGTCGGCAAGATGTGTGCAGTGAGTTTCTATTTCGGTGAGATTCGCCGAGTGCCGTTCAAGGCGAAGTTTGGCGTTGGCCTCGAGGAGCTATTCGCGAGCGAGATCGATTTTCTGACCGCCCGGGGTCTGATGGACTTCGGCGCCGATGCCTTGAGTCTCACTGCCAAAGGGGTGGACGTCATCAATGGCATCATCCCGCTGTTTGCGGCACCGTCGATCCAGCGCTATCTGCTCGAACGCGATCCGCAAAACGCCCAAGACATGTCCAAGAACCGCAAACTGGCGCTCAGGGTGGCTGAGGGGTGACACGCGCCGCCCCGCGTGAAGTCGACCTGCACACGCCGTCGACGGTCAAGCGCTCACTCGGTTTGTTCGACGCGATTTGCCTCGGGCTCAACGCGATCGTCGGCTCGGGCATCTTCTTGTTGCCAGACGATCTGTATCGGCAGATGGGTGCCTGGTCGCCGCTTGCTTTCGCACTGTGCGCGCTGGGTTTACTGCCGGTCGCGAGTTGTTACGCCAAGGCGGCGGCGCTCGTCGAGCATACAGGCGGGCCGTATGTTTACGCGCGCGAAGCCTTCGGGGCACGCGCAGGGTTCGTCGTGGGTTGGATGTGCTTTGCCAATTCGCTGTTCTCGTTCGCGGCCGTGGCGTCTGCGGCTGCGGCCTACTCCTTGAAGCTCTGGCCGACACTTGCGTCAGCCAGTGGCTCGGGAGCGCTCGCCGCTCTGGTGGTGATCGCATTCGGAACGCTCAACTACTTTGGAGCGAAACCGGCAGTGCGTGCCATCGACATGTTCACTTTCGGCAAGTTCCTGGTTCTGTTGATCCTGGTGGCAGTGTTGATCCCACATGCCTCGGCCGCGCGCTTCGCCAGCACTTCGCCACCGACTCTCGCGGGCGTCGGGGCCGCGACCTTCATGGCGCTGTTCGCGTTGCAAGGCTTCGAGGTGGTTCCGGTTCCCGCGGCAGAGACGCGCGCGCCGAAGCGCAATCTGCCGCGCGCAGTTTTGATCTCGCTCAGCGTCGCGGCGTTGCTTTACACGCTCGTACAGAGCGTGTTGGTGGCCGCCTGCGACGGCCTTGGACGCGAGAGTGACGCCCCCTTGGCCGACGCGGCCCTGGCGCTAGCGCCGACGCTCGGCATCGTGGTCACTCTGGGCGGCTTGATCTCGACGTTGGGTTTCGTCTCGGGTAGCGCCTTTGGCACGCCCCGTTATCTTTTCGCAGCAGCCAATCACGGGCATTTACCCGGCGCACTCGGACGTGTGCATCCACGCTTCGCTACGCCGCACGCGGCGATCGCGACCACGGCAGCACTGGCGGCTGTGCTGTGTTTACCCTTCGACTACCGAACCTTGATCGGCATGTCGAACGTCGCGGTTTCGATCCAGTACCTCGCCACTTGTTTGGCGCTACCGCGCCTGACGGCGGCAAGCGGCAGACCCAGCGCCGGGCTGCGCACCATGTCGCTAGTCGGTGCAGCGGTGAGCCTCTCTATCTGCACCCAAGCTTCGCTCGTCGAACTCGGGTGGGCAGCAGGCAGTCTGTTGGTCGGGCTCGGGATCGAACAGATCACACGCAAGCTGAAGCCAGTGGGAGTATGCTGACCGTCATGCTGTCTCGCCCGCTGTTGCTTGCAACTTTGCTGGTCGTACCCGTTGCGTGTGAGGGAGCAACCAAGCCCGAGCAGGCCACAGACACGGAAGCCAGCGCATCGACGGCTTCCGGTCCGCCCGAGAGCTCCCCGAGCGCAGCGGCGCACGCTACGACGACCACGCCTCTTAGTTCACCTACAACCAGTAGCCCGGAAACCACGAAGCCGATTGCGAGCGACCCGAGCAGCGGCGGCCAAGGCGGCTCCCCGGGTACGGCGAGTCCCAGCAGCGCTGGCATGGCCTCGGGCGGAATCGGGCCGAGCGCTCCCGCCCCGTCGCCGACGCTTGCCGCGCCGGTAACGGTCCCGTCGGCGGTGAACAGCGCAGCCCCATCACAGACGTCGCAGCCAAGCAGCACCCAACCGACGAAC
>DATAHU010000060.1:0-5571 GCA_036263015.1 Polyangiaceae bacterium | reverse complement strand
CTGTTTTGCTGTCTCCTGGTTAGCGTACGCGATCTTCCGTTTCAGGTTCTCCGGCGCAGGCCAGTTCGCGTCCGTCGAAGAACACATCAACTGACTCCCGACGGGAACCGCAACGTCGTTGTCAAACAGACCACCCGATCCGTCCCCACCGGGGCGCAAAACGATCGGACGGATCCGGGTACATATCCGAAGCATTCCAAGGGTAAATATCGATGGGCACGGCACCGGTCAACCAAGCCTGCACTTGGTTGAACAGGTATTCGATACCTTGGTCCAAAGTGTTCGCCCGCACCGCACTGTAGTTGACCGTCGTCTGATCGAGACCGGCCCCACAAGTCGTTGTCACGTCGCGTGGGCGTTGACCGGAAAACATCTCGCCAGCCCAACCGTTGTCCAAGAACCAAGCGTAAGCCCACTCGCACAGCTGCGCTGAGCTCACCTCTAGGTCGATTTATTCAAACAAAATGCTTCGACCGCATGACTCAGGAGGCTGCACCGGGGATACCCACAGCGTAGACGAGATGCTGAAGGCTATCTCCCACGGATAGGTAGTTACTACAAAAGGTGAACGCTTTTCTTGGGAGACACGAGACACGCCCACTGGCCCAATTGCAGCTGCTCTATACTCTGCTTGCCTCAGGTGAACGCAGTGAGACTGTGGTCATCTTGCTCCAAACTGCTGCCCTGATAAGAGCTCTAGAAGAGAGGAGTTCTGATGCAAAAAATCAGTTTGTTGTCGTGCGCGCTCGGTTTGGTCGTCGCTTGCGGGGAAGCCCCAGAAACGAACCTGGCTCAGGTGTCCGAAGAAATCGTCAACGGCACCGTCACGAGTACGGCCGAGTTCAGCGCGGTGGTCCAAACCGAGCGCCCCGTGTCGCCTGACAGGGTAAGCCATTGTTCGGGCACTTTCATCCATCCGAATTTCATCCTAACTGCGGCGCATTGCCTTCCGCTCTGTTCCTCGTCGGTCACGACGGGATGTGTCGCAGCTGAGAGCGAGGATGCGATTTACGAAGGCTCGCCGGTTTGGTCGGGACGCGACGGAGCCATTTCAGGCATGCGGGCGTGCACCTCGGTCAACGGCTGTGCGAGTGCCCCCAGGATGACGGTCGACCGTGTCTTCTTCCCACGCTCGTCCGACTTCGATTCGAGCACCTCGCCACCGGATGTCGCGCTGCTGCACACGACGACGAGGTTTACCGGACAGCTGATCTCCGTGATGTCGACGAGAATAGCGCCCTTGCTTCCCACGCCCTCGAACCTCTGCAGCAGATACGAGCTCACGCGGCCGTTCATCGTCGGTTACAGCAACAACACTGTTCCGACGGTGCCCGAGCAGCGTCGCGTGGGGATCGCCGAGGTGGAATGCGACATCGAAATGGAGAATCGCGCCTTCAAGGTCGACGGCGATGGGCGCCCGTTCATCGGCTCTCGCGCATGTCCCGGCGACTCGGGGGGCCCCGCGCTGTGGCGTGACGCTTCCAACGTGCTCCAGTTGGGCGGCGTCATCTCTTATGGTGACGACGGCGTGCTCGTGGGTGAATGCCCCGGTGTGCGAGGCGAGACGGGGCTCTCGTTCGTGCCTCGGCCGTTCATCGACCGCACTTTGACGTCGCTCACCGTGCGGAGACTCGGAACGAACGCCGGTACCGTCAGCTCGAACCCATCTGGTATCAACTGCACTGGCGATGGCAGCGACTGCTCGGAGCTGTTCGACCTAGGCACGACCGTCACGTTGACGGCAACGCCCGGGCCCAACTCGCTGTTCTCGGGTTGGTCCGGTGCTTGCTCGGGAACCGCGACCACGTGCACCCTGACCATCAACTCCGCGCTGACGGTCAGCGCGACCTTCGACACGCTGACGCAGCCGCTCTCGGTGACGGTTGGCGGAGCAAGCGCCGGTAACGCCGTGCGCATCACCCCACCGAACACCCTGTGCACCTCGGGTTGCTACTCGCGCTACGACTACGGGACGAACGTGACGCTCACTGCGATCCCCGCAGCCGGCCAAGTCCTCGCCAGTTGGACGGGCGCTTGCGCTGGCGCCCACGCCACCTGCAACCTAGCCATGACGACCACGCGCACGACGACCGCTAACTTCTGCGACGCAGACGACGCTTGCTGCCGCGATCCAAGACAGTGCCCAAGCTGCAATCCGAAACAGTGCCCTCACGGGGATCCAGACTGCTGCGATCTTTGAGGCTGGCGCTCCGCATTCCAAGAGGGCAATCGCTCTGAGTTCGACACGGAGCGTCGAACTCACTGGGCGGAGCTTCGAGCTCGAGTGCTCAGGCGAGCCTGCAGCGGGCACACAGCCCCGATGGCTCAAATGTTCCAGGCTCTCGTCGTTCTGAGCGCTGGCGTTGTCGCCTGCGGTGGGCAGGTGGAGTCGACCCAACGCAACCCCAAGGATCAGCAAGGTAATCCGCCCGCCAGCAACAAGCCGGTCAGCACGGGCTCCAGCGCAAGCGCGACGATGCCAGCGAGTGAGATGATGGCTGAACCGGCGAAGGCCGAACCAACGATGCCAGCGAGTGAGATGATGGCCGAACCGGCGAAGGCCGAACCGACGATGCCATCGAGTGAGATGGTGCCCGAACCGACGCTGCCATCGAGCCCGACGACGCCCGAACCGACGCTGGCGCCTGAAGAGCCGTCGTCGGCGCCATCGCCCGACCCGGCTCCGAGCTCGGACCCGTCGCCAACGCCTGGGAGTTCCGCAACGCCATCCTCTTGTGCAGCAGCGCAGTGGGAGTGCGGCTCGTTTAGCTGTTTTTCCGAAGCGCAGCCCGTATGTGCGGACAACCAGGCTGCCTGCCCACTGCATCCCGCCGCTCCCTGCACCTGCCATTTAAACCCCACGCCAGAACCGTGTCCGGAAGGCACCCAGAGGGTTTGTCTGTATGGCGCGTTCGCCGACGAAGGGGCGACCCCGAGCCAAACACAGCAGCTCGAATACTTCGATTGCCTTTGTGTGACGGCCAATCCCAATGCCAGCGATTGCAAGGTCGCGTGCGAGGCACACCCGAACGCGAGTGGCGCCACGCAGCGCACTTGCTTCGAGGACGGCGGCACGACTGTCTGTGCAGGCTGCATATTCACAGGCATCTTGCGCTGAGAGGTCGCAACTGGCCAAGCCGAACGACTCGGACGCGCTCAGCGCTGAAGCTCGGGCACAGCTGCTCGACTTTTGGCAGCGCCGCGCTGACGGCGAGTGGACTACCGCGGCTGCACTCCAACACGTCTTTGACGATCTAGTCGTCCTGGGGGCGCCCGCCGCCTTGCGCGACCTCGTCACGGTAGCGATAGCAGACGAGCACCGGCACACGACGTGGTGTGCGCAGGCGGCGCGTGAACTCGGTGGTAGGGACTTCCGTCCTAGCGTGCTCGGTCATCGCCCGTTCGCGCTGCAGGGTGCAAGCGAAGCCGAAAACCGTCTGCTGCGCGTGATCTTCGCCGGCTGCATTGGCGAAACCATCGCCATTCACGTTTTGCGCGAGTCGCACGCCGAGCTGGAACGAGGCCCAGTGCGAGAGGTGAACCGCCTACACATGTCAGAGGAAGTGAACCACGCCCGCGTGGGCTGGGCGTTCTTGAACTGGGCAAAGGAACGCGGCTTGTTGCATGCCGCTGCTCGGCAGAGCATCCAAAACGCGCTGCCAAGTCTGCTCGAGCTGTCCAGCAGCGCCTGGCTCACGGGCGGGCGCGCCGTGACGCCCGACCTCAGACGCCGCGGTTTCATCGACAGCATTCACATCGAACGAGGTCTCGCCCGCGCGTTCGAGGAGGTCATCCGTCCTGGCTTCGAACGCTTTGACTTGTGCTTGGCAGTTACCGAGTGGAACTACGGCTGCCGAGTGTAGGTCAACGAGTAGCGGGGGTGGCTCCTGATTTTGGGGGTGCACAACGCTTGGGCCGACACGGCGACGCAGTACGCGCCAAGGGTGAACTAGCGTTCGAGAATCGCTCAGCATCAGTGATGAAACACGTTGAGTTCTTGGGCACGCGCGAGAAACGACTTGCGCCTCACGCCTGCGGTGCAAAGAGTTCACACGATGCTTCGTAACTCGGGTAGCCGGCTAGGGATGGTGTTAGCGGGAATTTCGCTCGCCTGTGGCAGCGCCGATAATTCACCTATAGCAAGCACCAGGATCGGGGAGCCCCACAGCCACCCAGTTACCCATGTTGCAGTTACGGATGCTGCAGTCCCGAATACCGCGGTTACCGACGCGGCAGTCGCCCCTGGTGCAGTCACCGACGCAAGCTCCGGAAGCTGGTGCGTAGTGGGGCAAGCGCTGCATCCGGTTGGCAGCAGCTTCACGTGCCCGGATGACTGCCACGTGTGCGAGTGCGAGCAGGACGGAGTGGTCGTGGACGAGTCTTCGAGTTGTCCCCCTCCAGAGGACTGGCTGCGCGAGTGTGTGGTTGAAAGAGGGATAGCGCACGCTGTCGGATCGACCTGGCCATGCGAGGACGGCTGCGGCACGTGCGCGTGCGTGCCCGGCCCGCGCTTGGCCCGCCGTTTCCAGACCTGTGCCGGCGAGAGCGCTGATGACCTAGTCTGCACGGGTCCGCTCAGCCTGACCACGCAACAGCAACTGGAAGCGCTCGAGGACTGCACTCGATTCGAGGGAGATCTCACGATCGCTTTCGACGCAGACTTGGAAGCGCTGGCAAACTTGAAGCAGGTCGACGGCATCCTGTCATTGACGGCAAGCGAGGAGGGTCCAGGGCCGTCATCCTTGCGCGGCTTGCATTCACTCGAACGCGTGACGCGGCTGTGGCTGACCGGCATCACGGCGGTTAATCTGGAAGGACTAGAAAGCCTGCGCGTGATCTCCGAACCCACGGAGAGCATGAACGTAGAGTCGTGCCCAAACCTCGTCGACTTCAAGGGGCTGTCCGGCTTGCAAGAGCTCCACGGAATGTTCCTCGACAACCTGCCGGCGTTGGAAAGCCTAGACGGCATCGCCTGGCCGAGCGCCCCTTACTATGGGCTCTGGCTGCGCGATCTGCCCGCGCTCAACTCGACCACCGCCCTGGCAGAAATGAGCGACATTGGGGTCTTGAGCCTCGAGCGCTGCACGGCGCTGGAGGAGCTCAACGGCGGCTTTCAGAACGTGCAGTTGTTCTACGCTGCAGGTAACTCACGGTTGCAACGGCTGCCGGGATTCGCCGCGCTCACGAGCATCGGAGAAAGCTTCGAACTCGACGACAATGCGGCCCTCGAGGAGCTTGCTCTGCCGGCGCTAGAGCAGGCCCGGAACGTCTGGCTTCGACACAACGACGAGCTGAGTCAGCTCACACTCCCCGCGCTGACCAGCGTCACGGATCTGCGAATCGTGGACAACCCTCGCTTGCCGACCGAGCAAGCAATTGCTCTCGGCGCGGCGCTAGGTCTCACCAACCCGAAGATCGCACTGAACCAAGGTGATGACCAAAGCCCCAGGGACCCTTGCCCTTGGATCGATGACGAGGAGTGCGATGAGCCCGACGTGTGCGCACCGGACACCGATCCGTGGTGCCACGCGGTGCTGCTGTAACCTGCTCGGGCCCGTCAATGCACCGGCG
>DATAHU010000059.1:0-14567 GCA_036263015.1 Polyangiaceae bacterium | reverse complement strand
GACCCAGGGTGCATCGCTGCTCGTCACTGCCGAATACGTCTATTCGGTCACGCGTCCTTGGATCAGCGATGACGCCTATGATCTGCGCCGCGCTGCCCGCGCTGACGATCGAAGTACGACGCTCGCCGAGCGCGCCTGGCGCGAAGTCAACGTGCTGGCGGCAAGTGCATCACGTCTTTACGTCGCCGCAGACGGTGATGCCTTCAGTCTGCCCACGGCCGGCGGCGAGCTCAGACTCGAGCAATCCCAAGTCGATGGCGTCGCCAGCGTCGGCTCTTACGTCGCGTTTCTCAGCGGCAGCGAGTTGCGGTTGCGGCGTGGTGATACCGGCGAGTTTACGGCTGTGCCGAGTCTGTCGGAAGTGAGCGAGATTCACGGCGGGCAAAGAACGCTGTTTGGGGATTCCCCCGACGGCTTCTTCAGCTACGACCCCGTGTCGACGACACTCGAGCTCGCGCCTCACGGCGGTTTGTTCGTGCTTGGGATGGGACCGATCGACGATGCCGAGGTGACCGATCCTGCGCTCTTCTACTTCGTTGCCGAGGGGGAGGACGGCAATCCCGTTTTGTACCAAATGACGTCGGACACGCCGCCCGTGGCGTTGCTCGATCTGAGCTACGTCACTAGCTGGGCGATCACGACGATCTTCGCGGGGCCGTTCCTGGGGACTCCTTGCATCGTGGCCACGTACGAGCACGGACGAACCAAGGGCCTTTGGCTCGCAGCGTTGAACGATCCCCAGTCGCGTTTGACTTGGCGTTCACGCGGCGAGCTCGACGGCTTGACGCTGCCTTCCGACCCTGGGGCTACCCCGGCCCCCGACGCCTGGCTCTTCGATGGTTATCAGCGCGCACTCGTGCGCCTCTCGTTGGACGAGCTGCTGCGAGTTCAGTTCGCTGACGACAACTGAGCAGTCCGCTTCGCGGTCAAAAGGGCCGGACGTTGACCGAACATGACCGGACAGATCACAAGCGATCCGTGTCGTGTCCGGTCGCCTGCCGTCGCTAGCGCGCGATTTGCGACTTCGGCGTGGAGAACCGTGGGCAAGTACGTTTGTGCGACTTGGTACGACGATTGCTTAGAACCAGCGCGTGGCTCTGAAAAGGCTGTCCGGTGCGAGTGAGGTCGTCTCGGGAGCTGTCCAATTGTGGAGCGTCGACGATGCTGGGAACCGCTGGGTGACGGACGAGAGCCGCACTCGAGCGGACGGGAGCACAACGAGGGCGTCGTCGATGGCTCCGCGAGCGGTGCACAAGGGCAGGGAGGCGGGGGCCCATTCACCCCGTCTCCCTGCTTCATGTGTGCAGACGGCACAGACGTCGGAGCTAATTAGGGTTTCGTAACGGGCCGTCGAACAAACCGTGAAGGGTTTGAACGGATGCGGGGAACATGGAGTGGACCTCGTGCCCCGCCCCTTTCTTGCCGTGAACCCGCGCGTCGCGTTTCTTGCGAGCGCGTCGATGGTCGTCCTGACGAGCAACACGCTGCTCGCGCTTGGCGACGATTGTGTGGGCGCTCGCTCGGGCGACAGCGTTGCGGCTTTACCCCGCGTGTGGCGTGAGGCCGTTGCCGTATTGATTCACTCCACCTCAGAGCCGGGACATCCGTGGAGCTGCGCAGGGGGGACGATTGATCTGACGCTCGAGGCCTCGGGCGCGATACTGCGTGTCGAGCGCCCGGGGGACTCCGAGGTCAGCAGAGCCGTGGCATTGCCTGCCGACATCGTGCCTCTGGGTCAAGCGCTGCTTGCGACTCCTCTGTTACCGCCTGAGACAACCCCTTCGACAACCCCGCCAACGGCTGAGGTTGCAACTGGGACTCAGGCCTCTGAGCCCGCAACGCAGCCCAGCGCCGAAGCCGTTCCAAGTGAACAAGCGCCGCGCAAACCTTTGGCGATCGAACCGCCAGCACCCGCAGAACCTCGTCCCCACACGGACTCAGAGCCCAGGCGCAAGTTGTTGCTCGGAGCCGGCATCGACGGACGCGCCGTGGGCGGTTCGGGAGTGTTTTGGCTCGGCCCGATGCTGACGGCGGGGCTCTCGATTGAACGTTGGGTGCCCTCGATTTCGTTTCGACAGCAGTCGGACGTCATCTCGCATCGACCTACCGTCGATGAGGTTTCGGTTGCGATCGCGGTGCTGCGTGGGTTCACGATTTCGAGTTCGGAATTGCGCCTGGGGCCTGTACTCCGAGCTGCGGCCGTACAGCGCAATTTGCCCGAGCGCAGGGGCGAGCAGAGTCGACTTGGAGCGAGCATCGGCGCGCTTGCCTGCGTTGCGTTGCCGCTGACTCGGTGGGCCAACCTGGTGTTCACGGTCGACGCGGATTTCGTCGTGGCATCGCGACAAATATCCGGCGCGATGGCGCAACAAGGCGACGAAACTCCGACCGCATTTCCCGCGTTCACCTTGGGCGGCAGTGCTGGATTGGAGTTACCCCTGTGAGTGCCGAGCCCAAGCTCGACTCGGGCGCGCATGCCTTCGAGAGCGCTAGCGACGAGCAGTTGCTGCGCGCAATAGCCGATGGTGATCTTGCCCCGTTGGGTGAGCTGTTCGATCGGCATCACGCGGCAGTCCGCGCTTTCGCCGAGCGCTTGCTACAGAGCTCGGCCGACGCGGCCGATCTGGTTCAAGAGACCTTCCTGACTGCTTCGCGTGCTGCCCAGTCGTTTCAGCCAGGCGCGCCCGCCAGACCTTTTCTACTCGGGATCGCGGCTCAAATCGCCCGCCGCAAACGCCGCTCGTTCGCGCGCCTTCGCTCGATGCTCGAGGCCTTCGCGCGCGAGCCCTCCGCACACCCCAATCCAGAGCAAGTGACGGCTGCGGGTGAAGAGGTGGCGGTGCTGAATGCGGCGTTGGCGCAGCTCTCACACGCGCACCGCGAAGTGTTGCTGCTGGTGGACTTGGGTGGACTTTCTGGCGTCGACGCTGCCCAAGCCCTCCAAGTCCCGGCTGGGACGGTGTGGCGGAGATTGCACGAGGCTCGCTTCGAGCTGCGCGAGCGAATCAAACGGAGGATCAAGTGAGCACGTGCGCTAGCGCAGGACTCGTCGAAGCGATGTTCGATGGGCGGCTCGGAGCGGCCGAGCGCGCGTCGACCGAGCGTCATCTCAAGAGTTGCGAAGAGTGTCGCACGCTCTTGCACGAGCTCTGTTTGACGCAAGATAGGTTACGCGCTTCGGTTTCGGAGCTCACACCGCTCGAACACCATCGAGCGCGTTTGGCGCTCTTGCGCAAGGGCGTGACGCCGGTTATCCGAAAGCGACGCAGAGCGCCCTTGCTCGTGTTGGCCTTGACGTTGCTGCCCGCCGGGGTTTGGGCCGCTGTGGCTCCGTCTTCGCCTGTGCGCGATTGGTTTACGAGTGATTCGGCTTCCCTCGAGCAGGTGTCGATTCCGAGCGCAGCGCAGCCAGCAGCGAGTTCGTTCGTCGTCGCACAACCAACGTCGCCGACTGCCGCATCAATGCCGTCGCTGACCGCGACACTCGCTCCCAGTGCCAGCGCGCCGAGCAGCACCTCTCGGGCAATCGAGCCCAGAGTTGGTGCGCGTGAAACGTCGGCTTCCCGTGATTTCGCCAACGCGATGGCGGCTCTGGCACATGGCGATTTTGGCGTGAGTGCCCGCCAATTGCGGCACTTTGCGGCGACCTACCCCCAGGATGCGCGGGCCGAGGATGCGCGCTATCTCGAAGCCATAGCTCTGCAACGCGCAGGCCGGGGCGACGAAGCCAAGGCTGCCGCACAACGTTATCTCAGCGCCTACCCACAGGGTGTTCACTCCGAGCAAGCTCTGCGCATCGTCGGCAACTGATTCCCGCTCGAAAAAAATCGCGAAGGGTCGGGGCGCAGCCGGGCAACACACTGCGAGGACGAAGCTCACGCCGTCGCCATGACGGTGGGGGACGCTTCGCTATTCGTGATGATGAAATACAGGGCTGTTTCTTCTACATTGGTCGTTTGCTTGTTCTCGGTCACGCCGCTTGGCTGTGATCACGAGGTCGACCGCGCCGACTTTCAGGGCATGCAATTGTCCGAGGCCGCGCTGACCGAGTCCGTCACCAATTCCGTCGCCGACGATCCCGCCGCTGCGGCGCTGGGTCGCAAGCTGTTCTTCGACCCGGGGTTGAGCTCGGACGGCAAGATTGCCTGCGTCAACTGCCACGATCCCGAGCATGGCTTTTCGGATCCGAAGCCGCGTTCGGTCGGCGTGCGCAAGCAGACGGGGGCCCGACACTCGATGCCCATCACCGCAGCTGCTCTGCAGCCGTTCTTGTTTTGGGACGGCCGCGTCGACTCGGCATGGTCACAGCCGCTCAAGGCGCTCGAGAACCCGAAGGAAATGGACTTCACGCGCGTGGAAATCGCGCGTTACGTCTCGGTAACCTATGGCCAGGAGTACGACACGATCTTCGAAGCGCTGCCGGACTTGTCGCAAGCGCCAGCTCGCGCTCTACCCGGCGATGCGGCGTGGGACGCCATGTCCAAGCCCTTGCAGGACGAAGTGAATCGCGTCTTTTCGAACGTCGGCAAGGCGCTCGAGGCCTACGAGCGCAAGTTGTTGTGCAACGACACGCGCTTCGATAGTTGGCAACGCGGGGAGATCGAATTGAACGACGCGGAACTGGCAGGTGCAGGCACTTTCGATCGCGAGCACTGCGCGCGCTGCCATTCCGGGCCGGCGTTCTCCGACGGCGAGTTCCACGACATCGGGATCCCCTCTTCCGACAAAGGGCGTCTGCTCGGAGCCGAGCAACTGCTGGATGACCCGTTCAACGGCGAAGGGGACTATTCTGACGACGTCAAAGCTGGCGCTGCCAAACTGCTTTCAGTCGGTGAAGAGTCAGGACAGGAGGGGGCGTTTCGCACGGCAAGCCTGCGCGGCGTAGCCCAGCGCACATACTTCGGACATGCTGCGCACAAGAAGTCACTGCGCGACTTCATCCTCGACATCTACCGGGGTCGTGGGCGTCGCGACCGTGACCGTGACCGTGGCGCGACGGTGGGCCAACTCGACGAGAAGCTGGATGGGGTCGACGTCGATGACGATCAGGTCGATGACTTGATCGCGTTCCTGCATACGTTGGACTGCCCAACTCCCTCAGCTGACTTGCTCGCGCCTGCTGCGACGAGCGACTCGCCGTAACCCCGCTCTCGAGCTGCGCCGCGCCACTTGGATCTGGTGAACGTCGTTCGAATGCGCGACAAGAGAGCATGGCGTTTCGCGTCGCAGACTTCGAAGGACTCCCGTGGCAAGCGGGCGCTCATCCGCTCGAGAAGAAGAAGGTGTGCGCACCAGGGCTCACGTTGCTCGAGTTCGCACCCGGTTTCGCAGATCCAAACTGGTGCGGCCGTAGTCACGTCTTGTTCGTGCTCGCCGGTGCGTTGAACGTCGAGTTTCGTGATCGCACGCTCGAGCTCAGGGCGGGCAACTCCATCCAAATCGATTCGGGCACCGAACACCGTGTGAGTGTGTCGGGAGATACGACGGTACGGTTGTTCGTGATCAGCGACGCGGAAGTCTGGGCTGCGTAGGAGCACTTACACGCGCGGACACCCTTTCGAGCCCTGTGGAACGTCGGGCTCTCATCGAGATCACTCATTCCTCGCTTTAGCCGTCCTGCTAGACTCGGCGCATGAAACTCGGAGGCTGGGTTGGGCGCAGGTTGCGCTTCGAGGCGGGCGGGGCGTCCGGTATTGGGTTCGTGCGTATCGCGTTGGCGATGCTGATTGTGCTCGTCGTGAGCTGCAAGCGTGACGCTCAGATCTCTTCGGAGACGAGTGAGCCTGCGGCATCGATCGAGCCGACGGTCAGCGTGCTGCTGGCTTACGGCAGCGAGAAAAAGAGTTGGCTCGTCGATGCGATTCAGCGCTTCAACGATAGCGCTGTTCACCTACCGAACGGACCGCGGATCAAGGTGGTCGGGCAAGCCGTTGGCAGCGGTGCGGCCTTCGACGATCTCGTCGATGGCACGACTCGAGCCCAAGCGTGGGCGCCGGCCAGCAGCATGTACAGAGACTGGCTCAACGACGCTTGGACAGCTCGGCAAGGCGCTGCAGGTGGCAAGAAGGAACTGACTGACGAGGGTAAGTCGCTGGCGTTGAGTCCCGTCGTGCTGGCGATGTGGAAACCGATGGCGCAGGCCCTGGGTTGGCCCGCGAAACCCGTGGGTTGGTCGGATGTGCTCACGCTCGCCAAAGATCCGAAGGGTTGGGCGAGCAAGGGGCACCCCGAGTGGGGCGCGTTCAAGTTCGGCCATACGCACCCGGGCTTCAGCAACTCTGGCAGCTTGGCAGTGCTGGCCGCGATCTACGGCGCGACCAATCAAGTGCGCGGCATGACGAGCGAGATGCTCGACAAACCCGAAGTGGGGAACTTTCTCGGCGCGATCGAACAGTCTGTCGTGCACTACGGCAAATCGACGGGCTTCTTCGCCGACAAGATGTTGACTCGCGGCCCTGAGTTCTTGAGCGCGGCAGTGCTCTACGAGAACTTGGTCGTCGATTCGTACACGCGCCCCGAATACAAGAACCGCGATCTGGACTTGGTTGCCATCTACCCCAAGGAAGGGACGTTTTGGATCGACAATCCCTTCTACGTCTTGGACGCGCCCTGGAGCGATGACGCTCAACGTCAGGCCGCGGGTGTGTTTCGCGACTTTCTGCTGAGCGCGCCGGAGCAAGCGCGAGCCATGACGAGCTTCGGTTTTCGGCCAAGCGATCCCAAGATTGCGATCACGGCTCCGATCGACGCCGAGCACGGCGTCGATCCCAAACAGCCTCAAACTTTGCTCGAGATCCCACCCACCAACCTCGTGGTGAAGTCGCTCGCGCTGTGGTCGAAGGTGAAGAAGGTCGTCGACATCGTGTTCGTCTTCGATCATTCCGGTTCGATGAGTGGTGACCCCTTGAAGCAAGCCAAACAAGGCGCGCTCGACTTCATCGCGCAGCTCGATGACCGAGATCGGGTGTCGCTCTTGCTCTTCAACGATGGTGTCCCGCCGGTCGTCGAACCCGGCGAGGTTGGACTCCAGCGCCAACAGCTGAACGAAACGCTCAGCAACACGTTTGCGGCCGGGGGCACTGCGCTCTACGATGCGATCTCGCAAGCGCACACCAAACTGCACCAAGTTGCGACCCAGAGCCCGAACCACATCTTCGCTTTGGTCGTGCTGACTGACGGCAAGGACGAGCACAGCGAATCGACGCTCGAGCAATTGCAGCAGAAGTTGCAGCAGCCAGCAGAGAGCTTGGCACAAGCGGGCAGCGAGGTGCGCATCTTCACGATCGCCTACGGTGACGGCGCAGATACGAAACTGCTCGCCGACTTGGCCGAGCGCGGCAGCGGCGCCAGCTTCACGGGGGACACCAAATCAATCCGTCAGGTCTATCGCGACTTGGCTGCATTCTTCTGACAGCGACTTTCTTCTGAAGCAGATGAGCAACGAGCGCTTGGCACCATTTCGCAAGGCCCTGATCGCTTCGGCCTCGAGGCGTTTGAACCTCGGGGTTGGGTTGGGTGGAGTCGCGCTTGGCCTCGGGGCGCGCGTGTTCGACGTCGGGGGCAACACCTTGCCCCTCATCACCATGGGTCTGGGTATGCTCGCTTATGCGGCCTTGATAGCGCTCGACGTGACCAACCCGGATTACATCCGTGAAGTGAACGAACCCGCAGTCACGTACGAACCGCAGCGGCTCGTGCCCCCCGCCGCGCTGCGCGATCCGGAGCTGCGTGAAGTTTACACGCAGATCCTCGTGGCCTCGGACAATTGTCAGCGCGTCTACCTGTCCACGGGTCAGAGCGTGCGCTCCAATTTGGAAGAGGGTTTTGGCCGCGCTCGCGAGTTGGTCGCGGTCGCCGCGCGCGCGGCCCAGCGCAGCGATGGCATCTACCTCCAACTCACCGCCACCAACCCCGCAGAGATCACTGCCGAGACCCAACGTCTACAGCAGCTCGCCCAGCAGACCTCGGACGAAACGGCACGAGACGGCTTCACCAGGGCGGCCGCAGCAAAGGCCAAAGAGCTCGAGAATTACGGGCAGCTGCAGGGGTTGAGAGATCGCGTGCACGCCCAACTGCGTTTGATCGAGACCTCGCTCGAGGGCTTGGCCGCAAAGCTGGTGAAGTTGGACGCGACGGACTACACCGAAGCCATCACGATCAGTGAATCGATCACGGAGCATGTTCAGACCATGAGCAACGACGTCGAAATCCTAGAGTCGACTTTCGAGGATACCTTGCGGGAGTTTCGCGCGTGAGCGGGCAATCGAGTGGCGGCAGTAAGCTCGCAATCATCGGCTTGTTCGCGCTGGCCGTGATCGGTGCGTTTGCGTACGTGCTGTTCACCGGCAAAGACTCGGGCACGACCGCGATAGGTCCCGAGTCGAGCGCTTCGGCGGGGGGCGCTGCAAACAAGCTGCCCGTCACCGAGATCCAGTTCATGTACAGCACCGAGAAGAAGGCCTGGCTCAAAGAAGCCCTGGGCCGCTTCGCTGCGTTGCACCCGGAGATCGCCGTCAAAACGGTCGAGAAGGGGAGCTTGGACATGGTCTCGGCGCTCGTCGATCAAGGCGAGAAACCGACGCTGATAAGTCCCGCGGACGACGTCGCGTTGAACTTACTCACTTCCGACTGGCATCAGAAGAAGGGCAATGATCTGATCGCGACCGACGGCGCGGACAAAGCCGTGCCGCTGGTCATCACGCCCCTGGTGTTCGTGGCTTGGGAAGATCGCGCGGCCGTGTTGAGTGGCCAGGACAAGAGCTTGACGTTCACCCACCTGCGCGACGCGATCGAAAATCCCAAGGGTTGGCTCGGTGTGGGTGGCAAAGCGGATTGGGGCTTCGTGAAGTTGGGTCACACCAATCCGACGCGCAGTAACTCGGGGCTTCAAGCGTTAATCTTGATGACCTATGAGTTTCACAACAAGCGAGCCGGCATCGAGATGAGCGATCTGCTCGACGAGAAGTTCCAAGCGTTCGTCAAGAGCATCGAAAAAGGGGTTCCGAAGTTTGCCGACTCGACCGGGTCGTTCATGGAGGAGATGGTGCTGTACGGCCCCTCCAAATACGACGTGGTCGTCACTTACGAGAACTTGGCCGTGCAGCACATTCCCAACGCGCAAGGGCGCTGGGGCAACCTGCGGGTCTTCTATCCGCCGCAGACGATGTGGTCGAATCATCCCGTCGCGATCGTGAACGGCGACTGGGTGACGCCCGCGCAACGCACAGCCGCACAGACGTTGATCGCCTACCTGCGCGACAAGCCGGAGCAGCAACGGGCGTTGGCCCTCGGCTTTCGGCCTGCAAATCCCGAAGTGCCGGTGTTGTCTGCCGACGGCACGGGTCCGTTCAAGAGCGCCGAGGCCTTCGGCGTGCGGGTCGACTTGGGCACTGTGGTCGAGCCGCCGCCCGGGCCCGTAATCCGCAACTTGATGGAACTGTGGAGCCGTCAGGTCGGGCGCTGAGCAGGCTCGACGCCGTCCCAGGAGCCAAAATCCGCGAGGGATTCTGGGGGGTGGGTCGAGGCCATTGCCGGCGAGTTCCGGCGCCTCCAGCGCTTGGTCGAGCTGGGCGTTAGCAGGGGGTGGAGTTGGGCGGCCCCGCCGTGTAGGTTGCGCGCGGCGCCGCCGGGCTCACGTCGGGCGGCCGCTGCATCAGAACGACGGAGCCGCGACGAATGAGTGACCTCGGGATCAAGAAATCGATGGATGAGATCATGGCGCTTTGCAAGCGCCGGGGCTTCATATTCCAAGCCTCCGAGATCTACGGAGGCATCAACGGCTTTTGGGACTACGGTCCGCTCGGCGCGCAGCTCAAGAAGAACTTGAAGGACGCCTGGTGGCAGGACGTCGTGCTCAACTCGCCGATCGGTCCCGATGGCACGCAAATCCGGATCGTGGGTCTCGATTCGTGCATCATCCAGAACCCGCGTTTGTGGGTGGCCTCGGGTCACGTTGGTGGTTTCAGCGATCCCATGGTGGACTGTCGTGAGTCGAAGCGCCGTTACCGCGCCGATCACGTCTTGGTGATGGTCGCGGGTGAAGCGCTCGGGGATCGCGGTTACGCCTTCCTCGACGGGGACGACGAAGGGCGCGACAAAGCCTTCAAGCTGCTCTCGAAGTATTGCCGCCGCACGCTCGAGCCCAAGGACGTGAGCTCGCTGACGTTGGCTCAGATCGGCAAAGAGGGTTTGGCCAAGGTCGTGGGCCCCGACGCCAAAGAGGCGGGCACCTTGACGGAGCCGCGCGAATTCAACTTGATGTTCAAGACGTACGTCGGCGCGACCGCCTCGGAAGACGACATCGCGTACCTGCGTCCCGAGACGGCGCAGGGCATCTTTTCGAACTTCAAGAACGTGGTCGATACCTCTCGCGTCAAAGTGCCGTTCGGCGTCGCGCAGATCGGCAAAGCCTTCCGCAACGAAGTCACGCCGCGCAACTTCACGTTCCGTTCGCGCGAATTCGAGCAGATGGAGATCGAGTTCTTCTGCCATCCGAGCTCTACGCGCGAGTGGTACACGTTCTTCCGCGATTGGCGCATGCAGTGGTGGAAGAGCATTGGGCTCGAAGGCGCCAACTTGATCCTGCGCGAACACGACCGCGACGAGCTGGCGCACTACGCCAAGACCGGCGCGGGCACGAGCGACGTGGAATACCGCTTCCCGTTCACTCATCCCGGCCATGGCGAACTCGAAGGCATTGCCGATCGCGGCAACTTCGATCTCACCCAGCACATGACGCACTCCAAGACCAAGCTCGAATACTTCGACGCCGAGTCGAACGAGCGCTTCGTCCCGCACGTGATCGAGCCCTCGGCGGGCGCCGATCGCGGCGTGCTGGCGATGCTGTGCGAGGCGTACACCGCCGACCCGAGTCGTCCGAGCGGCGTGTTCATGCGCTTTACGCCGCGCATGGCGCCGATCAAAGCCGCGGTGTTCCCGCTCGTTGCCAAAGACGGAATGCCGGAGATCGCCGAGAAGCTCTACCGCGAACTGCGTCCGCGCTTCGGCAGCGTCGAACTCGACATCAAGCAAACCATCGGCAAGCGCTACGCGCGCATGGACGAAGCAGGTTGCCCCTTCTGCTTCACGATCGACGGCGACACCGCGGGCGACCAGGCGGTCACCGTGCGGGACCGCGACACGCTCGCGCAAGAGCGCGTCGCGCTCGACAAGGTGGGCAATTGGCTCGCCGCGAAGCTCGGTGCGTGAGCTAACCGTGTTAGAGCTGCAGTGACGGGTAACCAGCGAACGCCAGCCGGCACCCATGGAGTACGGCTGGCTTCTCTCCTCTTGGAACTGTTCGACCTGGTAGCCGCGCTAGAACTGCGTCACTTGGTAGCCGCGCTTTTGTAGCTCGTCGACCACGCTGCCGGCTCCGACGAGGTGGCCCGCGCCGACCACGACGAAGAACGTGCCGGGCCCTTGCATGAAGGTGTTGAGCCCCTCGGCCATCTTGCGATTGCGTTGGGTGAACAGAGCATCGAAAGCTTGCGGCGCTTTTTCGCGCATTTCGTCGAACTCGTGCGACAGCGCTTCGGCGTCACCGCGCTGCCAATCGCCCGTCATGCGCTGCATCTCGGCGATCGTGTCGGTGTCGAGCGCGAGCGAGAGGTCTTGAGTGGTGGCGTCCGCGCCCATGCTCACCAACAACTGCATTTGCGATTCGAGCGGCTCGAGCGTCAACAGTTGAATGCCGCGCTTGTCGGCGCGACGTTGAAAGTAGGCGTCGATGCCGTTGTCGCCGGTGTAACCCGCGTGCTCGAGATCGAGCATCGAGAGCATCATCGAAACGAACCAGAGCTTGAAGCCGCTGAAGCGTTCGGGATCGCTGCCCAAATCCGTGAAGCGTTGTTTCAGGCGCGCTGCGAGATCCTTGTCCAGGGTGTCGTAGATGCTTTGGCCGCGGGGCAACAGCGCTTGCTTGACGAAGTCTGCCATCATGTCGGCCGCGCGCGGATCGAGCACGTCGGTTTCGAGCACCAAGTGATCGCTCTTCGTGAACGCCGTTTCGATGCGCTTGTCGAGCGGGTACAAATCCTTGCTCGCGACGTGAATCGAGCCCAAGAGAAAACCTCGCGTCAGCCGTGGCGTCGCGGCTTCTGCCGTATCGTTTACCCGCCACATCAACAGATGCGAATCGGGCTGAGGCGCGAGCGCAAGGCTGGCGCTCGGCGCGGCGGAGGCGCTGACGCTAGGGGCCGATGCAAGCGCTCCCGCGTTCGGCGCTATCGGCTCACGCTCTTGGGGTTGCGAGCAAGCGCTCGCAACCAGCAATCCCCAAACTACAACGAGCAGGCGCGTCCACATGCGCGCACTGGTTTAGGCCAGCGCGTCAGCGCTTGCCTAGGAGGTTCATCAGCTCTTTGTTCATGTCGTTGGCGGTCTGCAGCACCTTGACGTCGGCGGTGAGTCCCGCGCTTGCCACTTTCGTGTCGACGAGAGCCCCCTCCAGGTCGCCGCCGATGGCATTGCTCGCCGCTTCGCGGGCCGCGTCGGAAATTTCGACGACGCTGGCGTTGTTCGCCTCTGCCCCGATTCGAACCACGTCGGTGGCTGCTTTGTTGAAGCGCGCAAACTCGGCGCGAATGCCACCCAGCGCCACATTCTGCGCCTGACCGATTCCGGAAGTGCTGGACATAGCTGCTTCGAACGGCAGTGCCGTCGTGACCTTGAGCGCATTCGTGCGGGTAGCCGTCAACGTGACGAAATCGTGCGACGAAATTCGAGCAGTGAGTTCTCGAGAGCAGGTGTTGCACGCCTTCACCGCATGGCCACGCACCCCCCACGTCTGCTCACATCTCGTGCTCGAGAGGTAACACTACGCCCTTACCCTCGACGAAGTCCGTGAGCTACGGTTGCTGCATGCTGAGAGCTTTGCTTGAAGCCCGTCTAGCTCGGGCTTGGTTTTCCATCGCGTGTGTGGCGCTGACCGCTGCTTGCAGCTCGAAATCGAGCTCTGACAAATCAGACTGCGATACGGGTGACGAGGGCTGCGCCTGTTACGCCAACAATACTTGTAACGGCAAACTCAAGTGTTACTCCGACTTGTGCGTCGACGCGACGAAGACGGGTAGCAAAGGTTCGACCAAGGGCGGCAGCAAACCGTCCGGGGGCGCCGACGCTGACGGCGGTGTCGTAGAAGGCGCTGACGGAAGCGTCGTCGCTGATGACGAAAGTGGGGGCAGCACACCCTCGAAGCCCAGCAAGCCGAGTTCACCTTCGACCTCCCCAGGCGATCCCACGCCGACCAGCGGCCCCGATGCGCCGAATCCGGATCAGCCTTCACAGCCGGACGGACCCACCCCCACGACGCCGGACAACCCCAGCAATCCCGATAATCCACAGCCCACCGCGCCGAGCGATACCCCGGTCGCGCTACATGGCAAGCTGCACGTCGACGGGGTGCGCTTGGTGGACGAGCACAATGAAATCACGCAGCTCAAGGGTGTGAGCAGCATGTGGCTCAACTGGGAGTCGAAGGCCTACGCCGAGAACAAGGATGCGTTGATCTGGATGCGCGACAACTGGAACTTGCAGATCATCCGCGCCGCGATGGGCGTCGATCAAAACCCGGGTGACGGCGCTTACCTGGAAGATCCGGACAAGGCCAAGAAGCAAGTGAACACGATCGTGTCCAACGCGATCGAAGCCGGTGTCTACGTGATCATCGATTGGCACGATCACCACGCGGCCGATCACGAGAGTGATGCCGAGGCATTCTTCGCTGAGATGGCACAGAAGTACGCCGACGTGCCGAACGTGATTTACGAATTGTTCAACGAGCCCCTCGACGTCTCGTGGGACAGCGTGCTCGTGCCCTATCACACGGCAGTCAGCGGTGCGATTCGCCAATACTCGGATGGTGTGGTCGTGCTCGGCACGCCGAACTGGGATCAAGACGTGGACGTGGCGGCAGCGAACCCCGTCTCTGGCACGAACTTGATGTACACCTTGCACTTCTATGCCTGCGATCACGGCAGTGACATTCGCGCCAAGGGCGTAAGCGCATTGGCCAGTGGTCTGCCGATCTTCGTGACCGAGTGGGGAGCCACGCCCGCGGACGGCGGCATCGAACAGCCCATCGTCTGCGAAGACGAAGCCAACGCTTGGCACGATTGGATCAACCAGGAGCACATCAGCTGGGCTGCTTGGAAGCTCGATGCGGGTACCGATAGCTCGTCGTTCTTCGTCTCCGGCGGCGTGCCCGTGGACGGCGGTTGGACGAGCGATATGCTCAACGGTCACGCGCCGTACGTGGTTTCGAAGATGAAGGTCGTGAGCGAGCCTGCGCCTGCGCCCACGCCGAGTCCCAGCGAACCCACGCCTGCGCCGACGGGCTGCTCGACCAGCGGTTCGTGCGCGACTGGCGATCGTATGGATTGCAACGCCGACGGCGATCTCATCGCCGGCGATTGCTCGGGCTGTTCGGTGCTCAGTTGCAGTGGCTGCTGTGCCGGGGTCGGCTACTTCGGCGCGACGGACGTCGTCGCCAACTTCACCACCGACTCCAGTCTCGTCACGAGCTTCAGTCAGTCGACGAGCGACGTCACGCTCGCTGCGGACTTCAC
>DATAHU010000058.1:0-35905 GCA_036263015.1 Polyangiaceae bacterium | reverse complement strand
CCCGAGATGCGTCGCACCCAGCTGACAGGTCAGCAGCAAGTTCAATAGCTCCGCGGTCACCGCTGGGGCGTCGCCCATGGCAATCGAATCGACGACCGGGCCACAGACGTTCGTGGGCTCTGCCACCGCGACTATTCCGCCCCGGCGCACAACCCTGACCATCTCGGCAATCGCTCGTGCAGGTTCGCTCAGGTGCATCAACACCGTCTGGCACGTTACCAGGTCGAACCTCGAGTCAGCAAACGGCAAACTGTATGCATTGCCTGGCCGGTACTCGACGCGTCCAGTTAACTCCGGTCCTGCAGCAGAACGCGCGCGCTCGACCCACTGCGACTCTGCGTCAACACCGATGAGTCGCTCTGTTGACGGAAGCACGCCAAGAAGGCAGCGACCCCCATGACCAACCCCGCATCCAACGTCAAGCACCTCCACTGCGTATTCCAGAGCACTTGAGCACCCAGTCCGCCAGGACTTGAGCGCCGATTCCGGTTCACTTGAACGGGTCGGAGCGCAGCGACGGGTGTTCGGGGGTTTGGGCTAGGCTTGGGTCTCGGGTTGAAGGGCTTTCTTCCGTCTGATCGATGGTCCAGCGAGCTTGAGCACGTGAGCGTTGTGCACGACGCGGTCGCAGATCGCGTCCGCGATTGTCGGATCGTTGATGGCTTCGTGCCAAGTTTTCGTCGGTAGCTGCGTAGTGATGACGGTCGATGAGCGGTCGTAGCGATCTTCGAGGACTTCGAGAATGTCGCGCCGCTCAGCGTCCGCCATTGGGTTGAGCAAAAAGTCATCGAGTACGAGCACGTCGAAGCGCGACAGTTTGGCTAGCAGCGATGCATATTCACCTGCAGCACGCGCCAGTGCGAGTTCGCCCAACAAGCGCGGCGCTCGGAAGAAGAGCGAGCGGTAGCCCATTCGGCAAGCTGCGTCTGCAAGCGCTGAGCCGAGGTAGCTCTTCCCGACGCCGGTCTTGCCCACGATCACCACATTGTGCTTCGCCTTCACCCAGCTGCAGCTTGCAAGCTGACGCAGGTTGGCTTTGTCGATACCTCGTTCTGGATCGCACAAGAAGTTGTCGAGCGATGCGCGTGTGGCGAGCTTCGCGTCCTTGATGCGACGGGCCAAGCGGCGATTCTCGCGCTCAAGCCATTCGCGATCGACGACCAGCCCGAGCTTTTCTTCGAATGACAAGTCGTGTCCAGGTGCCGTTTGCAGCAGCTCTCGGGTCGCGAGAGCCATGCTGTTGAGTTTCATCTCACCGAGTTTGGTGATCGTTTCTTCGATTGTGGTCAATGCCTCATCTCCTCTGTGTCGTAGTAATCTCCGCCGCGCACGTTTTCGTGCATCGCCAGAGTGCTTGTGGCTGTGGATGCAGCCGGTTGTTGGTCGAGCCCCTTTTTCAGGATCGCTTCGATGTACCTGCGGCTCGGTCCACCCTCGATTCCGACCTTCAGAGCCCGGGCGCACGCGGCGTCCATTCGATCGGCGTTGCGCTCGGCAAGCCGCAGCAGCCCAAGGCAGGCGCGGTACGATTGCTCTGCGACGACGTACCGCGCCAACATTTGACTCACCACTATCTCGACCGAAGGCCCAAACTTCGCGGCCCAACGGACCAAGCGTTCGGGTGGCCAGAGTTGATCGTTGTGGTTCACGGGGCGGTGCGTGCCTTCAGTCACGGCGGTGCCTCGTCTCGCATAGCTGCGGCAGTGAGTAGCCACGCGTTCGCCGTCTGCGTAAGCTGTCGTCGCCGACGCTGCGCCACGACGCGATGTGCACTTGAGGAACAGCTCGACGACGTTGTCCGTTGCTCGCACCTCGACCTGTTGGTGCACCAATGTGTACGGGACGCTGTAATAGTGCCCATCGTACTCGACGTGATAGTCGATGTTGACGCGCGCAATCCGTCGCTCGGCAAGCTCGTAGCGTATTGCCGGCAATGACTGCAACGCGGGCTTGTCGATCTCGGCAAACGCCGTGGCGCGAGTGCCATCGAGCTTCTGAAACGGTCGCGAGTTGAGGTCCTCGAGCAATTCGGCGATTGCGTAATTCAAGTCAGCCAGCGTGAAGAACGTCGCGTTGCGAAGCTTCGCCAAGATCCATCGCTGCACGACCAGCACTGCCACTTCCGCCTTGGCCTTGTCCTTCGGTTTCCTCGGGCGCGCTGGCAGCACTGTCGTTCCGTAGTGCTGCGCCATCTCCAGGTACGTCGCATTGATGTCAGGCTCGTATCGATCAGGACCCTTCACCGCACTACGTAGCTGGTCTGGCACGATCACTTGCGGCACACCCCCGAAGTATTCGAATCCGCGGATCGTCGAGCCAACGAAGTCGGCCACCTTCTGCGTGTGCGTTGCTTCTGCGTACGTATAGTTGCTGGCACCAAGGACCATGACGAAGAGTTCGACTTCACGCTTCTCGCCCGTGCTCGGGTCGGTCAGTCGCGGCTTCCTTCCCGAGTAGTCGAGAAACGCGCGCTCGCCCCCAACGTGCACCCTTCGCATCGAAGGCTTCAGGCGCGCACGCCAAGCCTTGTACGTCTCGCAGAAGTGACTGTACTGGTAGGGCTTCGTCCCGTCAGAACGCGCCGAGGCGCCCTCCTGGTACTCCGACCAGAGCAGCTGCAAAGTCACCCCCGGCCGGTGCAGCTCGCGATGCACATGTCCGTAGTTGATCGGGCTGCGCGCCACGCCAACGTTTCGTCCCTCGTCTCGAAACAGCAACGCTTCGAGCTCTGCGTCGCTCATCGTCTGAGCGCGGCTCCAGGTTACCTCCAACGACTTTGCGCGCTTGAGCAACCCGCACACCGTGCCCACCGATGCCGAGATCGATCCCGCGATCTCACGCTGGCTGCGTCCGCTGTGCTTCAGTCGAAGTACTTCTCGAATTTTGCGCATGGATAGGCGTTCCGACATGGACCCGCCGTCGCACCAAATGCGGTGTCGCCGTCGGCATCCGTCGCCGCGCCCCAAACCCCCGCCGTCTTGCACCTGCCACCGGCTTCGGGCACGTGTTCAAGTGCGCCGGAATCGGTGTTCAAGTGCCCTGGAACGACCGCTCAAGTCGTTTTGGAATCAGTGTTCAAGTGCTTTTGGAACGAGCGTTCAAGTCGCTCCGGAATACGCAATCACTACATCGAGACGCTCTCGAAGGACACGCTGCGGGGCTTGCGCGGCCAGGCTGCACGTGGTCTCAGCACGGGCGGGCTGCCTTACGGCTACGTTTCAAACCATACCGGGGCGTTCAAGGGCGATCGCCCGCGTGACTTCGAGCGTTTGATCGATCCGCACGAGGCGGAAATCGTTCGACGGATTTTCGCCTTGTATCGAGATGGGCAGTCATTCCAGTTGATCGCTCGGCGATTGAACGCAGATGGGATTGCCCCGCCACGAGAACGAGATGATCGAAAACCCTTCTGGAGGAAGGGGACCGTTGGGGCGATGCTTCGCAACGACGCCTACATCGGCCGCTGGAGCTACGGCGAAAAGGAGTGGCGCAAGGACCCCGTCACTCGCAAGCGAAAGTCTCGCAAGCGACCCGAAGAGGAAGTCCAACGCTTCGACTGGCCCGGGCTCAGGATTATCGACGATGATCTTTGGACCGCGGTTCAGTCGCGCTTGGATGCCAAACCGTCCAAAGGGGGCAGAGTTGCTGGTGCCATCCGCAGCGCCACCGTTCGCCCCTTGTCTGGGCTACTGGCATGCGGCGTCTGCGGCTGCGCCATGACCAGGACCGGCGGATCGAGCGCCGTATACTATCGGTGCGGTGCTGCACATGCCGGGACTGGGTGCACCAACAAGCGCGGGGTCCGAGAGGACGCGATTCTTCACGTGGCCACCTCCGAGCTTCGCCGTGTCTTGTTAGAGAGCGGCCTTCGCGCGGATCTTCACCGACGGATTGAAGAACGGCTGAAGAAGCACCAGGTCGAGCTTGCCAAGCGGCACCCGGATTTGGAGCGAAAGCTCGGTCAGCTCGAAGTCGAGATCGCGAACATGGTGGCCTTCGTGCGGACCGCTAAGCCAGCGGCGGCCATGGCCGTCCAAGATCAGCTCGAAGCGGCAGTGACGCAGAAGCAGGAGTTGGAAGCCCAGCTTCGAGCACAGTCCGAACACCCGGCGACTCCCGCGTTGCCCAGCGAGGCCCAGTTGGAAGAACTGGCAGCAGATGTTGCAAGCCGGCTGCTTCAGGACCCGATGTCCGGAAGGGAGATGTTGCGGCGCCTTCTAGGTGGCAGCCCGATCCGCGTCTCGCCCCAAGAGGAGGGCGGCCATTCGATTGCTGCGGCGATCTTCGTTCCGACGGTTGTTCGCGGCTCAAAAGCCACAAAACAGAAAACCCCCGGGGGTTCCGGAGGTCCTTCTGGGTCGGTAGACCATGGTGGTTGCGCGGGCTGGATTTGAACCAACGACCTTCGGGTTATGAGCCCGACGAGCTACCGGACTGCTCCACCGCGCGGCAATGGCGCGGAACTTACTCGCTGACGGTGCTCTGTCAAGAGCCTGAAACGGACCGGTAAGGAACGGCCAGCTAGTTGGATTTACCTGGGTTTTGGTGAGGCACTTGGTGGACGGGGCCGCGGGCGGCCGGAAACACCGGTTGACACCCCGTGTTTGGCGAACTAAACGCTAGGAGTCTTTCAACCCTCACCCATACGTTAGGGTTAGATCAGGTTTCGAGATTGGAACGCTGTCCACAGTTCGCGCAGGTTAACCACATGTGTGGGTAGCGCTGACAGCGCCCTCCCGGTCAAGAACGCACGCGGTTAACCCACGAAACCAAGCCCGCGACTCCCGAAAACCTTCCTCTGAGATCACCATGACTGCCCCACGTCGTCACCTGACTCTCGCGCATCACGACACGCGCGCAGCAGACCACGGTACCCCGGGGACGAGTGTGCTGGACCGTGCTGACGAGGGCGGCTCAACGGGCCTCGAAGGCTCCGTTTCGGAGAGTCCCGAACTGCCCGCGGCGGGCGAACTGCTGTTGGTCGGTGATCTGGCAAAAGCCACGGGCAAAACGGTGCGCGCAATTCATCTCTACGAAGACTTGGGATTGATCGAACCGGTGGGGCGTTCGAAGGGACGTTATCGTCTGTTCACTCCGGACGCGAAGGTCCGTGTTCGATGGATCAGCAAACTGCAGAGCTTGGGGCTCTCCTTGCCCGATATCCAAGCCATCGTGCACAAACGCCAAGCCTCTGAATCAGCGCGCCGCGCTGCGCGTGAATTGGGTGACGTGTATCGCACGAAGCTCGAAGAGGTGCGCGCCCTGGTGCGTGAGTACCGCGCGCTCGAGACCGAGCTGGAATTGAGTTTGAACTTTCTCGAGACCTGCAGCTCGTCGTGTGAGAGCGAGCTCAGCTCGACTTGCTGTTCACAATGCACGAAACACGCGGCGACTGCTGCGGACAACGCGCCCGACTTGGTGTTGGGCGCTCGGATTGCTTGAGCTCTAGCCACGCCGTTTGACCCTACGCCAAGTTTTTTGAGTCGACTATGACCGTCAAAACCCCCATCTACATGGACAACCACGCGACCACGCGAGTCGACCCGCGCGTGATCGAGGCCATGTTGCCGTACTTCTCCGAGCACTACGGCAATGCGGCGAGCCGCACTCACCGTTTCGGGTGGGAAGCGGAAGCGGCCGTCGAAGATTCGCGCGAGACGATCGCTCGACTGATCGGTTCGGGAAGCGGCAAAGAGATCGTGTTTACCTCTGGCGCGACCGAGAGCAACAACCTCGCGATCAAGGGCGTCGCCGAGTACTACCAGAGCCGCGGCAATCACATCATCACCACCACAATCGAGCACAAGGCCGTGCTCGACTCTTGCAAGCGCCTGGAGAAGCAGGGGTTCGAGGTGACGTACATCCAAGTCGGCAAAGATGGCATCGTCGACCCCGACGACATCGCACGCGCCATGACCGACAAGACGATTCTGGTCAGCGTGATGCTCGCGAACAACGAAGTGGGCACGATTCAGCCGCTCGCCGAGATTGGCAAGCTCACACGCGCCAAGAACGTGTTGTTCCACACCGATGCCGTGCAAGGCGTTGGCAAGACGCCCTTCGACGTCGAAGCGATGAACGTCGATCTCGCATCACTCACGGCGCACAAGATCTATGGCCCCAAGGGAGTCGGCGCGCTGTACATCAGGCGCAGTAAGCCCCGCGTCAGGGTCACAGCTCAAATGGACGGCGGCGGGCACGAGCGCGGCAATCGCTCTGGCACCTTGAACGTGCCGTCGATCGTGGGCTTTGCCAAAGCCTGCGAAATCATGGAGCGTGAGGGTGTGGCCGAGAATGCACGCATCGCCGCACTGCGCGACCGTTTGCATCAGCGCATCACGGCGGGTCTGGATCAGGTGCTTTTGAATGGGCACCCCGAGAGGCGCTTGCCCGGAAATCTCAACGTCTCGTTCGCTTTCGTCGAGGGTGAAGCTTTGATGATGGCGATCAAAGACGTGGCCGTGTCGAGCGGTTCGGCGTGTACGAGCGCGAGCTTGGAGCCGAGTTACGTTCTGCACTCGATGGGCTTGGACGAGGATTTGGCGCACTCTTCGATCCGCTTTGGCCTCGGTCGCTTCAATACCGAAGCCGAGGTCGATTTCGTCGCCGCGCTGATGATCGACAAAGTGCAGCGCTTGCGGGCGATGTCACCGCTCTACGAAATGCATCAACAAGGGATCGACATCAAATCGATCCAATGGGCCGCGCACTGAGGCGCGAGTCCGTTAGAGAGTCTTCTGCCAAGTTCGAGAACCAAGCCATGGCCTACAGCGAGAAAGTCCTAGAACACTACGAGAATCCCCGCAACGTCGGTACCTTGGACAAGGACGCCGAAAATGTCGGCACCGGTCTGGTTGGTGCCCCAGCGTGCGGTGACGTCATGCGTTTGCAGATTCAGGTGAACGACGCTGGCATCATCGAAGACGCGCGCTTCAAGACGTTCGGTTGCGGTTCGGCGATAGCCTCGTCGTCACTCGCCACCGAATGGATCAAGGGCAAGCGCATCGATGAGGCCGAGAAGCTCAGCAACAGTCAGATTGCCGAGGAGCTGAATTTGCCGCCGGTGAAGATCCACTGCTCGGTGTTGGCCGAGGACGCGATCAAGAGCGCGATCGTCGATTACAAGAAGAAGCAGGCTGCGAAGAAAGCTCTGAACGGCTGAGGTTCGACAAACCACCATGCAAGCAATGGCTGAAAGTACCACTGCCGAGGGGCGCACGGCCTCCCCAACAGGACCTGGCGCGACAGGAGCTGCGCCCGCAAGTGGCTTGCGCGCGGGCGTTCACATCACGGACGCAGCGGTGCAGTATGCGAAGCGACGGCTCGAGCAGCGCGGCACGCCTGGTGCCGCCGTGCGCCTCGGGATCCGTGGCGGTGGCTGCAGCGGGTTTCAGTACGTGATCGAGTTCTCTGATGATCCGCCGCGTTCACGCGACACGGTCAGCGAATTCGAGGGCGTCAAATTCTACGTCGACAAGAAGAGTCTGATCTACTTGGGCGGCTCGACCTTGGACTACGTCAAATCTCTGATGTTCCAAGGTTTCAAGTTCCTCAATCCTCAAGAAGCAACCAACTGTGGTTGTGGTCACTCTTTCACCGTCAAGTGACTTCTTCGGTGTTCGACCCATTCGCGCGGTTGGGACTGGAACCGCGGTTCGCGCTCGACGTCGAGACGTTGGACGCGCGGCAGCGCGAGTTGGCGCGTACGCTGCATCCAGATCGTCACGTGGGCGCGCAGGCGTCCGAGCGTCGACGCGTCCTCAACGAGGCGATGGACGTCAATCGCGCGTACCGCGAGTTGAAGGATCCCGTGTCGCGCGCAGAGGCTCTGTTGCGTTTGCGCGGCTTCGAGCCCGAAGCCACGCAGAGCACGATGGAGCCGGGGTTCTTGATGGAAATGCTCGAACGGCGTGAAGCGCTCTCTGAAGCCCGCGCCAAAGGTGATCTGCCGCGCGTGCGCGAATTTGCGCGCGAAGTGAATGCCGAGTTCCGGAGTCTGCAAGATCGCGTGGCCACGGCGTTCGATGCGCTCGATTCGGGCGCGAGCCCCGCAGGCGCAGCAACGGCCGGGCAGGCTCCCTTGCTGGCGTTGCTGGGGCGGTTGCGCTATCTGCGCCGGTTCCTCGAAGAAGTGGCGGCCATCGAAGACGAAATCGGCTGAACTCTGCCCGGTCACCAACCATGCTGCTAGACATTTACGATCCCAAAGCGCCGCCGAAGGCGATCGGCATCGATCTCGGTACGACCAACTCGATCGTGGCGTACGTGCGCGATGGCCATCCCGTCGCGCTGATCAACTGTGACGGCCAAGAGTTACTACCGAGCGTGGTGCACTACGCTGATCACGGTCAAGTGCAAGTAGGGCGCACGGCTCAAAGCTACGTCAGTCGCGATCCGGAACGCACAATCGTCAGCGTCAAGCGTTTCATGGGCAAGGGCGCCAATGACGTCGCGGGTGAACGCCTCGGAGCGTATCGCTTCGCGCGGCCCGCGAACGAAGACGATGCGCGCGTCGTGCGCTTCGATCTCGGCGGCCGCACCGTGTCACCGGTCGAGGTCAGCGCCGAGATCTTGAAGAGCTTGGCCGGTAGCGCGCGCGATCAACTGCGCAGCGTTGGCGGGGCCGTGATCACGGTGCCCGCGTATTTCGACGACGCCCAGCGCCAAGCGACCAAGGACGCGGGCAAGCTTGCCGGGCTCGACGTATTGCGATTGCTGAACGAGCCCACCGCGGCGGCGCTCGCGTACGGACTCGAATCGAAGAACAACGGCTTGTTCGTGGTGTTCGATTTGGGCGGCGGCACCTTCGACGTCACCGTGCTGCAGCTCGATGACGGGGTATTTCAAGTCAAGAGCACCGGCGGTGATACCGCGCTCGGCGGCGACGACATGGATCAGATCATCGCCAAGCGACTGCTCGCGAGCATGGGCTACGGCAACGGCGATGCGACCCAGATCGACGTCGAAAGCGTGCCCCCCGAGGTGGTCGGCCTCGTGTTGGGTGCCGCGCGCGATGTGAAGCATCGGCTGACGGACGAAGAACGCGCCGTGATTCAATTGCCACGCCGTGACGGCAAAGGTGAAGCCACTTGCGTCATCACGCGCGCCGAGTTTACCGATGCGATTTTGCCTTTGCTCGAGCGCGCGGGACGCGCGTGTCGTCGTGCGCTGCGTGACGCAGGCGTACAAGCTGATGCACTCGACGGTGTAATCCTAGTGGGTGGCGCAACGCGCGTGCCCGCCGTGAAGCGTTACGTCGCGGAGCTCTTCAGCCAGGAACCGCTCGCAGGCATCGATCCCGACTTGGTCGTGGCTGCCGGAGCGGCCTTGCACGCCGATCAGCTGAGCCGCTCCAGCGACGAAGTGTTGCTCTTGGACGTGATTCCGCTTTCGCTCGGAATCGAGACCATGGGCGGCGCCGTCGACCGCATTCTGCCGCGCAACACGACGATTCCCGCAGGCGCGAAATCGACGTTCACGACCTACGCGGATGGCCAAACGGGTTTCGAGATCCACGTCGTGCAAGGTGAACGCGAGCTGGCCAAAGACTGCCGCTCGCTGGCGCGCTTCACGTTGCGCGGTATCCCGGCGCTGCCTGCGGGGCACGCGCGGCTCGAGATTGGTTTCGGGATCGACGAGAATGGACTGCTCCACGTCAGCGCCAAGGAATTGCTCACCGGCATCGAGCAGACCGTCGAGGTCAAGCCGAGCTACGGTTTGACCGATGAGCAAGTCGAAGAGATGCTGATCGATGCGCTCGATCACGGTGAGAGTGATTTCGAGCTTCGGCGTTTGGTGGAGTCACGGGTAGAGGGTGAACGCATCCTCTTGGCCACGAGAAAAGCGCTCGACGTCGACGCCGATCTGCTCGATGCGGACCAACGCTCGCGGGTGGATAGTGCCATCCGAGAGTTGGAACAAGCGACCCAGAGCGCGAGCAAGCCGGCGCAGATCGAGGGCGCGATCGCAGCGCTCGATCACGCGACGCACGATTGGGCTGGGGCCCGCATGAACCGAGCGATTAAAGGCGCGCTCGGCGGCGTGGCCGTTACTGCGGTCGAGAAGGACGTGCAGGGCGCGCGGGGTGTTGACGTCCAAGTTGCGGAGCACGCCGAGAATCGTACTGCGATGAGCCCTGGATCAGCGGTGGTCTTTGAAACTGGCGATACGCTCGAGCGTGACGACACCCCGGCGGTTGGTGCAGAGAGGCCGTGAACGATGGCAACGATTGAGTTCTTGGGTTACGGGATCTCGGTAGAGGTGCCCGCTGGTACGAGCATCCTGCAAGCCGCAAAGCGCTCGGGTGCCCCCGAAGGCGACGCGTGCGGTGGCGTGTGCGCCTGTTCGACGTGCCATGTTTACGTTGAAAAGGGAGCTGAGTGTCTGACGCCGGCCGAGGAGGGCGAAGAAGACATTCTCGACAAAGCGTTCGACGTGAAGCTGACGTCGCGGCTCGGGTGCCAAGCCAAAGTCAAAGCCGATGGGCAGATCGCGGTGCGCATCTCCAAGGAGAGCTTGAGCGCCTATTACAACGAGCACCCAGACGTCGAGCGACCCGCGCGCTAGCGCCAGCTACTTGGCGATCAGCGCGCCCTTGTACATGCCCATGCCGCAGGTGAACGCAATGCGTCCGCTCGTGGGCATCGTGACGTCGATTGGCACGGGCTGCCCCAGCGGCAAGTCCTTGGTGATGCCCAGAGTTGGGAAGACGACCTGCGTGCCACAGCCCTTGTCGGTGTTACGCAGGAAGACTAAATGCGCGACCTCCCCACCGCGAACGCCGATCTCTTCCGGGTGATAGCCTTCAGCGCCGACCTCGACGGTCACCGCGCCGAGGCTCGGGGCCGGAGGAGCCGAATGGCAAGCCAGGCCCACCATGGCCATTGAAGCTATGAGGAATGCCCGAACCGTCCCAAGGCTGGAGGCTGTCATCGTCGTAGCGTTCTTGCTCGGTTTGCGTCCGACGGGCAACCCCTTCCGGGCTCGATGACGCGCTGCGCGCAATCTGCTTGCGTGCGTTCTTTGGAAACGCTACAGCGCCGCTGCTTTGAGTCCCCTCGCGGGGTAGCCAGTCAAACTAAGGGAAGCCGGTGAGAGTCCGGCACGGAGCCGCCGCCGTAACTGCAATCGGTGTGTTCGAGAAGCCACTGGCCTAGCTGGGAAGGCGAACACACGGCGCAGAAGTCGGAAGACCTACTCAAAGTGCGCTGTTCATTCGGAAGAGCGCGGTTCTCCAAGAGCGCGAGCTCGCTCGTTCGAGAGGTAGTGTGAGCCCTAGCAGCCAGATCTGCTCTCAGCAGATCGTCGATCCGTCCGGGTTTGGTTACGACGTTACCGAAGTTCTCGTGCGCGCATGTCGCGCTCGGGCTCGTCTGGTTTTGTCACGCCCTAACCACGGGTCGACGGGCACTGCAGCGGGTGAATGCGGATCCCCGAACGTCGCTGCGCGAGGCGTGACCTCCCGGTCCGTGCTTGGAGATTGGAAGCGTCGCAGGGTCGCTTAGATGCCCCGCTGCGAAGCGCTTCGTCGCGCCGAGCGTCGTGCAACCGCGCGCCGGTTGAGCGCACGCCCATGGGTTTGGTTCGCGGCGCTCGCGCTGGGACTTTCGACCCTGACGGCTTCGGCCTTGGCGCACGCCGAGCCTGATGCGGCTGCCACGCTCGACATCACCGTCAGCGGTCAAGCTCCGTTGTTGCCCAGTAGCGGGCGGGCGCCCACCGCGGCCTCGACTGTCGTCTCGGGTGAACGACTGCACTCCGCGGGCGCCTCCTCCGCCGACATCCTGCAGAGCGTGGTTGGCGTTCAAGTGCGACGCACGGGAACTTCGAGTGCACCTGCGACGGCTACGATCCGAGGCAGCGACAGCTGGCAGACGCCGATTTACTTGGCAGGGATCCGGATCAACGACGACGTCAGTGGCGTCGCGGATTTGTCGACCGTGCCGTTGTGGATGGTTCAACGCGTCGAAGTCTTTCGCGGCAACGCGCCGTTCACAGCCGAGCGCATCGGGCTCAGCGGCGCTGTGTTCTTTTCACCGCGCGTTCCGACCGAGACGCGGGTGGGGGCGTCGGCCGGGATCGGGAGCTATGGGGCTCATGAAGGCTGGTTGATGGGCGAGACGGGAAAACGCGGTGAAGCGTCCGCGCTCGTCGGCGTGCGTCATTTTCGCGCCCTCAACGATTACGGCTTTTGGAACGATCATGGTCGGCGCTTCGACCGCGCTGACACCTACGAACGACGCATCAACGCCGACGTCACCGACGACGAGGCCTGGAGCATCGCGCGCATCCCCACCCGGTTGGGTCAAGCGACTCTGTTCATGAACGCGTTCGATCGCGAACAGGGCGTGTCCGGGGTCGCGACGACTCAGGCCCGAAGCGCACGCGCCCACCAACGACGACTGTTGTCGGGGCTGGCCACGACGTCCGAGTGCCGGCTTTCCACGAGTTGTTCATTCGAAACACGCACCAGTATCGCGCTCGAGAACACGAACCTGAGTGACCCATTGTGGGAGCTCAGGTCGCTGCGCTCGCAACAGCTACACAATGCCGGACAGCGTCTAGCACAAAGCGCGACGCTTGCGCTCGAGCCGCTCACGCCCTGGCAACTCGGGATCAATGGCGGCTACATCGAGGAAGCGCTCCAACTCGACCGCATGGGCAACACCCCACGGCGTGGGCGACGCTTCGAAGCCAACTTCGGGCTCGATTCGCGCGTTCAAGTTTCTGAAGCGTGGCTGGTTTACGCCATGGCGCAGGCGCGCTGCATCGATACGCGCGGTGATTGGGTGCGCTTCGACGCTTGGACGCGGCACGACGAACGCAGTTGTGGCGGGCTCCCGGAAGCGCGCGTTGGCTCTTCGTACGCTCTTTCGGATTCGCTGTCGCTACTCAGTAACTTATCGCGGACAGTGCGCCTGCCCACTCTGGGTGAGCTCTACGGCACTGGACCCAGCGTGGATGGTAATCCCGCACTGACCACCGAGCATAGCTTGAACTTGGACGTCGGCGTGCGCGGCCAATGGTCGCTCGGACCGGGCAGTATCGCGCTCGACGCCTTCGGCTTCTCGCGTTGGTCATCTGACTTGGTGCGCTACCAACGCACTAGCCTCAATGCCTTTTCGCCCTACAACGTCGGTCGCGCTCGGATCACGGGGCTCGAGAGCGCATTGGCCACGCGTTGGTTCGGGCATTGGGAGAGCGAGACGTCGCTGACTCTGATGGATCCCAAGGAAACGACGCCCTCTGGGCGAGACACCACGCCCAATGACGTGCTGCCCTTGTCCTCACGCATGGTGCTCAGCCAATGGCTGGGTTTCTTCTCGGCCTGGTCCGCTATCGGCGCCCAACGCGTTGGTGTCGGTGCTCGTTATTTCTACACGTCGAGTCGTTATGCGGACCCCGCGGGCCTCGTCGTCTTGCCCGAACAAAGCCTATGGGACGCAGAGTTCAGCGTGCACTGGGCGAAGCCTGAGTTAATTGCGCGCCTCGCAGTCGACAACCTGCTCGACCGGCGTGCTCAAGATCTGATCGGGATGCCTCTGCCTGGACGCAGCTTCAGCGCTGCACTCGAAGCCTGGTGGTGAGCTCTCGTGTCGATAGCTTGCTTGTCTCCAATGAAAGGAACGAATCCGTGAATCCAAATCTACATACTCGTGCTTCTATCGTATTGGCCCTGATCGGTGGCTTGGCGTGCAACGTCGAAAGCAGTGCCAACGACGACCAGCCCGTGAAGATCCATCCGAGCGCCAACACGGCCGATGCAGGTGACGCGGCAAGCTCCGAGCCTTCGGTCAGTGGGTTCGTCGTGGTTCACAGCGACTTCAGGACGTCGAGCGTCAGCGTCGTCGACGTGGCGGGTAAGATCCTCAGCGATTCGCTGTTGTCGTCGGGCTCGAAGAGCCCAGGGATCTCTCAAGCACTCGGCGAAGACGTAGTGGTTCCGAGTTCACTCCAGGCGGGAAACACGATCGTCTTGATCGATCGCACTCACAACGTCATCGACTGGGTCTCGTTGGATACGGCCAAGGTCACGAAGCAAGTCGAAGTCGGCACCGAAATGTTCGCGTCCAATCCTTATGACTACCTGCCCATCTCAGCGTCGAAAGCTTACGTTTCGCGCTATGAGACCAACGCCAAAGCGGGCGAGACCGACTTCGACGGCGGCGGTGACCTCTTGATCATCGATCCGAGCCAGGGGAAGCTCACGGGTAGCATCGAGCTCGAGGCCGCACTGGGTGACGACAAGGGCGACGTCGAGCCACGGCCCGATACCATCGTGCGCGCAGGCAATACCGTGTTTACGATGTTGGCAGCAATCAGCGCCGACTTTGTAACGTACGCCGAGTCTCGGATGGTGAGCATCGACTCAGCCAAGGACGAGGTCACGGGGACGTTGGTGTTTGCAGGACTGAAGAACTGCGGACAGGTCGTGGTTTCGCCTGATCAAACTCACTTGGCAGTCAGTTGTTGGGGCACCTGGAGCCCCGACGTACCGACCGATGCCGCGATCGTCCTGGTGGACATCTCGGGCGCGAAACCCAAGATCGAAAAGACCTTTGCCGCGAGCAAGCTGGGAGCGCAACCCAACACTGTCGAGTTCCTGAGCGACGACACGTTGTTGTATTCGACCTACGGCGCGATGGACACCGACGGCAACACCACGATCAACGATGAGGTGCGCACCTTGCATCTGGCCGACGGCAAGATCTCCAAAGAGCCAGTGCTCGAAGGCGCCGCTTTCACCATCGCGGACATGCGCTGCGTGGTCGAGAGCGGTCTGTGCGTCGTTGCAGACGCGGGCCCCGATGGCGGCGTGCTCCAGTACCTGACCTTCGACGCCAAGGGCGGCGTCAAGAAGAAGACCGTTGCGATCCCCGGTGCCAATGGTCTACCGCCCCGTTATCTTACGACCTTCGGCCCAGCGCAATAAGCGCGCTCGCTTACATCCATCTAGGCCTACATCCATCTAGATTGGGGCGCGGCTGCCACCGATTCCGGTGGCAGCCCGTGCTCCAGGAACCAACCATAAGTGCGCCGTACAGCGCCTTCGAGGTCCTGTTCTGGGCTAAAGCCCAGACTGCGCAAGCGCGTGATATCGGTCACTTTGCGCGGTGTGCCGTCTGGCTTCGACTTGTCGAAGGTGAACGAGCCGTGGTAACCGATGACGCGGGCCAGGAGTGAAGCCAACTCTGCGATGGAGCAGTCAATCCCTGTTCCGACATTGATGGGCATGGCGTCGCTGTAGTTCTCCATCAGGAAGATCAGAGCGCGGGCCAGATCGTCCACGTGCATGAACTCGCGCCGCGGCGTGCCAGTGCCCCACACGACGACGTTGCGTTCACCAGCCAGCTTGGCCTCGTGAATCTTGCGCATCAAGGCTGGCAAGACGTGGCTGCTCTCGAGATCGAAGTTGTCACCGGGGCCGAACAGGTTCGTCGGCATCGCAGCGATGAAATCGACGCCGTGCTGCGCGCGATAGGCCTGGCAGAGTTTTACGCCCGCGATTTTGGCGATTGCATACCACTGGTTCGTGGGCTCGAGCGGGCCGGTCAGTAACGACTCTTCACGAATCGGCTGAGGCGCTTCACGCGGGTAGATGCATGTCGAACCGAGAAATAGCACCTTCTGAGTCCGCGCGCGGTATGCGGCTTCGAGGATGTTCGCCTCGATCATCAAGTTGTCGTAGATGAAGTCGGCGGGCTGCTGCGAGTTGGCCCAGATCCCGCCTACGCGCGCAGCGGCGATGACGATCGCATCGGGTTTCATCTCCGACACGAACTGCTCGACCAAAGTTTGGCGGCGCATGTCGATGCGCTGCCGGGGTCGAATCAGTACTGCCCCCTGGGCGGACAGTGCGCGGCTGATGGCCGACCCGACCATCCCCGTCTCCCCCGCGATCCAAAGCCTTTTGCCACTCAACTCGTAGCGCGCATTCATCTGTCACCCCCCATTCTGACGCCGTCGCACGTCGAGCACGGCACGCTCTTGCTCCGCAAGCTGTAAATCCGAAGCAATCATCATGCCTACGAGATTCTCGAACCCGACGCGGGGCTGCCAACCCAGATCTTGTTTGGCGTGGCTCGCGTCGCCCAACAGCAAGTCGACCTCCGCAGGACGCTCGTAGCGCGGATCGTGTTCCACGTACTTGTGCCAATCCAAATCCAGTAGTCCAAACGAGCGCTCCAAGAACTCCCGAACGCTGTGCGTTTCACCCGTCGCGATCACGTAGTCCTTGGGCTCGGGGGCTTGGAGCATTCTCCACATGGCATCCACATAGTCACCAGCGAAGCCCCAATCGCGTCGCGCATCCAAGTTGCCGAGAAACAGTTTGTCTTGCAGCCCAAACTTGATGCGCGTGGCAGCACGCGTGATCTTGCGCGTCACGAACGTCTCGCCGCGTCGCGGGCTCTCGTGGTTGAACAGAATGCCGCTGACGGCAAACATCCCATACGCCTCGCGATAGTTCTGCGTGATGTAGTGGGCATAGGCCTTGGCCGCCGCATACGGGCTGCGCGGGTGAAATGGGGTCGTCTCTTTTTGCGGGACTTCTTGAACCTTCCCGAACAGCTCACTCGAAGAGGCTTGATAGAAACGCGCATCGGGTTTGAATCGGCGCAAAGCTTCGAGCAAGCGCACTGCGCCCAAGGCGGTAATCTCTCCCGTGTACTCCGGAATGTCGTAACTGACGCGCACGTGGCTCTGGGCGGCCAAGTTGTAGACCTCGTCCGGTCGCACTTGTTCCACCACTTGGGCGAGCGAAGAGGCATCGTTCAGATCGGCGTAGATCAAGCGCAAGCGCACGCCTTGCTCGTGAGCATCCTGATACAAGTGATCGATGCGCGAAGTGTTGAACGTCGACGAGCGGCGAACGGTGCCCCAGACTTCGTAGCCCTTCTGCAGCAAGAGCTCGCACAGGTACGAGCCGTCTTGTCCCGTGATCCCCGTGATGAGCGCGCGCTTGGTCACCGCCCGAAGGTAACCCCGGACGCCCCGGCGCGCAACGCTTCAGCGTTCGTAGACCGCCGCATGGATCAGCTCCGCGGTGGGCAACATCAAAGGCCCAGGGTCGTTGAGCAGTTCATCCGGGAGCTCGACGATCTGTCCCGTGGCGGGATTGCAGGCGCGCAACTGCTGCAGGTCTGCCTGAACGCAGAGCTGCGCCCCCATGCCGTCGCGGGTGACGACTACTTCCGGGTTGAGTGCCAACACTTGATCCGTGCTGAGCTCGGGCCAGCCGCTGAAGCGCTGCGAGCCGAGATCCACCAAGCCAGCCGCATCCAGCACGTCGGCATAGCTCGTCTTGGTGCCGCTGCCATACAATTGCCGCCCATAGTACACGAGCTGCAGCGCGCTCTTGCGCGCGCTCGGCGGCAAATCCTTTGCGATGCTCTTCATGCGTCGGGTGAACGAATGCACATAGGCTTGCCCGAGTTGTCGCCTGTCGAGCAGGGTGGATATGGCCAGAGCACTGTCGAGATACGCGCTCAAGCCCGTCATTTCCCCCAGTACGAAGACTTCCAAACCAGTTTCGCGCAGGCGTTCGACTCGGACGCCCGAGGCCAAGGTGCTGACGATCAGCAGATCGGGGTGCAGCGCCAACAGACCATCCATGTCGTGGACTGCGTCGATTTGGGGGTGACCTTCGTAGCGATGTCCCGTCAGTTTCGCTCCCTGGTGGTATTGAGTGAACGCGGCGATCTGGGTGGGCGCAGCGAACTCCAAGAGCAATGCGTCCGCGACCGTGCTTGCGGAGGCAACTCGCTGATAAGCCTTCAGTGGAACCAAGTTGCCGACGCGGTCGCGCAGCGCTGGTGTGCCATCGGGCAGCTTCTCCAAGGTCGTGGCCGGCGTCAGGTCCTTCAAGGCCGAATACACGTGATGAGGCGCCTCGCCGTTACGCGCAAACGCCGCAAGCGATAGCGCGAACGCCAGAACCAGCGCCAAGACGTTGGCCAGCGCGATCATTTCGGAGCCTCGAGTTCGAAGTCGCGCGCGGCGCTCTCGCGCACTCGCACGCCGTAAACTTCACCCACGACCGTGGCCGGTAGGCGCGCAGTGCCGAGGTGCCTAACCGAGCCTTGGTGCAGGACCAAGGCGCGATCGCAGAAGCGTTCCGCGTCGCGCAAGTCGTGCAAGATCGTGAGCACGATACGTCCCGCATTGGCCAAGGCCGAAAGCTGCGCGAAGAACTCGAGCGCGTGCGCGATGTCGAGCGAGGCAGTTGGCTCGTCGAGCAGTACGACCGGGGCCTCGGTGGCTAGCGCGCGAGCGAGCAATACTCGACGCTGTTCGCCTCCGGACAGTTCGATGTAGCTCCTGTGGCGTAACGCCTCGGTGTCGGTAACGCCGAGCGCGTGGGTCACGGCGTTCTGATCGCGCTGACTTGCACGGCCAAAGCCCGATTGGTGCGCGTAGCGACCCTGCATCACGACGGCCTCGACGGGCAGCGCCGAGTCGAGCAGAGAACGTTGCGGCACATAGGCGATGCGCCGCGCGCGATCGGGTCCTGAAACGCGCCCGAGATCGTCGTTGCCCAAGCGCGTGTGACCTTCGTACGGGATCAAGCCTGCCACCGCCCGCAGCAAGCTCGTCTTGCCAGCGCCGTTCGGACCCAGGATCGCCGTATGGCTACCAGGTGAACAGCTGAGAGACAGATCGCGAAGCACAATCCGGCCGCCGAGCGCCAGACTCGAGATTCGAACGTCGAGTTCGGCGCTGGGCTCGGGGGTTGCCGCTTCGAGCTTGGTCGTCGTGAGCACCGTCAGACCCCTCCCAAACGGCGCTGTGTTCGCATCAATAGGAACAGAAAAGCGGGAGCCCCAACCAGTCCCGTCACCACGCCGAGTGGCAAGTCCGCTTGTCCGGGAATGCTGCGCGAGAACACGTCGCACGCCACGACGAAGCAACCGCCACCGAGCGCTGCCGCTGGAATGAGTCGGCGATGGCCGACTCCCACGAAGGGGCGCAGCGCATGCGGCACCACGAGCCCGACGAAGGCAATGTTGCCCGCAACGCTGACCGACGCTGCGGTCAGCACCGCGGTCCAGGTGATCGTCCAGAGCCGAACACTGCGCACATCGACGCCGAGCGTTCGCGCTTCGTCTTCGCCGCTCAGCATCAGATCGAGCGGGCGACCCCAAAACCAGGCGGCGACGCAGCCGATCACCACCAACGGCAAAGCTAGCAGCACTTGACGTTGGCCACTGCCGCCGAGATCGCCCAAGGTGAACGAGACCATCGCCCGCCCGAGCTCCCAGTTGTCCTGCGACAAACTCGTGAGCAAAGCGCCCAGACTCAGGAACAACGAGGACAACAGAAAGCCCGTCAAGAGCAGAGCGAGCAGGTCAGTCGTGCTGCGCGCTAGCCAAAGCAACAGCAGCAAGCCGACCAACGCCCCGAGTAGGCAGCCCAACGGTACGAACATTTCAGCCTGAATCCAGCTCGGCCCGGCGTGCTGCAGGAGGCTTTGAATGCCGAACAGCGCAGCTTGTCCGCCCACACCCGCAGCTTCGGTCGCGCCGAGGATGGACGGGCTCGCCAGAGGATTGCGGAACAGCCCTTGCACGAGCACGCCACCGACGGCCAGGGCGGCCCCGACCAAGATGCCCACCTCCGTGCGAGTCAGGCGTAAAGTGAACAGCGTCGACGCCAACGCCGGATCGTCGGAACTAGAGCGTCCGAAGCTCGCCGACAGGGCTGCCAAGCCGCACAGCATCAAGCCCAAGAGCAGATAGGTCAGTAGCGGACGAAGCCGAGGCTCGGGCGCTGCGCTCATACCGAATACCACCACGACGGCCAAGGCGAGGCTTGTTCGCGCCAAGCCTGAACTTGCCAACACAACAGCCCCGCGAGCTCACCGAACTCGACCAGGGCACCATACAGATCACCCGTCAATCCGCCAAAATGCTTCGACCATTTCCAGGCCAAGCTCCCTACGATCGCACCCACGACCAAGCCGACGGCCAAGCTGACGAGCGATAACTCGGAATTGAACCAGGCGAGCGCCGCAACGCCCAGCCCCAACCACAAGGCGCCCGAGTGCGCAAGCCCGCGACTGGCCGCCGTGCGAAAGCGTGCGCCCATTCCGCTCTTGCGTGCGGCGGGGAAGCTGACCATCATTTGCGCGACCCAGAAGCGCGCGAACAGCAAGCTGCTCGTGAGCGCCGCGATGCTCGCCACGCCATCGCGCGCGCTCAGGCGCGCGAGCTCGGTCAACAGCGCATACTTGATGATCGAGCTCGTCACGAGCGCCAGCGCACCATGGGCGCCGATGTTCGGATCGCGCATGACGTCCAAGCCGCGCTCGCGATCGGCGTGAGAGGCGGAGAGTCCGTCGATGCTGTCCGCCAAGCCGTCGGCGTGTAGCCCACCTGTGAGCCAGAGCCACGCAGCGAGCGTCAGCGCAGCGGCGACGTTCGGTCCAACCAGCAACGCGGCAGTGCCCAGCACGAGGCTCAGTGTCACCCCGAGCAGGCTGCCGACGAACGGAAACCAAAACAGCGAGCGTCCGAGATCTCGATCCGAGCCCGCGCCGGGCTGCACCGGGATACGCGTCAGCAGACCGAGGGCTAAGCGCAGCGCGAGGAGCATGTCGTGTTCCTAGGGGCTGGGTCGCGCCGTGCGTTCACTTGGCGCGCGATACGCCGGCGGATTCGAACGTCGCCATGTCGCGCCAAATGTGAATGGCAGCTGCTACGAGGGGCAGGGCCAGAGCAGCGCCGGACCCCTCGCCGAGACGCATCTCGAGTTGAAGTAGCGGTTCGAGGTGCAAGTGCCCGAGGGCGATTGCGTGGCCCGGTTCGACCGAGCGGTGCGAGGCGATCAAATGCGAAGCGATCGCCGGGCACAGGGCTCGCGCTGCAAGCGCGGCGGAGGTCGTGATGAACCCGTCGAGGATCACCGGGATGCCATGGGCCGCCGCGCCCAAACACAGCCCAGTCAGGGCGGCGATCTCGAGGCCGCCCACGCACGCCAGCACCTCTAGCGGTCTTTCGGGATTGGGGTTGTGGTGTGCGAGCGCGCGTTCCACCACTGCGCATTTGCGCGCCAAGGTCACGTCGTCGATGCCTGTGCCGCGTCCGACCACGTCCCGCACAGGGTGACGAGTGAACACGCTCGTCAGTGCGGAAGCAGCGGTCGTGTTGGCGATGCCCATCTCGCCGAGCCCAACCGCGCTGACCCCTTTACCCTCCAATTCGTCCGCGATCTCGAGCCCCACGCGGATTGCGGCTTGGACCTCGTCCAACGTGAGCGCGGGCTCCTCGGTGAAGTTGCGGCTACCAGAGCGAATCTTGCGAGCGAGGACGCCTTTGGGCGTGGCGCCGAGTGTCCCGACGTCGACGACTTGGAGTTCGGCATTGGCGGCTCTGCACAAGGCATTGATCGCCGCGCCGCCCGCTGCGAAGTTGGCCAACATCTGCTCGGTCACGCTCTGCGGATAAGCGGATACTCCTTCGGCAGCTACGCCGTGATCGGCGGCAAACACCACGACGCTGGGCCGCCAAGCGAGCCCGATCTTGGCGCCGCGAAGCGCAACGTAGCGCGCCGCGAGTTCTTCGAGTTTGCCGAGGCTGCGCGGTGGTTTCGTCTTTTGATCGAGCTGGGCCCAGGCTTTGGCTAGGTGATCTAGGTTTACGGGTTGAACTTCTGGCAGTGTGAAAGCAGACGTCATGCGCGCGGCTCTGGTGTGTACGGGGTAGGGGCGAGTTGAAGCGGCTCCGGCCGCAAACGCAAGACCGCACCGAGCGCGGCAAGATAGAGCTCATCTGCTTGGGCGGCAAACGCTTGATTGGCTCTGCCTGCGGCGTCGCGGAATACTCTGCCCAGTGGACTCGTGGGGACGAGTCCCATGCCAACCTCGTTGCTCACGACCACGACCACGCCAGGGTGAGCGTGAACTTCCGTCAGCACTCGCGCCACGTGCTCTTCCACTGCGAGCTCGACTTCCGAGTGCGAACGCGCTTCGTTCTGCATGACCAACGCCGACACGAACAGCGTGAGGCAATCGATCACGACGACGTCGAAATCGTGGCTCTGGCGCAGCGCAACTTCGAGCTCTTGGTTCTCGATCGTTACGAACGCGTCGGCGCGCTCTGCCCGATGCCGGCGGATGCGCTCTGCCATCTCTGCGTCGCTCGCGTGGGCGGTTGCGATCAACGCGCGCCTGCCGTTGATCGTTTGCGCGCGTTCGAGCGCGAAGCGACTCTTGCCGGAACGTGCGCCACCGCCGATGAAGACCAGGCTGCGAGCCACGGCGTCGTATCGCCCCGAGCGCCGAATGGGTCAAGCCGGCCATCGAGTCAGAGGTCGGCAAATGCAGCCGTTTCGGCCTCGGACCGGCCCAGAGTGTAAGGCCGTTGGGGCGCGCGCGTTTGGTCCTTTGTATGAAGTGCTTCAGGGCCCGGCTCCCGGCGATCGTTCGAACCCGTCGGTTTGTGGACTCCCACCTCTCGCTCTGGTCCAATCGCCAGCTGCTGGAGACGCGTGTCGGAACCCCTGAACGACCCCGCTCGGCTCGATTGGGAGCGCGAGACACACGCTCGGGCCTTGGCCGGAGATCGAGCGGCTTTCGCTTCGTTGTACGAAGCGCACGCGCCGCGTATCTACAGCGCAGTACTGATGCCGAAGCTCGGCGATCCCGCTCTGGCCGAAGATGCCTTGGCCGAGACCTTTCGCAGCGCCTTCGAGCGCCTGGCGAGCTACGAGCCGCGTGGCACGAGCATCTATTTCTGGTTCGTGCGGATCGCGACGAACAAAGCCTTGGATTTGCATCGCGCCCGCAGCGCCAAACGCCGCGCGATCGTCAATCTCGAACAGCACTTGACGGGCCTCGACGAACCGGTGCCGGCGGCGGATTCACACTACGAATTGCGCGAGCAATACGAGCGCCGGCGCACACGCTTGCAAACTTGTTTGCAAGCCTTAAATCCACGCTACCGGCGCGCCATCGAGCTGCGCTTCTACGAGGAACGCGAACGCGACGAGTGTGCCGTCATGCTGGAGGTCACGGTCGCTACTTTCGATGTGGTCCTGCTGCGGGCTTTGCGTGCGTTGGCCAAGCAGTGGGAGAGCCTCGCCGAGAATGCTAAGGAGCCGAGCAGTGAGCGTTACTGACGACGAAAGCCTGTTGGAGCCGACCGACCTCGAACTCGCCGAGGCCGAGGCGCTGGCTCGCGCGCTCGAGGATGGCGCTGCCCCGAGCGCGCTGCCCGAGGACGCGTTGGCGACGGCTCGCGTCGTGCAGTTGCATCGCAAGGCTTCGCCCGACGGCACGTTCGAACTGAGCGAGGAAGCTCGTCAGCGCATCTTGCAGCGCGTGGTTCAGGGCCTTGCCGAGCATGAACCTAGCGGCGCCAAGGCCAAGGCGGAGCCCGAACAGGAGAGCTTTTGGTCGTGGCTCAAGCGCTTGTTGGGTTCATACCCTGGGCTGGTGGTCGCGGGCGGAGGTGCGTTTGCGGCGGCCGCCGTGATCGGACTATTCATCGTGGGACGCACCGAGCAATCCAATGTTGCGGCGACCGCGAGTGTCCCCGGGGTTGGCGCCTTCGCCTGGACTACGGCAGCACCGCCGGTGCCATCGGTCAAGCTGCTTCAAGCCCAGGCGGCGTGGATCGCCTCGGCCAGTGAACACGCCGAGTTCGAGCGCGACATGCGCGAGTACCGGCAAGAGGTTTACGTCGCGTTGAGGGAGCCGTGACGCGCCCAGCGCGCTACCGCTGTCGCCCGCTGGTGGCGTTTCTGCTTGCGTTTGGCCTGGCAGTATTGGGTTGCGCCAAGGCTGAACCCACTGACGATGCACTCTCGCCGGTAGCCTCTGCACTCGAGGCATTGGGCAGAGCCCATCGGCTCGCAGACGCGGCCAAAACGGACGCTGAACGCCAAAGCGCGCTGCAAGCGTTGGACGAGGGGGTGCGCGCGTTGCCCAAAGAGTCTGCGGGTCCAAGCGCGGTCTGGGTCGTTCAAGACGCTCTCGCGCGCAGCGCCGAGCTCGAGTTGGCCCTGGGTCACGCCGACCGCGCGATTTCACGCGCCGAGCAAGGGTTGAGACTCGGCACAGAAAGCAGTGTGCCCGTCGCGTCGCTGCACACGCTCAAAGGCCGCGCTTTGGAAGCGCGTGGTGAAATCGAACAAGCGGTGGCGGCTTATCACGCTGCACTGGTCGTCAATCAACAACTGATGGAGCGCGCCTTGGCCCCCGGCGCGAGCACTCAATCCCCATGAACCCCTCGCAACCTCGTTCGTCGCGTATCGTCGCTTTCAGCTTGCTCGGCCTCGTGTCTGCTTGTTCGCCGCAGCCCCCCGAACCCCAGTCGCCAGGGGCGCAGTCGCCTGAGGCGCCCGAACGACTCGATGCCACCGAGTCTCAACCTTACGAGCAGGAGCAATCAGCGCCGGCAGCCGATTCCCCAGCCGCGCCCGAGCCTGCAGCGGCGGCGAAGCCGGCAACGGGTGGTGCGAGCGAGGAGAAAGCACCCCACGACGCGTTGCCCAGCAAGCGCAAGTCGGATGAAGGCCGTGCTGCCGGCGCTGCGCCCGCGCCGCCCATCACAGCGGCGGACGACGAACTTTCTCGCAGTCAGCCCGCGATTGCTGGCCTGGATTTACAGAGCGCGTTGCAGTTGATCGAAAGCAATGCCAAGGCGCTCGAAGCGTCGGTGTCGTCGGGGGCTCCCGATTGCCCTGGCGCCGAGGGTTATCGCAAAGCCGTGTGCGAACTCGCAGAGCGGATCTGCGCGCTCGAAAACGAGCTGCCGAGCACCACGCGCGATCGACACTGTGGCGACTCCAGGGCCCGCTGTGGGTCTGCGTCCGCGCGCTATCGGGCCGTCTGCGGCGATTGATCCGGACGCTGGCCTCTCGATCCTTCCAGCCTCCGCTACCGAGTGGACTGGCCGCTACTGGGCCAAGTGGTTGAATTTGCTTGGATGCGATTGTTGTGCAGCGTCGGGTGTAAGGGCTTTCTTCTTCGCTCGTTGTCTCTTCAATTCAACGACAGCGGGCTTTGCCCGCGAAGGGATCAGCGATGACGAAGTATGTTTCGATGCGTGGGTTGGGGACGTTTGCTGCGGGTGCCGCTCTGTTGACTTGCGTGCTGGCTTGCGGTTGCAACCGGCGTGAGGCAGCCCCTTCACAGGTGGCGCAGGGCGCGCCCGGAGATGTAAACCCGGCGCCTGCCCCAGAAGCGGAAGCGCGCGAAGCACGCGCGCCCGAGTATGGTCCTCAGTATTCACCACCGGCCCCGGACGTGCCTTACGCCGAGGCTCCGGCGGGTGCGGCGGCCAAGTCCGCCCCGGCGCCGTATCGCAGTGAATCGTCCGCTGGCGATTCGGCTCGCGGGGACGCGTATCGACGCGAAAGTCCGAGCAAGCCCAAAGCGGATGACGAGTACTACGGCGGCACGCGGCGTCCGGGACTCGCAACGCGTTGGGGCGAAGAGCGCAACAGTCCGACCGTCGAGACCTGGTTTCAACGGGGTCGCACCGAACCATTCGCACAAGTTGCGATCCGCTACGACGACGCGCGGGGCGTCGAATCCATCACTGGCATGGATGAACATTACGCATACCCGGGCGTGTTCGCGCTGGCGGGCGGAGCCTTGACCGTGAGCTTGACGGAGTCAGACGGAGATCCGTGGCCCGCGTTGACCGCGGGCGGTCGCAACTTCGTGATCGGCGATGCGGGGGATCGCTACGACATCCACGTCGTCAATCATTCGCCCGGACGTTTCGAAGTCGTAGCGAGCGTCGATGGCTTGGACGTCATCGACGGCCAAGATGCGCAGCTTGGCAAGCGCGGCTACGTGATCGCGCCGTGGGGCAGCCTCGACATCGACGGCTTCCGCAGCGCTCAAGACGCGGTGCACGCGTTCCGCTTCGGCGACGTGGATGAATCGTACGCCGTGGCGCGCCGGCGCGGCGCGGACGTCGGCGTGGTGGGCGTGGCGGTTTTCGAAGAGCGCGGCTACCACACCGACTCACGGCCTTGGGATAACTACCACGAGCCGAACCCGTTCCCCGGCCGCTTTGCGCCGCCTCCGGGCTACTGAGCCTGGCTTTCGAGTCGAGCCATGTAGCCGATGAGCTCTTCGCCCAAGCTGGTGAGCGCCGCGCGGTCGACCGCTAGCATCGCCAGGTTACCGTAGAGCGCGGCGTCGGCCAAAGTGGGCTTTTCGCCGAACAGGAACGGCACCTGGCGCAGCGTCGCGAGCGTCGGAGCCAGCAAGCTCCGAGCGCGCGCCAAGAGCTCGGGGCGAGCGGCGCGCCACTGTTGCAAGCAACCCGCGCCGAACTTGCGCTCTTTGATCAAGGCGTACAACGCCTGCTCCCAAGGATCGCTCCAAGCCGCATGAATGATCGGTGATGCCAAGCGAAACAGCACGTCCTCGAGCGGCCCATCGGCGAAGTCGGCGTAGGCCCAAATCGGTCCTTGCAGGGGGGCTGGCGTCAATCGAGTGCGGACTTCCCCTTGCAGGATGTGCTCGCAGATGGCGCGCGACTCGACGATGACCTTGCCGTCGTCCGTCTCGAGTACGGGTACGTAGATGTAGCCGCCGGTCAGAGCGGCGAGCGCGCCGCGATCGCCATAACGAACCTCGACGAGTTCGTAGGCTTGGCCCGCCAAGTCGAGCAGCATCTGAACCTTGCGGGCGTAAGGACTGTAACTCAAACGGTAGAGCTTCATGCGCTGATGAATAGCGCCAAGGGCACGAGTTCGCGAACGACACTTTTCCATGCTACATGAGGAAAACTCATGGCCTTCGCGACTGCCGCATTGAATCCGCCTCCACTTCCTTCGCTCAATGCACTGCAGGCCTTCGAAGCGGCCTCGAGGCACCTGAGTTTTACTCGTGCAGCGCGCGAGCTCGGGGTGACCCAGACAGCGATCAGTCATCAAGTGCGCGCGCTGGAAAAGGAGCTTGGCGTGCTCTTGTTTCGGCGCTCTCCACAACGCATCTCGCTGACGCGTGAGGGTCAGGCGTGGGCCGTGGAATTGGGCGTGGTGTTCACTCGCCTGCGCGACGCCAACCGCAACTTGCGGCGTTCGCACGCAGCCGAACGACCCGCGGTCAGCGTCAGCATCATTCCTTCCTTGGCTTCACGTTGGCTCGTGCCACGGCTCGGCCGCTTCTTGGTCGAGCATCCCGAGATCGACGTGCGCATCTCGGCCGGGGAGCGCTTGGTCGACTTCGCGCTCGAGCCGGTCGATCTCGGCATTCGCTATGGTGCGGGCGGCTATTCGGGGCTCGCATCCACGAAACTGGCAGACGATGCCTTCGTGGTCGTGGCGTCTCCAAGTTTACACGCGAAGCGAAGTCGTTGGACGCCCCCGGACTTGGCGAAAGAGACGTTGCTGCACGACGATTACCCCGACGCTTGGGCGCGTTGGTTTGCGGCGGTGGGTTCGCGCATGCCCGAGCGCGTGCGCCAGAATCAACTCACCGATTCGGCAATGCTCGTCGAGGCCGTGCTGCGCACGCAGGGGGTAGGGCTGGCGCGCTGGTCACTGGTCGTCGACGAGCTGCAGAGCGAGCGCTTGAAGCTGGTGTTCCCGAAGTTGCCACCGTTGCCGACGGGACTCGCTTACTACATCGTGTGTCCACGCGAGAACTTGCGGCGCGAAGCCGTGTCGGCGTTTCGCGATTGGGTCAGGCGCGAAGCGGCCAGTTTGCTCTTGGGTTGAGCAACGGACCCGGGCCTGCTCACTGCAAGGTGAGCACAGCCGTTATGGTGCCGCCCGCGTACAGGTCGACCGCGCCACCCGCGACGGGGGGCGCCGGATCTTTGCGGCGAGCCGCGAGTCTGACTTCTGTGGCGTCCGGATTGAAGGCGAGGGCATAGCGGGACATGAACCCTCCGAGGCGCAAGGCCCAAGTCTTGGAGAACGCATAGTCACCCTGGATTAACAATTCGATGGCCTTGCCGCGCGCGTTGGGGAACCAATCGGGGCCCTCGACCTGACCTGGATCTTTGCCGAGTGTGTAAGTCGCGCGATAGGCAAAGCCTGCTTTGGCCGACAGAGCCTTGCTGAACGGTACCGCGAGATCAACGCCCGCGCGGAAGAACTTGTAGTTGGCATCGGGTAACGCAGCGATGATCTTCTCGCCTGCCAAGGTCAGTGATTGCGCACCAATCCCGCCGAAGATGCCGATCTGAACCGGACCGGCTGGGATCCTACCGCGCAAGCTCGCGGTGTACTCCTGGAACACCGTATCACGCGAGTCGCTCTCGCCCTGTTGGCCGAGCAACGGTGTCTGGCCGTAGAGGGAGCGGAGAAACGTTCCCTCGATGCCGACATGGCGCATGAATGATTTGCTGAAGAAGCCGATCGGGTAGATCACGGCTCCCACCCGAATGCCCATCATCGATGCATCGTGAGTGGGCGAAATCGGTCCGTCCAGAGTTCCGGAGAGCGAATCACTGATCACCCACGCGCGCTGCACGAACAACCCGCCTGCGTCGAGCTCGAGGTTGTTGAACGGATCGCGTTTCTTGGTGGTCGGGGTCGGGCTTTCGTCGAGCTCTACCGACTCGTTCGTGCTCTGCTCTTTCTCTTCGGCTTCGGGTTGTTCCTCGGCAGGCTCCTGCTTGGGCTCAGCCTTTGGCTCTTCCTTGGGTGGGGGAGGCGCGGCCTTCGGCTCTTCGACGACAACGGGCGCAGCCTTGGCCGTCTCTTTGTCGGGCGCTTCGGCAGTGCTCAGCGGCCCGGAGATGTGCGACATGAGCCTCTGTTTCAGGGCCTTTTGCAGTCCCGGGTACCAACCCGACTCGATCACGATGCTGCCAATCGTCTTGCCCGACTTGCCCTCGCGTACGGTGATCGACGTCGCCCACGATTTGGCATCCAGCTCGGTGCTGCCGAGGATGAACGCACGGTAGCCGCCCTTCTTTGCGGCTTCGATGAACTCCGCGTCTCCGCCTTGAGGGTTGAGGTTCGGCGAATCGGCGTCCGAAACGACATCGTAACCGTCGGCGCGCAGTAGCTGGATCACCAACTCACGAATGCTCTTCTCTTTGGCGCCTTGAAATTTCGCGACGACGATGGGCCCATCGCCGGCCAAGGCGTCGTGAGAGCCGAAGCTGGCGAACAGGGCGATGACCAAGAGCACGCTGCGCCAAATGCGCCGCAATGACGAGAGCGCGCGCGAGCTGTTCGAGGGCTCATTTGGCGAGTGAGTCAAACCAGTTCTCCAGGCAGTCGAGTTGATCGGTCGTCAAAGCGGGCGAGCCGGTTGGTGGCATCCGCGTATTGAGACAAGTGGCGGGCACCTGTCCTCGGATCTTCAGCAGGATGTAACTCTGATCGGGCGCATCCAAGTCGACGTAAGGCCCTGGTGCATCGCTGCAGGAGGGCTTGGTCGTCGTGAGATAATCGAACAGAGCATCGTGACTGAAGTCTGGGTTCTGATTGATCGCGCCGCCGAAGTGGCAACCGGAGCCCGCACACGTCGATTGAAACGTATCGGTCACGCACGTGGGAATCGTCCCCACGGCGGGCCCTGGTCCGGCGCCACCCGTGCCATCATTGCCTGCGCCGCCCATGCCCTCCGTATCGGTGGCGCCCCCGTTGCCCATATCGGGTGCCGTTGTTGGCGCTGGGCTACCGGCCTCCTGGGGCGTTGGCGTGTCGGGTTTCTGAGTCGGCTGGGACGGCTGGGACGGCGTATTGGGCTTCGGGCTCGGAGTTTCGTCTCCGCCAGCGTCGGGAGGCGTGGTCTGTGGCGGGTAGTACTTGATCAGCTGCGTGCGGAAGTTCTTGGCATCCGTCTCGGATAACTTACCTGGGGTACAGCCCAGGCACAGCGCAGCCAACGACAGTCCCCACAGGGTGAGTCCGTAAAGGGTCCTCATGGCGGCGAGCCTAGCAAGGCAAGTCGCAGATTGCATCGACCTTCGCCCGCGCAACGCTTCTCGGGTGGGCAACCCGGAGCGCACGGGATAGATCCTGCGACCTTGTCCTGTGCCCCCACGACCCCGCTCAGCTACGAGCGCTATCGCGAATCACGATATTTCCCAAGTCTCGACGGTTTGAGGGCGCTCGCCATCCTGGCCGTGATTTGGCACCATTCGAGTCCTGTCCAAGTTCTCGGCGTGCTCGGACGTGGGCACCTCGGTGTGCGCTTGTTCTTCGCGATCAGCGGGTTTCTCATCACGGAGCTCCTGCTCTCGGAGGCACGTGCCGGGCAGATTCGACTGTCGGCGTTCTACGCGCGCCGCGCTGCGCGGCTCTTGCCACTCTACTATGTCGTGTTGCTGGCGTTTACTTGCTACGCCTACCTGCTCGACCCGGGCTCTGCCCAGCGTCAGCACTTCTTCCAAAGTCTACCTTTTTACCTCACGCACACCGCCAACTGGTTCGTGCACTACGCCGTGGGGCACCCGATCCTGTTCGCTTTCGCTTGGTCGTTGTCTGCCGAGCAGCAGTTCTACGCGCTCTGGCCGCCGCTGGTGGCGCTCTGCCGACGCCTTGCCCCAGCTGGTTATCGCACCTGGCTTGCGCTGATCGCCTGCGCGCTGATCGGCGTGGATCAATTGGCAGAGCGTGGTCTGTTCGAAGTTTGGTTGCCTGCTCGCAGCGTTGCCTGGGAGATTGTCACGAGCTTCATCGCATCGCTCGGCTTTGGCGCGCTGCTTGCGTGCTTGCTCGACGAGCCAAAAGTCTTCCCATGGTTGCGCGCATTGCTCGGGCAGCGTTGGAGCGCCCCGCTCTTGGCGCTAGCGGTGGCGGGGTTGGTCGTGAGCCCGCCGAGCGCGTTCGTGCTCTTCGAACTGCTGCTCGCGGCTTTGGTCGCGAGCTCGGCGCTAGGCCCGCAATTCGAGCTTCAACGCTTGCTTTCGCTCCCCTGGCTCAGGCACGTGGGCCAAGTCAGCTACGGCATGTACCTACTGCACGTGCCGCTGTTGGGACTGCTGCGCAAGCTGCCGCTGCTCGGCGCCTCGACAGCGCTCACTTTTTCCCTCGGTGCGGGGCTCAGTGTCGTCGTTGCCAGCCTGGTTGAACGCAGCTTCGAACGCCCGATCCGTAATTGGGTCAAACAGCGACAAGCCGTGGCCCTTACTCGTTCTCCTTGATGCCCAGACTACGCAAGCGCTTCAAGAAGGTCGGGTAGGAGACGCCGAGCGCTTGAGCGGCGGCCACGCGTCGGCCTTCGGTGTGGGCCAAGACCCTGAGCACGTAAGAGCGCTCCACTTCGTGGGTCGAGGGCGGGGTGCCGTCGCTCTTGAGCTCGACACCGAAGAACGGCGGGCGATGCGACAAGGACGGCAGTCGCTCGGACAGCACGATGTCTGGCGTATCGATTTGCGGTTGTGCCGCCAAGATCACGGCGCGTTCGATGATGTTCCGAAGCTCGCGAATGTTGCCCGGGAAAGCATAGCCGAGGAGTGAATTGAGCGCGCCGGGCGTGAAGCCGTCGACGCGCTTCTTCACCTTTGCCGCGCACTGCTGCAAAAAGAACTCGGCCAACTCGGGGATGTCTTCGCGGCGCTCGAGCAGTGGCGGGATGCGCACCAAGATCACGCTCAGGCGATGATAGAGGTCGTGCCGGAACTTGCCGGCGCGCACCAGCTCCTCGATGTCGTGATTCGTTGCGGCCACGACCCGCAAACGCACTTCGTATTCGCGTTCACCCCCGAGGCGCCTAAAGCGCAAGCTGTCCAAGAACTTGAGCAGCTTCGCTTGTGACGAATCGGGCAGCTCCGTGACCTCGTCCAGGAACAACGTGCCCCCATCTGCCATCTCGATTAATCCGCGACGCGAACCTCGGGCGTCGGTGAACGCGCCCTTTTCGTGCCCAAAGAGTTCACTTTCGACGAGGTTCGCAGGCAAGGCCGCGCAATTGACGTCGACGAAGGGCGCTTCCACGCCGGCAGGCGGATACGTCATCGCGTGCAAGCGTTCTGCCGCGTGTTGCTTGCCGGAACCCGATGCTCCGACCAAGAAGACGGGCGTGAGCGGACTCTGACTCACGCGCTCGAGCGTGCCCTCGACCAGTCGCGCCGCTGCGCTCTTGGCGGCCACCGGTCGTCGTGGAGTGCCTTTGGCTAACGCCAACAGATCACGCAGGCCGCGCACCTCGAGCACTTTGCGCAGCTTCATCACCAGATCCGTTGGCTGCACCGGCTTGACCAAGTAATCGACCGCCCCTGCGCGCACGGCCTCGACGGCGTTCTGTACGTCGCCGTAGGCGGTGACCACGATGAACAACGGCGCGCTGCCGCCCTGCGCCGTCTCGCGCATCAAGTCGAGGCCTTCACCATCCGGCAAGTGGCGGTCGAGCACGACGACGTCGGGCACGGAGTGTTCGAGTTCGTTGCGCGCACGGGCCAGCGTGGCAGCAGTCTTCACGTCGAAGCCTTCGGCGCTCAACGCCTCTTCGGCCAAGACGCGGAATACGCGTTCATCATCAACCAGCAGTACGCGGGGCTTCATGGACCGAATCTCCAGCAGTCGTCGATTGTTGCGACTTGGGTGAGGGGGCAGGCTTGGGGAGCGTGAGCACGAACGTGGCGCCGTCGGCATTGCTGGCGAGCGACAGACGCCCGCCATGGGCTTCAGCGATGCGCTGAGCCAGTGCCAAGCCGATGCCGACGCCACTGGCTTTACCTGACTCGAAGGGCTCGAACAGCCGCGGCACCATCGACGGGCTGACGCCGGGACCGTTGTCTTTGACGCTGATCAAGACCTGCGAATCCGTCTCGGAGGCGGTCACGACCACATGCCCTTTGGAACTCGTCGCCGAGGCGGCCATGGCGTCGATGGCGTTGGTCACGAGGTTGAATACCACCACGTGCAACAGCTGCGGATCGGCTTGCACGAAGATCTCGTCCTGCTCGAGCTTCAGACTCAGCTGCACCCCGGAGTCGACCGCGACCTTCTCGGCCAAGCTGATCACCTTGGCCAGAAAGTCACCCAGCTCGAGCTTGTTGGCGCGCACGTTGATGCCTTTGGAGAAGGTCATCAATTCGGCGGTGAAGTTCGCCAAACGGGCGATCTCACTGCGCAGCTCGCTCAGCGCGCGCTCTTGTACGGGTGAACGCTTCCCGCTCGTGTCACAAGCGAGCTCGGCCGCCATGCGAATTCCGTTCAGCGCGTTCTTCACTTCGTGCGCGATCAGATTGGAAGCCTCACCGACGCGGCGTAGACGCTCCTCGCGGATCAAGCGTTCACCAGAAACACGAAAAACCTGGAGCGAACGCCGCAGCATCCAGACCAATGCCAAGATCGGCAAGCTGGCCAGCAAGAGCGCCAGGATGATGCGATCGCGTAAACGCGTGCGCACTTCGGAGAACAGCGCGCGCTCTTCGGCCAACAGCAGCAGCGAAAGATCCGTGCCGCGCACTTCGGCCGCCGCTACCAACCAGTGGTGCTTGGCACTGCCCAACTCGGTCAACGTCGCGCCGCGCGTGGGTGCCAGAAACAGGCTGTGCCAGGCTGGGTCGTGAGTGAGTTGGGGCGGCGGGGCAGGGTACAACACGTGACCGCGATGCGTGGCGAGCACGGGTTTGACGACGGCGTCCGACTCCGAGAGTGGGCCGCCTTCACCTTTGGCCAAGTCCGTACCGCCGATCACGGCGCCCGAGAAATGACCGTTACGGATGATCGGCGCTGCGATGTAGACGGCGGCGGGACGTGCGTCCTCGCTGCGCACGGGCGCGACCGTCAGCTCGTGATTGACGCGCACGCGATCGAACCACGGCGTCGTTGCAAGTGAACGACCGACGGTCAGAAAGTTCTCGGGGACCGAAGCCCGGACGTTGCCATCACGGTCGATGATCGCGACGCCGAGATCGAAGAACGCGCTGCCCTCGTGCGACAGCTGCAACAGCTGCAGCTCGGGTGACGGATTCTGATCCAACAGATCGACCTCGGTGCGCAGGCTCAAGCGCCGCAAGTCCTGGACCAACAAGCCCACGTGCCGTCGCAGGTTGCTCTCGCGCTGCTGCAGATCCTTGAGGAAGTCCTTGCTCCGCTGATCCTCTTCCTGGACTCGTGCCGCGAAGAAGAACGCGATCAGCACGGCCAGCGCCAGCAAGGCCGACCCCAGGTAGATGCCAAGGGCCGCGCGCGCGAAGCGCCCATGAGCACGCGCCAAGTCGGTTTGAGCGGGTGAGTCCTTCAGCACGCGTTCTGTCTTACGCTCGGGGCGCGGGCGTGGGGAACTATCGACTTTGCGTCGGCCATCACGAGCGGGCAAACCCCGAGGCAAGGAAGCCCATTCCCGCTCGCGGTCGACCGCACGCGTTTCGACTGTGTTTGCTGCCAAGGGGCCCAGGGCGTTCCGAGGGCGAACGAGTCACCCAAAGCGCCGAGCGGCAGCAAGTTACATGCCAGAAGCGAACCTGCGGCGTTCAGGCTCGTTTGGACGGCGCCAACGTGGGCTTCGAAAATTAATTTAGTCGAACGCTGCTAGGAGCTTTCAGACTAATCCCGAGCGCGGTCCGTCGCGGCGCGAGCTCGGGCGCGTCAGATCTGTACCTGCAGCTGCCCGGTGAACAACGTTCGGCTCAGATCCATATACGGATCCGTCTGCAAGGGCGTCGGCTGGTTCAGCACGGGGGTGCCGTCTTCGACTTGAATGCGCGTCACGTCGAGCACCAGGTTCACGCGCTTGGAGAAGCTCGTGTTCCAGCCGACGGCAACCTGACGCATGACGCCGCCCTTGTTGGTGCTGTCCATGTCCAACCATTCAGCGCGCAGCGTCGGCATGAAGTGGACGGGGCCTGCGCGGAAGCGATACGCCAACAGCGCCCACGCGCCCATGAAGTGCTTGGCTCCGTAAGCGGTGTCGACGTCGATGCGATCGCCGGCGAGACCTTCGACGCGAATGCGCCAATGCCAGCGATCGAGCGAGAAGTCCGCGCTTGCGGCCGTGCCCGCGCGCCAATGTTGGGCGGTCGGGTAAAACGGATCGGGCGGATTCGGCAATACGTCTTTGCTCGACGTGTCGAACGGTCGCCGATACTCGAGATCGGAGGGCATGTGCACGGCGTCGGCGCCGAAGCGCAGCCCCTTCAGCGGCTCGCTTTCGACGCGCGCCCCAAGCGCCCCGACCGGCGAGGCGTGCTCGTCGTGTGAGTGCCCTTCGTAAGCTCCCAACGTCATGCTCAGCCAACGCGCTTTGCCGAGCGGGCTGTAAATCACTTCCGCGCCCACGTCACGGCCGCCAAAGCCGAGGTCCTTTATCAGGTCGTCGGAGACGCCGAGTCGAGACAGCTCGTAGTCGGCGATCGCATCGAGCTCCATGGTCGAGAACGGCAGCTTCATGATGCCGGAGACGATGTCGAGATGGGGACCGAACGGATGCAGGCTGACGTATGCCTGCTTGATGGTGTTGCTGGTGTGGCCGGCAGCGAGCTCCCCAAAATCCAGGATCGTCTTGAAGCCGAGGTATTCCGTCGGGTCGGCGCCCACACGCAGAAACAAGCGATTGAGTTTCCAGCCATCGCCTTGGCGCGCGAGGTACTCCTCGCGCACGACGTAGTCCGAGCGCGGACTGGAGCTGTGCTCGGCGCTGCTCGTGGAGTAGCGCACCTGCAGCATGGCCCGCAGTCTGATGCCGCCTACGTCCTTCGATTCGCCGGTGTCACCCCAAGGGTCGCCCGGCGCGGCCGCTGATTCGCTCGACTTCTTCGAGTCGTCGTCGTTCGAATCGCCGCTGTCCTTGTCCTTCAGATCTCTGTCGCGATCGCTCGCAGGCGGGACGTCGGGCTGCTTGGCTCGGGCATCGGTCTCGGGTGCAGCGCCAGTCTGCGCGTCGCCGTTGGTTGGCGGTGGGTTAACTGCTGGGGCGGCGGGAGCACTGGGCGAGGCAGTGGCGCCGGGCGCGGCCGTAGGAGCCGCGGTGCTGGTGCTAGGAGCACTGGTGCCCGCGCTGCTCGCGGGTGCCGCGGCTGCGGGTGCGCTT
>DATAHU010000057.1:0-19207 GCA_036263015.1 Polyangiaceae bacterium | reverse complement strand
ATCCTGGCGCTGCAAAATCCCGCACGAAGCTCTCAGCAGCTCGCGCGAGAAGAGTTCTACGTGCGGCTTGCACTTCTTGCAGAACCAATGCATGTGATGCGTGGCTGCGAGTGAACGCATCCAGTGCGCTGATGCTCTTGGCTTCCTTCGCGGTCGTCAGCGCTTGGAGCAACGCGTCGCGAACCGCGAGATCGATCGCGCTGCGAATGGCAGAGTCCGGATGCTGCTGGGAGTAGCGCTCCAAATCCTCGAGCGAGCCTTGGCGCTTGAGCGCTTCCAGTTCGGCGGTGGGTAACAGAACCGTCTGCACATTCGGGCGCACCCCTCCACGGTCGAGGTACGCGTGAAGCGCTTCCGGTGTCCCTTCGGCGACCGCACGCGCGTAAAGGCGGCGCTCGCTCAGGGTATTGCGGATTCCGCCAAAGCCTACCCCGAGTAGGAGCGCAATCAAGCCGACCGCGCCTGGTAACCAGAAGCGCCAAGTGGGCTTGGGCCTGGAAAGCGGCGAATTGTGAGCGAGCGGATTCGAGAAACGCGGCTCCAATAGCGGGTCGAGTTGGGCGCGCAGCTTCTCGTCGTCCTTCAGATCCGCTTCCAGCGTCTCGCGCTTCGCGGCGAGCAAGCGCTCACGCGCACGTTCTGCGGCTGCCTCGTCCTTGCGCTGAAACTCGAAATCGTTCCCGCCTTCGAAGCTGACGCGCAATCGACCTTGACCGATCGTCTCGGCGCGCTCCAAGCGCGCTACTGGGATCACCGTGAACTCGGGCTTGGTGGTGTCGACCAAGACACCGGGGAACAAGAACCAACCGCGCCTGTAAGGGTAGCGAGTTAATTCGAACCAAGACGCAGCACCCTTGGCCGCGGCGACGGCTGCGGCAGCCAAGGCCAGGCCATATGCAACCGAGAGCCAGACGGGTGCGAGCGCGAGGCTGCTATGCAGATCTCCATAGCCCCAACGGAGCAGCAGCCAAGTCAGGATCAAGAAAGCGACACAGGCGCCAATCCAAATCCAAGGGATCGGTTTCGCAGCGAACTTCACCGCGATGGGTTTCGGGACCGTTACCCCGAGACATGCCTGGATGAACCGGTCCTGAATGTGACGTGGCAGCTGAAAGAAATCCACGCGTCTCATCGCTAGTGGGCACCGTAGCACCCGCTCGCAGCCAATGGAACCGTGGACGCCGACGCTGATCGTCAGCGGTTCACTCGGCCGACGTCAGCTTGGAGCGCCCTGGTAGCTTGCTGTCACTGCCGAGCTTCCCGCCGCTCGGCGGAGCGGCCACGTCGAGGGCAGGGATGATCGGTTCGGCGCGGGTGATCGCACTGGCGAAAGCCTTCAGCCGCTCGGGTTCCGTGTTGGCGTTGACGTTAACGAGGTGCAGCTTGCCCGGACCCCCGCGCAGGTCATTGCGAAAATCGTAGACCGCGCCGATCACGGTTAGATTCCCTTCCTGAATTCTGTCGGCGAACTCTTTGACGGCCAGGTCGACTTGGCGGTTTACGTTGGCGATCACCGCGTTGGACCAGAGCTGCGTCTCCGTGGCGCCCGTGAGTTCCGGCAGCTTCAGATCTAGAAGCTCCTTCTTGACCGGACCTTCCAGACCTTTGAGATGGTCCATGGCTGCCTTGACGGCGCCGCAGCCGGTGTGGCCTACGATCATCAAGACGGGCGTGTTCAGCTCCTTCACACCATAACTGACGGAGCCGAGAGACGTCTCGAGCTGATTGCCGATGTTGCGTACGGTGAAGTCATCGTTTTCGGGAGTCTCGTCCCAAACATCGCTCTGCACGCGCGAGTCGGCGCAGGTGAGCACCGTGACCCGCGGGGATTGTTTTTCCGCGAACTTCTTGAAGGCGGCAGCGCCGCGCGAGGCGTTGTGCTGGTTGTCGCGTAACACTTCGCCCAGGAAAGCGCGCGTCAGAGCCAAGGGCTCGACTGCCGAGGTCTCCCAGACGAATGGCATCGCGTAGCGCTTGGGACGCGAGTCTTGCTTGTCGTTGGCTTCGCCTTCGTGCTCTTTTGAGCCTTCTTCTTTGGCGTCGCTCGAGCCCTCCGAGCTGGCCCCCTCTTCGTGCGCAGCCCCGCTCGGTGCCGGCTCCGGTTCGACTTCTTGTGTTTCCTCGCTAGCCTGGTGCGTGAACCTGCTACAGGCGGGCACAGAGAGTGCCAAGAGCAATAGGGCCAATTGGAGTCCGACCGCGCGCTTCATCGTTACTCCGAGTTCAAGACGGCTCGAGAGCGCCAAAGTTGAGGAAAAAACCCGTCTGGCATGGCTCTTGTAGTACCCCTTCAAGTCACCATCGACGTGGCGCAGGTTGGCACAATCAAGCCACGTTCATCTGAGGTAGCAATGACCAAGCACTTTCTTCGCTCGAACATCGTCGGAATCATCGCTGGCACGCTCGGACTGGTCGCGATTGTTGGCTGCGGTGACGACGGCGGTCCCGGGCTGGTGGACGATGTTGCAACCGAGCATGATCCGGATGACGCGGGCTCGAGCAACACTCAGCATCACACCTCCACCGATGGCGGCCCGACCGGCGACAGTTCCACTTTGGAAGATGCGGGCGCGGGTGCCGACGACCCCACGCGGGACGACACGCCCACGACTGAAGACCAGGACGCCGGCAACGTCGTGTTCCCGCCTATCGAGGATTCTGGAACGCCCGGGCCGCTGACTTTGGCATTCAACGAAGTCATGCCCAAGAACGACGGCGCTTGGATCGACGAGACCGGCGAGACCGACGACTGGATCGAGATCGTGAATGCAAGCGATCAGAGTCTCAAATTAACGGCGTTTACAATCGAGGACTCGTCCGGTGAGCGCGTTGCCATGCCCGACATGACGCTCGAGCCGCGTCAGGGTGTCGTGCTCTGGGCAGACAATCAACTCGATCAGGGCAAACTGCATTTGCCCTTCAAGCTCGACTCGGACGCTGACTCACTGGTCTTACGCAGCGCCGATGGTCGGGTGGTCGATCGCGCGGAGTGGGAAGCGTTGGAGCCGAACCAAGCGTTGGCGCGTTTCCCAGATGCTACCGGTGATTGGGCAGTTTGCCGCTACGCCACCCCACGCCACAAGAACGGCAAGCAGTGCCAACCCCCGAACCCGCCGACGGTGGATCCGACCTACGAGTTCCAGGACTTCAGCTTCCCCAAGCCATTCCCTGCGCCCGCGGGCTCGTTGGTGCTCACGGAGTTGGGGCTCAGGCCTGCCAAGGGGTCCGCATTCGTCGAGATCATGAACCGCTCCGACTCGAGCTTGAACTTGGATGACTACACCCTGCGCATCAGTCATCAAGGACCTGGCGAAACGTGGCCCGACACCAGCTCGGGGACCGCGATCGCCTTGCCCGCCGATACCAACCTCAGAGCGGGTGAACGGATCTCGGTCGAGGTCTCGAGTGACGCGCTGGAAACGTTGGAAGCGGACGCGGCGTTCGAAGGCGTGGTCACACTCTTCGACACTGACGGCAACGCCGTCGAGCGCATGGACTTCATGCGTTGGCCCGAGGGGGCGACCTTCACGCGCCTGCCCGACGCAGACGGCATCTTCCGCTTCTGCAAAGACTCGACGCCCGGCAAGGCAAACGAGTGCGACCCAGTGCTTTCGCGCGATGTCGGCGACCGCGTGCGGCACATCGACACGCCCGGCGACTTCAGCGCTCTTTCGGATGGCGACACCCAGCTTGGCATGGAGTCTGTCAAGTTCATCCTCGACATGGAAGCGGGCGGCGTCGTTCACCTGTTGGGATCGAAACGTTGGCCGCTGCATTACACGTTCATCCGTGAACAGATCTACCTCGAGCCCGAGCTCGATCGCTGTGACCCCGACCAAGGCAACGAGTTCTATCAGGGGTGGGTCGACTTCTCGCGCAAGGAGTACTTCGTGTCCGAGGGCCGGCGGTTCTTGCTTGGCACGTTGACCAAGCATGGCGGCTCGGGATTGCAGGCGGTGGAGTATGCCCAGGGCGACGCGATCGTGGGCGAGCAGATGAAGACTGGCTTCTTTGCGGCCGTGACGCACACCGACAACCCCACCGAATGGGTGCTGCACCCGGCCGATTCGGAGCAAGCCGACCGCGCGCTAGAGGTCGATGGTGAACTGCCAATCGTCGATCCGAACGCGCCCTACGAGGGCCTCACGTATCAGCCACTCACCGAGGGCGTGGCCTATGGGACTTTGAAATTCGTGCCCGCCGATCAACTCAAGAGCGTTGCCCTCGGGCCTGATGTCGTGCTCGTGACCGACGACGTCCCCAACGATATTCCGTTCGTCGGCGGCTTGATCACGGAAGCGTTCCAAACGCCGCTGGCGCACGTGAACGTCCTCAGTCAAAACCGCGGCACGCCCAACGCCGCGTTGAAAGACGCGCGCACCGTGCTGCAAGAGTATTTGGATAAACTCGTCAAAGTCGAAGTGCAGGGCGTCGAGCTCAAGGTCGAACCGGCAGATCCTGCAGAGGCTCAAGCGTTCTGGGATAGTCAGGTACCCGACGGGCCCGCTCTATCGCCGCGGCTGGACACCAGCGTTCGCGGAGTGCAGCCGTTGACTGAACACGGGCTATCGAGTTTGCCTGCGATTGGCGCCAAAGCGGCGCAACTCGCCGAGCTCGGCAAGGTCGACATGGCTCGCGCGGGTTGCTCGACCGCCACGGTGCCGATCCCCGTCCCAGAGGGAGCCTTCGCGATTCCGCTAGTGCACTATCTCGAGCACTTCGAAGCGAGTGGTGCCAAGGACATGTTGGCCGAGTTCGAGCAAAACGACGACTTCGTCAAAGATCCAGTGGCTCGCGCGCAATTCCTCGAACAAGTGCAGGAAGCCATCCTAACATACCCGGTCGACAAATCGCTGCTCGACGATGTGACCGCAGCCATAAAGGAGCGCTTCGGCGAGACTCGTCTACGCTTCCGTAGTAGCAGTAACACAGAAGATCTACCCGGCTTCAACGGCGCAGGCCTGTACACCTCGAAGGGCCTCGACGTCGACACCGACGGCAAGGGCGTCGATGATTCGATTCGCACGGTCTGGGCGAGCTTGTGGAACCCACGCGCCTACGACGAGCGTCATTTCTCGCGCATCGAAAACGCCAAGGTGGCCATGGGCGTGCTCGTCCAGCCCGCGTTTCCCTCGGAAGAGGCCAATGGCGTCGCGGTCAGTCGCGATGTGCTCGACCCCGGACGCGGTGACATCTACTACATCAATGCGCAGGTCGGAGAGGCGGCAGTGACGAATCCCGCGCCCGCCGTGACCACCGAAGAGATGGTGTATCAATGGGGGCGCTCGCCTCTGATCATGTACCAGTCGCATAGCAGCTTGCTGTCCGCCCTGACCAACCCTCCCGCGACCGTGCTGACGGAAGCCGAAACCACTGAACTCGCGTGTACACTTGGTGCGATCCACGAGTGGTTCGAGCCGCTGTTGAACCCCGACGGTGAGAACCCTTGGTTCGCGATGGAGGTGGAGTACAAGTTCATCGGCAGCGATCGCCACCTGATGATCAAGCAGACGCGGCCCTTCATCTTCCCGAATCTGGTCTCCTTTGGAGATTGCCGCGAACTGTGAGTGTTGGGCCCGAGTTTCCAAGCGTCAACGAGCGCTGATACGATGACCGCGCTCTGGTCGAAAAGGCCGCAGCGCAGGTTCGAGGGCCCCTAAAATCGCGGTCAAAGGGTTGCGAAGCGGAGCCATCCGCGTCTAGATCGCGGCGTGTCCAAACAGCGCTTGTTGATCGCGTACGGTGGCCGCTCAGCGGAGCACGAGGTCTCGGTACGCAGTGCCAAGGAAGTCCTGGCCGCGGTCGATCGGGATCTTTTTGAACCCATCCTGCTCGCACTGCCCCGCGAAGGCGGCTTTCGAACGGGTCCCGTCGACCGGGATCTCGGCGAGATTGTCAGCTCGGGCGAGGTCGTCGCGGACATCGCGGCGCTCCGCCCGGACGTGGTCTTTCCAATCCTGCACGGGCCCAACGGCGAAGACGGCAGCTTCCAAGGCTTACTCGAAACGCTCAACTTGCCCTACGTGGGTTCCCCCGTGCGAGCCTCGGCGCTGTGCATGGACAAGGCCGTGCTCAAGCGTTTGCTCTCGACTTGGGGCGTGCCGCAAGTCCCTTGGCTCGAGCTGCGCGCGCACGAGTACGAGGCTCAAGGCATCGATGCGCTGACGCAACGCGTGGCCGTGACTCTGGATTTTCCCTGTTTCGTGAAGCCCGCGAACATGGGCTCCTCGGTGGGTGTTCACCACGTGAGGAAAGACGAGGAGCTCGGTGCGGCGCTCGAGGACGCATTTCGCTACGACGACAAGGTCGTGATCGAGCAAGCGGTCAAGCCGCGTGAAGTCGAGCTGGCAGTGCTGGGCAATGGCGGCCCCGAGACGCGCGTGAGCGTGGCGGGCGAGATCGTCGTGCCAGAAGGCAAGTTCTACGACTACGACACCAAATACGTCACGGATGACGCGAAGCTCGTGATCCCGGCTGAGCTCGATCCCGTGATCTTGCTCGAGCTGCAACGCATCGCGCTGCTGGTGTTTCGCGCGGTCGAGTGCCGTGGCTTGTGTCGCATGGACTTCCTGATCGACCAGCGTGACAGTGCGATCTATTTCAACGAGCCCAACACCCTGCCGGGCTTTACGACAATCAGCATGTACCCCAAACTGATCGAGGCACTCGGTGTTGGCTACTCAGCGCTGATCACCGAGTTGTGTGCTTTGGCGCAAGCCGAATTCAAACGCAAGCAGCGCCTCGAGACCTGACCCTCAGCCAGCAACAGGAAAGAACCATGGCCCGAACTCCGTCCACCATGCGCGCCTTGGGCAGCCCCCTGCCTGCCTTCGATCTGCTCGACACCGTGAGCGGCAAAAGAAACGGTAGCGCGGCGCTACAGGGCAAGATCGGCGTGATCGCCTTCATCTGCAACCACTGCCCATTCGTCGTTCACCTCAAACGCGATCTGACGGAGTTCGGGCAATGGTGCGCGGATTCGGGGGTCGCGATGTTGGCGATCAGCTCGAATGACGTGGTCGAATACCCGCAGGATGGGCCGAAGCTCATGGCCGAGGACGCCAAGGCTTTCGGGTATCCGTTTCCGTACCTGTACGATGAAACCCAAGCCGTGGCGCGCGCGTTCGATGCTGCTTGCACGCCGGACTTCTTCGTCTTCGATCGCGATGGGAAGCTCGCCTACCGCGGCCAATTCGACGCCAGTCGTCCCGGCAACGGGCTACCCGTCACGGGCGTCGATCTGCGAGCCGCAGTCTCCGCGCTGCTGGCAGGTAAACAGCCGAATCCGGATCAGAAGCCGAGCATCGGCTGCAACATCAAGTGGAAGGCGGCCAGCTAAGATCGGGTCAGAGCTGCTCTAAGTTCAAAGAGCTGCAGTTGGGGGGGAACATGGCCGAAGTACGGACCGTCGGCAGCATCGCGACCCGATCACTGATCACGATCGCAGACAACAAGCCTGCCAAGCTTGCCCTGGACTTGCTCGTCGCCAGGCACGTCAGTTCACTAGTGGTGGTCACAAGTAGCGGTGAACCGGTGGGGCTCGTCTCAGCGACGGATCTGTTGCGTCAGCGGGATGTACAAAATCCGAGCGTCAGGGACGTGATGACGCCGACCTTGATGAGTATCGACGTAGAGACGCCGGTCACGACCGCTGCGCGCCTGATGTCGACGAGTCACATTCATCGGCTGCTCGTGACCGAGGCGGGCAAGCTGATTGGTCTCGTTTCGCTGACCGATATCGCGCGCTTGGTTGGCTCAGTGGGCCTCAGGGGTGAACCCCCGCCGGACGACGGCTTGCTCGCAATCGGTCTCGACATCTCGTCTCCGAGCGGCTTGGTCCAGGCTAGTCTGGCGCGTAGCAACGCGAACGGACAACTTGCAAAGAAGTTCTACGAGTTGTTCGTCGATGCGTCACCGATGATCGCTCGGCACTTCGAGACCACGGACATGGCAACGCAGCGTCGAGCCATCGGTGAAGCGTTTCAGCTTGCCATCGACGTGGCCTGCAACACGCCGGGCGCGCTCGCCCAACTGCGCGTCCAGGCCGAGCACCACGACCGCCGGCACCTCAACGTCTTGCCGGAGTTGTACGATGTCTGGCTCAGCAGTTTGATCCACTCGATCAGGCAATGCGATCCGTTGTTCAGTCCCTTCGTGGAGCAAGCCTGGCGCATCGTCATGGGCCACGTGATCGACTACATGCGTCGGCGCTGGGACTAGCTGCAGACCAAAGTAGCGAGCTCGATGTTCTCAGCGAGCAGTACTGCGAAACGAAAGTGGGTTCACTTGCGCGACCAATCCCAGTGGCTCGTGCTCGAGAATGACGGCCTCGGCCATCAACCAAGTCGGGCCCCCATCATCCGCGCTGTCGTAGTCGTAGAGGGTCAATGTTTGCTGAGAAACTGGGATGCGTCTCGCACGTGCAAAATCGAGGGCTGTGCCCACGCTGTCGAGCGAATAGCGATCTGACTCGATCGCTCCGTTGAAGTCGCAATACACGCACATGTGTAAACCTACGGGTGCAAATACGGGAGGCTCCAAGTCCGTGATCCGATCGGCGATCCGCAGGAATTGGCGTTCTAGCCCCATACGCAAGGCAGCAACGAGAAGCTCTTCCCAGAACCTGCGACGAACCATTGACCTAGCGTCACCAGCGACATCGAGCAGCGTGTCGAGCGCAAGCCCGAGCTCGTTGTGTTCGAGCCAGTCACGCACGGTCGGCTCTACGCTAGTCGCGACCTCCGGTGCGTCCGCGCGCAAGAGTCCGTATGCCGCATTCAGCCGCCCTTCGACTTGCCGCCAAAGTCCCGCATAGCTCGTCACGGGTTTACTCTCGCCATTGCGCGCTCGCCGCGAGACGGTGCGTTGAGCGTGCTAGTTCAACAACTTTCGTGCGCTGCGCCGATAGATCGAGTCCCAATTCTTCCGATACTCGTCCGTCGCAACTTGCGCGGGACCCGCGCCGCGCGTTTCGGTCACCGCCACATCGGTTTTCGGCCGAGGCACGTGCACTTCGACGTCGTACAACGGAGAGTCTTCGCGTTTGTGCAACTGAACGACCTCGCCGTGAATCGGCGTGCCCTCGCGCAGGGGTTCGACGACCCCGGCCTCGATCCGATCCGCGCGCTTGCGCAGAACGTTCATGCCGCCGTTCTTGGTCTTACCCCAAACCAACGCGACATCTTCGCCCTGGGTTTGGCTCCGCGCTTTGGTTTTGTCCGACACCGCGTAGTCATACTGCGATCGCGCCGTGAGAAGGCAAGCCCCATCGGCCGCCGTGACGCAAGGCGTTGGCCAGTTGCGCCGGATCGACGCCCTCGGACCACCAGCGACTCGCCAGCGGCAGCTCGTCGATCACAATCGGCGCTATTTGCCCGCGTAGATGCAGTGCTTGACGGAGGCGCTGACTTCCGGGTCGATACCGCAGACGAAGCCTTCGCAGCACTCCTTGTCTTCCTCGCACTTGACGGGCTTATCGTCCTCCGTCAGGCACTGAGGTGCCGCGCCAATGGCTTGCTCCTTGGGGCGTTTCTCAGGAGCCATGTACGGATCTTCGACCTTCGTTTGGTCCCCTGCGCACGCGACAACCCAACACGCGATTGCCGCAAGCGCGCCCTTCGTCCACGTTGCTCGCATGGCGGCAGAGTATCAGAGCCCGCCCTGTTCCCCAATGACCAAACCACGCGGGCCGTCAGGTTTACGCCCAAGCCCCTCGAAGCCAAGCGAGACGTTCGGCACCGCTGCAGAAAATCCCCGTCGAAGCAACCGATGCCGCTGACCAAGTAACTCGCGTCGAATCCCCGTCACCGAAGCACTTGTGACCGACTCATCGAGACCAAGCGACTCCCAATGACCACTGATCAATGACCTGTGACCGGACGGTTTGCGTCCGAGACCAAGCGAGGCCGGAGGCGAGTCGCCCGGAGCCTACTGCTGTAGGCGAGGATGCACGACGCCGGGATCGCGAAGGTATCGGCGCAAAACACCGGTCACAAAGCGAGGGCGTTTTTGTGGACCCAACCCTCGCTACCCTTGGCGTCGTAGCGCACGCGGTACCAATCGCCTTGGCGACCCGTGACCGCGACGCGCGTGCCGTACAAGAGGCGTTCTGCGACGTCACCGCCGTCGGGTTGCGTGCGCACCCGCGCCGAATTCCAGATCACGGTGGCGAAACCGTTGGCCGTCACGGTTGGCTCGGGCGCGTCGGCAAGAGCGGCTGCGGGCGCACCGCTGGGGCTGAATTGCACGGTGTAGAACATCAAATAGTGCGCATGCGTGTGAGCGACGCTGTCGAGCGACACGCCACTGAACTCGCGCTTCGCACAGTCGACCAGCGCATCGGTCGTAGCGCCGTCGAGCGTGCCACTCTTGCCCGAGCTCACTTTCACGACTTTCTGCTTCGTGAAGTCGAGGTCGAACCCGATCGACAGACTGCCGGCCGCGTTGGCGGCAGAGCTGCATGCGACGAGCCCTTCGAGCTTCGGCTTGGCGACGTCATCGAACGCCGGCTCGTCGCATTGCTCCAGGCGCCGGTCTTGATCATCGCGGCAGTTAACCACGAGCGCCTTCTGCACCTCTGCCCGAGGTGAGCCATTCGCCGCGCCCACCGCCAATTGCGGCACGTTGGCCGCGACCGGCACTTCACGCGTCGGATCTACGGGGCGCTCGGGCGCGTCCGACTTGGGCTTGGCTTTCTGCTTCTCTTCGGTCTCGGTGCCGGGCACCGAAGGCACCAAGGAGGCACCCCAGAGCGTTGGCCACAAGACGCCGATGGCAAAACACACGACGGCGATGATGCCGACCTGCACGAGCTTCGGTTGATCGGCTTCGGCGCTCGGGACGCTGATTTTCTGGCTGGGGCGGGTTGCCAAACGCGGTGACTCCTATCGACCAGGGACGCTATCAGTTCTCGCGATACCGCTCCAACATCGATTGCGCTTCGGGCGACTTCGGTTCCTTGCTCAAGAGCCGTTCGAGCGTCTGAATTGCGCCGTAACGCTGCCCGACGAGCCGCTGCGTGCGCGCCAAGTACAGCTGGGCACGCGTGCTCGAATCCAACGACGCCCAGCGCAGGGCGGTGCGCAGCGCTTCGCCCCACCAGCGGTTCGCCGCAGCGGCCTTCGACCAACCTTCCAGCACACGAGCGTGGTCGGGGTGGATCTTGCCGAGGCGGCGGTAGAGCTCGAGCGCCTGCTCTTTGTCGGCCTTGTCACCGTGGACGAGCTTGTCGGCGCGCTCGGCATCTGCCTGGGCGTCGCTTGGCAATGACGCCGTCTCGGCCGTTACGACCTCGTCCGAATCGGAATCGTCTGCCTGGGGATCGTCCTGGGCGGCGGTTTCCGGGTTAATGGGTGCGCGCTCGCCGGGGGCGGGCTTCTCTTGCAATACCGCTACGGCTTCAGGGGTCGGATCGACGGCGGGCCCAGTCGGCACGAGATCCGGGCCCGCGGGCTTCGCCTCAAAGGCTTTGGCCTCGGGCGCTCCCAGGGGCGCGGCGACCGCGGCCTGGGCGCTCACCGGCTCTTGTACACCTGTCGCGCGCAGCGAACCGCTGAGGTCATGGCTCCAACGCGGACTCAGGCCGCTGACGCATGCGCCGAGTCCGACGGCGGCCAGTGCAGTCGCTGCGAACACGCGAGTGCGCGTCGTGTTCGAGCGTTCACCCTTGAGCACCCCGTCGAGGGCGCGACCGAACTGTTCGGCTGCGGGATAACGCAGCGCGGGCGACGGGTTGAGCGCCTTGAGCAGTACGGGATCCAAACCGCGCGGCAGGCCCAAGCCGGGGCACGCCTTGCGCGGGGCGGTCGGCGCGTGCCGGCGTTTGTCGTCGAGCAATTGCACCGTGCTTTGCGCCATGTATGGCAGCCGACCCGTCACGAGCTCGTACAACAGAGTGCCCGTGGCGTAAACGTCGGCCGAAGCGCTCACTTCCTCGGTGCCCACTTGCTCTGGCGCCATGTATTCGGGCGTCCCGGTCACCTTGATCGAGCCACTGTTGTCTGCGCCTGGCTCCACTGCCTGCGTGTCGGCGCCTTCTTGGGCGACGCCGAAGTCGATGACTTTGACGGCGCCCGAGCTCGTGATGAAGATGTTGTCGGGTTTGATGTCACGATGCACGAGCCCCTTGGCATGACAGGCTTGCAGCGTTCGGCAGATCGCGATCGCGATGCCGACGGCCTCGCGCCACGGCATCGGGCGACGCTCGCAGCGTTGTTTCAGCGTCTCGCCCTCCAAGTACTCCATGGCGTAGAAGGGACGGCCATCTTGCGACACACCGAAGTCGTGTAGCGTGACCAGGCCCTCGTGACGGAGCTGCGCCAGAGCGCGCGCTTCCTTGCGGAAGCGCGCTTCGAAGTGCGGGTTCTCACAGCGCTCGCGCGGCAAGACCTTGAGCGCGACCCTGCGTTCCAAGTCGACGTGCAGCGCTTCGTAGACGACGCTCATCGCGCTCTTGGCGATCTGGCGCACGAGCTTGTAGCGGGTGCCGGGTAACAACAGACTCGGATCTTGGGGCTTGGGCGATTCGGGCAAGAACGGATCGGGTTGCTCTTCGCAGCCGCGCTCCGCCAGCAAGCGCGCGAATTCTGCGCGCGAGCGTGCGGGCTCCGACGGATACAGGCGGCTCATCACGTGCGCGATGCGTCCGCGCACGCTGCGTTCACCATCCGCCAAGCTCGGCGCGCGCGACAGCACGCGCACCAGTTCGGCCAGCGCTTCGCGCGCAGTGGCTGTACGGTCTTTGAGTTGAGGGGCCGTCAAGCGCGCGATCACCGTATCGAGCTCGAGCGGCACGTTGGCCGTGCTCGAGACGGGGCTCGGCAAGCGTTCACCCGTCGCGACTTTAGCCAAGTGCTCCGACGGATCGCCCGTCAAGAAGCGACGACCCACGACCAGCTCCCACAGGATGATGCCGAGCGCGTACAGATCGGCTTGGGGTCCAGGTTGGTTTTGATTCGCGACCTCTGGGGCGACGTAGCCGGGCTTGGCGAACACCACGCCCGAGACGGTCTGGCAGCGGCGGTTCTCGCCGCGCGCGGTCCCGAAGTCGATCAGCTTGACGTCACCCGCGTAGCCGACCATTACGTTCTGTGGGCTCATGTCGCGGTGCACGATCGATAGCGCGCGTCCCGCGGCGTCCGTGCGTTCGTGCACGTGCACCAGGGCTTCCGCCAGGCTGACGGCGATCGCGACCGCGTCGGCCCAGGACAACGGCATCTTGAGTTGCGAGGCGCGTTGGCGCAGCTCGCTCAAGTTGCGGCCCTCGATGTACTCGAGCACCACGTAGGGACAGCCGCTTTGATCGGTCGAGGCTTCGAGCACGCCCGCGACGCCGGGGTGCTGCAGTTGTGCTTGGATGCGGGCTTCGTCGAAGAAGCGCGCCAAGAACGACGCGTCCTTTTGGTGCTCGCGCCGGATGATCTTGATCACCGCTGGGCGCTCGGCCCCCTCGATGCCACCCGCCGTTCCCAAGAAGACTTCACCCATGCCGCCCCGGGCCATGGGCTTGAGCAAGGTCCAACGGCCCAGCTGCCGACGCGTTTCGCTGGTGAGACTCACCTCGCTGGCACGGTCCTCACTCCGAGTGGACGGATCCTTATCCCGCAAATTCGAAGGGTTAGCGTCTGACGGGCGGGGCTGCATGAGGGCATGGTTACAGGGTGGGATAAAGTAGTCAAAAAAGCTGCCGCGATGGGCCCAAAGGGTCGAGGAGTGGAATACCCACGCGACCCGGGTTGTTGATTGGCGTCGAGTCTGTACAATCTCGCGCCTCGTTCATGACATTGGGAAGAAACGGCAGTTGGGGTAAGAGCGCCGCCCGCAGTTGGGTCTGCAGGCAGCTCGTGCTCGTCGCCGTTCTGCTCGTATTGGTCTGCGCCTCGAAGAGCGCGCACGCCCAAGCTCCCATGTGCGACCAAAGCGGCGCGACGGTGATGGCCCCGTTGCCCGCGCCGCCCTCCGACGATGGCGAGATCAGTGCCGCGAACTGCCCCGAGGTTCCGGCGATCTTCGATCAGCTGCAGCCCGGCCACCCCAACGAAACCCCGGCGCTCGTCCAGCCGTTGCAAGATGACGGCGGACTACTGCCCAGCCTCGGCTTGACGCCCGCGGCTGAGTTCGTGCGGGTCAAGCCTTTCATCGAACACTCGGGCTTGGGTCAGCAGTTGGCTCATCAGCTCGGCGTGTTTCGTCCACCCCGTAGTTAGCGCGGGGTGCTGACTCGCGCGCGTGGCGTTCGCTCTCTGCGTATGGCCGCGCTGCGTCGGTGCCTCGCGTCCCGCGGTGTCGCGTGGGTTCGTGCTGGGTTCACTTGCAAGTGTCCAGCGGCGCGGCCCGCCGGCGTCCGCTTTGGTTTTTGTTCGCAGTTTCAACAGTTTTCGTCCGGCATGACCCGGACCAAGGAGAAAGAAGTCCAATGGAAAAGAGAACCGCAATCGTCGGGTTCTTCCTGAGCGCACTCGCTGGGATGTTCCTGATGTACGCCATCGATCGCGCTCGTCCCGGCATGGGTCCGGACAAGGCGACCGCACAAGTTGCAGCCGCTGCCGACACCTCGAGTCCGATTCCGATCGGCGCCGACGACCCCAAGTGGGGCAAAGCCGACGCACCGGTCACGATCGTCGAGATCAGCGACTTTCAGTGCCCCTTCTGCTCGAAGGTCGAACCGACCCTCAAGCAGCTGAAGGACCAGTACGGTCCGGACAAGATCCGGGTCGTGTGGAAGAACAACCCGCTTCCCTTCCACCAGATGGCGACCCCCGCTGCCGAAGCCGCCGTCGCGGTCTACAGCTTGGGTGGGGATGACGCGTTCTGGAAGTTCCACGACTTGGCCTTCACCAACCAGAAGGATCTGAGCGAGGACAACTTCGCCAAGTGGGCTGCCGAGTCCGGCGTCGACGCTGCGAAGTTCAAGGCCGCGCGCGCGGACAAGAAGACCTCGGACAAGGTCAAGGCCGACCTCGAAGGCAACCGCAAGCTCGGTGCGACCGGTACCCCCGCGTTCCGCATCAACGGCGTCGTGCTCTCGGGAGCACAGCCGATCGACCGCTTCAAGCAGGTGATCGACGAGCAGCTCAAGAAGGCCGACGACCTGATCAAGAAGGGCACCGCCAAGAACCAGGTCAGCGTTCAGCTGACCAAGGAGAACTTCAAGGCTCAGCCCGCCGGTGACGACAAGAAAGCCCAGGAGCCGCCGAAGGAAGACACCACCGTTTGGCGCATCACGCTCAACAACGATGATCCCGTCAAGGGCGCCAAAGACGCGCTCGTGACGATCGTCGAGTGGTCCGACTTCCAGTGCCCGTTCTGCTCACGCGTCGAGCCGACCATCGCCCAGATCATGGAGAAGTACGGCAAGGACGTGCGCGTCGTTTGGAAAGACAACGCTCTGCCCTTCCACAAGATGGCCATGCCCGCGGCCAACCTCGGCCGCCTCGCTTACGCCAAGGGTGGCGACGCGTTGTTCTGGAAGGTTCACGACAAGATGTTCGGCGACCAGAAACTGCTCACCGACGAAGGCTTGATCGGAATCGGCAAAGAGTTCGGTCTCTCGGAGTCCGAGGTCAAGGACGCGGTTGCCGGCAAGTACAAGGAACGCATCCAGGCCAGCATCGACCAGGCGAGCGACATGAACGCCAACGGTACGCCCCACTTCTTCATCAACGGCCGTCGCTTGAGTGGCGCTCAGCCGTTCGAGAAGTTCGAAGCGCTGATCAAGGAGCAGATGACGATTGCCCAGGGCCTGGTTGCCAAGGGCGTCGCGCGTGACAAGGTCTACGACGAGATCATGAAGACCGCCAAGGGTCCGCAAGAGCCCGAGAAGAAAGACGTGCCTGCTCCTACGGCGAACAACGCCGTCAAGGGCGCCAAGAACGGCAAGATCTTGATCCAAGAGTTCAGCGACTTCGAGTGCCCCTACTGCGGTCGCGCAGTGGCCACGGTCGAGCAGGTGATGAAGGAGTACGGCGATCAGGTGCAGTTCGTGTGGCGCCACATGCCGTTGCCCTTCCACAGCCATGCCCGTCCCGCGGCTGAAGCTGCCCAAGAGGCGTTCGCTCAGCAGGGCTCGGCCGGCTTCTGGAAGTACCACGACAAGTTGTACGCGAACCAGAAGGCGCTCGAGCGCGCAGACCTCGAGAAGTACGCTTCCGAGATCGGGCTCGACATGGCGCGCTTCAAGAAAGCGCTCGACGAGCACACGCACGCCAAGGAAATCGACGCGGACGTCGAAGTGGCCAACAAAGTCGGCGTGAAGGGCACCCCCGCCTTCACGATCAACGGCTACTTCTTGAGCGGCGCGCAGCCGTTCCCGCAGTTCCAGAAGATGATCAAGCTCGCCCAAAGCGGCAAGTAACCGATCAAACGCAGTGCACGGGCTGGTCCTCTTTGAAGAGGGCTGGCCCGTCCTTCATTTGGGGGTGCGCTCTTGGCTAACGGGTGCGGCGCGGACACCCTCCCTCGGCGGCCCGGCCCGAATGATTGAACCGCCAAAACGCCAAGGCCGCGGTTCAATCCAAAACGAACAGCGTCGCGCTACGTCGTTACAAACGACGCAAGAACGGGTTCATCCGGCGTTCGTCGCCAATGCTCGTACTAGGGCCGTGCCCCGGGATCACCACCGTGTCGTCCTCCAAGGTGAGCAGGCGGTTCTTGAGCGAGCGTTGGATCTCGCGACTATCCCCGCCCCACAAGTCGGTGCGCCCGATGCCGCGCTGAAACAAGGTATCGCCCGTGAACGCAATTCGTTCGCCTTGGCTCTCGCAATAGAAACAGACGCTGCCCGGGGTGTGTCCTGGCGTGTGCATCACGCCCAACTCGAGCTCTCCGGCGCGCAGCGTGAAGCCGTCCTCGAGGGTGCCCAACATGTCGCACTTTTCCGGCATGGGCACGCCCAACAGCGCCGATTGCACGGGCAACATGTCGTACAGGAAGCGGTCACCCTCGTTGATGTGAGCTTCGGCTCCGGAAAGTCGTTGCAGGGGTGCCGTAGCGCCGACGTGGTCGATATGCGTGTGCGTATGAACGATCGCGGTGACCGTCAGTCGATCCTCATCGAGCTGGCTCTTGATGCGCTCGAAGTCGCCCCCCGGGTCGATCACGATGGCATGCCCGGCTTTGACATCCGCGATCACGGAGCAGTTGCATCCCAACGGCCCAACTGGAAAGCTTGTGACGAGCACGGCCGCCCTATAGCACGGCTCGTTCTGTCCCGAGGACGCCGATCAGCACATGCCCAAGAATCCTTCGAAGCCCGACCTCGCAGCTGAGTTGCTCGTCGGGACGATCATTGGGGACCGCTATCGCGTCGATGCTCTGCTCGACGAAGGAGCAATGGGACGCGTGTACGTGGGTGAACACATCCACATGCGCAAGAAGGTCGCGCTCAAGATCTTGCGACCCGAGCTCACGCGCGTGCCCGAGGTGATGGCGCGCTTCGAACGCGAAGCGATGGCGGCAGCGCACATCGCGCATCCCAACGTGGCGACCGCGACTGACTTCGGCAAGTTACCCGACGGCTCGGTCTATTTGGTGCTCGAGTTCGTCGAGGGCCGAACACTGCGTACGGAGATCGAGAAGGGGCCGCTGCCCGCGCGTCGCGCGCTCAACATCGCCCTGCAAATCAGCGAAGCCCTGGCGGCAGCGCACGCGCTCGGCATCGTGCATCGCGATCTCAAGCCCGAGAACGTGATGCTCGTCGATCGCGACGATGCGCAAGACGTCGTCAAAGTGCTCGACTTCGGCGTCGCCAAGGTGCCGGTCGACATTGCCGAATCGCGTCCTTTGCAATCGCAACCCGAGGGCGCCCTGACGACGAAGGCCGGCATGGTGTTCGGCACTCCCGATTACATGGCGCCCGAGCAAGCGCTCGGCCAGAGCGTGGACGGCCGCGCGGACCTGTACTCGCTCGGCGTCGTGTTGTACGAGCTGCTTGCCGCCAAGCGCCCCTTCAAGGCCGAGCACGACTTCGGTATTCTGGGGCAGCAACTATCGGGCGTGGTGCCGCCGATCTCGCAACGCGCCCCCGGCGTTCGTGTGCCCGTCGTGGTCGAACGTTTCGTCGCTAGCTTGATGGTGAACGAAGCGACCAAGCGCGTGCCGAACGCTGAAGAGCTGAGCCGTCGCATTCGCGAATTGATCGCGTCGCTGCCCGAGCCGTCGACGCCCGAGGCCCCGAGCGAATCCGACTCTGACTCGACGCGGCCCATCGATCAGTTGGGCACGACCGAGCCCGCGCCCGCACTCGAACCGCCGACACGCGTTAACCTAGGTCGAGTGCTCGGGCGACGCCGCAAAGGTTGGCAGTCCCTGAGTGAGAAGATCAAGGCGCTTCCCGATTGGGAGGTCGTCGCGGCCTTCGTCGTGCTCGCGGTGGTGGTGTTCGCCGTCTACGCGCTGATCAAGAGCTTTGGCGTCACCAAGTCGGATGCCGAAGTGGGGCTCGCTTCGAGCGCCAATCCGGCGGAGACGTCGACTGCACCCAGAGCGACAGCTGCAGCGTCGTCGGCAACCGCGCTGCCTGCCGCGAGCGCGGACGTACTCACGGACGAACAGCTCGAGGGCGCGCTCGCCGCAGGCCCGTTGGCGGTAGGGGCGCTGTTGCAACGTTACCCGCGCGATGGCCGTGCGCACTTGGCCGAAGCGCGTTTGGCGTTCAAAGCTGCACACTGGGCCGAAGCTCTCGCCAGCGTCAAGACGGCGCTGAGCTTGGAGCCATCGTTATCCTCGAACAAGAACGTGGCGGCAATCGTGTGGCGCGTGGTTCAAGCGACGGAGACGAAAGACCAAGCTTTGCGTTTGCTCGAAACGGCGATGCAAGCGCGCGGAGCAGACATCCTGTACGACTTGGCGATCACGCCGGGCGTGCGCAAGGACCTCGCGGACACTGCCGCGGCTTGGCTCGACACCAAGGGCTTCGAGCGCGCCTCGACACCCGAAGCCAGCATCGCGGCAGCGTTGTTCCGTGCCAGCAACTGCAAAGTGAGGCTCGCGCTGGTCAAACGCGCTGAAAACGTCGGCGATCGCCGCTCACTCGCTCAGCTCGAGCAATTCGTACACGGCAAAGGCTGTCGCCCAAACGAAGAAGCCCCCTGCAACGCGTGCCTGAAGGATGCGGCCGAAGTCGCGCAAGCCATCGCCGTAATCAGGGCCCGTTTACCCACCCCCAAACCCGCCCCCGCCCCATCAGCGTCGTCCGCAGGGCGCTAGAAGC
>DATAHU010000056.1:0-67730 GCA_036263015.1 Polyangiaceae bacterium | reverse complement strand
AATCCCCAGCAGCGCGATCGGCAGGGCCAGCATGTGCGGCAGGGGTTTCGCCAAGTCGCTCACGGCTGCGGTGGCTGTTCGAGGTGAACGAAGTCTGGGTTGTCGGGCCCGGGCAAGCGCGCTAGGCTCGCGAGCTTGGAGGTTACGGATGTTCGAAGTCCGATTCGGTTCAGCGCGGGTTCGCACTCTGATCGCAGCACTGGGCGTCGGGGCGCTGTGCGGCTGCAAGCGCGTGCCGATCACCACGAGCGATACGGCGCAATCCGGCCAAGCCGCTGATGCACCGGCGACCGAACCCGCCGCGGTGACCAAGTCCGTGTCGCTCAATTGGGAGCAGAACTACAAATTGACAGCGCAGGGAGTCAAGGGTGAGGCCACCTTCTTCCCTACGAAAGACACCGACAAGCCCCCGTTGAAGTTGCAAGCTGCATTCAGTCAGTTCCCGCAGGGCACCAAGGTGAAGATCGGCGATGAGGAAAGCACGCTCGGCGACTCTGGGTACTTCTCCACGCTGCTCGACATCAAACCGGCCGTGCTCAAGACGAGTCTTGACGATCTCAAAGGGCCGATCGACCTGGGCTTCGAACTGACAATCGCCGTACCAGGCGCCCAACCCGTCAGTACGAAGCTCAAGAAGCAAGACGTCAAGGAGGGCGTACGCTTTGCTTTGCTCAAAGCTCGGGATGGGGGCGTCAGCTTCGGTCCAGGTGATTCAGCTTCGCCCAAGCCTCGCGGCGTAGCAGTGGTCTCGGGTTACTCTGACCTCGAATTCCTTGGGCACGCAAGCAGCGTGCTCGAGTTAGACTGGGTCGCGATCGCAGAAAACAAAGAACAGCCGCGAGCCACCAAGACGTGCAGCTACAAAGAAGGCCCCTCCACCCTGAAGATCATGGACGCGGACGTGACGATCTACGATCGTCGAACCGCGGCCAAGCTTGCCCAAACCGTGCTCGAAGCCAAGAGCGACTGCCCGATGTTCGCCTTCATCGACAAGAGCGACAACAGTTCGAAGAACACCGTCGATCAGAACCAGGTCGTGGCGTGGGTGCGCAGCGAATTCGCCAAGACTCAATAACGCGCCGTCGGTGCTTCGTTTCTAGCGCTCTGCTGAAGCTCGGAGCGCTGCTGGGCGGCGGCACAATCGCTTACGGCTGCGCGCCGCGCGAAGGCCCGATCTCGGCGCTCGAGCAAGAATCGAACGACAACTCTGGGTCCGCGTCGAGCATTGCAGGACCAAAGCCAAGCCTGGGAGTCCCTTCGCCGACTGGCTACGCCAACGGCAGCCAGGCCCACCTCGACGTCTTGCAACGCCGACGGCGACTGTGGATCAACGATGATGGTAACGACGTGTTTGCCGACAGCGAGCCACGCAACGCGGGCGACGCACGCCAACTGTTCCTCAACGCCCGCTTGACTCAGCTGAACCTCGACCAAGACAATCAGATCGACACACTCGTATACGAAACCTCAGGCGGTGGCTTCGGCGGTTTCTTTCACCCCAATCACGTGGCGGACTTCCGCAATTGGGATACCTGGTTCTGTCACGACGAGGAGGCGAACCGCAAATGGTGCCGCGGTAGCAAGAGCGATCGCGATCTGGTCACTCGTTGCCGCAAACATTGTGCAGGCCCGAACTTCGTACATCGCATCGCGCTCAATCGCGACCGCCGCGATTTTCCAGGCATCGATCCACTGCACGAGGCGATCACGTACGCGCATGGCAAGCGCGACGGCTGGCCCGTGGCCCGCCCACGTGAAGTGTTCTGGGGCATCCGCGTCAACGACACCCACGACGCGAGTGGCGCGCGCAACGCCGACATGTTCCTGTACTCGGCTTTCAAGCGCGAACACCCAGAGCATCAGTTCGCTGCCAAGTTCGACAGCAAGGGACACGTCGTAGAAGACGATTCGATAGAGCTCGTAGCTGGCCAGTGGAGTTCGGTCCGCTTCGAGAGCCCCGCGGTCCGACGCATGGTCACCGACGCGGTTCGCGATGTCCTCGAGCGCTACGACGTGGATGGCATCCAACTCAACTTCATGCGTCACGCGGTATTCTTCCGGCGCAACGGTTTACCGGGCGAAGCCGCGAGCGTGAGCGAAGTCGAGAGTATGAGCGCAATGATGCGCGAGATCCGCGAGCTCGCCAACACAGCAGCGGAACGGCGCCAGCGTCCGGTGATGATCGCGATTCTGGTTCCGGATTCGTTGGCCTATGCGCAGTACCTCGGGCTGGATCTACGAGGCTGGTACGAATCGGGCCTCGTCGACTTCGTGATCGGCTCGGACTACATGCAGTTACAGCGCTGGAGTGCATCCGTTGCCGACATCAGCGCCGCCGACAAGGCACAGCGCGGCTTGAAGTTCGTCGCGGGCTTCACCGACACGCGGCTCGAACGAATCGCTGGCGGCGGGCCCTTGCTCGATCTGAGAAAGACCACCGAGGCCTTGCGCGGCCGTGCAATCGAGGCCTGGGCCGAAGGCGTCACTGGTATCGAGTTATCCAATCCCGACTACCATTCGAGCCTCTTTCGGAGTCTGTATACGGAGTTGGGCGACCCGCTGACGGCCGCGACGGGTAGTAGTAGCTCGGGAAGCGAGTTCTTGCAGTTTGGCAACTTCATGGGCAGGGGCGATAACCCAGGGCACATCCCTGACTACTCGAAATACTTCAGCAGCTACTACCGACCAGCGCCCCAACCGGACGGTCTTGCTACGGTGGCTGCGCCAGATGCTCCCTGGGTGCTGTTGCCCGGTCAGTCGAAACGCTGGGACTTCGAACTCGGCAAGACTCCGCATCCACGTGCCTCGATCTACTTGCGCACAGAAGATCTGACGGCCGAACAGCGCGCCGGCACGTTAGAGGTTTACATTTCGGGCGCGACTCAGAGCGAGACCCGGCTGGTGTGTGACAAATACTACGCGGCAACGCCGTTCGAACTCATTGACCCGAGCAAGTTCAAGCACGAAAACGGCCGCTCACTCTTCACGGCGGAGGGGCGTGGGGCAGCGCGTCGCGCCGATGACATCTACAACCCGCGCCTGCTGCGCTTTGGCTTGGCGGATGATGCGAGCCCCGAACAACGCACGGCCGTGGAGCAACTGCTGCGAACTCCTACGCTGCAAGTAAATGTCGTGAACCGCTCCCAGGACCCAGTGTCGCTGGAGGATGTGTTCGTGCAGACCTCGGCAAGCGGCGCGCTGAGCGAGCTCGTCCGTGGTCTGCATTCGTTCTGAAATGCTCGTACGAACGCGAGCCGAGCCGCTGGCGAGACCACGGCAGTTGCAGAGCAAGTGGAGCTCGTTTAGGTATTGGGGCGTGGCTGGGTCCAAGATCGCGCGACGTGGGTACTTGGGGCTCGGGGCGCTGGCTCTGCTTGGCGGGTCATCTTTGGTCCGGCGCGCCCTGCGCCTGCACCTGCGACAACCTCCGCTAGTCGGCACGCGAGTTGCGCCGATGACGTTGCAGATCGTGGCCAATGGATCGGGAAGTTTCGCGCTCCCCCCGCAGCGAGTGCTGGTCGCAGACTTTTTCGAGAGCAGCTGCGGGCCATGTAGCGTGGCCCTGCCCAAGACGCAGTATCGCGTCAAAGACAACGACGTCGACTTCGTCGCGATCAGCATCGACGAAGAGCGCAGTGACGCGGCCAAAGTGGCTGGCGATTGGGGCATCGTCAAACCGATCGTCTGGGACGTGAACGGCGCAGCGAAGCAAGCCTTCCAGATCGTCGGCATTCCGAATCTCGTCGTGATTTCGCCAACGGGTCGAATCACGGGTTGGTTTCCTTATGATCCTCCAGAGGATCTGCTGGCGGATGCCATCCAGGATGCGCGTGACGATAGCGGAAGTTGATTTCGACGTGTCGACGACGATTGAATCATCACCGACACGGCTCACGAGGCAAGCCTTCGCCGAGCAACTGCGACGCATCGTGCCTTCGCAACGAGATCAGTGGTTCGATGTTTGGCTCGGCCTGCCAGAGATGCCGGATGACGAGGCTCTACCCCGCGGTTGCGTGCCGTATTGGCCCTGCCCGGTCGAAGCCCTCTTGCAAGCGTTGAGCCTCGTACGGCTCCACGACCGCGATCTACTCGTGGATCTTGGTTCGGGTCTCGGACGCAGCATTGCCTTCTTCGGCCTGATGAGTGAGGCCAAGGTTCTAGGGGTAGAGATCCAGCGTTCACTGGTAGCGGTCTCACGCAAGTTGCTCGATCAACGCGGGCTGCAGCGAGTGCAAGTCGTCCACGGCAACGCCGCGGAACTCCCTGGCCCCTGCCGCGAAGGAACGGTCTTCTTCATGTACAGTCCGTTCGGGGGCGAGCACATGCGCAGCTTGTTGACGGAACTCGAGCGCTTGGCCAGTGTGCAGCGCTTCCGAATCATCTGCGTCGACATGGCAGATTTGAGACTGCCCTGGCTGGAACAGATTACCGAGTCCAACAATCGGGTCGGCGTTTATCGCTCGCGTTGAGTTCAGCTTGCGAGGCCAGCCTCGAAACTGGTATTCAAACTCGATGAAGCGGGCGAATCTGGGCTTGTTCTGCGGCGCGATGCTGACGGCATGCGGACCGTCCCTACCGGCAGCTGAATTCGCCAAGATTCAAAATTGTGACCCCGACGTCGTAGACGTGCGTCCGCTCACGCCAGCGTCGGCAGAGCGTTACGCGGTGCAGGGCTGCGGCAAGAACCTCGAGATTCAGTGCTGGGACGGCAAGTGTGTCAGCCCTGCTTACGAGGTTCAGCGACGCCATGCGCGCGAATACGGCTGTTTACCAAGTGCCGTTACCGCCGTCGATCGTGAAGAGGGGTACTTCATCGCCGACGGCTGTGGGCACCGGGCCAACTACCAATGCCGATTCGATCCACTGCTGGTCGCGCGCTGCGAGGCCGAACGATGAAGCGCGCCCTGCGTCTGCTGGTCATCCCGCTTGTGCTGTTTACCTGCAGAGCACATGCCTGTGGCGGGGGCGGCGTAACTAGCGCAGCGGGAGTGGTCATGGATGCCCAGCGCATCGTCATCTCCGCTCGTTCTTCGGGTACGACGGACGTGGTGGTCCAAATCACGGTTCCAAAGACCAACGCGGACTACGCGGTGTTGATCCCGGTACCGAGCCAACCCACGCTCGACACCGAGCCCGTCTCGAGCGACGAGCTGGGCGCGTTGGCGGATGAAACAGCACCCCAGATCGAGACCGCGAGTGAGAGCAGCGGCGGCTCGGGTTGCGCTTGCATCGGCGCGAGCTCCAAGGGCGGGAGCGGAGCAAACATCAAGGGGGTGTCAACCAGCGAGCTCGTCGAAGTTGGGCCCGTTACTGCCGTAGCCCTCACGGCGGACGACTCAGCGGCGCTCGCCCAATGGTTGAACGACAACGGTTTCAAAGTACCCACGGCCCAGAGCGCGCTGATCGACGAATACCTGGGCGCAGGTCGTTATTTCATCGCAGCCAAGCGCAGCGACAAGGCAACGACCGGAGCGCCGAGCAGTGTCGGGCTTCACTACAGTCTGCAAGGTGACCACCGTCAGATCTCGTTGCGCTTTGCGCGATTGGGCGCGGCTGAAGAAGTGAGCTACACGTTGTTCGTCGTTGGTCCGAAGGCGCTCGCTCCAGCGGAGCCGTTCGCGGCCCTCACGCTTGACGACCTGGACGCAGATGCGTTGAGACTCGGCAGTTACGCCCAGGCCGTCAGTGACGCGATCGCAGCGCACGACGGCAGGGCGTTCGTGCTCGAGAGCGTGACCGACGCGAAGAGTTTCAGTTCCTTTCCCACGCTCGGCAAGCTCTTCGATACCGAGAGTGTGATCACGCGCGCCAGCTCCGTGATCGCGCGCGCTGCGCTCACCGAGGACGCGCAGTTCACGCGTTCATTTGCGGGATCAGTTCCGCAACACCGCTGGTTGAGCATGAGCGCGAAGGACGCCTCAATGGCTGGGTATGCGTTTGCCGGAGCGGCGTTCATGAGCCTCGTCCTGCGACGACGTTCCCCCCATCTGCGTTGATGCCGGAGCCGGCGCCCCCGGCCTCAGCTCAAAAGCTCGCGCGCCAGACACTCCCAAACCAGAGCGCAGCTCCGAACAGCGATGGCAGCAGGCAGAGTCCGACGAGCGGGAACGAGCAAAAGACGAACAAGTCGAAGAGCAAAACGCTGGCGGCTAGCGCCAGGTGAACGAAATGCATGGGACCTTTCCGCCAGAGCGCGTTTGCGTTGCGCCCCGGACACGGATACTCTCGGTCCGTTGCTCGACTCACGCAGCGGCTTGGTGCGCCAAAAATCGGACACTTTGCGCCATCAGTTCTGACCGCGGCGATGAGCGCCAGGTGCGGCTTGAAACCAGCGGTAGCACGCGCGTTGGAAGCTGCGCGGCTCGGCATAGCCCAGCTGCTCTGCGATCTGCGCCACTGAAGCATCCCCGCGCGCCAACAGCTCATGAGCCCGCGCGCGTCCCGCTTCGTCTTGTAGCGCACGAAAAGTGGTGCCTTCTGCCGCCAAACGCCGCTGCAGCTCCCGGCGGCTCGTGGCCAGGCCGCGAGCCACATCGCTCAAGCGACATTCCATCAGTCGGCGCGGGCCAGCGGAGCCGGCCTGCTTCTCCAACCACTCGCTCACGCGGGCGACCGTGGTGTTCTCGGCGTGCTTGTGAACGTTCTGAGCTTGGGCGTGCTCGACCAAGTATTTGAGCACCAAAGGGTGGGCTCCGGCGATCGGCAATTCGAAAATTTGCGCGGCGTAGGTGAGCGCGTAACGGTCCGTCAACTCGGGCAGCACACCGAACTGCGCCATGTAAACCTCTGGCAATCCTCGAGGGGGTCGCGCGAACTCGACTCGCAGTGGACCGAACTCGGCCTGCGTCAGCCGACCCAGCCCGACGTTGGTGCTGACGAGCATTGCCTCCATCGGATGAACCCGCGCCAGCAATTCGGCGTGAGAGCGGATCGCGATCACGCGCTGCTGTTCGTGGATTTTCAGCTCAATCTCCAACGCGGGATCGAGCAAGTGCCCAAGCGGGGCAAAGGTCGCAAACGCTTCGGCGATGGTGGAGGCGTGCGCTGCGGCCAGGCCGACGACGCCCAAGTCAAAAAAGCCGATCACGGCCCCGAAGTGAACCCCCACGGGCTGCTCGGGAACCGCTGCGATCAGCGCGTCCCAAAGCTCGAGCGCGTACTCATAAGGCAGCCACGCGTCAGCGCTCTCGGCATCCTCTCGACTCACCCCGTATCGAGCGGCGATGGCATCGACGAGGACGCCGTGTTGCGCACAGAATCGGCGAAGCACACTCGGCACCGTGCTCTTGACGAGCGGTAAGCTCGAACGCGAGCGATTTGGCGAGAGTCCACGCTTCACTTGGTGCGTATATCAAACGCACCCCGCCACGACCCCGCGTCAATTTGGCGCGAAGAGCAAGCTCCAAAGCTGGCCTGAGCACTCGGTACCCGCCAGCGTTCGCTAGCCAGAGGCACTGCAGCCCTACTCGTGCGGCCGCGGGCCAGGCTCCGCGCCCGCACTCGCCAGCCATCGCTTCGGAAGCAAACGCTCCGCGAGGAGCTGCCAAGGCAAGAACGCAGCAAACACGGGTGCCATCGAACGAAAGGCGACGCCGAGGAGCAAAAATATGCCGACCTGCAACCCGATCAGCCCGCCGCCAAACACTAACGTCCAGCGCCCCCCGAGCAACAACAATGGCGCCAGCAGTTCCCAACTCAACGCACCAACCGCCAGCGCGACGCACAGCGCGGGGAATTGAGCAATCCAGATCCCGACGCGCGTTGGCGGTGAGTGCGTGAAATGATGTCGCAGCAAGAGTAGCTGGAAGTTATCACTGAAAGCCCACTCCCAACCCGTATGCAGCACCTTCGCTACGCCTGCAGCCCAATACATTCCTGCAACGCTGAGCCAAATCGCGGCAATCGGCCAACGGTACTCCGCACTGGCTTCGAACGTCTCGCCTCGCCTGCGGCGTAGCCAGGCATCGATCGATAATCCATCACCAGCACGACAGAACGCCAACAGGACCAGCGCGACTGCCAACAAGTTGTCCGGGTGATTGATCTTGCCAAAGTTGTTGGCGAGGCCCATTGGATACACCAGAGCCAGCGCACAGACGGGTGCGGCGAAACGAAATCCGACTCCCACGCAGCACGCGATGGCTGCTACTTGGCCCACACGCTGCATCAGGCTCAATGTGTGATCGCTGATGAGTCCAGTCCAATTGTAGATGCCCACGGGCGAGAAGCTGGCTCGCTGCGTGCTCCAGGTAAACTTCCGATGCGTTTCAAAAACGGCGACGTAGCCGTACAAGATCAGCCTGAGCATGGCCAGATCCAACGGGGAACGCCGGGCCAAGAACGTATTTTCCAGACGCGCCAGCGCCCAAACCCCGCAACGCCGAAGCAGATTCAGCAGACTCATCGTGAAACCGGCGCTCCTGACAGCGGTCGCTCGGGCCAGCGTTGAGTGAGCACCAATTGATCGAGGATCAGCGGGCCACCCTTTACGACGATCACGAGCTGCTGCTCCGCTGAGTTGGAGAACTGCCTCTTGATGGGCGGAGCAGCCGGGCCGTTGCTCGACCACACATAAACGCCAGCGGGAAACCCTGCATTGAATGCTGGAGGGGGCTCCAGCGGCGCATCCGTGTCCGAAAGCGATCCATCTGTAAACTCGACCCCAGCATTCTCGGGCTTGGCGTCCGTGGAAAGCTTGCCGCGTAGCCACAACGCGTAAGTGCCAGCTGGCACCTTGAAGCTGAAGCTCAGTCTTGCCTGGGCGGCGTCGATGCGTAGAGCCTTGCCTCCGTGCGCATAGCGATCGTCCACGATGGTGACCGGACCGTCGCTCATACCCTCTTCCAACTCGAAGACCAGTGCGTCGGCAGGTGCCGGCATGGCCGGGTCGGGCTCGCTGGTCCCGCGCCGCTCTGCCAAGAGCCGTGCCTTCGTTTCGCGGCAGATCAACGGTGTCGCAGCTGCGAGAAACGGCGGACTGTGAAGACCCACGAGCTCGGGGTTGATGGCCCAGATCCGCTTGTAGACACGAAGCGACGCGATGTCGTCCCGTTTTGCCTTGCGCAAATTGCCGCACAGGGTCGGGACCAATGCCTCATCGGCGCTGGAGATGTCAGCGCGCAGAACAGCCCGCAGACGCGCGCCCACCAGGGGTCGCGTGTACTGGGGGCCCAGCGGAACCTCGGCGCCAGCCGTTACCCCAACGAGCGAATAGTCGCCGACCACCCGCGGCTGCAAATGGGAATACATGGGGTAGCTCGACAACGGCCAGTCGTCGCGCTCGAAGGCGCTCTGCCAGAGTTGGCTACCCGCCAATGCGACGCACAAACCGACGGCCAACACCAAGCGCGAGACGGTCATGTTCGCTGCCAGCGCAGCGCGGGCAAGAACGGCCACGCCCGAACTTAGAGCAGATCTACAACCCCGCGTCCAGCGCGCGGGGTCTCGTGGGTTACGAACCGCCGCTGAGTCTCTTCATCCGCACGACGGTGAAAGCTGTGGGTCACTCATGCTGTCACGGCCATTCTCGACGTGGCCCGCAAGCGCATACAGAAACTTCGGATCGCCGTCGACTCGAACCACCAAGTCGTACCAACCGTGACTTGCCTCGAGTGGGAACTGCCAGCGGATGCTCTTGTGCGCTCCGAGTTGCAAGCTCCTGTTACGCCCGCTGTAAGCATCTTTCACACTGACTCGGGCCGCGCTCCCGAGGTTTTCGATCTCGAGTGTCAGGCCGGCTTCGTCGTAGCTGAGCTTGCTGTTCAAGCGTGCCGCGTGGCGCCCTTCAAGTGAACCCCTGAATTCGCGAAAGAAGCCGTTGGGGCCGTGGACAGACAGGTCATACGCGTCCAAACCCAACTCGCGCACTGGCCAATTGGCGTCCAGACGCCGATGGGCGCCGACCGTGTACGACCAGGGACCTTGTTGGTTACTCAGCGACCGAACCTGGAATACCGCTGCCGCCTTGCCCGTGTTCGAGAAGTGCAACGACACGCTGCCGTTGAACACGTTGAATTCCGACCTGACATCGAGCTCGTAGGGTAAGGCGCGCGCCGGCCGCAGACCGCGCTCCTGCTCTGGTAGGATCAAATCACTAGGCGGGACCGGTGAATAGTCTGGGTGACGCAGCTCATCGGTGGGAGCGTAAGCCGCCGTGCTAGGCAAAGGCAGCGTGTGATTGTCGGGAGTCTTGAAGTTGAATGCCGAGGTGAGATCACCGACTACGGCGCGGCGCCAAGGCGTGATGTTCGGTTCGTACACTCCGCTCCTCTCACCCCCGAATCGTCGCTCGATGAAGCGGATCAGCGAGGTGTGATCGAAGACTTCGGAGTTGACCCAGCCGCCCTTGCTCCAGGGTGAAATCACGAGCATCGGCACGCGCACGCCGAGACCATAGGGCCCCGCCGCGTAGCGCTGATTGCCCGGGAAGATCTCGTTGACGGTGTCGACGGTCGAGCCACCTCGAGCCGGCGATGCAGGGGGAGTTGGCGGCACGAGGTGATCGAAGAAGCCGTCGTTCTCGTCGTACATGACCAAGAACACCGTCTTGCTCCAGACGTCGGGATGGTCGGTCAGCGCGTCCAAGATCTGCGAGATGTACCAAGCGCCGTAGTTGGCAGGCCAATTCGGATGCTCGCTGTAAGCTTCCGGAGCGACGACCCAACTGACCTGCGGTAGGTTACCGGCCGCGATATCCGCCCGAAACTGATCGAAGAGCGTGCCGGATTGGGAGACATCGGTACCCTCGAGGGCCGCTTCGAACAGCGCGCTACCGGGCTGAGCGTTCTGGAACTGGTGAAAGTACAACAGCGAGTTATCCCCGTAGTTGCCGATGTATGCATTGTCACCCCAGCCCCAGTAGTGCTCCGCGTCCAGACCCGCGCCTTTGTCTTGATAGATCTTCCAGCTTACTCCGGCTTGCTGCATCCGCTCGGGGAAGGTCGTCCAATCGTAACCCGCCTCGGAATTGTCGACGACCGGGCCGCCAGCTTGGCCGTCGTTGCCCGTCCAGCCCGTCCACATGTGGTAGCGGTTGGGATCCGTCGATCCCATGAAAGAGCAATGGTAGGCGTCGCAAATGGTGAACGCGTCCGCCAGAGCATAGTGGTAGGGGATATCGTCACGCGTGAGGTAAGCCATCGTGGTGCTACCCTTGGCAGGCAGCCAGCGGTCATAGTTGCCGAAGTTCCAGGCGGCGTGGGTATCCGTCCAGCCGTGGGGCAAGTCCTCGAGGAACTGCAGACCAAGATCCGGTGCTTCGGGGTGGAAAGGTAATACTGGCCCCGCGGCATCGGACTGATACCAAACGGGATCGCCGGACGGTAACGTGACAGCGCGCGGATCACCGAACCCGCGCACGCCGCGCAAGGTGCCAAAGTAATGATCGAAGGAACGATTCTCCTGCATCAAGATCACGATGTGCTCCACATCGGCAATCGTGCCGGTGCGGTGATGAGCAGGGATGGCCAGCGCCCGCTGAATGCTGCGCGGAAAAGCCGACGCCAGCGCGCCGATACCCATTGCCTTGATGAACTTACGGCGATCATTAGCCACGGAAACCTCCGACCGAGTGCGTTGTTGAAGTTACGCGCAAGCTAGTCGATGAGCTATTCCAAGGCTCCGACGAGATGGTCGCAATCGTGCGACGACGCCGGATTCAAAAGAGCCGTCGGTGGCAGACCGCATCAGCGGCGAAAACGCCTCACGCTCACGACCGTGCCGCCCAACACGAGCAACCCCAACGCGAGCCAGGCGGCGCTGTGTTTTGGCATCGGCGTCGCGACCGGAGTACCAATGTCGATCACGAACGGATCGTGATCGGACGCACGGAAGGCGTCGGGTTGGTACAAAGCGGGCGGATTGAACTCTTGGTTGTAGTCCAGGATGCGTGGCTCGTCGGCGTTGATGTGCCATTCGGTCACGCTCGATACCTTCGCTGCCAAGCTCGGCGATGCGAGCGCGTGATCGAGATAACCGGACTCGCCATTGAACACGTACGAGTAGGCGGAGCCACCGATGCGAGTCGCCATCAAGTCGACGAGCCCACCCCCGATGAACGCAGCGATCGGATCTTCCTTGGCGTAAGCATTCATGTCGCCCATCACGAGCACATCCGAATCGGAGCTTCCGGTTGGATGGGTGTCGAGCCATCCGAGTTCCGCGAGGGCAGCCGCCGTGCGCGTTTGGTTACAATTGCCCTGACCGTCCCCGACATCGGGATCCCCCGTGCACGCAGAGCCCTTGCTCTTGAGGTGATTTACGGCAATCGTGATCACCTCACCCGTCGCGAGCTGACGGAAAGTCTGCGCTAGGACTGGGCGGTTGCGCGTGTCGATGAAGGATGGATCGTAGGTCGAGTCCAAAATCGCGTACGACGGGCTCTCCAACGTGACGGTCGAAGTCTTGTAGATGAGTCCAACTTTGATTGCATCGGTTCCGATCGTGCCCGTGTGAACGAAGTCATAGGTGCCCGATCCGAAGATCCCGTTCAGTCCGCTCACCAAGTCCGTCAGCGACGCGTCGGTGTTGTTCTCGAGCTCCATCAGCCCGTATATGTCCGCGTTGATCGTCGTCATCGCGGCGAGGATCTTGGTGCGTTGACGTTGAAACTCGGCGGCGCTGTTTGCTCCGCGACAATCCAGAGTGTGAAGCGGTCCGCAGACGGGACTCCCCGTGTCCAGAGTCGTGAAGTAGTTGAGAACGTTGAAGCTGGCGATGCGCAGTCCCGAACCGGCAGCGGGCAAGGCGGGACGCGGATTATCGCGCTGAAATGTCGGCGCCTGCGTCGGGTGAATTTCGTAAACGTCGAAGGCGTAGCCCAGCACGCCTCTGAGACCAGTCACCGTGTCCCCAACGCGCAGGGTACCGTCGGGCGCAAGATAAGGTGAGGTCGCGGGATTCTCGATGTTGCTGCCGTCGTCGAGCTGCACGCTGCGCCGCAAGTTGGCTTCCTCTACCGCGTTGGCGGGCGCGCCCGGTGCCGCCACGTGAGTGGATACCTGAAGCCGACCACCCGATGACAGAGTGACTTCACCGTAGCGGCCAAGGTTGTACGTGTCCGAGGCAGTGAGCGGCTGCGCGAAGTCGACCAGCATGCCCTCGAAGCGCTCCAGGTAAGTCGCGTCAGGCGCCGGCAGCACGACTTCGCTCGGAGTGACGCTCGCACCGGCGGCGCATACGTTGACACTCGTCGGGCCGCTGAGCTCGGTCAGATTGAAGTACTCCCTGACCTGACCCGTCACGCGCACGACGTCTCCCGAGTGAACTGCTACGGCCCCGGCTCCGTCGAATACGAAGATGGCCTCGGACGTCAGCGGGTTGTCGTCGATCTGTGAATCCTCCTCTTGCACGAAGAATCCAGACAGACCCGTACTGCCTTGAAAATCGCCCACGACGACCCCCTCGATCGTGACGGTGCTTCCAACCAACGGGCTCGCGCTCGAGGAGCCTTCGACGTCGTGAATCGGTGTTGCTGCCACCCCGCAACCTGAAGTGGCATCCGTCGTGAAGCTGACGAACACATCACTCGAAGGCATGGTCGGAGGTGGATCCTGATCGCTGACCTCCGAGGCGAAGATCGACAGCACGCACTGCTCCCCGGGGCTGAACGCTGCCGACGAAGTCAGCGTGAAGTGTGTTGGACCGCCACTGGTCGTGAGCACGTGGATGCCGCTGCTCATGCAGGTGACATCAGCCCAATCGGGAGAAACGCTTACGGGTTCGTTGAACGTCACCTCGAGGGTCGCACCGAGCCCAACGTTCACAGCACCGTTCACCGGCAACGTGCTGAGCACGCTAGGGGCTAGATCGCTCAGCGTCGCGGTGAGCGAGAAGTCGTCGATGCCAAGGCCATCGTCCGCGCCAGAAGCATTGAAATCGGACCAGCGGATCCAAAAGTGAGCGCCAACAGCGATTGAAATCCCGGAAATGCTAGCGCTCAATGCCGTCTTGAAACCAGTCCCATTGCCGTTGGTCGCACCAACCGCACCGCCACTCGACGGCGTGGAGAAATCCAAAGCATCCACGTTGACCCAATTGCCAGTGCCGAGCGAGGTCGCGTCTAAACTGTATTGGAAGTCCAAGCGATCTTGGCGTCCGCTAGTGCCGAGCCGCCACTGTTCACCGGTGTAGGCGATCGCGAGATTCGAGATTGCGCTGCCAGTCGAGTTCACGAACTCCGCGCCAATCGTTGGCGTCAGGCTGCCGCTGAGCAGTGTACCGAAAGCGCGATCGCTCGCAGCGCCCGCCCCAAAGCTGTAGCTGTTGCCCGCGGTTGCAGAGCCAGTTCCTGCCGCGTAAGTCGCGTCCGCGTTGGTTCCAGTCTCCAAGAACGTCCAACCCGTTGGCGTGGAACCCGAAGTGCCGCTGCTCGCCAGCGTGTCGAAGTCTTGTGTAACGGGTGATCCCAGCGCTGACACGACGACCTGAGCGTAGCTGCTTTCAGTTAACAGCAACACGACAGCCCCCACCAACCCTCTGAGCCACGGCAGTGTTTGCTTCATTAGGTGTTCCTCGTCCGCTACACTCGCCGCTCGACCAATGGATCGTCAATCGTCCACAGCACGAGCCGCTAGATCGTCACAGCGCGGCAACCGTTCTTTCGGATCGACTTCAGATTGCTTCCGGATCGCCACCCGAACGCGCTGCCCAACGCTTGGCCCAGTAAGCCCAGATCAAGAACAATCCGCAGACGGCGCCCACGACCAGGAAAACGAAGACCTCTTCGTGCAACGTCTGGAACAGCTGCTCCGAGTGCGCGCCTGCAAAATACAAAGCGACGAGACGCGCCACGTTGAGAGCAAAGATGCTCAGACAGCCGAGCAACACGCCGAGCAAGCGCGTCCAAATCGGCGAGGGAAACGCCAACACCGCCGCCACGAAAAGGGCCTGCGCGTCGAGCGCGCCACAATCGAGCACGACCTCGAAGGGGAAACGGCCAAGCACGGTGTTACCCGCGATTTGCACTGATTCACCCAAAGCCCGCAGTACGAGGGCGCTACAAGCGGCGGTGCGATTCAAGTACCAGACGATGCCCTGACCGATCCAGGAGTCCACAGGGTGTTCGTGAAAGAGCGCGACGTAGAGCACGACCATCAACGCGCAGGTCACTGCCAAGTAGCGCAGAGGACGGCTTGGGGCGCGCACAGCTACCATCGATCGTCCCCACCATACCCACACCTGTGGTCACGATCCTGTGTCGGCTTCGTACAGATCTCGCGTCTCGCCAGCGGCTTGTCGACGATTCGAAACCAAGCCAGCGCAGCCGGCGGTTGCGCAGCGCGCAATGCGCTGTAGTCAGCGCGGGGTGTACGGATGGACGCGCGCGCCACGCACTCACCCGACGCCGGTGTCAGCGGAATGGACTCGGCGATTCGAGTGGATCGCCTGGCACCTCGCTCGATTGCGTGGTCGACTAGTGCGCGATGCTTAACGTAATTTGGGGATGCGCGGGCGTGAATCTACGGCACTCGGCACCAAACAATGTCGTTGGTCTAACCTTGTTCTTGGCCCTTTCAGGTTGTGCCTCGAACAGTCCGCCGCAGGCAAACGCTCCAACGGCAACCAAAGCCACGCCAGCCCCGGTCAGTGTTGCAGCACCGAGCACGACACTGGCCGCGTCCGGCCCTGCCTCTTCGTCGAGCACCGATCAGAGCGTTGCCGAGGCAGAGCCAGCAACAGAAGCTGGATTGCGCGTCCCGCACGCTTGCGAGGCCACGAGCGCACCCGAGTCCGTCAATCTGCCAGCAACCCCGTCCAGCAGTAAGGCCTCTGTCTCCTGCTTTCCGCCGTCCGAGTTCGTCGAGCGTCTGTGCGGCAGCGTCCACGCCAGCGCGGCACTGACGATGCTTCAAACTGGATCACCCTGGAAGCGGGTCTATCTCAAGGGGGAAACCAAGGCCTGGTCGGCAGCTCGCACCTCGCAGCAGGAAGATCGCCTGAAATTCAATGAGGAAGTCCTGGTACTGCAGAGCAACAACGGTGAGGGTGGCGCGCTTGCGGGCCAAGGGGATAGCTTCTACGCGCTCCGCTGGAACGGCAGCTGCGTGAAGTTGACCGAAGAGGAGGTGAGCGAACTGGCTCCTTGGCGCAAGCTCGCGGCGCCAATCCCGTGGAGCTGGCTCGACGAAAGCACCAAGGACGCACTCAGCTCCGACAAGAAAGTGGCCGATGCGGTGAGCACTTGGAAGAAGACATGCCGCAAGGCATCTCCGACTGATGCGCACTGCATCGAGCTGCAACAGCACGTGACCGATGCGATCGTGGCGCGCGTGCAAAGCGGGGCGACGCTGCCCGATCCCGAGCCCATCCGCTGAAGCGCGGCTCATCCGCTAGAACTCGGAGCGGCTTGCCTTGATGCATCGAGCAGCGGGGCTGCAGGACGTCGTTCGAGTGTTGGTGGAGCCGGCGCGCCCCTGCCTACGAAGCGCTGTTCCTGTTTCGAACAGTTGATCTTCGGGGAGAACCCCAACGGTAGGTGCACGATTCACCTTCGAGCACCAAATCCAAGAGGAAACACTCTCCTAGCCTGTCGTGGGCGTTGGTTTCGCCCGCATCTACGTTTGGGTCGACTGCGATGAAGCGTGAGTCCGTTCGAAGCAGAACGTCGAGTGAGCACCGGCATTGGCGCTTGTACTCCTTACTCGTACTATCAGCGACGCTTTTGCATGGCTGTGGGAGCGGCGAGAGCTCATGGCGATCGAGCGCTGACGCCGACGTGGATCCCTGTGCGAACGTTGCCTGCGGCGGACACGGACAATGCAGCCCAGAAGTGAACGGCGCGGCAGGGTGCCTGTGCGATGAAGGCTACACTGGGCAAGATTGTGCTCAGTGCGTAAACGGCTACGACAAAATGGGTTCGATCTGTCTGCTCTCCGCGCCCGAGGACGAGCCTGACTCAGCAGGGCACTGAGAAAGCGCTTTGGTGCTCAGCCGCGGGGAGTCGAGTGCCGCTACTTGCTGGTCGCGGTTGGTGCGGCGGATGGCACAGGCCTAACCGAATTCGATGAACTGCTGCTCGACATGGGCGGCGGTGCCGGCACTGCTGACAGCACTTGTCCGGCGATCGGATAGCCGCGGTGTTGCCATTCCAAGATCCCCTCGTCGAGCACGGCAGTGCGCTTGAATCCACGACGCCTGAGCTCGTCTATGACCTCGCCCGAGGCGTGGTGCGGACAGGCACAATAAGCGAGGACCCACGTGCCATCGTTCTTGATCCGATCGAGCCCGGCCTTGTCGTAGTAGGCGTTGGCGATTGCCCCTGGAATGTGAGCGCGAATGAAATCGGAGGGCGAGCGCGCATCGATGATGATGAGCTTGTTCTTCTTTTCGAGCGCCAGCTTCACTTGTTCGATCGGAACGAAGCGCTCATCACGCAAGCTGAACTTAGGGGCGGCGCCCTTCGGGTTGATCACCACCGGCAACTTTGCCAAGGCGTCGAGGTCGACCTCGGGTTCAGCCCCTTCGACTATTGGCACTTTGGAGCGCAAGTACGCGATCACGTCTTCTACGCCTTGCGCCCCGAGACTCTCACCGAACGCGCGCATTGGCGTCGGTGGGCGTCCGTAGGTTATCGCGTGGCGCAAATACAGCGACGAGGCACTCCGCAGTAGTTCGGGGTTGAACAGCCACACGGCGGTGGCGCGCGCTTGTTCCGTGCCATGACACGTCACGCACTGAGCCTGATAAATCTCCGCGCCTTTGGCGGCGTCGCCGTTCAGCGTCGATGTGGCGAGCGGCTTCAGCGCGACCTTCCCCTTCGAACGAAGAAAGCCGACGAGCGCCCGCACCTGCTGCTCGCTCAACGGTCCGCCACGCGCCGCAGCGTAGCCGGCCATCGCCGTCCCTGGTCGGCCCAGACGAATCGCGCTCGCAAGGTAGATGTCGTTCGCGCTCTCTAGAAATGTCTGGCTAACGAGAGACGGCGCGTTGTCGGCTGCGTAACCCTGCCCCTCGGCGCCGTGACAAAGCGCGCAATAACGCCCGTAGAGCGCCGCTCCGTCGAGCAGTTTTGGATCGTTGGCGCCAGTAGGTGAACTTGCGTTCGTGGCCGCAGTCACGGCAGCGCTTGCGCTCGGATCGGAAGTGTCGGTCGCCACTTTCTCGTGGCAGCCGGCAAAGACGAAAATGCAGAGCAGTAACAGAGGCCAGGAGCGATGGGACAAGGCTCGACTCTGCCAGCTCGGCCCGCGCACGTTAAGGGCCAATGTCACAAACGCAGGCTCAGCGGTTCGGTGGGCCTCGGCAGGGCTCGTTCGTGGCATATTCAGCGCATGCTCTCGCTCATTGCCAGGACGGGTCCAGTGCGCGCCGCAGACAGTCGCCGGTCGCGCTGTTCGGCGTGCGGTGCCCTGATGTTCACTCTCGTCGCGTGTGCGAGCCAAGCGCCCGCGAGCACGGACAGTCCAACGAGTTCCGCTTCGATCACCAACGAAATGGCGAGTCCGCCCGCTGCTGTGCACACAGATAGCCCCCCGGCGGCGCCGAGCCCCGCTGCGTCCAAGCCTGATTTGCCCGTTGCATCCGGCAATCAGCCCGAGTCCGCCGCGCCGACGCCGCAGACTCCGACGCCGCAGACTCCGACGTCGCAGACTCCGACCGGCACCGAACCGCCACGACCAACTTCACCCGTTGCCACTACTAGCGCGCCGGGCGCAATGGGCGGTGAAGGTGGAGCGGGCGCCGTGCCCAGCACGAGTTCAGTGGTGCCAACCCCAGCGCCGACGAGCAACGCGGATTGTTTGGTGACCGCCGAAATGGCCAGGTCCACGCAACTGCCCGTTCAGGTGCAGGTGGTGAACAACGAAGACGAAGCAGCGCTCGCTCCAGTTGCCATCTCGGGGTTGCCGGATGGCGGATCTCGCGTGGCTTGGATGGGGCAAGACGGTCTCGTGCACGTGACCGAACTCGATGCGAACGACCAAGCCACGGGACTCGAGATAACACTGCCCGCGCACGACTTGCAGGATCTTTACGCCGACGCAGAGGGCGGTGTGGTCTTGGTGTCGCGCGATGCAACGGGTGGAGGGACGCTGAACTGCGGCGAACCGACGAACTTGTGCGGCACGCCGCCCGACCCTCCGATTCCGTGCTTCGACATGTACTTGGTACGCTTTGACGCGAGCGGCGAAACCTGGGCCACGAAGCTGACCGACTCGAGTGACGAACTGCCGCCTTACTCCACGAGCAAAACGGGCGACGATGTCGTGTTCACTTGGTGGTACGCCCACCACGGCCGCATTGCGTTCGACGGTGACCACTATGCGGCTTACTTCGGAACCGCGCTCAGCATCTCGCAAGACGGCTGCATCAACATCCATCAAGGTGATCGTTTGCGCTTGGTCGCGGCGGACGGCACGCTCGAGGACGGTGGTTTTGGTTGGGGCTGCAGCCACAGCGGCTACGAGCGCATCGTCTACGACCCGAGGTCCAAGTCGTTCGTCACCGTCTGCAAGACCGACAACGACAATCGCATCGCCTTCGCACCCGATTACCGCACGATCCGGCACGTGGATCTCGCGTATTCGAATTTCGGGGATCTCGTCCTCGACCCCGCAGGCGGATACTGGCTGATCACCAGCGACATCCGGGAGGACGAACCAGCTGCCATGGACGGACTGGCCGACATTCACTTGTTACACGCCAAGGATGGCATGGCAGACCAAGACCTCATCTTGGCGAGCGAAACGGGCAAGAACCATCGCGCACCTCACCTGGTGGAGTACGGCCCGGGTCACTTGTTGGCGATCTGGGAGACGTCGAACCGCCCTGGCGATTTGGTCCCCGATGACCCAGAAAGGCGAACCTTCATGCAATTGCTAAAGGACGATGGTTCAGCCCAAGCAGAACCCATAGGGCTCGACCTCGTGGGCAACCGCTATCAGTCATTTCGTTCATTCGCGGACGGCAGCGTCGCTTATGCGCACCAAGGCTTGGAGCCCGATTCACTCGAGATCGTGCGCGTGCTGCCTTGTGCGAGTGGCGAGCAGACAGAGCTGGGATTGTGAGAGCCAAACGTCACTCATCGTTCCAGAGCCTGGCGAGCGCAGCGTTCACTTGCCTGACTCGCTCGGCAATCGATCCGCGAACCACCGTTGGCTGGAGTCTGCGACGTTCCAGCTCTTGCAAGGTGAACGCATGCTGCCGCCGTTGAAATTCTTCGCTCACGCGCGTGCCGTCCTGTTCGAATGGGAAATCGGGTTCACAGAGCACGAGCAACTGATACCGACGCGCGGCTAGGCGCTCCAGCTCAGGCTCCACGCGGCCGTACCACAATTGACTGTAGACGGCCGTCGTGAAAGGCGAGGTGTCGCAGATCAACAATCGCTTCGCGCTTGGGATTGCAGCTTCTTCGCGCCGCACTTGCTCGGTCGCAATCCCGAGCAAGTCGCTCTCATCCAGATCCCCTCCCCGCTCGAGCCAACGCTCGCGGCCGTACTCTGCAACGAACTCGCACCCGTGGCTGCGCGCAAGCTCGCCGGCCAGCGTGGTTTTGCCGGTGGATTCTGCGCCCAGTAACGCGACGCGTGTCACCAGTGAACGTTCTACGACGGGGCTGAGCCATTGACGTTGATTGAGCACACCCGCCCGCAGCGCCGTGCCCGAAATTGGGACCGTGCTCCGCGCGGGATCGACCGCGACGTGCTCGACCGCGTGCGCCTGCCACGCCGCCAAGTGCGCTGCGAACGGTGCCCCATAGTCTTCGCTAGTGAACACCGCGTCGATCTTTTCAGCGCACACTATCGCGCTGACTTGCGCGACGAAGTCGCGGTGCACGCGCTCGGGTGCGTCGTTCTCGGGCACGACCAAGCCCCAAGCTCGCACCAGGTCATCGTCGAGCACCCAGTTGTCGAGGCCCGGAAACAGCGAGCTCAGCCAACGGCGACGCACAGGTGCGCCCAATCCGTCGAACTCCGGCTTCGTGTAGCTGAGCACCAACACGCGTTCGCAAGCTGAGGCGGCCGCACCGATCACGAGTTCATGCCCGCGGTGCAGAGGGCAAAATTTGCCCACGACCAGACCCCGCGCAAAACGCTTGCTCATGCTTTGGCGTTCACGACCTCGACGGTCTGTGGCGTGCGAGCCAACTCCCGCCAACGTTTGAGCGCGATCACGGCGTTTACCCAGTAGATACAGTACAGCGCGGCAGTCACATACAAGCCGCGCGAAAGATAGAGCGGCACCGAGATCGTGTTGGCGAGCAACCAGAAGTACCAGCTCTCCACTCGCTTATCGACGAGCAGCAACTGACCCAGCACGCTGGTCGTCAAGACCGCAGCGTCGGGCAACGGCGCCGCCGCATCCGTATAAGTCGCGAGGCCCCAGGCATAAGCCAACGTCACCGCCAAGCCGATGCCCACTTGCACCAACAAGCGCCCCCGGTCGGCATGCGTCACGAGCGTCGGCGGCGCTTCACCTGCGCGCGCCCATTGCACCCAGCCAAGGATGCCCGAGGCGATGAAAAACCCCTGCAACAGGGCATCGGCGTACAGTTTGGCACCCACGAAGACCCACACGAACAGCACGCTGGCGACAATTCCGGTCCACCAAGTGTGAACGCTGCGCCGATTGGCGAGCAGGATCGAAATCGTGTTGATCAGGTTCGCGCTGAATTCGACGGGAGGCATCAGAGGAGCGCCGATTGTAAACGCATTGCTCGCCGCTCGGGACGATTTTTCTGCTGAACCCCGTGGAAGCGTTTTAGTCTACGCCTGCGGCGAGGCTTCCTTCATCCATGAGCGCTCTGGTCTTCCTCGGGGGGTCGTGCGGCACGACCACTTGGCGTCGTGACGTAGCGATTCCGCTGCTGGAACGAGCTGGCATCACGTACTTCGATCCGCAATTGCCCGTAGGCTGTTGGAACAGCGAGCACCAAGTCATCGATCAACGCGCCAAGGCAGCATCACTGGTTTTGCTGTTCGTAATCAGCGCCCAGACTGCGAGCGTTGCGTCGGTTGCGGAGGCGGCCTACTTGCTCGCGCAGCAGCGTCCTTTGGCGCTGGTGGTAGAAGACGTCTGCGTTGGCAGCGTGATCAACGAACAGCGCTGCGACGAAGCGTTGGCACTCGATCTGAACCGTGGTCGCATGTTCTTGCGCTCCATGGCAGACGTCCACGGCGTGCCGGTTTTCAGCCGTATCGACGACGGCGTGAAACACGCAATCGAGTTGGTCCACCAGCACAAAGCGGACTTGTCGCTCCGTGATTTGGAGCGCATCACCCAATCCACGACCTGGAAAGATCGTAGCTTCCGCGTCCGCGCCGTCGAAAACGGGTTCCTCGTTTGGATCGAAGGCACTTTGCCGGACGCGCACGCCCCGGGTTGGCTCTGCGGCAAAGGGCGCCCCTGGTTCATTCATCGCTCGGAGACGGAGAGTCAGGTCGTTCGCACCCTGCTCAAAGCGGCGATAACCTGGGAAGAGCACGAGACCCGAGAACAGTTCCGCTTCGCCGGTGAGGCTTTGTTCGAGCCGCACCTTTCGATCGCTGCGCTCAAACTCGCGCGAAACAGCGGGGACGACTGATGTTGCCGGGGCTCCAGCTCTCCGATCTTTGCGCCGGTGTCGCGACAACCGAGCTGCTCCCGAACTTGCGAAAGGCTGCAATAGAGTTCGGTGCGTTCACCCTCGACTGCTCCCCATTGGGAGGGCTTCAAACCCTCGCCCTCGGTGCCGCCGAACGATTCTTCAGGTTGACCGACGCCGAAAAGCGCACTGTACACTTATCCCAGTTCACGCACTTTCGAGGTTACTCTCGTGTCGACACCAGCGCGGACGCGCGCGAGCAATTGCACCTTGGTCCAGACCCCGAGTGGGACTCGACTGAGCACGACCCGGGGCCGCGGAAAGAGCCGTTTTGGGGGCTGCTTGGTCCCAATCTCTGGCCCAGCGGCTTGGCTGCGCGAGACCGCACGATCCTGGAGGACTACTTCGCGCAAGTCTCGGACTGCGGGGTAAAGCTGCTAGAGCTGATTGCACACGCCTTCGAGCTGCCGAAGCAATGCCTTTCCAAGCTCGTGTCGCCCGAACCGTACAACTTGATGAAGCTGATGCGCTACGCGGCGAACGGCGCTTCGTTTAGCGACGCGAAGGGCATGGCAGCTCATTGTGATTGGAGCTTGTTGACCTTGCTCGCACAGTCCGCGGACGGTTTGTGGATCCAAACGCCTTACGGACAATGGCTCGAAGTACCCCACGTGCCGGGGACCCTCGTGGTCAACTTCGGCGAGATCTTGGAGATCGTTACGGGCGGACAGCTGTTGGCAACACCGCATCGAGTGTGCGTGCGCAACGACACGGCGCGCTTGTCGCTTCCCGTGTTCATCAATCCCGACCTACGCCAACTCATCAGTCCCGTAGTCGAGGTGGTCGCAGCTGATTCCCGTTTGGTTTCCCAGCCAAAGACCGACTCAGGACACACTCACCGAGTCCATCAGCCGGGGGCGCCCTACACGATGTTTCGCTACGGGGACTCCGAATGGCAACGCAAGGGTCTAGGTCGCTGGTGCTATTCAGACGCGTGTTGCTAACCTCAGGTTCACACAATGAAGTCGATTTTGATCACGGATTGCTTGCAACATGACTTCGTAGGGAGCATCGGTCCCTACGACAGCCTACCGAACGCGTTGCACGTCGGTCATGACGAGTCGCGCCGCTTGCTGGGCGAAGATCCCAGTCAAGGTCCGCTCGCGCGAGCAATTGGTTGGGCGCACTCCCAATCACGCGAAGAGTTGGTCGTGATTCACGTGCGCGACTGGCACGAACCGAGCGATCCCCAGCAATCCGCACACCTCGAACAGTTCGGCGCGCATTGCGTGAAGGGCTCCGACGGCGCCCAGTTCGTGTTCTCTTTGGACGGCGTGGCCGCCGATCGCGTCGAAATCGTGAACGCCACGACTTTGAGCAACTTCGTCGGCGCCGACTTGGGGCGCGTTCTCGAGCGCCACGTCACCGGTCCCGTGCGCATTGGTCTGATGGGAGTCTGGACCGAAGCCAAGATCACGTTTTTGGCCTATGATATCGTGTCCCGCTACCCGAACGCCGAGCTCGCAGTCTGTTCTGCATTGACGGCGAGTTCGTCACGCCAAAATCACTTCCTGGCGCTGGCGCAACTGCAGCGGATCCTGGGCGTGCGCGTGCTTCCAGCGGTGGGTGACTTCATCGACTTCTTGGGCGGCGCCCTGGAGAGCGCACCGTTGATCGGGTTCTCGGAGAAGTACCCGGAAGTTACGCTCGAAGGCGGAACCTCGCTCGGTGCGGTGGACTTGTCGCTTTTGCGCTATCTGTTTCGCGGTTGCCGGAGCCTCAAAGCCCGCTCGCTCGACGGCGGCTTCTCTGGCAACGCAGTCCTCGGTACCACGAGTTCAGATTTCCAAGGGCACGAACAGGTTCCACACGTAGTCAAGATTGGCGCACGGGGACCTATCGCGGAGGAACGCATGGCGTTCGAGCGCATCGAATCGGTGCTCGGTAACTGTGCACCGCGCGTGACCGACTTTGCCGATTTGGAGGGCCGCGGGGCCATCAAGTACCGCTACGCCGCCATGGGTCGTGGGCCATCACGGTCGTTCCAGAGGCTGTACCAAGAGGGCGCGGACCAAGTCGAGGTCGAGCGCATTCTCGACATCGTGTTCGACGAACAATTGGGGCGCTTCTACACCGCCGCGACGCTCGAACGGATCGATCTGTTGAGTTACTATGCGTTCAAGCCAGACTGGGCACCGAACGTGCGAGCCCGCGTGGCGGAGCTGTTGGGTGCAAGCGTCGCCGACCAAGCAGAAATCGATCTACCTTGCGGCCGACGCGTCCCGAACATCGCGCGCTTCTACACGGACGTCTTGCCCCACTTACCACGTACGAATCGGGCACACTACTTGTCCCAAGTACACGGCGATTTGAACGGTGCCAACATCATCGTCGACGCTCAACGCAACGTCTGGCTGATCGACTTCTTCCATTCGCATCGCGGCCATGTTCTGCGCGATCTGGCGAAGTTCGAAAATGACGTTTTGTACATCTTCAGCCAACTCCAATCGGAGGCGGACCTCGAACACGCGTTCGCGTTCACGGATCGCTTGCTAGAGATCGAAGATCTCGCCCGTCCACTGACGGATCCGCCCGATCCAAACTGGAGCCCTGCCCTGAAGCGAGCGTTTGCGACCGTCGGCAAGCTGCGCAGCTTCTACCCCGGTCTGATCCAAGCGGATAGAAACCCGGAGCAACTGCACATCGCGCAGATTCGTTACGCGGTGCACACGCTGAGTTTCGAAGAGTCGAGCCGTGCCCAGAAGCTTTGGGCGTTGTACACCGCCTGCCGCGCGGCAGACGAACTCAGGCAAGACGCCGCGCGTGAGCGCCGCCTGCGCGTCGACTGGTTGCCGTCGGAACTGGTTGTGCCGGGTGCACTCGGACTCACGCTGTTGCCTGGCCGCAAAGACTTCGATCGTAACCTCGACGAAGACATCCAGTCGTTGAGCGCCCAGCACGTCGATGCCGTTGTGTGTTTGCTCTCGCCGGAAGAGTTCCGCCGTTATGGCGTCGATAACCTGTTGGACGCCTATCGGCGCGCTGGCTTCGACACTTACCACCAGCCGATTCTCGACGGTTCGGTGCCAAGCCCCGACGAATTGGATAGGACGGTGAGCCACCTGCTCGACTTGATTGGGGCGCAAAAGCGCGTCGTGGTGCATTGCGTTGGGGGCCTTGGGCGCGCCGGCACAATCGCCGCTTGTACGCTGCGTGCGCGCGGACTGACGGCCGAGCAAGCGATTGGCCAAGTGCGCTCCACACGTTCTGCGCGTGCCATCGAGACGCGAATTCAAGAGCAAACCATCGCGGCGTACGCGCACTCGCCGCTGAGCCACACCCAATCGCACTCGACGCAAACGGAGCGCTGATGAAGAACCCTTTTCGAAAAGTCTCTGAGTCCCCCACGAACCCCAAGCAGGAACCCGCGCGGGAGAGTTTCGACGTCGCTGAGCTGTATCGCGGTCCGCTGGAGGGTGCGACGGAGCCAAGCGCCGCCAGCGCCGCGTTGGATGAACGATTGCGGCAAGCGTATTTCTGGATCGTCAACAATGCGATCATCAGCCCCTACTACGACGTCGAATATCAGGAAGGACCCTCCGCAAGCTTCGTGCTCGGAGATCTGAAAGGACGACTGGTCCTGCCTTCCGGGCAGAGCTATTCGTCGTTCGTCTTGATTCCGCTCTTGAACCTCGTAACGCGCAGGCGTTGCTTGCTCGTCGGAGGGCCTGGTCGCGGCAAGACGGCCAGTGCGATCTTGATGGGCGTCCTGGCAGGCTACAGCTTGCGCGAGATTCGGCGCGCGATCCAACATGGCCAACCCGAAATGACGGTGACGGATCTGCTCGGCAACCCCTTGCCGAAGGATCTCGTCAATGCCGACAGCATGGACTCGATTCGCATCGCTTGGCGACGTTGGCTATCCATGCGCATCAAGATCATCGACGAGTACAACCGCATCCCCACGCGCACGCAGTCCGCTCTTTTGACGGTCATGGGTGACAACTACGCCGAGGTCATGGACCAGATTTACGAGTGCCCCGACTCGGCCTGGTTTCTCACTGCCAACGACGACGCAGGTGGCGGCACGTATCAAGTGATCGAAGCGCTACACGATCGCATCGATGTGGTCGTCAAGGCTCCTCATTTTTTGCCGCGTTTTCTCGGCGATCTCTTGGCGCGCATCGAATCCGGAATAAAACCCGAAGAGATCGTACCCGAGGAACTCATCTTCAGCGAAGCCGAACTCGATGCGATCTACAAGCAGATCTTGGCTGTCGCGTTCCCAGTGGCGCTGCGTCGGCGCCTCGAGTTCTTCTCGAGCCAATTCGAGTTCCTGGAGCAAGCCGCGCACCAGTTCGAATACAAGACCAAGGACACGCTCAAGTTGTCCGGCCTCGATTTCGGGCAAGTCATGATGCAAGAGACGGGCAAGGACCGTCTCAAAGATCTCGGGGTTCAAACCTGCAATGGGCTTTCGGTGCGCTCACTGATGACGGCGTTGGTGTTCTGCAAGGCAATGGCCTACTTCCGTGGAGCAAGGGAAGTCGGACTCGAGGACATTCGTCAGATCCTACCGTTCGTCTTGCACGATAAGTTGGTGCCAAACCACGATGCGCCGTTCTTCGAGGCCAGCGGCAATGCACCCTTTCGCGTCGACCGCGTCGGTTGGATTCGCGAACTGTTCGACTTATCCTGCGCCGAGTACGACAGGCTCGATCTCGATCGCAACGACCCGCTGTCGCCAATCGAAACGGCCTTCGCCAAAGGACTCGACGGACTCTCTGAGCAAGATACGCGCAAAGTCTTGGCTCAGATCGAGCATCTGATCGCGGACTGGGCGAAAGGTCGCAAGCTCTACGGCAACGTTTTCGACGATGTGCTGAAGCTCAAATACCTGCACCAACGTTACACCAACTACCTGAGGTGGCTCACGTGGAAGCACTGAGTCGAGCGCTCGAGCGCAAGCGGGCCTACTACAACGCGCTGTTTGCGGAAGCCAAGAAGCGCTCTGCCGAGGTCGACGCGACTGCATTTCTCGCGCATTTGCGAGAGCGCGTCGCGCCGATCTTGGAAGCGCTGCCCAGCAGCAGTCCCGAGGGACTCGATCGGGTGCTCGACGCTCTGTACCGCGCCTCCTTGGAGTTGTTCGTGCGGCGCTTGCTGGGCCCTAGCGCTCGAAGGCCCGAACTCAATGGCGCGGACGTGACCACGCCCGTGGAGCGCGTTTGGCTCGAACTGTTGCCAAAGCTGCCGGGTTTGGTGGCCCTGGCACCACGGCGCGTGACCGCAGCACTCGCAAACGCTGCCTACAACCTCGGCCAAGCGAGTTCAGCGCGGCCTGACGAGTGGTTCGGCCGTATGCTCGCCGTGAGTGAACACTGTCACGATGTCGAGACGCTGTTCAAAGCCGGCCAGGTCGCGGCGTGGCGCTCGGGGCTTCCCCATTTCCGTCAGGGAGCCATCGCGGCTGCTAAAGACTTGGACCTGTCGCTCCTCGGGCTCTTGCTAGGACCCATTTCCCTGCCGGCCTCGACAGCTGCCGCAGCCAACGCTATGGCTGCCTCACAGACCCAAGCCCTGCTGACGGCGCTGGAGCAACGACGCTTTGCCGGCTCAGGCGCAACACCCAAGCTCGAGTGCGTTGCCCGACTGGGCGGATTTTCGGGCTTCGGGGGCACGTTCAAGCGCCCCCCTCTACTGATCAACAGTGGGAAAGCGCTACTGGCGGTCGATGCCGAGTCGACGTGGGAAGTTCACGCCGACGCCTTCGGCGCGTTGTTGCAGCGTCGCTCGACGGGCGCGCAGCCCGCAACCCAGCGCACGACTGCTCACGGCTTCGAACTGTCGGCAGACGGCCGAGTGCGGTTTGGGGAACTGAGCGCCCACTTTGCCGAACTGCAGGGCGCCACCAGCTGGGTGAACGATGAGGAGCTATTGGTCGTCGCTCCGGCGCGCACGCATTGGCTGCATGTGATTGCGGTAACCCAAGGCGCGCCGTGCTGAATCAGCTGCCCGAGGGTTGGGAGGACTGGGCGGCCGCTTGGGAACCCGCGCTCGAGTGCTGGAGTCGTTTCACGCGCCTGCACTCACCGGCCTGGTGCATGAGCAGCGAGCAAGCCAAGCAAGAGGGCATGCCGAGCGAGATCTTCGCCATGATCCGGTTGGTCGATCACGAAGTCGTGATCAGTCTGCCAGCGATCGAAGCGTCTGGCGTAAAGGCCTTCGCCAAAGAGATCCTGGCGCATGAGGTGGGCCACCACGTGTATTGTCCCGGCGATCTGACCGACAACGGACGGCTGCTCGCGCGCGTCCGCGCGGGTCTGCCTTCGGTCGAACATGCGGCGCCGATGATCGCCAACCTGTACGCCGACCTGTTGATCAATGATCGCCTGCAGCGTCAGGGCCTCGACATGGCGGGTGTGTACCGCGCCATTCGCACGAGCGGCAGCGAGGTTTGGACTCTCTACATGCGCACCTACGAGATCCTGTGGTCGCTCGCGCGTGAAGATTTGACGGTCAAAGCCGTGACCGAAAACGTCGACGTGGATGCGCAATTGGCGGCTCGGGTGATCCGCGTTTACGCCAGCGACTGGGTGCGGGGTGCTGGGCGCTTCGCCGCGCTCGTGCTGCCGTACGTCTTGAAGGACGCAGGTTCGCCCGCGCTCGCACGCTGGTTGGACATGCAGCGTAGCGGTGCCGGAGGAACACCCAACGGCTTGGTCGAGATCGATGACGACGAGGACGATGTCTTGCACCCGGCGTTCGACCCGGAGATCACTGGCATCGAAGACACACCCGGCGCGGCAGAGCGGCGCGCAAAGAAAGGTGGAATCAAGAGCACCGCTCGCTATCGAGGCCCGCTCGAATACAGTGACCTACTCAAAGCCCTGGGCACAGGCTTGAGCGACGAGGAGTTGGCCTCTCGCTACTATCGCGAACGCGCCTTGCCCCACTTGATTCGCTTTCCAACCGCCCGCGCGCCCGACGCGACCGAGCCATCACCCGAAGGTCTGAGCGTCTGGGACATTGGTTCCCCCATGGCACGCATCGACTGGATGCAAAGCGTCATCAGGAGTCCCTGGATCGTCCCGGGAGTGACGACAGTCGCTCGCAATTATGGCGACGCGCCGGTGCGCCAAGTGCAGCAGCAACCGGTCGATCTCTACATCGGCATCGACTGCTCGGGCTCCATGCCCAACCCCCGCATGCAGCTCTCGCATCCGGTCTTGGCCGGTACGATCATGGCGCTATCGGCGCTACGTGCCGGTGCGCGTGTGCAAGTCGTGCTATCGGGTGAACCAGGACGCTCACTGTCGACCAACGGCTTCGTGCGCACTGAGAAGGAAGTGCTGGCAGTACTTACGGACTATCTCGGCACGGGCTACGCCTTCGGTATCGGCCGGCTGCAAGAAGCATTTTCCGAACCTCGAAAGCGCAGCGAACGACGGGTTCACATCCTGCTGATCACCGATCACGACATCTTCAGCATGTTGAGCAACGTTCACGAGCACGCCATCCTCGGCGGGCCGAAACAAAACGGCTGGACGATCGCGGGACAGTCGCTGACGAACGCGGGCGGCGGCGGGACGTGTGTGTTGCACATGAACGGCGGCACTGACAAACCCCAGGAGGTCACGCAACTCGAAGCACAAGGTTGGAATGTTCACCGCTTGAGCGATTGGGAAGAGCTGGTGCGTTTTGCGCGCGAATTCAGTCGCCAAAAGTTCGAAGTCGCGCGCACCGCGAAAGCACGAAAGGCATAGACCATGCAGCAAGGGCCCGAGCTCGAATGGTTGACGCGTCGCCTGGCGGATTGCCCTGAAGATTTCTTGCTTCAGGAAGCACCAGGTCAGCAGGATCCCGATCTCGAAGCCGTCGTGGCGGACTTACTGCGGGACTTGGGGCAGGGGCAGGTTTCGGAAAAGGAGACCAAGGCGTTCAGAGACGATGGCTCTTTGCCGCGCGCGACCCGCCGCCTGGCGCTGATCACGAGTTGGTTGCTTCACGACGCTTGGTTCCTGAACCAAGCTCGCTTCGCTTCAGCAGCGCTCAGGCTGTTGTCGAGTGGCTTGTTGGAGCTTTCTCAACTCGTCAAGATCGAGCTGTTCGTCCGGGATCCCGATCGACGAGAAGAGCTTGTCCGGTTGACGCTGGCCGCGCTGGAGCTGATACCAGCGGGTGAGAACGAAGCGCTCGCCAAGGATCGCTTGACGACGCTGTCGAGCGTAGAGCGCAAACGCGTCCTGGAAGCGACGAAGGCCGCGCGGGATCACGCCGAGCGGGTGCGTAAGGCGATGGCAGAGAAGGCCGCTGAAGAATCTGCAGCCCGTTATGGGCGGGAGTAAGTCCATGCGCGAGTTGGAAACCGAGATCCCGTCGCTGGTCCGTGAGCGACACCCGCTGATGACTCCACAGGGTTACCAGACGTTTCGGCGCATTCACGAACACAGGCATGCCCCGCGCTGGACCTATGCGGTGGGCGATCGCGTCACGACCCCCGATCTGGAAACGGTCGAGAGTCTGCGTATGCTTCTGCGCGAGCGGCAGGTGCCGCTGACGTCCCCTAGTGACGCAATCGCAGAACAAACGGAAGGCTTGGCTGCGCGCTGTTTTCACTATCGAGAACGTCTCCCTGCGCGCTTCGATGCGCGACGCGATTGGCACACGTTACCCACGTCCGATCGCGACGACTTGGCGGAGGTCGAGATGTTGGTGCCGACCGACGTCGATCTATCGCGGCTGATCACTTATGGAACGTCGGGCACGACCGGACCGGTGATGCGCATTCCAACGCATCCGCAGGTGAACGCACAAAATCACGCCCTGGGGGAGTATGCGATAGCAACTCACGGCGTGACGCTCGCGCCCCAGGCAGGCGAGGTGGCTTGCCTAGGAGTGAGTGCTCAAGCTCATACGTATACGTTCGCAACCATCTTCAGCGTCTGGCACGGTGCGGGCTTCGCGAAAGTGAACCTGAAGAGTTCCGAGTGGCCAGAGGGACGCGAGAGTGCTCGCGCCTTCTTCGGGGATCTGCGCCCGCAGTTGCTCACGGGTGAACCGGTTTCGTTCGCCGCGGCCGCGGCTTGGCAATTGCCCGTTAACCCGATAGCCCTCATCTCCACGGCCACGGCTTTGGCGCCTGCGCTCGCCAGCTCGCTACGCGCGCACTTCGGGTGCCCGGTCCTCGATTGGTACTCGCTGTCGGAGACCGGGCCAATCGCCTACTCGGCGCCAGATGGCCAAGGCATGTGCATCTTCCCGTACGACTTGTTGGTGGAAATTATCGACGATGAAGGCAATCCCGCTCGAGCCGGCGTCGAAGGCGAAATCGTAGTCACCACGTTCCGCAATCCCTATTTGCCCTTGTTACGCTATCGCACTGGAGACTATGCGCGACTGATGTACGTCCCAACCGAACACGGTCCGGAAGTGCGCTTGTTCGATTTGGTAGCGCGTCGGAGCGCGTCGTTTCGTACGCCCGAAGGTGAAATGGTCAACCCCGTAGACATCGCGCGCGTCGTCAATCGCACGGGGATCTACGTTCAGCATGAATGCGTGCAACGGGCTGATCACTCGATTGATCTATTGGTTCAGCCGTTGGTTGGCATGGATCCTCGACTCGACGAACTCGAGGCAGGGCTGAGGGAGTACTTTGGACCGCGGCAAGTACTGCGCGTTCGGGCCGATGAGCAAATGCCCAAGCATCGCCATTCGAAGACGCTCACCTACCGGTCCGAGCTCGGGTGAGACTCTGCATGGTCGTGGCCAGCTGCTGACGAAACGCTGACCCCGACGCGATGATTGACCTCTTATGCTCAGCGCATGACTCTCAGTCCCGAAACAATGCTGATCGGCAACGGTGCGCTATTGCTCGCAATCGCGGCTCTTACCGGCTTCAGTCAAGCGCGCACTGAACGAGGGAGCGAAAACGAGCGACGCTGGCGCGTGGTGCACAACGGTGGCACGGCAGGCGGAGTTCAGTTGATAGCGCTCGGGGCTATCTGGGGGCGCTGGACGACACAGGCGCTGAGCGGGTGGATTGCGCTCGGCCTTACGCTCGCAACCTGGGCGTTTTTCGTTGGACCGCTGCTCTCTGCCTTGTCGAGGACCCGCTCGGCGCGCTGGTTTCTGTGGGGCGGTTCGTTGGTGGCGATCCCCGCCTACGCAGGGTTGGCACTGCTCGCGCTGCGCGCTCTGACCTAGGCGAAAGGGCAATTGCAACGGCCGATTGCAACGGATCGGCACGGCCCATTATAAAACGCAGCGCCACCTCAGCGGTCATTCATGGCGTTCAACTCGTTCTCGTTCATCCTGCTCCTACTCTGTTCGCTGGGCTTGTACTTCAGCACGCGCCGACTGCTGCTCAGACAACTGTTGTTGGTCGCCGTCAGCCTGGGCTTCTATGCCGCGTGGGATTACCGTTTCGTCGCGTTGCTTGCCTACGTGATATGCGTAGCGTTCGTCGGGGGCCAGGCGGTCAATCGCTCTCGGACCAAGAAGAAGCTGTTCCTCGGTCTCGCAATCGGTCTGCAGCTCGCACAGCTCGTGTTTTTCAAATACACGAATTTCCTGTTCGACCTAGTGGCTGACGTCGCGGGTTGGGTGGGCGCGAACCACGCGCATCGCCACCTCGATATCTTGCTGCCCGCAGGCATCAGCTTCTACACCTTTCACGGCATCAGTTACGTCGTCGACGTTTACCGCAAGAAGATCGAACGAGCGGAGAACCTGATCGTCGTTGCTCTGTACATCGCTTTCTTCCCGCAGCTCGTCGCGGGCCCGATCGTGCGCGCGGACGTCTTCATTCCGCAATCAAAACGAGTCCTGGACATCGACTCACGCGATTTCATCGTGGGCCTCAAGTTCATCACCTTGGGCTTGATCTACAAGTGCGTGTTCGCCGACCGTTTGGCGCCGCTCGTCGATACGGTCTTCGATGCCCCGGCTCACTACGAAAATGGAGTACTGGCGCGCGCAGCGCTCGGGTTCTACGCGCAAATCTATTTCGACTTTGCCGGCTACTCGACGATGGCCATCGGGATCTCGCGCCTGTTCGGCTTCAAGTTACCCCGAAACTTCAACTACCCCTATCGCGCGCTCGACATCACCGACTTCTGGAAGCGCTGGCACATCTCGCTCTCGAGTTGGCTGCGTGACTATTTGTACATCCCGCTCGGGGGCAATCGCGCGGGCAAGCTCAAACAGTACCGCAACCTGATGTTGACGATGCTGCTTGGTGGTCTGTGGCATGGCGCCAGCATCAACTTCGTCGTTTGGGGGGCGCTGCACGGCGCGGCGCTTTGCGTTCACAAGCTCTGGTCAGAGCGCTGGCCGTCCACGCGCGGCACACGCCCGGTACAGATCGCCCGCAGCGTGCTCGGCTGGTTTCTGACGCAAGCGTTCGTGCTCGTGGCTTGGATCCCATTTCGCGCAAGCAGCTTCGCCGCCACCCAACAATTCGCCATGGCCCTGTTGGGAACGCGCACGGTGGAAAACGCCAAGCAATTGCACATCCCCCTGCTCTTGCTGCTCTTGCCGATCGTAGCGGACCAGGTGCTGGTTCAAAATCCGAACTTGCCAGCTTTCCCCTGGCCTAAGCGTCCATGGCTACTCGTGACCGTGCTGGCTCTGTGCTTCGCCTTGGCCTTGCCGTTCGTGGTGCTCAAGACCAAGGCGTTCATCTACTTTCAGTTCTGATACGTTCGGCAATGCTCAATCGCTAGTCCTGGAGCGGTAACAAGACGTAGGTCTTCAATTCGTTCACGGGCACATCAGCTGGCGTGTTGAGGTATTCCTCGATACAGGGGGCGTCCCGCGGCACCAGACCACTGCTGGGAAGCCAAACCCGATATAGGTAGTCGTAGGTCAGGGGTAACTCGGCGTATGCGCCCCTATGCAATACACGCGCATAGCGCCCCGGCTCGATCTGCAGTTCAAGGAGCCCCTTGGGCAGCGACTGAGACTCCGAGATCGAAAGGCACGCTGCGGAACGGAGCTGCGCCGTGGGGACACTCGACGGGTCGTCGTAGTACAAGCCGTACATCTTCGCGCCAGAGAACAACCCGAGTGGACCAGCTACGACAGACAAGCGTTCGAACGCGCTGCTGATGGTCTGGTAGTCACCAATGTGGGCAATGGCAGCCAAGCGGATGGCTGGCAGCGTGATGATTTCTATCTCGTACTTCCGATCACTTGCATTCATTGCTGAAGGTTCCTTTCTGCTCACGCGGGAGATCAACTCCGAACAAGACTCCAGATTGGAGCGTGAGTGCTCTTTGAAACGCGCCGGCGGCAGCCCATACTCTTCCCGAAAAGCGCGGGCAAACGCTGCTTGTGACGAATAACCCGCCCGGCTGGCGATGCGCACGATTTGCACATCGCAATGCAGAAGTTCGTGCGCCGCGCGTTGAAGCCGCAGGCGGCGAACGGTATCCTGCGGGGTCTCGCCACGCATGGCTCGATAGACCCGGTGAAAGTGATAGGGTGAGAAGCACGCCACATGCGCAAGCTCGTTCAGCGTCAAAGGGCGATCGAGGTGCTCGGCGAGATAGCTGACGACCCGTTGGATTCGAATCGCGTAATCGACCGAAGTCCTCGAAGCGCGAACACCTCTGAGCCCTGATTTGTCCACGAGTCCATGCGTAGCACCCGACCTTTGATTCAGGTTGCTCGTCCGCGATCGTCGAACGAGCCGTCCAGTTTGGCCCAACTCGGCCAGTGCGACACAGGCTCCTCCGATGCTACGGCAGCGGGGACCGTGGCGGATAGGCACAGCCGAAACCTCAAGACGCCGAGTTGGACGCTGGCGCTCAGCAGCTCTGCCGCCTTGCTCGCCTTGCTGCTCGCTCCCGCCGATTCGCTCTTGGAAGGCGTTGGCCTCGCAGCCCTGCTCGGTGCCAGCTTCGGCCTCATCGTCGGCATCGCAGCGGATGTGCTCGACCGGTTGCCGCGTGCGCTCGGGCTCCTGGCCGCGGCGTCCTTGGGAATTGCTGCAGGTTATCACTGGCTGGCCTTGCCCCTCGGGCTAGTGGACAAACTTTCGAGCACTCACCCTCAGCTCGCGCTGGCAGAGCTCGTGCTCGTGCTGGGCCAATCCGGGATCACGGCCGTGCTCGCCGTGCTGGTACCGGTGAGCAGTGCCGAAGATCGACGAACGACGGCTCGCATGCGCCTGCTGTCGCTGATGTCGATCACGCTGGGTGTGCTGCTCGCGATTGGTGAGGCGACGCGGGATTGGCTGACGGCGTATCCGGCTGTCAGTCGGGGGTTACTGCTATGGAGTTGGCTGCTGGTCGCCGCGGGCCTCCTGACGCTGTCATCGGCATTGAATCGTCGAACGCGACTTGCGCTCGGCGTCGCGGGTTCGCTGTGTCTGACGCCGACACTGGCATCGCTGTATCTGTATTCGGGTGATGGCTACAGCCGTTTGGCCACTGCCGAACACACGCGGCACGTAGTGGCGTTGGCGCGAGCACTCACGGATTGGGACGCTGACGGAGTCTCGAGCTGGTTCGGTGGCGCAGATTGCGCCCCTTTCGACCCGCAAGTTTCCCCACTCGCGCGCGAGATCGCGGGCAATGGCATCGACGACAATTGCCGTAACGGCGACGCGCCCGCCTCACCCAAGGCGGCTCCTGCGCACACGAGCGTGCCGTCCGGACCTCGTCACAACATCGTTTTGATCACCGTCGACGCGCTGCGCGCCAACCACACCACGCCCTATGGCTACGAACTCGACACGACTCCCGAGATCCAACGCTGGGCGCAATCTGCCGTGCGTTTCGAGAACGCCCAGAGCTCCGGGGCTTGGACTTGCCTGGCCTTGACGTCGTTGTTCTCGGGCGTTTACCCACGACAGCTGACGTGGCGTCCCTGGGTCGTCACGGACCGGCAGCGCTTGCTCCCCTTCCCTTGGCAAAACGAACTGCAAGAGGACGAAGCTTTCCTGATCGCGCTGACGTTTCCAGATCCTCCAACGAGTTGGTGGCTTCCGGTAGAGCTGCAGGCCTCCGGTTATCACACGATTGCAGCGGTGCCGAAGGGCATCACGCACTTCTTCACCGGACATTTCAACCGAGGCTGGGAACGAGCGTTGCTCAGCACGGAGGACGCCGATGGCCCGAATACCGATCGCGCGATCGCTGCCCTAGAAGGGCTGAGCGCCCCGTTCTTCCTTTGGATCCACTACTTCGGTCCGCACGAACCGCAGACGGACGTGCCCGGCGTCCGTCACTTCGGTGATACGTTCGTCGCTCGTTACGATCACGAGATCGCCGCGACCGACGCGCAGATCGGAAGACTACTGACGGCGGCACAAGCCAAGCCCGATACCGCCGTCATCGTGACTGCAGATCACGGCGAGGCACTCCAAGGCGGCGTCCAGTTCCACGGGGCGGATCTATTGGAAGATACGACGCGCATCCCGCTGCTGATGAGCACCCCGGGAGGGTCCCGTGGAAGTGTCTCCACGCCAGCGAGTTTGGTCGACGTGCCTCGCACGATTCTCGGTTTGGCGGGCATCGAGGCGCCCCCAGGGCTGGACGGGCAAGATCTGATTCATCTCGGCGGGGAGCGCGTCGTGCTAACGGATCTGCTTCGCGCAAACTATCGAGGGGACAGGTTGCTCGATCAAAGCGTGGCCACGAACCGCGACTTTCGTCTGATCCGAGACTACTTGTCCTCCGCCGAGATCCTGATCAAAAACGGAGACCTGGCGCGCCCGCCGACTTACCTGCCGCTCGAACGAGCGCCGCGGGCGCTGCTCGAAGCCCTGGCCACCCACGAAGAGCGCGGCGGTGGTCTGGTGAAGTGACCCCGCGGCAGCGAGCTTTCCTCTCATCGCTGACGAGACAACATAGGGCTCCCAGTCAAGCAAACGTTGTGCAACAGTTGCGGCGCGTGTCGCTCAGCTCCTCCTCCAGGCCACTTGCCTTCAACATCGACGACTACCTGGGGCCACAGATCGCAGCGCTGCTGCTCTCGATTCCGAACGCGTACGCCTTGCAGCTGCGGTTCGCCAAGATCCCACTGTCGCAATCGCTGCCGCTCCACTTGTGCAACGTGGGGCAGTTTCTCGCGCTCGCGTGGTTCACTGGCCTGGCGCGTCACGGGATAACGCGGCTGTTGCGTCAGCGCGGCTGGCGTCACACCCAACCGCGACTACTCTTGGGACTTTGGTTGCTCGCCTTGGCGATCGGGTTCCAGGTTCTTCCTGACTCGTTCGACGTCTTCGCGGAGAAGCAGGCTTCGAGCATACCGCCCTGGCTTACGGTCGCGCTGCTCATAGGCATCGCTTCGACCGCACTTCCGGCTCTGGTGCAGGTGGGGCTGTTGTTGGCGCGCCCTCTGTATCGCTGGGCAGGGCTCAGTGCTGCCCTCGCAATCTCGGCTCCAAACAACTTTGCGCTCGACGGTGACTACCTCGGCCTTCACTTGTTCGTCGAACTCTCGGCATTCGGCCTAGCGTGCGCGTCACTGACGAACACCGCCTGGCCCTGGCGAGGCGATGAGATCAAAGCACTGCCAAAAGCGCTTTGGCTTGCTGCCGTCAGCTCGATGATGGCGGCGGCAGCGTCGATCGCGTGGCCCTCCTCGGTGGTCTTGCAGCGCTTGGCCACGATCGAGGGTGCACCCATCGCGGCGCGCGTCAGTTGGCTGCGTTCCTTTGGCCGCAGGGAAAAGGGCGCGGAAGCAGTCCTCGAGCAGTTGCCCAAATCCGCGCGCCCTTGGTTCCAGAAGCGCGACAATCCCCCGCCCATTGCCGCAAGTGCGCCGAGTTTGCTTCCGAACGACCCGATCGTCTTTCTCATCACCATCGACTCGTTGCGCTCGGACGTCTTTCGCAACAAACGCTGGCTGGAACAGCAGCGCTTCTTCAAGAATCTGTCCGAGCACGCCGTGACCTTTGCGAATGCCGAATCGCCAGCGTCATCCACCGTCCCGACGCTTTCGTCTCTGTTCACGGACAAGTACTACTCGACTCTCTTCTGGAAGCCTGTGTTCGAGGGCGGTGATGTGTGGCCCCTCGAAGACAACTCGGTGCGCTTCCCGGAGTTACTGAGCAACCACGGTGTGCACACGGTGAACGTCGCGACCAAGTCGTGGCTCTTGAGCAGTCGCAAGGTGGTTGCGGGCTTTCAAGAAGAGTACGACTTGGATCAAAATGCCGCGAATCGGCAGAAGCACGTGGAGAGTGGACCCATCTTGGCGCGCATGCGCGAGAGTCTCGGACGGCCGCGAACTGGACCAACCTTCGTGTATTCGCACTTCATGGACCCGCACAGCCCGTACGACTCGGGCAAACTCAAGCGCGGCTCCGACAAGAAGGCTCTCTACTTGAGCGAGATCGAGCGCTTGGACGAGGAGCTAGCGCAGTTCGATCAGTGGCTGAGCGACCAAGGCCTAGGCGCTCGCGTCGTGTGGCTTGTGAGCGCGGATCACGGCGAATCGTTCGGCGAGCACGGCGTGACCTTCCACGCCAAGAACATCTACGAAGAACTCGTTCACGTCCCGCTTTGGATTCGCATACCGGGCGTGAAGGCAGCCCGCATCGAGGCGACGGTGTCGACGATGGATCTCGCGCCGACTCTGCTCGATCTCTTCGGCGTCGAGACGCCCGGCGAGTACATGGGACAATCGCTGGTCCCGTACTTGCGTGGCGACGAAGACGTTCACCTTTGGCGTCCCATTGCGGCAGAGACCCACTTGAAGCAGAGCTTACTCTTTGCCGACGGTTTCAAAGCGATCCGCGATCAAAGAAGCGGCACCCGCGAAGTTTACGACTTGAAGAAGGATCCGAAGGAACTCAAGAATCTGATCGACAGCGCCAATCCCAAATATCAAGACGCGCTCGATCTGTTCTTCAAGGTACAGCTCAACCCGCGCTACGCGAAGCAAGCCCCGTACCGGCACTAGCTGACTACGGCGCCTGAGCCGACCCCGCGCGGCTCGCGCCGTTCGGTTGCACCACTGGCCTTTCGCATTTTTTCCACTTGGCATTCCACCAGGTGCACAAATGACCTGCAGCGCAATGGACTCCACGAATCAGCCGCAATTTGATAAAGCCGCCGCTATGCGCTTTCCCGGTGCCCCCCGTCCCCTTGCAGTGCTGGTCGTACTTTTCCTTCCCGCGGCGTGCTCTGATTCACGGCCAACTTTCGATCAAACAGGGTCTGATGGTGGACACAAGGCTCGGTCGCAAGCCTCGGGCCCCTCGCAACCCGACGCATCAAGGCTCCCCGGGACGAAGGAGGACGCCGCCGCCACGATGAAGCCAGGTCACCAAGCGCACCCCTCGAATGATGCCCCGGAGGGCTCAACTGCCCTTGACGATGCCGGTGCTCAACAAGAACGGCGCCCCGAATCCCCGGAAAACGATTCCGGGCGCGACCGCGGCGAAACCTCCGGAGCGGAGGAGATGGCAACACCCGGCGGTCTGCAGGATGATGCCTCAACCAACCCAGCCGCACCGCTTCCCCAAGAAGCGGATCGATGTACGGAGGTGGGCCTTCTCGCATGCGTAGGTCATGCCCAAAAGAAGCGACGCCAATGTGATGGAGTTCGCTGGCAACCCGCACCCGATTGCGAGCTCAGCGAGAACTGCAACTCGGAGGACGGATCCTGCGCTGCGATTCTGGATGAATGTTCGGAAGGAATCGCAGGTAGCCAATTTTGCGGCACCCGTGATCGACTGCTCGCTTGTGGCGAAGACCTTGTCACGGCCACGGTCTCGGAGTTGTGTGAGGGACGTTGCATGCTAGGTCCCGAGGGCGCTGTATGCGCCGCCCCTTTCTGCGGCGATGGGAAGGTTCAGGCCGCTAGCGAGGAGTGCGATGACGGCAACGATGACAATGATGACGGTTGCACAGAACTCTGCAGGCCCCCGACTTGCGGAGACGGACTCCTAGTTGGAGACGAACAGTGTGACGATGGCAATGATACGGGCGGCGACGGTTGCGAAGCAGACTGTACCCACTCGTGCGACGAAGATGCCCAGTGCAACGACAATGATCCCTGCAACGGCGAGGAGACCTGCGACGATGCGGTGCATAGCTGCGCGCCAGGAGTAGTGATGGACTGTAGTGATAGCGACACGTGCACGGAGGATACTTGCGACACGATCGCCGGGTGTCAGCATTCTCTGATTGACAGCGACGGCGACGGTCACGCACCGGATAGTCTTGGCGCCTGCGGTAATGACTGTAACGACAATGATCCCAGCACGTACGTTGGTGCAGCTGAACTGTGCGACGGCAACGACAACAACTGCAATGGTGACCGCGATGAGTTGGCGCCAACCTGGTACAAGGATTGCGACGGTGACGGTTTCGCAGCCGCAGACGCGACCTCGGTGCAACAGTGCGACGACCCGGGTACAGCCCCTGGATGCCCTCAAGGAAGCGCAGCGAAATGGACCTCGGTCGCTCCCACCGAAGGAGCCACCGATTGCTATGACTCTAGCGCGCTGGTCTATCCGAGAACCCAAGAGCAGAACGATGCTGCCTTCAACCCAGATCCAATCCCTGGTCGATCACTAACGGTTGATTTCGACTACAACTGCGACGGGGCTGAGGAGACTGCCTTGCCGCTGATGGAAGACGAATCGGCCTGCGTGCCGGTTGGGCCAATTCCGAACGTCGGCTGGATCTGTGCTGGCGCAGTGACCTGGACTTCCTACGTGCCCGCCTGCGGAGAGAGCGCGCCGGCAATCACGTGCAGTGGAACGGCATCAACCGCAAACGATTGCCTCAACCGGGTCAACCAAGTTGAGGATGATGTCGTTCAGAGCTGCAGGTAGCGACACGTGGCTCGACGGCAGGTTGCCTCCTGAACAACCTGCCTTTGGTCATGTTTCGTCGGATCTCAGTCGATCACATGGGGCAGGGACCCTGGTCGCAGGTCGATCCATTCGACTGGTCGCTAGGTCCCTTGCATGGCGGATGATAGACGACTGTTTCGTTGTCATCGGCGCAGGTGATCGTGACCGTATCCGTCTCCGAGTCGACGGTTTCTGTGGCGATTACCGTGCCATCCGGATCCTTCCAATAGCCGGTGGAGACGCTAGTGCCCGCCTGAATGTTGACGGTGGTATCGAACTCGTAGATGACGCACGCGCCACCTGCACCGTCGTGCCAAACGGTGGTCGTCTTCGTGGTGGGCAATCCAGCGACGAAGGACAGATCGAACCCGACACCGTTCTCCCAGCACCCGACCTGGCTGCTCGTAGGGTCGCCCGAAAGGTGACACGCCCCCTCGGGAATGCAGGCGGTGCGCAAGTTCTCGATGCAATTAACCTGCGGGCACTCCGGTGTCGTCCCCGCGTCGTCGCTCGCCTGAGTGATCACACCAAAGGTCGTAAAATGCGAGACCGGACAGGTCACCGTGTCGTCCTGCGTTGCACAGCCAGTGAGCGGGACCCAGCTGTTGCCGTCGAGCCATGCGATCACGACGTCGGCACCCGCGGCCGCGCCCGTGTCGAACGGTAGCGTCAGCGTTGCCGGGGGATCGAAAGTCGTGCCATCTGGTCCGAAGTCGTAAGCCTGCGATACGAGGCCTTCGACGTTGCTGGGCGTCACCTCGACCGCGGTGATCACGCCCGGCGGATCGATCGAATCGGGGCCAATTTGCAGCAGCACACCCGCTGCGTTCGAGAACGTGCCACCTTGTACACCGATCAAGTTACCGCTCGTGCTCGCGTCGAGGTCGCCCGCGTCGCCGCTATCGGGCACGTCACTGGGGGTCGTTTCGGTGCTCGCATCGGCTAGATCGCTGCTCGTGTCGTCCACGACTGCGTCATCGAGGAAAGTGTCGTCAACGACGTCGTCGGTGTTAGCGCCCGTTCCGGAGTCGGTAGACGTCTGACCGGCGTCGCTCACCGAGGTCGACGTCTCAGTCCCGCCGTCCAGATTGTCAGAGCCGGTCGTCGAGTCGTCGGCGACGTCATCGACGGTCGAGTCATCGCTCGAAGTCGAATCATCGGCGGTTTGGTCATCTTCCGCCGTAGCGGTGTCGTCCGAGTTTGGCTCGGTGGTGGTGTCGTCTGCCGCTGGCTTGTCCGAAGAGGACGTCTCGTCGTCCGAACCGGAAGCAGCCGCCTCTACCGCGGCGTCCCCCACCGAGTCATCGGACGTGCTGCTGCTGTCGTCACCGCAGGCTAGCGTCCCGTTAACACCCAACATCAAGATCATCAGCAAGCTAGTTCGATTCATCGAATGATTCTCCGTCAGCAACCCTTGATATGTAGCGGAGGGCGCTGCCCGCCGCGGGCCGAATACTAGTAGAAGTCGGGCGCGGCGCAGCGTTTCCAGATCGGCAAATTCTTGGAATCTCGACTGTGTTCTCTTTGGGGATCGACTGTGGTCGACTGTGCTCCAATGCGGCACACGACCCAGCCAATACGTGGCCGTTGGTCGACCGTAAGAGCGCCCCGTGCCCAGCGCCGAGGGCAGAATAGCTAACGCGAGTCAGACCGCGCGACGCTCGACATCAGGATCCGCCCGCGTCAGCCTCCGTCAGATCGGGGACTGCGTCAGCGGGGTTCTTGGTCCCCGAGGCAGCGGGTTTGGAAGCGAAATCATAGTCCCCGTAGTCGTAAAGGCAGCTGCCGAGCAGTGCGGCGCTCAGCAACAGGATGCCGTAGATTACCGCTTTGCGCATGTGCTCAGAATCTCCCCGAAATCGCGACGCTCCGTGCTCCGATCACTATTTGCGGCGAAGCTTGAGTCGCGTGCTGCGAAGGAGTTCCGGCAGATGCCCGCAGCGAGTCGCTACCCGAAAGCTTTGGCTCGCTTCTGGCGCTTAGAAAGAAATAGGTCGCCGTGATCAACCCAACGACGCCTACCCCAATCCCCACGTTGGCGAGCGATTGGTAGGTTCGGCCACGTTCTGCGTCGTCCCGCAAGTCGGCGGGGCAAACACCGTTGCCACATTCGTCGCTGAGCCGTTCGTGCTTGGCCTTGTCGAGCAGCCCAAAAGTCACGAAGGACGCAGCGCCCACGCCCGCCATACCAACTCCAATCCAGCCCAATGTCTTTCGCGACACGCCGGGTTGCTCTTGGGAAGTTACCGCCGGCTTTGGTTGCGCCAGCTCCGCGGGCGCTGCCTCGGCATTGGCAGGCGCCGCCAGAAGCAACGCGACGGTCGTCTCCTTGCCACCCGCCAGCGTGGTGGAGACATTGCGCGACTGCCCATTGGCGAGCTTCAGCTCGAACGCGGTATGGCCCTCCGGCAATACTACTACTCGTCCCCAGCGCTCCGGCTCGATGGGTTTACCTTCGGCAGTCAGTGTCATGCCCAAGTCGAGGTGAACCAGCGCGACCTTGGCTTTGACTTGTTCGAGCTCCGATTGGAGCGCAGCCACAGTGTCTTCGTACTTGGAGGCGCCGCGCGCCAAAGGCTCTGCTTCGGATAGCGCTTGCTGCAACTCTGCGTAGGCCTCTGGATAACGCTCGAGCTTCTCCAAGGCGCGGGCGATCATCAAGCGCGTGTTCGGGCTCTCGACCCGCTGATACGACATGCGCAGCACTTGCAAAGCGTCCGCCGGCTTTCCGGCATCCAGCAAATCGATGCCAAGCTGCAGTTGCTTGCGAGCAACTTCTTTCTGCGCCTTGCTCGCTACTTCGATCGGGACCCCCATCGCTTCCTCGTCGGGTTTGTCCGCGTCCGAAGGCGCGCTTGCCTCATCGGGAGCTTTCGCTGCAGCGGGTTTGTCGTCCGCGTGTGCCGGCCTCAACACGCAGATACCAGCCGCCAACCACACACCGAAACCCATCCGACCCCTGGTACTCGCCCTCGCCTTCATCGGTTCGTATGCCCTCTACAGATCCTTGGGAATGTACTTGCCTCGCGCCCCGCCCTTTTTGCTCGAGCTGGGCTTGCTCGCTGCTGCCTTGTTCGAGGAACGCGATCGATATGAAACTCTTGGTGCCGGCGCCAGAGGCAGGGCCGCAGACGCCGAAGTCACCGGGACAGTGCTGGGGGCTAACGATGCCGTCGGGGCGGCAGTCACGCTGGCTGAAGCACTGACAGACGGACTGGAAGCCGAGGGCGCTCCCGTCGCGCTCGTGGTAGCCGCTGAAGCAGAGGTCGACGGCGCAACGGTTTCTACGCGCTCTAGATTTACGCTCGAGGGCGGCGCAACCTGCACGCTGGCGCTGGGGGGCAACGGCACTGTCTGAATCACCGTAATCGCAGTAGGAACGACCGCAGACTCGGACTTCGGCGTCTCCGTCCGCATCAAGTTACTCAGGACCACGAGTCCGAGAGAAACCGTGCAGCCCATGAAGAACCAAGTCACAGGCGGCCAGCCGCGTTTGGCTGGCGCGACTTCCCGACTCGCTACCATCGAGTTCGGCTCAGCCATCACCGCTTCAGGTGAATGCAGATCCGCAAGGCTGACGGTCGGCTCCGAGACGGATTCCGCGGGCAAGCTTGCAACCCGTTCAGCCTGGTGAGGCGCAGGCGTCCACTCGGGAACGACGGCCGGAGCGACCGGTGCTCTGCTGGCAACGGGAGCGGCTTGTACAGCTGGGGCAGCAGCTGCGGGTGCAGACACGTGCAGCGAGTGCGCGGGCGGCGCGACGACGGGCGCCGCAGTGGCAGCTCGCGGCTCTGGCACAGGCGGAGCCTGAAGCGGCGGTACAGCGATTGGAACATCGTTGGCAACCTGTGGCCGCGCGGCTGGCTCCGATGCCACGATCATCAGATCGTCGTATTGGCTCGTCAGCTCTTCTTCATCCTCGTCGACGGCAGCCTGTTCCGCGCTCGGCCCTGCAGGGACGGTGATCGCGGAGGGGGAATGAAGAGTGGTGCTGACCACTGGCAGCGGCTCGGGCACGCGCGCGGCCGCCGCCTGTTGCATGATCTGCGCTGGCGAAATACCGATCAGAGTTGTGTTGGCTGCGGGCTTGGCCACCTTCGACGCGACATCTGCGCGCCCCTCGACGCTCGCGTCGTTCGCTGGCGCTAGCGACACGATGCCATGCTTCATCACGCCGCGGGCCACGGGTGCAACCGTCGCGGGTGCGGTCAGTGGCGGCACTACCGACTTTGCCTTCTGCAGGGGCGCACCGGGCAGCGCGCTCACGTTGGGAACCGCCACGGGGCGCACGTTCGGCACGACCGAGGGCTTGGCGGGCGCAGGGCGGACGCTGGCGTCGGGTGAACTCGTCTTGGGTTTCTCGTCTTTCTTCAGGACCAAGCCGAGTTTGAGTTTGGGCTGTTCACCTGCTGCGGCAGGTTTGGCAGACAACCCTGGCGCGGGCGGACGCGTAGAGACGGGTCGCTCGGCTTTGAAAAAGTCGGTCAGATGGGCGATCGTCGAATTCTCGGTCGCCGCACGCTGCTCGACCAATCGCGCCGATGCCAGCGTTTCCACGAAGCGTGCGACCTCCGTGGCGGGAGCCAAGGGGATCGCGCAAGCCTGCAGCGCCTCACCCAACGCTTTGAGCGTTTGAAAACGTTGTGCCGCCTCCGGAGCCAACGCCTTACGCAAGATATCCATGATCACTTGAGGCACGTTGTGGGCACGCGCATCAGTCAACGGCATTGGTAAACGATCACTCGTGGCACAACGCCGAATATTGGCAGCACTACCTGCGTGCAAGCGTTTACGCGTCATCAACTCCCAGAGGATGCAGCCAACGGCGTACACGTCCGAACGCTGATCGACGCTCTTCTGCAGCCATTGCTCTGGTGCCAGGTACGGGGCACGTTCCGGAAGCGTCTTGAAGTACTCTTCACGTGCAGCCGCGGCGCTCACCAACGGATTGAGGATCCGGGTCATGCCGTCGGTGCCGACGAGCAATACGTCAGGGCTGACTCCGCCGTGAACACAGTCGACACCCAAGTCTTGACTGGCAGCGAGCAGTTCGTTCAGCGCGCTGATCGTGTCTTTGGCGATCCGAAGCACGACGCCAACGGGGAACGCCAGCTCACCACCGCCTTTGATTCGCAGCAAGCTGCTGAGCGGCTGCCCTTCGACGTAGTCATCGACCAACGCAAGCGTGGGGCCTTGGAAGACGACGTCGGCGCAATGAACGATCCCTGGCGCCTGCAGATCGATCGCCGTCCACGCCGACTCGGTCAGTGCCTCCCAAACTTCGGTGTCCATGTTCGGAGGCGGTTCGACCGTTCGAACCAATGCCGCGAGCGAAGTGCCCTGATGATCGAATCGCGCCGCCCACAAGGCGCCCAGCACACCGCGATCGATTTGCTTCAAGAGCTCGTAACGGCCTACGCGTTTTTGCGCACTACGGGGTTCTTCGCTTACATCCATGCCCAACAACCGAAACTTGCGTTCCGATCAAAGGTGGCATCGACGTGAACCGTATTCGAACGAAACATCGCGTTCGTGCACGAGAAAGCCCGGCGCGCTGCACTGACACTGCCAAAACGGGGTGCGGCCCACAGATAACCACCCGAGACATGGGCCAGCAAGGTCGCGCGCGCTAGGGCGGTTCAGTAGGCATGGGTCCGCCACTGTGACCCTAACTCGACCGCGCCCGCACCTGACTCGCACGTTGCGGGCGCGGCGCGTCAAGCGGCCGGGACCGGCAGCACCCACACCGCACCGTCACGCAACTCGACGGGATAGCGCGGCAAGGGGCGCGGCGGCGGCCCGCCGAGCACGCTGCCGTCTTCTACACTGAAGTAGCCTTCGTGACACGGACAGTACAGCTGACGGCGCTCGGGCTCGTAGTGAACCGGACACGACAAGTGCGTGCAGCTCTGGCTATAGGCAACGAACTGATCGTCAGCCAGGCGCACGAGAATGCAAGGATCGTTCTCGGTCGGGTATCGGAACAACCGATAATCTCCGACTGCTATCTCTGACGCCAAAGCAACTTGTACGGGTTCAGCGCTCTCGGGCGAGTTCAGCAAGCGTTCGACCCCAATCAACCCTGCTCCAACCGCGGCGGCGCAAGCGCACCCAGCTTTTACGAACTGACGGCGGCAGACGTCCTGCTCCTCGGAGCTGCGAATCGGGTATTGGACCTTCCAACCGTAGGTGTCGATGTTGCTCATGGCACTGTCTCCGAGGATCGCTATTCTTTCACCAAGACCAATACGTCAGACCGAGGGTGTGCTGCCCATCAAGGAGGCTTCCCAGACCGAACCCACCGCCGCGTCGGGAGCGCCGCTCCGCGCTTCGTTGTCCTGATTCCACGGCATGAAGTCAGCCACATCCATCACCAGTTCTTCGGTGTCTGGTGGCGCCATCATATTCACCTTCGTGCGCACGACCTGACTGCCGAAGTGAAACTCGTTGAGCGGCTTCTCTCGGCGGTGCTGCTCGACGTACTCACGCGGACCGAAGTACAGGGCGCCGCTCGGACAAACCGTAGCGCACATTGGCTTCTTGCCGACGCTCGTGCGGTCGTAGCACATGTCGCATTTCATCATCAGTTCGAGCTCGGTGCGCATCTTGGGCACCCCGAACGGACAGGCCAGCACGCAGTTCGAACAGGCGACACAGCGCGGTTTGGCTGCGCTCAACACGATGCCCTGGTCGTCCTGTTTGATGGCGTCAGCGGGACACACTCGAGCGCATGTCGGGTCCTCGCAATGCATACACACCACGGGCGCGGTCTGAACACCGCTCGAACGATGAACGTATTCCAGATGAATCATCGCCTGACCGCGATGCGTCCCGCATTCGGAGCAGGCTTGGACGCAAGCTTGGCAACCGATGCAGCGCGAGGGATCGAGAAAGAACTCATTTTTCATAGACCGCTTCGATCCATTCACTTTCAACAAACAACTACTTGACCCAACGCCTGCCGCGACGAACGCCTGCCTCAACGCACCATGGGCAGTTGAGTGGGCTTCAACGGCGCCGAAGCAACTTTCTCGACGCGACAGGCGCAAACCTTGAACTCCGGGATCTTGGAAGTCGGATCGAGCGCACGAATCGTGATTTGGTTGGCCGCCTTCTTGCCGGCCCAGTGATACGGAATGAAGACCGTATCGGGGCGAATGCTGCGAACCACTTGCGCCGGCAGTGTCATCTCGCCGCGCCGAGTGCTCACCTTGACCATGTCCTTGTCTTTGATGCCGAGCTTCTCAGCCAAGATCGGATGCATCTCGCACAGTGGTTCTGGATATTGTTTGACCAAGGCTCCGATGCGCCGCGTTTGGGTACCGCTCAAGTACTGCGAAACCACACGTCCACTCGTGAAGTAGATCGGGTACTCTTCGTCGATATCCTCAGCGGGCGGACGATGTTCATAACCGTGGAACTTCGCCTTGCCATCCGGGTGGTGGAACTTGCCGCCCTCGAACAAGCGCGGTGTCCCAGGATGCCCGGGCTCCGGACACGGCCAGAACAGACCCTTGCTGTCCTCAATCCGTTCGTAGGTCATCCCGCTGTAGTCGATCGGGCCGCCCTTGCTCGCCTGAGTGAGTTCTTTGAAGATCTCGCCGGAGCTTTGGTAGCTGAACCAACGCTGCTTGCCGAGACGGCGCGCTAGGTCGCACACGATCTTCCAATCGACGCGTGCATCTCCAGGCGGCGAAACCGAGTTGTGTAGGCGCACACAGCGACCTTCACCCGTCGTGACCGTGCCTTCGTCTTCCTCTTGCAGTGAACCCGCGAGCACCACATCGGCGTAGCGCGCCGTCTCGCTCATGAAGAAGTCGATACAGGCGTAGAACTCGAGCTTCTCGAGCGCTTTGCGAGTGCGATTCGAATCTGGAATCGAGACGAGCGGGTTGAAGCTGATGCTGATCAGGCCTTTGATCTCGTCCCGCTCGATCGCGTCGATGATCTCGCACGCCGTGAGCCCCTGCTTCGGTAGTTCGGTCTCGGGGATGTCCCAAAACTTGGCAATCTGTTCGCGGTGTTCGGGCTTGTTTATATCGCGACCCCCCGGCAACTGATTGCAGCGTTGGCCGTGTTCGCGACCGCCCTGGCCATTGCCTTGACCGGTTATCGTCCCATAGCCCGAGCCGGGTTTGCCAATACGACCCGTGGCCAGCACCAAGTTGATGTAACTGAGGACGTTCTCGACGCCTTTGGTGTGATGCTCGATGCCGCGCGCGTGCAACAGCATCGACGTCTCGGCGGGTCCCCAGAGCTCGGCCGCCTTGATCACGTTCGCGGCGGCAACACCGGTGATCTTCTCGGTCACTTCTGGGGTGTACTTCGAGACCAACTCGCGAACTTGGTCGAAGTCTCGAGTGTGCGCTTCGATGAACGACTGATCAATCCAGCCGCGTTCGATCATCACGTGCAAGATACCATTTGCCAGCGCACTGTCGGTGCCGGGGCGCACAGGGAGAAACAAATCAGCCGTGCGCGCGATGGGCGTGATCCGAGGATCAATCACGATGATCTTTGCACCGTTATCCCGAGCCCGCCACACATAGTCGGTCAGGATTGGAAAACACTCTGCCAGATTGGTACCTGCCAGGATGATGACCTTGGCGAGCGGAATGTCACTCCACGGGTTAGCGGCGCGATCGACGCCAAAAGCCATACGATTGGCTGCCCCGGCGCTAACCATGCACAGTCGACCGTTGTAGTCGATGTTGGCAGTCTGTAGAGCGATGCGAGCGAACTTACCGTTGAGGTACGCCTTCTCGTTCGTCATCGACGCACCCCCCAAAAAGGCAAAGGCGTCCTTGCCGTACTTGGCCTGGATCTCGGTAACCGCCTTCGCCGTCTTGTCCAGCGCCTCGTCCCAGCTCGCAGTGCGAAAGCCCTCGCCATTGCGAATCAGCGGTGCGAGCAAACGGTCGGGATGCTCGTTCTGCATGTAACGCATCACGCCTTTGGGGCAGAGCTTGCCGCGATTGACAGGGAAGTCTTCCCAAGGCTCGAAGCCGATGACCTTGTTGTCTTTGACCTTCAGCTGGATGCCGCATTGCACGCCGCAAAAGCAGCAATGAGTTTTTACCAATTTGTCGGGTTCGCCCTGGTTCCAGCCACCGGCTGGGATCATCGCGGGCGTAGGGCCATAGAGTTGGATGTATTGTTCGTCGGTTAAGCTGAGCGTTGCCATGACGGAAAGTTGTTTCGGCGTGGGTTGGGTCGATGACTCGCGCTCAACGTCCGAGACGACGTCCTTGGTTGAACACCAAGCGCCGCCGGCGACACGACGGGCAGATGTGCTGATAGTGAAGCGCATCCGTGCCGTGACCCAGCCGGTAGTCGAAGCCGAGCTGTTCGAGCACGAGCTTCAGATCGTCGACGTGCATTTGGCTCGCGTAATCCTCGCCGCAACATTGACAATGCGCCCGAGGTCCCACGGCTCCGACGGCTTTGTAACGACTCACGAACAACGCACAGCTGCGCTGCAGCATGTGGAAGAGCTTGCCGAACGGGATGTGAATCAAGAGCGCGACGACCGCGACCATGTGCACGATCGCCCAGGTGCCGTGACCGCGTCCCCCGAGGAACTTGTAGGAGACCGTCAACGCCAGTCCCGTCACGGTCACGACCGCAATCAGAATCAAGGGGACGATATCCTCGGAGAACGTCTGGATCGCACGTTCACCCGCATCAGTCAGGCGTCGATAACCCGCCAGGACCAACCCAATCAGCACCAGCACGCCAGCGATGTTCAACGCGTTGAAGGCGAGAAACGCCGCGACGCCATCGCTTCGCATCGTCTGAACGGCCATGCCGAACAACATCACTTGGTACAACTCGGCATTGTCGGCCGTGGTTTCGAAGTGAAGCCAGCCGAACACCAAGGGGAAAGTCACCGCGAAGGCGAGCGCGCAGCCCCCCGACAGACACAGGTGCATGATCCAGCGGTAAGAACTGCGCCGCCGAATGAAGTTCTGACCGACGAAGTTGCGCGCAAGCTCACTGGCGAGCGTTCCCACGCCGTGAGGCAGTCGCACGGCCGCCTCGCTCGATTTTACTTCAGCCAAGGCGCCTGAGCCGATCCCCGCCACTGCACCGACGGACTGCGACCCACTCTGAAACAGCAACTTCAGGCCCCTGCTGAAGTAAAGGCGGGAAGGCGGGCGCGCAGCCCAAAGCGCGAAGCGGTAGCCAACTGCATAACTTGCGACGACCGTGGCCAGCGCGTAGCCGCTGAGCGCGGCATCGAAGTGGGTCAGGCTATTCGAGCCGAGAAAGATGCCCAGCGTGACAAGCAGCGCCAGTGCAGACCCCGAAACATGGGCATTGCGGCCAGACCAATCCCGTCGTCCGTAGACCCGATTTTCCGGGTCAGACTGCAAAGTCGAGCGCGTCGCGTGAACACCGACATCCATGAGCTGCGTCGAGTATTGGACTCGGGCTTGCGAGAATTCAAGGCCGGCTCCGACGAAGCTGTTGTCTAGACACGCCCAATGTTTCGAGATCGAAACGGGCAGTTCATTTGATGCGCGAGTGTTTCGTGAGCGCTTCTATGCGAGGTCTGCCGAGTACTCGGCGGATGACACTCATCGCTGCAGCCTTAGCGGCGGTTCAATTCGAAACTCGCACGAAACTCCATTCCGTCGCGTGCGCGCGCACGCAGCGTTTGCGCTCCGCAAGCGAGCTGCATTGGCCGACGCGCCCTCTGGCCCACTGCCTCCGCGACCAAGCCGGGCTCGACAAGTGCCAATGCTAACCTGATGCCCACCGCACTCGCTGGCTCGAGCCCCCCGAAAAGCGAAACGCCCACCTTCGCAAGAGGTGGGCGTTCGCGCGGGTTCAGCCCGCTTTCGGATTGCTAGCCGCTACGGGAACACACTCGCTGGCAGCTCATCGTTGATCACGCTGCGCATGAACGACGAGAGCGTTGTTCCCGATTCATCGTCGGGGACGCGCACGCTCGACAAGGGGTTGTTCAAGCTCAGGGCGTGGCTCTCGGAGTCTTGGACGAACATCGCCCACTGAGTCTGCGTTGCGAGTTGGGTTTCGAGATCGGCCACGCCCGTGGCGTAGGCAGTTGCATCGAGCCCCAGGAACGCGCGGTTGACTTGGTCTCGAGTGGTCGTGACGACACCGAAGCGTGAACTCGGGTAGAGCCCAGCGAGGCAGCCGTAGAGTGCCGTCAGGTTACCGTCGGCGACGCTAGGGCAAAGTGCGGGAACGCTGCCCGAGGTTTGCCAGACATCGAAGGTGGTTGCCTGGAAGGCATCCGTCATCCAGTCCTGACCCAACAGTGGACCGCTGTCGTCGAGCAATTGCGCCTTGGCTTCGCCGAAGTAGCCCGCAGCCTGATCGAAGTTGAACAGAGTGCCGAAACCACCGGCACTACCGCCCGCAACGATCAGATGATCGAGCGTGCCGTAAGCGCGGCGTAACGTATCCACCACGACGCCGAGATTGCGGTGGCCGACGAAGTTCAGATCACCTCGGCCATCCGCAAAGTGGTTGCCGGAATGCACGTCGCCAGTGCAGTAAGGGACGTACGCCCAACTCAACTTGGCGAGCGGATTGTCGTCGTCCCCGCGTTGGAAGATGCCAGCGTTTGATAAGAGCGCGATGCGCGCCGCGAAGTCTTCCTCGTCGAAGCTCGTGGCGATCTGCAGTAGACGACAGCTCGCCGCGCTGTTGCAGGCGCCACCGCCATCCAGGAAGATCACCATTTCCTTCGAATCGGGAACTAGGTTGACTGCAAAGCCCGTGGTGCTGCCATCGGCGCACAACATGTCTTGCTCGTCGAGCCACTGCCACTGGCCTGTGCTCACGTCGAGCGGTTGGCTACCGCCGACGATGGTGTCCACGAGCTTCGTGCCCGAGACGTCGCAACTGTTGACGACGTGCCGCTGATCCAAGACGCGGCCACAGTGGTTGAGGGTCACTCGAGTCGTGATCTCACGGCCTTCGAGCTGATCGGCGAACCCAGAAACATGACCCGTCTCGACCGCAGCTTCACCCTCGGTGCCCGTGGTCGAGGAGTGAGCGATTAGACCCGTCACCACCGAGCTCGGCGCGACAACCTCCGATTTCACTTCGACCGTATCGTTGTCGGACCCTGAGTGCGAGTACGAGACGAAGTACTCACCCTGCCCGTCAGCGCAGAACGCCGCGGAAAGATCAGACTCGATGCTGTTGATTTGGCCCGTCAAGAGCTCAGGCGCTTCACTCGACGTCGCTTCGTACGCGCCGAGGTCGGCGATCGCAGGCGGGGTCGCGTCGCCGTCCACGGCCCGAGCTTGATGTTCGATGTCCCAGGGCAGTTGCTCTGCGACATCGTTGTCGCCGTCCAGATCGAACCCGTCTGGCATACCGTCCGGATCGCTCATGTCGATCGCCGGGGATGCTGGCTTCAGGTGAAGATCGAACGCGCTCTCGTCGACGAACAACGGGTCACAGTCGAAGTTGCCTTCACCCGGCCAACCGCCGGCGATCAAGGTGTAAGTCACGAAGGAAACGCCGGATGGATCCGCAATCGGCGGGAACGAGTTACCCCAGATGATCGAGTCGCGCACGATCAGACCCACCCCCAACTGAAGATTGGGAAGCTCGACGGCAGCGATCTCGTTGATGGCGTCGCCGTTTTCACGGGTTACGCTTGCAATGGCCAGGGCACCGCCCGCCTCCTCGATGTTCGCTTGATTCGCAAAAAAGGTGCAGTGTTCGAAGTAAGGCCCAGCGCCCTCCCCGACCGGCGCTGCGTACACCGCGCCACCGTGGTCTGCGCTGTTGTCGTAGAAGACGCTGTTCGTAACGGCCGCAGCACTACGACCGGTCACCAGCGCCCCACCGCGCGAGGCGGTGTTGCCGAAGAACTTGCAGTCGCTGATTTCCGCCTCGCCGACCAAGACAGCGCCACCGCCCAGCGATTGTTCTGATTGGTTTGCTTCGTTGTTGCTGAACGTGCAATCGCGGAGCACTGGAGCGTCGTCTGCTCCGAGCCCGCCCGCTGCTTGCCCAGCCGAGTTTTGGTCGAACTTCACGTTCTCGAACGTCACCCCGCCGCCAGTGGTGAACGCACCAGCCCCCGTCCCTCCGATTTGCTCCTCGGTCCTCCGCTCGAACGCCTCGTTGGATGCGAAGGTCGATTCCGAAATCACGGCGTGGGACGTGTCGGCGTAGAGCCCCCCCCCTTGCGTGGCAAAGTTACCGAACACATCGCAGTGCCGAATCGTCGGCGACGTGTGATCCAAGTAGATGCCGCCACCCAACTGCGCCGTCCCGTCGGAACCCGAAGCAACGCCGCCCGTAATGTCGAAGCCATCGATGGTCGCTTGGTCTGCGCCGCGGACGACGTGGTACGAGTTGTCCTCTCCGTCATCGAGCTCACCGCTCAAAGTGGTCACGTGCGTCTGCCAGTCGCGCCCGCTGAGCTGAGTCTCGTCGCCCGCAAAGCCACCGTACAGAGCGACCCGCGAGCGCAACTGAATGCTGGCGGCTCGAACATCCTCTTGATCGACGCTCAGCGGGTGATAGGTCCCCTCCTTCACCCAGACTTCACATTCCTCTAGATCATCTCGCTCGACGCGCGTTGCCGCCAAGTCGAGACCCGCTTGCACGCTTTGCAAGGACTGGTCCCAGCTCGTGCCTGTGTTTTCGTCGTTGCCGTCGAGCGAGACGTAGACCACGCACACGTCACAACTCTCGCCAATGAAACCGGGCGCGCAGGCGCAGACATCGTCCTGACAGATCGCGCCAGACTCGGAACAGACTTGGCCCTCGCGCGAGCTCCAGCCATTGGGGTTCTGGCCCACATCGCAGCTCAAACACGGATCCAAGGGGGCGGTAGCTCCGTTGGCGAAGCAGACTCCATCAATCTGGCATCCGTCGCAGACATTCGAGCACGCGCCGCTTTCGGCGTCACAGAGTTGGCCCTCCCCACAGAGCGGACTGCTAGGCTGGCACGAGTCGAGCCTTTCGACGCAAGTCTCGGTGCCGTTGCACGCGATGCCGTCGCTACACACGCGGCCTGCGTGTCTCGAGCACGTTCCGGCGGCGCAGCTATCGGCGCCGTTGCAGAACAGGCCATCGTCACAACGCGCACCAGCGGCGCGAGCACTCCACGCGCTCGGAGATGCAAGGCGATCGCAGTACTCGCAAGTGTTGTTCGGGTTGAGCTCCCCATCTCGACGACAAACGCCCGAGATCGAACAGCCCTCGCAGACCTCTGCAGGGGGCGCGCAACCCTCGGGCGGACAAGCATCCGGAGCGACTGCTGCGTCTGGGATCGTTTCTGGCGGAGGCGCGGTGGTGACCGCGGAATCGGGCTCGTGACCGCTGACAGGCGGAGCGTCGTCGAGTGTGTCGACCGGCATGCTGGGGGCAGCATCTGGTTCGGTCGGCGCCACACTCGACGCATCGGGCAGCGGCGCTCGAGTGCTCGCATCGGGCGTGCCCATTGGTACCGCTGCGTCACTCGCTAGCGGTGCCGGAACAACACCCGAGTCGCGCACCGCCGTCGGTGGCACCGTAGCATCGACCGCAGCATCGACCTGGGGCGCAGCGGTGACGCTCGACCCCGAATCTTCATGGCCCGCATCGACGTTGGACGGCGCCGAGCCATCTGCACTCAACGTCGACGCATCTGATTCACGACTTCCACCATCGGATCCCGAGCAGCCGATGGCTACTCCAAGCAACAACATCAAGCCGGCATGCCGGCTCTTCAAACCCGCCACCATAGTTGCAACTCCTATTCCGCCCTTTGGACGCGTTGTCCAAAGGACACCAGTCGCCGAGCGTTAGCAAGCGACAAACGGGTCCGCAGTCGCACGCTCACGCGTGCGACTGGATTGTTGCAAAGGTGAATGTGATCAGTGATTCACCTAGGATGACTCGCTAGGGCTAGCGATGGGAGTCGTTGCGAGGGACTCCCACAAACCTACCAAGTCAGTGGACCGGTTGAGTTGGGGAGCCCGGGGAGCGATCAATGAGCTGCTCGTGGGGCTCCGTCACCAGCCGACTCTTGGTGTGGGAACGGTGCAAACCACGCCGCAATCACGGATGGGATGCTCGCGAGCATCACAAAGACGAAATAGTGCTTGTAACCAAGCCAATCGGCGATCGGTCCGCTTGCCGATTGCGTTGGGGTGAGCATCAGATTCATCAGCGCCGTGCAGAAGGCGTAATGCGTCATCTTGTATTTGCCGGGCGCCATTTGCTGCATCATGTACAGCATGTTTGCGACGAAGCCGAAGCTGTAACCGAACTTCTCGATCGTCACGAGAATTCCGATCGTGGTCAGCGAGAGCGGCGCATCGGGCGCGACAGCGTGGCTCAAGTAAACGTAACAAACGTGCGGGATGTTCATGCACAGGGCCATGAACACAAGCGACTTCTTCAGTCCGAAACGCGAAATGTACATGCCCCCCAAAACGCCCGCAGCCAAGCTTGCACCGGTACTTACCCAGCCGTCCAGGAACGCCTTGTCCTCCAGTGAGAGTCCGAGCCCGCCCGCAGAAAGGGGCGCTTGCATGAACAACGGCCCTTCAAGAAGCAGAAAGCCTTCCCCGCTTCTATACAACGCCACAAACAGAAGCATCCAGCCAAGCTTTGGCTTCTTGAGAAAATCGAGGAGGGTCTCAATGAAAGTCGTGAACACCTCGCGCGAGTTTTCAGGCCGTCGCGTAACGGAGCCCGTCGGCAACACGTACGAGTGGTACAACGAAAACGCAGCCATCACCGCGGCTGCGCCTAGCATCGCGACGCCCCACGCTGTCTTGGGTGACTGGCCCCCGTTTTGTAGCACACTGGCCAGCTTAACGATTAGGGCGGTCGCGAGAATGCGGCCAACGTTCCAAGCAGCACCCTGCCAACCAATCCATCTCGCTTGGCTCTCCTCGCTTAGGGCAGTCACGTAGATACCGTCAGCGCAGATGTCTTGGGTCGACGACGAAAACGCGATAACCCAGAGGATCCCAATGATGAGTTGGAAGTAGCTGGGCAAGGGCAAGGCCGCAGCGATTAAGCCCAGCAAGACCGCCATCAGAATTTCCATGCTCAGGACCCAGAACTTCTTGGTCCGATACATGTCGAGAAACGAGGCCCACAATGGCTTCAAGGTCCAAGCGAGTCCGATCAAGCCGGTCGCCACCGTGATCTGCGTATCGGTATGGCCGAGGTTCTTGAGCATGGTCCCCGAGACCCAGTTCACCAACGAATAGGGAAGCCCCATCGCTATGTACAACGTGGGGACCCACACCAAGGCCGGTAGGACGCGCTGCGGTCGGTCGTTCATGGGCGCGCACTCTAAAGCACTTCCCGGCGAGCGCGGGAAAAAACGCCCGCCCTCCGCGCGCTGAGTGAATGCTGAAAAAACACTCTGCCAACACAAAGTTCAGCGCTCGTGCCTGCGGTCAGCGCGATGGCCCACGACGCACGGGGGCCCGCCCGGCGCTTTTCAAGAACGCGCGGCGCTTGCCACGCCGACCGACTGTGGGCTGGCTCTGCCCCGAACCAGGCGATCAATCGAGTACATCAGGACGATCGTCGCCAGCATTGCGCAAACCACGACGTAGCCGAGGGTCTCGTAATGCTCGATCTTCCCGCTCTCGGTCTGCACGACGATCAGTCCGGCCACGGCCGAGGCAACGCCCCCGGACAACTGCTGCATCGACGAGCTGATGGACATGTACGCCCCTCGGTCAGCGGGCAGGGGCACCCCAGAGTTCAAGGCCGAGGCAGAGATCATTCGTCCCGATACGCAAAAGAACAGCACGACGTTGAGCACTGCGACTTCCCAGAAGGGCGTGAGCCCGAGTCGTGTGTACACGGCGACCAAGGCCATGCCCGCCAACGTCGCAATCAAGAACACACGATACTTGCCGATCCGATCGCTGACCCGACCGAGGATGGGGCCGGCAAAAATCGCAAACACTCCGGTGAGCATGTAGAGTGTGGGGAGCTGGTCCAAACGCAGACCCAAGTTGTTGACTGCGAAGGCGCTACCGAACGGCATCAGCATGTAGCCACCAGTAGCGAGAAAGACCGTGGCAGCGAAGCCGCGCAGATAGTCGGCGGTGGTGACCGTACGCAGCAAGTGGGCGACGGGATCGTGTCCGGTCTGCTCCTTCAAGTGCTTGTCGACAGGTCGCAAGTAAACGGCAATCACGACCCCCACGGCGATCCCCACGGCCGCGATCAGCAGGAACGGCGCGTGCCATCCCCAACGAGTCGCCAGCCACAACCCGATCGGGATTCCAAGCACCTGGCTCGCGGCGAACGCGGTTTGAATCACGCCCATCACTCGGCCGCGCGTTTCGAGCGCGAACAAATCGGCGACGATCGCCATGCTGATCGAACCAATCACGCCGCCGAACAAGCCGGTGATGGTTCGGGCTCCGAGCAACATCGGGTAGTTCGGAGCGACGCCACACAAAAGCGTCCCCACCAGAAATCCCGAGTAGAAGAACAAGAGCAATTTGCGGCGATCGAAACGATCGGCAAATCCTGCAGTCAAAAGCCCCGCTGCCCCCGCACTGAAGGCGTAAGCCGACACGACCAATCCGAACTGAGACGTCGAGATCCGCAGATCGTCGAGCAACATGGCGCCCAGGGGTGAGAGCACCATGAAATCGAGGATGATCGTGAACTGCAAGAACGCGAGCAGCAGCGTGACGAACTTCAAGTAAGAAGCTTCTGAATTCATGATCGACGAAAAGCGTGGGGCCGTTGTGAAGGCGCGAGCTCCCACCTTAGAGCAGGTCTCAAGACCTGGGGACCGGGGCGGTTTTCGCGGCTGTGAGAGCGTTACGGTCGGGCTGCCCCGCACCTAGGACGAGGGACCCCGATCGAAAAGGGGCTGGCGCACGAACGCGCGCGACAGCCTGGGCTTTGATGTTCGATACTCGCGTCGGTGGAGGTGACATGAGAAGTTGGAACACCTGGCTCGGGCTGATCGCAAGCGTGTGGGTCCTATCGGGATGTGGGCCCAAGATCAAGCCGGGACTCGGCGTGGAAGTCTGGGTCGAAGGCAACCGGGCGGGCTTGCGCGCAACCAGCGTCACGATCTCGTTCGACCGCTCGATGGTCCCAGATCGTGATCTCGGCAAGACGCACGAAAAGTCTTCGAGTTCGCCCTTCCGCATCAGTCCCGATGTGCCGGGCGCCCTCGTCTGGCGAGAAGATCGACTGCTCTCGTTCGAACCCTCGAACCCGCTACCGCGCGCCACCCACTTCACGGTGACCATCCCCAAAGGGACGGCCGCGCCCGATCACTTCGGACTGGACAAAGATTTCGAATTCACCTTCGACACTGAGCGACTGCGGCTGGCAACCGAACTCGTTGAAAGTGAACACTTACCTCCGCCGGCCAAGTTTGCGATTCCAGAGCAGCATTTGCGGCTGAGGTTCAATCAACCCGTAAGAACGGCCGAACTGGTCAAAGCTTGTCACTTCGTCGCAGAAACGGGTCAAGTCACGCTGCCGCTGAAGATTGACCCAGCGCCGGAGGCCGATCCGACCAATGCATTCAGCATCGCCCCGGCCACGCCCTTGGCCTTGGACAGTGCTTGGCATTTCCGCTGCGACCCCGGGCTCGCGCCGGCAGAAGGCCCGCTACCCATCGAAAGCTCGAGCGAGCCGCACGAAGAGGACGGTCGTGAACCCGAGGGATCGATTGCCTTTCGCACGTTTGGCCCGTTCCGTGCACTCGCGGTTCACCCGAGCGGCACCGAGGTCGATCCGGATGAAACGACCATCAGCGTCGAGTTCAGTACGCCACCCGCGTCCCCCGACGGCAGCAACCCGATCACGATCACGCCAGCGCCGCTCGGGGTCGCCAAGTACGCCACCTCGGGGCCTCAATCGTTGTTCGTCAACGTCTCCGGGTTGGCGTCTCATACCGAATACACCGTGAGCGTGCCCGGCGGCTTGAAGGACGTTTTCGGACAAGTGTTGAGCGCTCCCTTCAGCGACAAGTTCCGTACCGGCGTGGTGAGGCCAGGCTTCGCGCTCGAAACCGGGAGCTGGGCCATCGAGTCGAATCGCAGTGGCTACGTTGCATGGACCCGCAATGTGAACGATGTCGAGGTGCGCGCCGCGTCGCTCAACGAAACGCAGCTGTCACGCTTGCTCCCGCTGATGAATTGGTGGGACCGCGAGGCGGTCGATTTGGGCAAACTGCAAATCCCTGCCACGACCAAACACTTGACGCCGTCGGATCGGCCCGACCAGTGGAATCAACTGCTACTCGATCCGAAGCAGCTGCTGGGGCAAACCGCGGGCGGCCGATTCTTCTACATCGCCACTCGCGCAAAAGGTGTACAGCACCCATACGACACCGATGAGCAGGGTCATCCGCTCGAGCAGGGCTATTTGGAGGTGTTGCTCAACGTCACCAATCTCGGAGTGACGAGCAAATTGTCGACCAACTCGGGTCTGATTTGGGTGACCCAACTCTCCGATGGCAAGCCGGTCAAGGACGCCGAAGTGACGGTCCGGGACGAAAACGGGACGGTATTGTGGCGGGGCACGACCGACGAGCACGGCGTCGCTACGACGCCCGGACGCGTCGAGCTGACCCGAACAGTCCCGACCCCAGACGACCGCGAGCGCGAATTTCACGGAGACAACGTGCGGCTGCTCGTGTTCGCCCGCCAGGGTGACGACGTCAGCTTCGTCGATCCGAGCAACTCGGGCTCTTTCGCGGCCTGGAACTTCGGCGTGCCAACGTCGTACGACTCCGCCGAAAGCGCGCTGCGCGGCTTCTTGCACACCGATCGCGGCTTGTATCGACCCGGGGATACCGTTCACCTGCGTGGTTTAGTGCGATCCTTGAAATTGCGCGGCGGACTGGTAGTGCCGGGTGAGGCCGAAGCCTCGATCGTGATCACCGACCCGCGAGGTAGCCGCGTGCTCGAGCGCAAAGTCCCGTTGTCGCGCTTCGGGGGCTTCAACTTCGATCACACGGTTTCTGATCACGCGCCGCTGGGGGACTACACCGTGGTCGCGGACTTCGCCGACGGACAGTTCAGCGAAACGTTCAGCGTCGAAGAGTTTCGCGCCTCGACCTTCGAGGTCAAACTCAGCTCTGAACAGAAGGCCGTGTTCGCGGGAGACAGCGTCACGCTCTCCGCCCTCGGCAACTACTTCTATGGGGCGCCGGTGCGAGCGGGCAAAGTCACTTTCGATGTTCACTCGCGCAGGCGACCGATCGCGTTCGAGGGTTTCGATCGCTTCGAGTTCGGTGATACTGCCGGCAGAGACGGGTACGAGGACCCGTACGGCGAAGAACCGTTCGTCTCGGAAGCGAGCGCGACGCTCGACGCGCACGGCAAATCCAGTGCCCGCATCGTGTTGCCGAACGAGCAGTTCACCGGACCTAGCACGTTGCTCTTGAGCGCAACGGTTCAAGACGAAACCAACCAGAGCGTCACCGCAAATCTCACGCTGCCACTACACAAGACCCATCTCTATCTCGGGCTGGACACAGGGGGCTGGACCGCGGCCAGCGACGCGCCAACCAGCGTGCGCTTGGTCGCTGTAAACCCAGAAGGACGCCTTGCGTCAGCCAACGCCACGCTCGAGGTGACCCGCACGCGTTGGAGCTGCGCTTGGGAAGCTTGGGGGTTTCTCGGGAGTTATCGTTGTACGGACAATCACGAGCGAGTGCTCTCAGAGGCGGTCGCGCTCGCGGCGGCACCCGCCGAACGCTCAATCCGCTTCCCTGGACCCGGGGAATACAGTGTCGAGTTGCGCGCCAAGGATGCGCAAGGCAACGACGTCAAAGCTTCGCGCTCGGTTTGGGTTTGGGGCGACGGCGAAAGCAGCTGGCGCGTGGACGACTCCAAGCGTTTCAAGATGACGCTCGACAAAAAAGAGTATCGCGTCGGCGAAACGGCGCGCTTGATTCTGCAAACGCCGGTCAAGGGTGCGAGCGCGCTGATCAGCGTCGAGCGTGACGGCGTCCTGTCCCAGCGCTTCGAGCAAGAGTTGCAGGAGGGTCGAGCCGTAGAGATCCCAATCACGGCCGACATGGTGCCCAATGCGTACGCGTCCGTGATGTTGGCGCGCGGCCGCATGGGTGACAACGCTCGGGGTTTACCCAAGACGACCATGGGGCTCGTCGACATACCCGTGGTCAGCGGCGACAAACACTTGAAAGTGAACGTCGAGCCCGATCGCCCCGACTATCGTCCGGGCGAGCCCGTCACGGCAAAGCTGCACGTGAGCGATGCCGCTGGCAAACCGGTGCTCGCCGAAGTCGCGCTCTCCGCCGCAGATGAAGGCGTGCTCTCGTTGATCGACTTCAAGACACCCGATCCGTTTACCACTTTCTACGCGCCCTGGGCGCTCGGTGTGGTTACGACATCCCAATACGAGCGCCTGGCGCAGGTTCCCGCGCCGGGTGAAGAACGCTACGTGACCGGTGGTGATAGCGCTGGGTTACCAGGAACGTTCCGTTCCCGGTTTCGCTCCACGGCGTATTGGAACCCCGCCGTCACGACCGACGCCGATGGCAACGCAACGGTGACGTTCGCCGCGCCAGACAATCTCACCGCATTTCGCTTGATGGCCGTCGCCGCCGACGCGACGGATCGCTTCGGTTCCTCCGATCGGCGCTTTCAGGTCAACAAACCCGTGCAGCTGATCTCGGCCCTGCCACGTTTTGCTTCGGTGGGAGATCATTTCGAAGCAGCGGTCATGGTCACCAACGACACGCCCCAAGCTGGCAGCGGCAAGCTGCGGTTCTGGGCTCTGGGGGCGCTCGCGCCCGCCGGTGCTCCGCCCAATTCCCCGCCCCAGGAGCAAGACGTGACGGTTCCCGCAGGCGGCCGCGTTCGGGTTGCCTTCCCGGTGAACACCACGGTACCGGGAACCGCCACGTTGCGCTTTGCGGTAACCCTTGCCGGACAGAACGACGGTCTCGAGGTATCTTTGCCTGTACACTATCCGACGTCGGAGGAGCACAAAGCGATCTCCGCAGGGTTCACCGAAAAGAGTGTAAAGTTGCCGGTGCTACTGCCTGAAGGCACGCTGGCAGATAGCGCGCAGCTGGAGATCGCGGTCGACCCAGACGGACTAGCGGGCATCGAGGACACGCTGCGTGATCTGGTTCAGTACCCGTACGGCTGCCTCGAACAGACCACCTCGAGGTTGATCCCGCTGGTCGCCATTCGCGAATTGACTCAGAACGCGCAGCTGAGCGATCTGAATCTGGAGCAGGTCAAGCAGTACATCGAGATCGCGCTGGCCAAGATCTATCGCCATCAGACGCCCAGTGGCGGCTTCAGCCTTTGGCCGGGAACGGAGCCCAGCACGTACTTGACCGCGTATGCTTTGTGGGGCCTCGAGCTCGCCGAAGAGGCGGGCTACGAGCCCGATCACGAGGCCGTTTCGCGCGGGGCTGCCTATCTGAAGATGGAGCTGAGCAACGAGCCTCCCTCGGGCCGCGGACTCGACCTCGGAGGCGAGCTCGCATCGCGTGCCTTCGCCGTCTACGTGCTGTCGCTGATGAACGATGCGGAATCCGGCTTCGCGACGGCGCTGCTCTCAAAGGCCGATGCGATGCCGACCTACGGGCAGGCGTTCTTGGCGCGCGCTCTAGGGTCGCTCGTCGGCACCGCCCACGCGAGCGTCAACGGTCTGGTCAATCGCTGGCAACCGCGCCCAGGGGCGAGCCTCGGCAGCGCCATGATCGAAGAGCCCAACAATGCCAGCTTGTACTGGTATTGGAGCAGCAACGTGCGCACCACGGCGGTGGTCATGGACACGCTTCTGGCGCTGAGGCCCGATGATCCGCGCATTCCGCGGCTAGTTCACGGTTTGCTCGACGCCCGGCGATCCGAAGGTTCGTGGGAAACCACCCAAGAGAACCTGTATGCGCTGGTCGCCTTGTCCCACTACGCAAAGGCCCGCTCCGGCAGCGCCTCGAAAGTCGAGATTCGACGCGGCCAGGATCTGGTCTTCGCCGACCGTATGTCGGGTCAAGGATTGGAGCGGATTCGCCACGTGCGCATACCGGTACAGCCTGGAGATGAACGTCCCTTGTCGTTCAGCGCGAGCGAAGGCCCCGTGCACTACCGCGTGTTGCTACGCTATCGCCGAGATAGCGCGCATCAGCCGGCAGAGTCCGAAGGTTTGACGATTTCGCACGTCTTCGAGGATCCGGACACCGGCAAGCCGCTCACGCAGCTCAACGAGGGTCAAGTCGTGCGCGTGAAGGTCAAGCTAGGTTCACCCGCCGAGCGCACCCGGGTCGCCGTCAGTGACTTCTTGCCGGCGGGGCTCGAGCCCGTCAACACGCGTTTCGATACGGTGCCGCAGGACATCGAACGCGACGACCCCAATTGGCTCGACGATCTGTGGCTGTCCTACCGCGACTTGAAGGACGAACGTGTAGATGCCTTCGTGGACTGGCTTTGGGCGCGCGAAGGAAACTTCGACTACTTGGCACGCGCGACCACCGTCGGTGATTTCGTGGTGCCGGCCGCCAAGGCCGAGATGATGTACGACCCGGATGTGCACGCGCGCACCGAGCTGACTCACATCAAAGTGGTGCCCCATCATTGATGGTTGATCGATGAAGGCCGTGCTTGCTCTGCTGCGCGCCTTGCGCTGGTTCGGAATCGGCTGCCTGACAGGGCTGTTGATTCTCGATCTGCTGGTGCGCGTGCAGAAATACCCCAGCGAGCGCTTGGCGATCGAACGCGCCGCTTCGCTGACCATCGTCGATCGCGAGGGCCGCCGGTTGTGGCAATCGGAAGCGCTCGAAGGGCAACGCCGCAATTGGGTCCCACTCAGCGACATTGCGCCTGTCTTGATCGACGCCACGCTGACGACCGAAGATCGAAACTTCTACACCCACCCCGGTGTGGACGCTTGGAGCATCTTGCGAGCGGCCTGGCTGAACTCGAGGTCGCTGCGGTTGCGCTACGGCGCCTCGACGCTGACGATGCAGCTCGTGCGGCTGCTCGAACCCGAGCGCGACACGCGGACGGTAGCAGGTAAACTCGTGCAAGCGCTCCACGCGCTCGAGTTGGAGCGCAGCTTGGACAAGTCTGCCATCGTCGAACAGTACTTGAACCGAGCCTACTACGGTAACGGTGCGTTCGGCATCGAGGCCGCCGCAGAGTTGTACTTTGGCACGCACGCCAGCGCGTTATCCGCCCTCGAAGCCACGTTCTTGGCAGCGCTTCCGCGAGCGCCGCATGGCTACGACCCGTATCGACATGCCGAGCGAGCTCGAGCCAGAGCCAGAGCCATCCTCGAACAAATGCGAGAGCGGGACAAGCTGTCGGCAGATGCGCTGCGCGTTGCGCTCGACGCACCGCTGGAGCTCGCGCACGTGCGTCCGGGGATCCACGCCCGACACTTCATCGATCACTTGCTCAACACGTTACCGCTCGACAAGCTCGGAGGAGGCCGCCTCGAGACGTCGCTGGACCTTCGACTTCAAGAGCGGCTCGAAGTCGCAACCCGACGTCACCTCGACGGCATTGGCGGCCGCAACGTAACGCAAGCGGGGATCATCGTGCTCGACAATCGGACGGGCGGAATTCTCGCGATGGTTGGCTCGGCCGACTATGCCGACGATGACGGCAGCGGCGCGTTGAACATCACGACCACGCGCCGACGCCCGGGCTCGACCTTGAAACCGTTCGTGTATGCGCTGGCGCTCGAGCGCGGCGATTCACCTGCGACGCTGGCCTACGATGTAGTGCTGCCTGGGGAGGCACACGAGACGTACACCGCCGACGTCAAACAGCACGGGTTTGCGCGCTACCGTGAGTCGCTGGCAGGCTCGTACAATTTGGCGGCCGTTCACACCCTGCAGAAAGTCGGAGTCACGAGTTTGCTGCAGCGCTTGAGGCAAGCTGGGCTGACGACGCTCGACGGCCCTGACACACGCTATGGCCCAGACTTGGCGATCGGCAACACCGAGATTGAGCTCATCGAATACGCTGGCGCGTTTGCGGCGTTCGGCAACGCCGGCGTCGCTATCAAGCCCCGCAGTGTCGTGCGCTTTCGCCCAGCCGCAGATTTGCGGCGAATTACCTCGTCGGAAGCCTCAGCCGATGCGGGGAATCCCTTCGCACTATCCAACTCTCCATTGTCACCTGATCTATTGATCGACGCGCAAGCAGGCAGTCGCGTCTTTTCCCGCGAAGTCGCGTATCAGATCTTCGATGTGCTGGCGGATCCCGACGCCCGACGCCCGATGTTCGGCTCGAGCGCACCGATGGAGCTCCCCTACCCCGTCGCACTCAAAACCGGGACGACGCGCGGCTACACCGACAACCTCGCGTTCGGAACGACCCGTGAGTTTACGGTGGGGGCCTGGGCTGGCAACTTCGACGGCAAACCGATGCAAGGCGTGATGGCCATGCAAGGCGCGGCTCCACTGGTACGCGCTGCGTTCGTCGCGCTCGCCGCCTTGTACGGCGATCCGAGTGCACCCGAGCGCCCGGGCACGCTGTTCAATCGGGATGTCTGTGCAGTCTCAGGGCAAATCGCGGGACCGCACTGCCCGACACGTAAGCGCGACTGGTTTACGGCCCAGAGCGCTCGAGAGCTCGAGCGACACGGCCCTTGCACCTTCCACGCGGATGGCGACGCCGAGCATCCGATTGCTTTTCCCGTCGAACTCGGCAATTGGGCGCGCGCCCACCAGCTCGACGACCTGACCAGGGCCCGCGCAGCCATCACGTCTCACCGGATCGACGAAGCTCCAGATCCGGCGCCCTCCACAGCGCGGAAGCCCGGCCTGGTGATCGTGTATCCCCCCTCGGGTAGTCGTTTCGTGCTCGATCCCGATCGCCCCGCGAAGTCGCAACTGCCACCATTGCAAACGCTGCCGACGAGCAGCGATGTCTCGTTCACTATCGACGGCATAGCGGCGCGCGATTTTCGTCCCACGCCGGGTCGCCACGTCGTGCGCGCGCAGCTGGGCGAACTGTTCGACGAGAGCGAGATCGCCTTCGAGTGAGCCTTGGAGGGCACGCCGCGACGCGCGTCTTGAAGGCCGCGGCGTGCTGTGCGAAATCGCTGAACATGAGCACTCGCTTCTCGGTTTTCATCGCGCTCAGCCTCGATGGTTACATCGCGCGTTCGGACGGCGCACTGGATTGGCTCGCCTGCGTCGAGAGACCCAACGAGGACTATGGCTATGCCGAGTTCATGGACTCGATTGACACCTTGGTCGTCGGCCGCAGCACCTATCAGACGGTGCTGGGCTTCGGAGATTGGCCGTACCAAGGCAAAGACTGCATCGTGCTCAGTCACGCCCCGCAGACGAGTCTGCATGGTGAGCGATTCTGGACGGGCGACGTCGCCCAGTTGGCAAACGCCATCACGGCCACAGGTAAACGCCGTGTCTACGTCGACGGCGGCAAGGTGATCCAACAG
>DATAHU010000055.1:0-41319 GCA_036263015.1 Polyangiaceae bacterium | reverse complement strand
CGAGAAGAACCGATCGCGATCAGCGTGCAATTGGCGCTGAGCAGTCACTTCGCTGGTGATCACCAACAAGCCGATGATACGGCCCTCAGCGCGAATTGGACCCACGCGAACGTCCCAGAACATCACCCCCTGCTCGGCTTGATAGATCGTCTCGAAGTGTTCACCCACTCCAGTGGCTAGGACACGCTCGTAAGTCGCGCGAGTGACCTCGTAGTGCTCGGGCGGAACCAGTGCGAAAACGCTTTGACGGAGAACGTCCTCCCGCTTCAACCCCGCTGCAGTCCAGTTGAGATAGCGAACTTTGAGCTCTGCATCCAGCACGCCTACGACATCGAGCGCGTGCGCCATCAATCCATCGAGGACTCGAAGTCCGTCGGCTGCCAACCAGCGCGACAAAAGATCGCGCTCACTCCCTGCATCCCCCATGGCCCCATCGTGCCCGAAACCTGGGCAGAGCTGAAGCACCAGAGCCCTGAGTCCCCGAATACATCAATGCCCGCGCACAAAACGCGCGAGTGCCCATGGAGCATGACCCATTCGAGTCTGGGTATGTGTTCCGATTGGGTCGCGCCGGGTCGAGCCCGGCAGCCGCGGCGGAACCCCGTAGGCGCGCCAGCGTCGCCCGGCAATCCGGAACGAGTGCACTTTCGAAGTGGCAACCCGCTCTTTGATCAGCTCTAACTCGATGCATGAAGGCGACGGCTCTGGTTTTGGGCATCCATGTCGCGTTCGCGGCGAGCCTACTCGCGGGCGCAGCGCGGGCAGACTTCAGCGCGGGTGTCGTCGGCGGTTACGGCTTGCCCCGGCAAGCGGATGGCGACGACGTTTGGCGCTGGGGCTACGGCGCCCGCGCAGGTTACACGTTCTTGCTCCCGGTTTACATCGGCGTCGCTTCGACGTTCCACGCCGGCTCAGCCGATGATGAAGCGGGCGCGCCTAGGCAAACGGTGAGTTATCACGGCCTCGAAGGCGGTCTCGATTTGACGTTGGCCTCGCTCGGGTTGAGACCTTACGTCAGTGCCGGGCTAGCGGACTTGACGACGACGCGAGACGTGAAGGGCGGCTTTCTTTCGCCGTTCGTGGCTATTGGGGTGATGCCCAGTCTGCGCGTCGTCGATCTGCCGGGCTTGGATTTGTATCTCGGTTTGGACGCTCGTTACGTTCGCTTGTTGCGGCTTGTCGACAACGGCGACAACAGCCATCCCGAGTCAGCGCTACCGGTCTACGTTACCGCTCTGCTGCGCGCGTTTTGAAGGGGTGAGCAAAGCCATTTCGAAACGACCGGACTGTGGCCCATGGTTTCGGGCTTGGGGGGACCGTTTGCCAACTACCTCGGTGACGCCTTCGCTTTGAGCGCGGCTCAGATCGATGAGCAGTTCGAACTGTCCCTCGCCATCGATGTCGGGCAGTGGTTCGTCCAGCGTCGCGAAGCTCTCGGCGTGCGCGATCCCGACGCCCTCGGACAATGGCCGAAAGCTGCAAGACCTTGGTTGCCGGTGATCGAAGCCGTCTACGAGCGCCTCGGAGTGCTCAAATCGACGGTCAACCTCCTGCTCGTCCCCGTGCAGGCGTCGTGGCAGGTGCCGATCGTGCTGAACTTCGGCGGCTTCAACGATTGTCCGACGCCCGCAGAGCTCGGCGCACTCTTGCGCCATTGGGACTGCGGCTACGGTGCCCAGCCTGTGAGCATCGGCAGCCAGCACAGCGCCGATACGTTGGGCTTGTTGGTAGAGCGGCCCCCAATGGATCGCTTCGGTGCGCTCGGGCTCGCGAAAGAACTCTACGTCAGTGCGGACTTCGAAATGCTCAGCCCCGCCCAGGTGGCGGCCCACCTGCTGGGTGTTGGGGCGTGGACGCTGTGGTGGGACTGAGACCACGGGAACCCGGCCAAGTTGCGATTGCACTGAACATCTATTCAGACTAGTCTAGCGGCATGCTCCGTCGGCTGCCCGTGACGAATCCCGAGAGCCGTTTCGAGCGGTACACGCGCGACTACGTCGACGGCGAGACCCCTGAGCAGGGTCTGCAGATCTACCGCGACGACACCAAGAGCATCTTGTCGGAGAACAAGAGCCCGGATCTGCCGTTTCGTTTCAGTCTCAACGCGTATCGAGGCTGCGCGCACGGCTGCGCCTACTGCTACGCGCGCCAAACCCACGAGTACTTGGGTTGGGGTGGCGGCTCCGATTTCGAGCGCAAGATCTTGATCAAGCCCAACGCGGCCACGCTCTTGCGCGAACGCTTCGAACGCGAAGCGTGGCGCGGCGATTTGATCGTGATCAGCGCGAACACCGACGCCTATCAACCCATCGAACGCCAATTCGAGCTCACGCGCTCGTGCCTCGAAGTCTGCGTCGAATATCGAAACCCGGTACACATCATCACGCGCTCTGCGCTGATCGAGCGCGACATCGACTTGCTCTCGCAGCTGAGGCGCGAAGCGTCGATTGGCGTCAGCGTCTCGGTGACGTTCTGGAATCCAGAGACGGCACGCGCGATCGAGCCTTATGCCCCGCCACCGAGTCGGCGCATCGAGACGATTCGCCGCCTGAGTGCAGCCGACATCCCCGTGATGGTGCACGTAGCGCCGTTAATCCCGGGCCTCTCTGACAGCGACCTCATACCCATCCTGGAAGCCGCGCGCGAAGCGGGAGCTTTGGGCGCGATGTACATGCCGGTGCGCCTACCGGGACCGGCAAAGGTGGTGTTCGAGGAGCGCTTGCGTGAGCACATTCCGCTGCGCGCGGAGAAGGTGCTGACGCGGATCCGAGAGATGCGCGACGGCAAGCTCAACGAAGCGCGCTTCTTCGAGCGTCAAAGAGGCGTTGGGTCGTACGCAGCATTGCTCGAACAGACCTTCGAAGTGACGGCCAAGCGCCTCGGCTTCAAAGACTTGCCGTCTGTGAAGAGCACGTTCAGACGCCCCAGTCGCAAGCGACAACTCGGCCTGTTCGACTGAGTCGGGCTAGCACGGGGACGCTTACGCGGCGCACACGGCCAAAACCGTGAACAGCAGTACGATATACGGCAACGACGCGAAGAACACCGTTCGGGCCCAAACCTCGACGGCGCGACCACTCTGACCAAACCACGCCCAGAACGCGAACGCGGCGCCGCTGATCACGGCGACCCATGGGTAAACGCTCCCGCCGAGCCCGGCCCAAGCTGGCACCAAGCTGGTCAGCGCAGCCAAGAACGCCGAAATCACGATTGCGACGCGCGTGCGGGCGATGCCTTGCTCGACCGACATCACCTGTAAGCCCGCAGCCGCGTAGTCATCGCGGCGGAAGATCGTGATCGCGAGGAAGTGCGGCACTTGCCAAACGAACATCAGCAGAAAGAGCGCGATGGCTTGGAAGTTCAGATGCCCCGATACGCCCGTGTAGCCGAGCACGGGGGGCATCGCGCCGGGCACCGCGCCGACGTACAACGCCAAGGACGACTTGGCTTTGAGGGGCGTGTACCAGAGCACGTAGGTGAACAGCGATACCGCGCCGAGCAGCGTCGTCAGCGGGTTGACGAAGAAATAGAGAATCAGCAGCCCGAGCACGCCAAGCGCCACGCCGAACGGTAGAGCCACGTCACGCGTCAGACGACCCGACGGCAAGGGCCGGTCCTTGGTGCGCTGCATGCGCCCGTCGACCTCTTGCTCGAGCACCATGTTGAGCGCGTTGGCCGACGCCACGACGAGTACCGTTCCCAGCAGCGTCAACAACGCGGGCCGCAGTTGCAGGGGGCCGTCGGCCAGGGCCGCACCGAGCCAGCACGTGACGAGCACGAGGCGCGTCACACCGGGCTTGGTCAACTGCCACAGCGCGAGCGCGAAACTGGTCGCATCTCGGGCTGCGCTCGGGGCGTCTGCGCGGGTATTCATCGCTCGGGGCCTGCTATAGGACGTTTTGCGCAAACCAACCTGCGATCTTGTGTCGCGGGCGCGCAATGCCGGCGCTTGGTAGCACGAGCTTTGGGTGTTTGGCGGTTTCGCGACGAAGTTGCCGCGCAGAGTGACCCGAAATCAGCCAACCGCCTGGCCAAAGTCCACTTCGAAACCTACGACCACAACATGCAGAGATGGATATGGATTGCCGGAGGCGTTGGCTTTCTGGCGGTTGCAATGGGGGCATTCGGGGCCCACGCCCTGCGCAGCAGCCTCAGCGCTGACATGCTCAGCGTCTACCAGACGGCGGTGCTCTATCACTTGGTGCACGCGATCGCGCTGTGGGCGCTGGTCCTGTTTGGCGCCGCCACTGGCAGCAGCGTAAAGCTCCCAGCCAGCCTTTTCTTGGCCGGGATCGCGCTCTTCTCGGGCTCGCTCTACGCGCTTTCGATCACGGGCACGCGCGGACTGGGAGCCATCACTCCTCTGGGAGGCCTGTGTTTCCTAGCCGCGTGGGTCACGGCCGCCTGGACCGTGAACCGCGCCTCACTGCAAGAGCCCAAAAAGCGCTGAGGCAGAACGGCTGAAGGTCAGACCTTCTCTTTGCGCTCTTCGGGAGCAGCAGCCTTCGCCTCTTGGGGCTTGCCGTCTTTGAGCTGCTTGGCGTCCGCGCCCTCGTCGGATTCCTCGTCCCCAGCGAGACCCTTCTTGAAATTGCGGATCCCGTCACCCAGGCCCTTGCCGACTTCACCCAGGCGACCCGCTCCGAACAGGAGCAAGACAACCAGGACGACAATTATCCAATGCGCGGGGCTCATCATGACGTGTGTTTCTCCGGGCGAAACCCGCGTGGTGCTTATCACCGGCCACCTGCCACCGCAAGCCACCCCGATCCAGGAAATGACCGAGTGAGTCTGGGGGTTCGAGTGTTTCTCTGCTAGTCGTCCTCAGGGCCGGATTGGCTTCGCGCCCGCGACGAGAAATCGCGCGGTGATGGTTGTCAGCGGGACGTCTACTGCCAAACAATGGGGCAGCCTTCAGCGATTCGATCGCGGGGGCCCGCGAGGGAATCTTGGCGAGCAGTTCGAAATCAGCACCCAAAACGTTCGTCGGCGCCATCACGCTGTGCGGGTTGTTGCTGAACGCAGCCAGCGCCCGGGCAGATAAAGTCGAACCGAAAGGCAAGGGCCTTGCGGGCGGGGCTTTGCTCGGCACCGAGATTGCGGTCGTGAGTGAAGCGGTCGCAGGCGTACAGTCACCTTGGCTCTATGCATCGGGCATCGCGCTGGCGGGCGGCGGCGGAGCCGTTGGGGGTTACTACATCGACAAGACCAATCAGCCTGGCTTGTCGATGACGATGTTGTTCGCGGGCATGGCTCTGTTGATTCCGGCCAGCATCGTCTACTTGGACGCGACGTCGGATGACGACGAGCCCATGACGACGAGCGAGACACCGCCGGGACAAGCACCCTCCGAGACCCCGGTCGACGACGCAGGGGCTGCCCTGATTGAGCTGAAGCCAGATACTTTGCGCGTCAGTTGGGTGCCTCCGGTGCAGGTGCGTCAGGCGTATTCGCTCGCAGAGATTCAGAGTTACGGCGTGCAGCAGCGTTCGGAGTTCTTGTTCGGTTTGCTCGGCGGCAGCTTTTAGCTGTTGCTTGAAGGTTACCGCCACGCCGCTGTGCGGGTTGCGACGCGACGCTTCCAAAGATGGCCTCGACGCTGGAGCGCGAGCGCACCTACCTTTACGCATACGACCCCCCAACTCTGCAGCGATCTAGAGCTACATACTTCGGCGCAAGTGGTGTGTGGGTTTAGCTCGCCCTACGCATTTTGCGACTCCCAGCGTTCCTCACCGTGTCGTACTCGGCGCCTGAAAGGCCTCCAAAACTAGCGAAAACAAGGGGTGATTTCGTCAATCTCCCTTTGTTTGCGCGTCTGGCATCCCGTAACCTTTGCAGCGGAACATCGAATCGCTTGTGCGCAATCACTGCGCGCACTTGAACAGCACAACCCCCACTAAACGTCCGCACCAACCTTAGCCGAAATTGCAGAGCGGGCGCCGCGATCGAGGTCAGCTAACATGAGCCGCAAACGTGCCGAAGATCCCTTGCTGAACAAAGTCATTGCCGGTCGCTACCGGTTAGAGGCGCGAATTGGCGAAGGAGGCATGGGCGTCGTCTACCGCGCGCGGCACGTGCTGATCGATCGCATCGTTGCGGTAAAGCTCATCCGTCCAGATCTGCGGGGCGAGACGCATCTGCGTGCCTGGATGTTGCGTGAAGCGCGCGCCGCCAATCGCGTCGACCACGCGCACATCATCGACATTCACGACATCGGCGAAACCGAAGAAGGTGAACTGTATCTGGTGATGGAGTACCTCGTCGGAACTCCGTTGAGCGCGGAGATCGGTCGGGGCCCGATGCCGATTCAACGTGCCGTCGACATTCTCGAGCAGATGGGCGCCGCACTCGCACGCGCGCACGACCTCGGCGTGGTGCATCGCGATCTGAAGAGCGACAACATCCTGTTGACCGCGCGCGGCGGCCGCAAAGACTTCGTCAAGATCCTGGACTTCGGGCTCGCCGCGTTGGCGCACGATCCTCGCTTGGCCCCCAAAGGCGCTGTGTTCGGAACACCCGAGTACATGTCGCCCGAGCAGGCGCGCGGCGAAACGGCAGGTCCTCAGTCGGACTTGTATGCGCTCGGCATCTTGTTCTTCGAGATGTTGACCGGCAGGTTACCGTTCCGTTCAGCGGATCGCGACACGTTGCTCGAGATGCAGCGCACGGCACCGGCGCCGCGCCCGAGCACGTTGCGAAAAGATTGTCACCCGGTCGCAGAACGCATCATCATGCGGCTGCTCGAGAAGGAAACCCGACGCCGCTATCGCGACGGTCATCATTTGCTGGAAGAGCTCAAGGCTTTCCAACGCTCTTTGCCGTCCCAGGCCTGGGACAAGGACTCTGCGGAGGGCGCGCCACAGCCTGCGCAAGTACCCCCTCCGCCGCCGCCCTCGCGCTCCGCCAACGTCACCGAGTGGGCGAGCCGAGCTGGGCTCTTCAGCCGCATGGTTTCGCGCGCCTATCCCGGCACGCGCCCGCCAGAAGAACTGCAGCGCGCCGTGAGCGAAGCTTGGGAGTTGGCGTCCAAGGCTAACGGCCTCGAGGGTGAACTTGCGAGCCACACTCGTAGACTCGAAGCACTCGAACGACGAGGCCGGGCGCTGCGCGCTGAAATCGGCCGCAAAGTGGAAGAGCTCGCGCAAGAGGAATCTCGGGCGCTGCGCGACGCCAGCAGCTTTGCCGAACAAGAAGGCATCGCGCGCACGGAAGTGCAAGCGGCCGAACGCAATTCGGAAGAAGCATCGCAACGCGCCAGTGAGCTGGAACGCAATCGTCAGTTCGACCGCAGCGTGTTCGAGCAGGCGGGAGCGCGCCAAGCCCTGGTCGAGGTGAAGCGTCAAGAACTCAAGTCGCGTGAAGCGCAGCGCGCAGCGCGCGAAGCAACCGCCAAGGATCTGCGCAAACAGATCGAGGATCTCCGCGCGCAGCTCTCTCGCTACGCGGAGGCGCTCGAAGAGGATCTGGCGGCGGGCCGTGGCAAGGTCGCAGCGCGCACGCGCGAGGGGCTCGAGTACGAGGAGCACTTCGAGCGGGTCTCGCGCTTCGTAGTCGCGCAGCTGAAGGGCAAGCCCGAGTGTCGGGATCTGCTAAACGAGTTCATCGCGAGCGGCGGTCCGGGGCCGTCAGGTGCGGTCGTGTCGCAGCAACAACCCCCGCCTCAACAGGCCGTGGGTTGATTTCGCCCCCACGATTGGCCCCCTTCAAAACTCCGGCCTGAGCCTTGGGCGCAGGCCACTGATCATCGGTACCCCGCCGCAATCACCGGTACGCGGCGGCGGGGGCGCGAAAAACGCGAGCTTTTCTGGGGCCCGGCCCCAGGCCTTGCCGACGCGCAGCGCTCTCAGCATAGAGCGTCCCCCCTCCGACTGCCGACGCGAGTCAAAAACTCCTGCAGTTGTCGAGATATAAGTGGGATTCCCCATTTGATCCCAACCCTCCAAATGTCAGGATGGAGCGGTTGGGCTCCTGCGCCTTTCGCGACAGGTTGAGCTCACGTCGGCCATGAACGGAAAGTCTGTGACGAAAACATCCATCGCGCCGCCCTCGTCGAGATCTGGAGTTTCGACGCGATCCAATGACAACGATCCGACGCAAGCGGTGAAGCACGATCCCACTGACGTCGATGCTTGGGACGCCATCGACGAAGCAGCGCGAGACGCTGATTCTCCGGACGAAGCGGAGGCGATCTACAACGACGTGCTTGGGCATAGCGATTTACCGCTCGAGGTTCGACGTACGGTCGGACAGCGCGCAGTCGAGTTCCTCGAGGAGTGGTACGAAGATACCTCGAAGGCGATCGGCGTGCTGACGGAGTGCGTACGACTCGATGCGAGCAACAGTTGGGCGCTCGAGAAGCTGAGTTTGCTGCTAACGCTCGCCAAACGTTGGGACGACTTGCTCGGAACTTACGATTCGGCATTGGGCCACGTCGAGACGCGTGCGCAGCGCATTCACTTGCTGGAAGAAGCCGCGCGCATCGCCAAAGATTTCGCTGGTCAAGCCGGGCGCGCGAGTGATTACCTGAAGCAGTTGTTCCTGCTCAGGCCGGACGACGCTGCGCTAGCCACGTCGCTCGAACGTCGTCTCGAACAACAGGACCGCTATGCCGATCTGGTCGACGTTTGGCGAGCTCGTCAGAGCGCTGTCGATGCGGCGGCCAAGGTCGATCTCGAATTGCAAATCGCGCGCACGTTGTTGCAACCCCTGGGCAACGCTGAAGGCGCGCTGGCCAGCTGCCGCAGCTTGCTGAACGACCCCCGCGTCGAAGCGCAAGTTTGCGAACTGATCGAGCACTTGGCGACCTTGCCGACGACCGCGGTCGCGACCCAACGCAGCGCATTGCTGTTGTTGAAAGAGAAATACGCCGCCGATAAGCGGATTGCGGACACGATTCGCATTCTCCGCAAAGCGCTCGTGATCGCCGTCGACGTCGCGCAGCAAGCAACGTTCTTCGAGCAATTGGTCGGTTGCCTCGAAGACGCGGGCGATTATGCGGGCGCGCAAAGCACCGCGGGACAATGGCTACTCGCCGATCCGAGCAGCACCACTGCGCGCGAGCGACTCGAGCTGTTGGCCGAGGAAACCAAGGACTTTCAGGGTTACGCGAGCGCCATGGTGCGCGCTTCCGAGCAAGCGCCGACGCCTGCAGTGCGGGTCTCGTTGCTGCTCTGCGCGGCTCAGGTTTACCGCGAGTTGGCGGACATCCACCACAGCGCAACCGAGTTGTACGCGCGCGTGTTGCTCGACGACGGCAGCACCCGGAGCGATCGCTTGCTGTCCGCTCAACGCTTGCGCGAATTGTTGACGAGTCCCGCGCAAGTTGGACAGCGGCTCGATGTGTTGGAGCAGCTGAGTGTGCTCGAGCCCGAGATCAGCGCGCAGCTCAACGCGTTGATCGAGGCGGCTGAACTCGCAGAGCGTCAGGGCGACGACGAACGCGCATTGCGCCTGTGGGGTGAATGCCTGGTGCGCGAGCCCTCGGGCAAGCTGGCGCTGGACTCGCGGGTGCGCATCTTGGCGCGCCTCGAGCGCTGGACAGACCTGTTGGTGGCGTTGCAATCCCGCACGCGGTACCCCGGCGATGACGTCGAGTGCCGCGCGGACTGGGTGGCGATCGCGGGCTTGTACGCGGGACAGCTGAACGAACCCGCCAGTGCTATCGAGACCTGGTACCACATCGAGAAGAAGTTCAACCGCAACTCCCAAACCGTTGACGCTTTGTGTGAACTTTTAGCCCGCACCGAGCGCTGGACCGAGGCGCGGGATTTACTGAAGTCCGCGACCGGCGAAGAGACGAACGACGAGCGCAAGACAGAGTTGCTGGCGCGCTGGGGTGATGTGCTGTGTCAGCACCTGGGCCAAGCCGAGCAAGCGCTCAACCGCTACATCGATGGCCTCACGCTCTTGCCGGATTCGACGCGCTGTCGCGAGGGAGTGCGGCTACTGCTGGACAACCCGATCACGGCCGAGCCTGCGGCGGAAGCGCTGGCCGACGCGATGTTGGCCTGTGAAGAGTGGTCGGGTCTACTCGGGTTGCTCGAAGCGCGGCTCGAGCGCGCCTCGACACCCAATGCCAAGCAAGCGATCTTGGCGCAGGCAGCCCAGATCAGTGAACAGCACGCTGCCGATCCGGCGAGCGCGCTGGCTCATATCGAACGAGCGTTCTCGATCGCGCCAGCCCGCGAGTTGGAATCGGAGTTGTTGCGCCTCGCCGGCACCACTCAAAACTGGGGGGCCGCGGTCAGTGGTTATCAGCGAGCCCTGCGTCACCTCGACGACGCAGATCGCACGGCCGAGCTCTTGATGGAGCAAGGACGCCTCTTGGAGGAGCGCGTCGTCGATTGGCAAGAAGCGCTATTCGCTTATCGCCGAGTCGTCGAACTCAACCCCACTCACTTGGAAGCCGCGCGCTCGGTGATCCGAACTGCAGGGCACATCGCGTATTGGACGGACGCGGCCTGGGCGATCATTCACTCGGCACAAGCCTGTGAGGCAATTGCGCCCGAATTGGTCGCTGAATGGAAACAGATCGCGGCAGCCACGGCGGGCTGGGACGCGTCGCTTTCGGCTCTGGAAACCACTCTCAGAAATACGAGTGGCGTCTCGCCCAATTGCTCGCACGACATCAAGTTCCAACTCGCAATCTGGCACCACCAAGAGCTGCACAACCCGGCGGTCGCGGAGACCCTGCTCAAGGAAGCCGTCTCCGAACGGCGCGCCTTGGGCAGTCTGGAGTTGTTGGTCGAGATCCAGCGCGTTCACCCCTCGCGCGACCTGGTCACCAGCTTGCTGCAATTGGCGGAGTTGGCGCCCGATCCGCTCTTGCGCTTGGATGAAGCAGCGCGCGTCGCGCTACAAATCGTACAGGACGCGGCGCTCGCGCGGCCGATTTTGGAGCAGACGCTGAAAGTCGCCGAAGAGCAATTGGCCGCAGGCGACCTCGGGCCACCACGTGCCATCGCGGTGTATTCGCTCGATCGCTTGGTGGAGCTCGCTAGTGCGCGCGGGGATCACAGCGAAGCGTTTCGCTTGTTGACCCACGGCGCAGAGATCCCGTTCGAAACTGAGCAGATTTGGGATCTGAAGCATCGCGCCGCCGAGATCGCGACGAAGCACTTGGACCAGCCTGCCGTCGCGATCGAATTGTGTGAGCAAGTTCTGGCAGAGCAGCCCGATCGCTCACCAACGATCAAGTTGCTCGCAACGCTCTACGAGCAGCAAGGCAAGCTGCCGTTACTGGTCAGTCTCTTGCAGCGCGAGCTCGAATTGCCGCGCACGCTCGAGCGCAGGCTCTCGATTCGCCTCGAATTGGCGCGGGTCCTTGGTCTACGCGCGGCACCTCACAAAGAGCAAGTGGCCGTGCTGCAGGGCAACCTCGAGGAGCGCAACGGACACCCTGCATCCATAGACGCCCTGACCGCCGTTTTGCTCGAGAACGGACGCGCCAAAGACTTGTACCAAGTGCTCACCGAGCAAGCGGAATTGGTCAACCGCGCCTCGGACAGCGCCCACGCCTCGGCGCTGTATGCACGCGCCGGTCACCTCGCGCAAAACGAGTTCAAAGACGACGATGCTGCGCTCAGCGCGCTGCGCGCATCGGTCTCGCTGTTACCCACGACGGGGGTGCTCGATGCGCTGGCCGCAATTCACACTGCAAGGGGTGAACACGAGGACGCCGTGCTGTGGCTCAAGCAGCGTCTGGGCTTGACCCCGATCAGCAATACCGAAGAGCGCCGCAGCACGTTCGTGCGACTCGGAACGGCACTGCGTGATTCAGGTGCACGCGAGGAAGCCGCTCAAGTTTTGAGCACGGGGCTGGGTCAGGATCCCGGCGGAACCGCCGTGCGGGCGCTGCTGATCAGCTTGGAAGAGCAGCGCAGAGACTGGAAGCGATTGGCAGAGCTGTTGGCCGGCGGGGTTCCCTTCCTCACCGACTCCGACGTCAAAGTCGACTACTTGTCGCGTGCGGCGCAGGTCCAATGGCGACGACTGGAAAACGTAGAAGCGGCCATCCCACTGCTACAGCAGGCCGTTGATCTATCACCCACCGATCGCACGTTGCGCTTGTGGTTGGGTGAGGCTTCGCGTCGCGGGGGCATGTTGGACGAAGCGCGCGGTTGGCTCAGCCAACTCTTGGATGAGTTCGGTCGACGCCGGACGCCGGAGCGCGCGCAAGTGCACTTCCAGCTCGCGCTCATCGATCGCAGCGAGGGACAACTCGCGGCCGCGCTCGAACACTTGGAGGCCGCGTCGAACATTCAGCGCGGGGACTCGTTGATCTTGAAGACGCTGGGCGACGTTGCGCGGGAAAAGGGCGAACTCGAACGCGCCGAGACGGCGTATCGCGCCCTGCTCTTGCTCGTGGGTCGTGCAGGCCCGACGGGCACACAGACTCAAGCCGCGAGCAACTCGGGTGAGTTTCCCGCGCTGCATTCGGACATCCCGCAACAGGGCGAAAGCTCGATCCTCTACGAGTTGTACAAGATCGCCCTGCAGAAACAGGATCAGGAGCGCGCCCGCGACTTGCTCGATTCAGCGCTGGAGAAGGCCGAAAATCCCCAGGAGGCCGCCGTGCTCGAGCAGACGCTGCGTGAAGCAGGTGAATGGGAACTGTTACTCCAGTCCCTACAGCGACGGCAGAGTCGCGTGAACACCCCCGAGGAGCAAGTGCAACTACTGCGCGATCGGGCGCACGTGCTGGCTCACCTGGGACGCAAACCCGAAGCGCTGGAGCTCGAGCTCGACTTGCTCGCGCAAGAGCCAGAAGACATGACGCGCATTCCGGGCATCTCCGTCCTGGCCGGGGAGTGCGGGATGCAAGAGCGCTTCAAGCAGGCGCTGGTGAGCCTGGCAGAGAAACTCGAATCGAGTTCGCGTCTAGACCTGAGTGGCAGCGTTTGGTTGCATCTGGGCTCCGACGCCGAATCCCACGGTGACGACCAAACCGCAGCCAAGTTCTACGAACGCGCCCAACTCACCGGTTCTGCTCCCGAAGAATCGTTCAGCGCGCTCTCGGCGATCTTCGAGCGCACCGGCAATGCCAGAGGGCTGACGCTGGCCCTCGAGCGCTTCGTGGCGCAAGCCGGAGACTCCAATACGCCGAAGTCGATCGAAGCGTTGTTTCGCTTGGCCGAGATCGAGCTGTGCCAAGTTGCCACGCGCGAGCAAGGCCTGGAGCGCCTGCAGCGCGCCCTCGCGCAGGATCCGCAAACCACGCGCTGCATCGCAATTTTGAGCCACGCCGTCCAAGCCGTCGCGCCCACGAGCGGCATGCTCGGCGAGCTCGAAACGCTGGCTCGTCAAACGAACGACCGTGCGGCGCTGTTGCTCGCGCTCTTTCATCAGGGCTTGTCCAACGAGGCCAAGCTCGGTGGGCTCAAAGAGGCCGTCGAGTTGGCGAAAGAGTTGGGCGAAACGGACAAGGTCGGTGTGCTGCTTCGGCGCGCCGTAGAGGTCGCCACCGCAGACGATCGCTTGGCGCAAGCGGTTTGGGCGTTGATCGCTCTCGTCGATCGACAAGAGCAACAAGAACAGTTCGCCGACGCCAGCGAGCTCTTGGCCCAAGCCGTCGGCGCTTCGCCCAAGAAGGAAAAGCCTGCTCTGCAGCTGCGCTTGGCGACGATGTTGGACACGAAGCTCGGACGTCTCGAAGACGCCGCAGAGATTTACGAGAAGCTCGCCAAGGCAGCGCCCGACGATCCCCGGATCTGGTCTCCGCTGGTGAACATCTATCGTCGCACCAAGGACGCCCCGAAGCTCGAAGCTTGCTTGGGTCGCGCCGAGCAACACGCCTCGTCGGACGAGACACGCCGCGCCTTGCGGCTCGAGCGCATCAAGCTGTTGATCGAGAACGGCCGCGCCAGTGACGCGGAGGCAGCGCTGCGCGAGGCGCTCGACACGACGCCCAACGACCTTTCAGCCGCTGACCTGTTGATCTCGCTGTTGGATCAGCAGGACCGTTCACAAGAGGCGCAGACCTTGATGAGCCAATGTCTGTCGTCTGCGATCGACCGCGCGGACAACGAGGGGATCGTCCGCTACGCGATGCAGCTGGGTGAATTGTACGAAACCCAGGGCGAGAACGACGACGCGCTCGGCATTTACCGAACCGCGCAAGCGGCGGTGCGCAATCATCCGGGCTTGATCGACGCGGTCTTGCGTTTGCTGCCTCACGCGGAACTCGAGGAGCGCGCCAACCTGCTCGAAAGCTTGATCCCCGCCGGCCCCTTGGATCGCGCCGAATCGCTCACGCTCGAACTGAGTGGCATGCGCGCCGAAATGCGCGACGAAGCCGGGCAGGAGCGCGCCATGGAGCTCGGCTTCAAAGCGAATCCAGCAAGCCCAACCCTGCGCGAACAACTCGAGAAGTGGTACCGCGAGCGCGACCACTGGGCACCGCTCGCGGATCTGCTGGTGCTCGATGCCGAGCACCGCAGCGTTCCGAGTGAAGCGATCGCGCGTTATCTCGAAGCCGCAAACGTGTACGACGAGAAGCTCTCTGATGCCTATGCGGCGGGTAACGTGCTGCTCAAGGCTTTGGAGCTGGAGCCCATCTCCGTCGACGTCTTGCACGCGGCGACGCAGTACCTGACGACCTCGGCACGCGCGGATTTGGCGCTCGACGCGCTGACTCGCGCGATCGAAAATCCGAAACTCGGACCCGCAGAGCTGCCGCCGCTGCTTGCACTGCGCGCTCAAGCACGTGAACAGTCCGAGCCCTCGAGCTTGACGGCCACGCGGGACGCCATCCGCGACATTCACGACGCGATGGCCAAGGGCCAGCCCAACTGCGAGCAGTTCTTGGTCGAGCTCTTGGAGCGGCAACGCGCGCTGAGTTGGAGTGCTGGCAATCGCGACTCGGAGCGTGAGGCGGTGCTGCAGCTGGCCGAGATGTTGCCGAAGTTCGGTCGCGGCGAGGAAGCGGCCCAGATCTTGGGAGTTTGGGTCGAGGAACACCCCGACGACACTGCCGCGCTCGAACGCGTGGCGGAACTGGGCCTGCAGAGCGGCAACTGGGACGCCGCCAGTGCGGCGCTGTTGACCCTGTACAAGAACTCGACGGGTGAGGCACGAATTCAAGCAGGTCTGCGTTACTCAGAGGCCCAAACCAAACGCGGCACGCCGATGGAAGCGCGTGACGTATTGGAAGCGCTCGCCGCAGAGGCACCCGGTAACGAACGCGTCGCGTTGCAACTGCGCCAGACCTACGAAGCCGCTGGCGCACGTTTGGAGTTGGCCGGACTGCTGTTGGCGGCCGCGGCTCGTTCACCCGAGGCAGAACATCGCTATCGCTTGTTGACCGACGCCGGTGAATTGTTCGTCGCCACCGGCGAACCGCACGTGGAAGCCATCCGCGCGCTGGAAGAGGCGTTGCGCTTGCAGCCACAAGATCACAGAGCGACGCTCGCGCTGTCTCAGGCACTGACGTTGCAGGGCGACATCGAGAGCGCTTGCGCGGTGCTGGGTGAAGGCATTCGCGCGCACGGCAAGCGACGTTCGCCGCAACTGGCCGAACTACAACTCGGCATGGCGCGCATCGCGCAAGTCGCCGGTGACGAAGAAGGACGCATGGCGTGGCTCGACGCGGCGATGCAGAGCGACCGCAAGAATGGCGTCGTCGCGAGCGAATTGGCGCTGTTCTGCATGGAGCGCGGTGATTACGACAACGCCCTCAAGGCGCTGCAGGTGATCACTCTGTTGAAGGAGGATTGCCCGATGGGGCGGGGCGAGGCGTATCTGCGACAGGCGCACATTGCCGAGCTCAAAGGCGACCCGCGCAAGGCTGCGTTGCTTGCCAAGCGCGCTCTATCGGCCGAGCCCGACTACTTGCCGGCCAAGACGTTCCTGGACCGTTTGGGCGCAGTCTGATGGCAGCTCACCGAACCGCGGGGCGCGTCACGCCCTGCTTTCGCAAATTCAGTGGACTCACGCTCGCTTTGGCTGGTTTGTTGGGGTGCGCGCGCCCTGAATCCCAAGAACCGCCGTCTCGCGCCGTAGCGGTAACCCAAGGCACAAACAACGCACCCGCGTTGATCGCACAAGCGACGCAGGCGGATAGATCACCTCAAAGCGATAGCGCTGCACCGGGCAAGCCCAAGGCCTCGGATGCCGCGAAGCCCGCGTGCGACGGGACGCCCCCCAGCGAGACCGCGGACGTGACCCGCTTTGCCGTGATCGGCGACTACGGAGAGACGGGGCCCGCCGAGCGAGCCGTGTTCAAGTTGGTCAAGAGCTGGGACCCGGAGTTCATCGTAACCGTGGGTGACAACAACTACCCGCTCGGCGAAGCGAGCACCATCGACGCCAACATCGGCTACTACTTTCACGATTACATGTGCCCTTACAAGGGCCGATTCGGAAAAGCCTCCGCTCGAAATCGCTTCTTTCCTGCCCTCGGCAATCACGATTGGATGGAACCGGGCGCAAAACCGTACGTCAGCTACTTCCTGGACCTGCCGGGCAACGGCCGTTACTACGATGTGCGCTGGGGTAACGTCCAACTGTTCGTGTTGGATACCGATCCGCACGAGCCCGACGGTGTCGATCCAAAGTCGGTTCAGGCAGAATGGCTAAAAAAGGCAGTCGCTGCATCGACGGCGCCGTGGCAAATCACCGCCGGTCACCATCCGCCCTATTCGTCCGGGACGCACGGCAATTCCACGTACATGCAGTGGCCGTTCAAAGCGTGGGGCGTCGATCTTTCGCTGTTCGGACACGATCACATTTACGAACGCCTGGTCGTCGATGGCTACACGTACGTGGTAAACGGCCTGGGCGCGCGCGCGATCTATCCGTTCGAGAACGTACTGGCCGAGAGTAAGGTGCGCTTCAACAGCACGTTCGGAGCTGAGCTCATCGAGGCCACGCCGAAGAAGCTCACGTCACGCTTCTACGACGTGTCTGGCAAATTGGTGGACGAATTCAGTCTCGAACACTGACGGCAGTGCGGCACGCTCAATCTAGGCACGTTCAATCGCCGCGCGCCCAACGCTCGATGCGCGCCCAGTCCAAATGTGAGCGCACGTGTTGACTGAAGCGATCGAGCTCGCGATCGAGCCATTGCAAGCGCGTGATCTCGTCACCAGCTGCGACCCAACCTGGCGAAACCCACCGCAGAAAGGCGTTGCGCAGCGGCGCTTCGTCGAACAGGCCGTGCAAATACGTGCCCCACACGCGCAGCTCATCGTCGCGAACGCCATCCGACACGGGGCCTTGCGCGGTCTCGAGTTCGAGCAAGGGTTCGTGTGCTTCGACTTGCGTGCGACCCAGGTGGATCTCGTAGCCACTGAAGGCCTCGTTCTCTCGCAGTAACTTAGCGCGTGTACGGCGGACGAGCTTTGGCGCCACGAACGAGGTCACAGCTCGCAGGATCCCGAGCCCCGGCGTCACGAGTGCGGTGCTCTCGAGCGCGTTTGTATCGATGATCGAGCTTCCGAGCATTTGAAAGCCGCCACAGATCCCCAAAATCCGCCCCTTCTGCGCGTGATACTGCAAGAGGCGCTGTGCGAGGCCAGTCTGCTCGAGCCAATGCAGATCGCTGACCACCGCTTTGCTACCTGGCACGATCACAGCGGCATAGTTGCCGAGCTCGCGCGGACGGGTCAGCACGTGAATCGCGACGCCGGGCACACGAGCCAACGCGTGCAAATCGGTATGGTTCGAGATGTGCGGTAACCCGATCACAGCAATCCGCAGCTGGTCCAAATCGGCGTGCAGCGGGGGGTCGAAGCGGGTCGCCATTGGCAACGCGTCCTCCGCGTCGAGATCGAGCCCATACAGGAACGGGACGACCCCGAGCACCGGAACCCCGGTGCGCCGTTCCAAGTACTCGACCCCGTCGTCGAACAACGAGCGATCGCCGCGGAATTTGTTGATGACGACACCCGCGATCTGTTCGCGATCTGCGTCATCGATCACGGCCAAGGTGCCGACGACCTGCGCGAACACGCCACCCGTATCGATGTCGGCAACCAAGATCACACGCGCCTTGGCATGCGCTGCTGCCGCGAAGTTTACGAAATCTCTGGAGCGCAAATTGACCTCGGCGCACGAGCCCGCACCCTCGAGCACCACCACTTCGTGCTCGGCAATCAAGTGATCCAAACTTTGATGCGCGATGGCCCGCAGTTCGGCGTTGCGGGCGAAATATTCACGCGCGCGCAGGTGATCGACAGCCTGCCCACGCACGATGATCTGACTCGAATCGTCGGCCGCGGGCTTGAGCAGCACGGGATTGTGGTGCACCGACGCTTCGATGCCGCAGGCCAACGCTTGTAAATACTGGGCGCGGCCGATCTCGCCGCCGTCGGGCGCGACGTACGAGTTGTTCGACATGTTTTGCGCTTTGTACGGCGCAACTCGCAGGCCCGCAGCGTGAAGGCCGCGGCAAATAGCCGCCGTGAGCAAGCTCTTGCCCACGTTGGAGCCCGTGCCGAGTACAGCCAGATGCCGAGCGAATGACGGCTTCATGCGCCCGCGTGTCCCACACTCCAGCGCCCGGCAGCAAGCGAAGGATCACGCACCGCGTGATTCGATGCCGTGTTTCTTCATCAGCCGATACAAGACGTGGCGATTGCGCAAGCCGAGTGAGCGGGCAGCGCGCGTGGGGCTGCCACGAGCTGCGTCGAGCGCCGCCACGATGGTATCGCTGTCCAAGTCGAGCCCCGACGCTTCGAGGTCGCCCTCGGCGTCGCGCATCAGCTCCGATTCGAGCGTCGTATTCACGCCCACGTAGCGGCCACCGCTGTGGGCCAGAGCAGCGCGCAACATACGTTCCAATTCGCGCGTGTTGTGGGCGAGTTCCGAGCGCAGCAACAACTCGACGAGCCTCGGCTCGACCAATGGTTCCCAGGCTGTATCCGCACCTCTGATCGAGGGAAAGCGTTCGCGCAATTCGGGTTGCTCGCTCGCCAATTCACGCCAGATCCAGCGCATCAAAAGCGGAATGTCGCTGGGTCGCTCGGCCAGGTCTGGCACGCGCAGGCGGATGGGGAAACGCGCGAGAAAGTCGAGCTTGAGCTCCTCCGGCGCGCGGTTCGTCAGACCCAGGACGCGCAAGTTCGAACGTCGGGTCCGGCTTTCGCCGAGCCTCTGATATTCACCTCCCGCATCCAGCACTCTGAGCAGGTGAGCCTGCTGGGCCGAAGGCAGCTCGCCCACTTCATCGAGGATCAGCGTGCCGCCGTCGGCTTCACCGACGAGCCCGGCGCGTTCAGCTGCGCCGACGTTCGGGAAGTTCTTCGAGCTGCCGAACAGTTCGGCATCGATCAGCGTATCCGGAAAGGTCGCTGCATTGCGCGCCACGAGCGGACCCTGTGCCCGCCGCGACCAAGCGTGAATCGCGCGCCCCGCGAGCTCCTTGCCGCTACCCGAAGAGCCCGTGATCAGGGCGTGCGCGTCAGCCTCGGCCGCGGCGCGCAGCTGCTCTCGGAGTCGCCACGTGGCCTCGCTCTCACCGACGATGCCCGAGCGATCCGCCTCGCCAAAGACGAAATCGCAGTAGCCCTCATAAGGTAACTCTGGCCACATGCGCTTGCGCTCTTCGACCAGGAGCACCACCGAGTCTTCGAGGGTGAGCACGTCCCCAGGGCGAGCCTCGGCAGAACCACACAGCTGACCATTGTGAAAAAGCCGACAGCGCCCCGCGTTGTGGATCGATAGGCGTTCAGGTCCAGGCAAGAGTCGCAACTGAGTGCGCGACAGGCGCTTACAATCCAAACTACCCGTCGGCTCGAGTTGTCCTGGTCGCTGACGCGCAAACTCCAGGCGCGCTTCGCTGCCATCGCCCACTCCGCGCCCGAGGACGCAGGCTCGTGTAACTGCGGCGCTCTGCCCGACTCGCTCGGGCGCATGCGCATGCCAGGCTATCACTAGATGCAATGCGCCCAACGTGCGCGCCCCGCTGCGCGTCCACGGCAACTCGTGACTGACTTGCGTCGAATCGTCCATCGTCGTCTTCCTATCCATGCTTGCGCCAAGTGATCACCTAGATTGCCCACTTGGTACGTTCGTGCAGCAAGCACAGGTGCGATGCAACGTTCCTGCACGAGCTTTGGCTGACATGCTATGGTCGCGTTGTGGGCTCGCGCAAGGTATTGCTTCCTGTGGCGCTCGGATCCGTATTGCTCGACCGTTTCCGTTTGGAAGAGGTGTTGGGCGCAGGTGGCATGGGCATCGTCGTACGCGCAACAAACGTACAAGACGGCTCCGCAGTCGCACTCAAGTTCGTGCGCAGCGAGCACGTTGGACGCTCGAGCTCCGAACGCTTGCTGCGTGAAGCCGCTGCAGCGGCGCAGATCAATAGTCCCCACGTCGTCAAAGTGTCGAGCTGGGGAACGTTATCCGATGGCACTCCCTACCTCGCAATGGAACTCTTACGCGGTGAGAGCCTGGCGTCGCTCTTGGCTTCTGGAGGGCCCTTGCCGCCAGCTACGACTTGCGCACTGATCTATCAAGTCTGCCTCGGGCTGCGCGACGCGCACGGGCGGGGCATCGTGCATCGCGATCTCAGCGCGAACAATCTATTCGCATGCAAACGCGAGGGACGGCTGCCCTTCGTCAAGATCTTGGATTTCGGGCTCGCCAAATCGTTAACTCGCCCAAGCGACTACCAAACGACCTTGGGGCCATCCGTGCTCGGGTCGCCGGCGTACATGCCGCCGGAACAGATCAGGCACCCCGAGCGACTCGATCCGCGCTCGGATTTGTGGTCGCTCGCCGTGGTCACGCAAGAGCTATTGACCGGCAAGCGCCCGTTCGTTGGGCGCTCTCACGGCGACACGCTGGCGCGTATCTTGAGCGACATGCCCGAGCCGATGTCCGCGGAGATCGGCCTGCCGGAACGGGTCCGCGCGGTGCTCGCGCGCTGCCTGCGCAAGGAGCCCGGGGAGCGCCCGGCGAACGTCGATGAGCTCCTACGGGCGCTTTCGGGGGCTACGGAGGCGTCCCCCTTCGTGCCAAATGAAGACGATCCGGAGTCGAATGACGCCACATTGAACGATTCCTCGAACCTCTCCCCTTGGCGTAGGCTGCCCTGCTGAGCCGGTAGCGAAAGGTTCGCTGCCCCCGGCGGGTGAATGCGTCCTTTTGGCCGAACAGGGGCTGGACCGATGGGCGCGTTTTTCGTGATCTGGCGCGCGAGATCAGTGTTGTAGCGCCTTTACACAAGTTCGGACTGCACCTGACTGCTCACGTGTGCGGGATCCGGAAGTGACCTAGGGACCCGAAAGTCGGGCAAACCCGACCCAAACCCCAGCTGGTCGGGCTTACTCTTATGACGACGCCGCCAACCTGCATTGCGCGTGTAAGCTGCGACCAAGGGTCGCTTGGGGTCAACTTGGCGAGGCGCACTTCTCTACAACGCCCGCTCGTGGCAGCATGAGAGCTCTCCGAGGAAATTGGTTGTGTACATGAGCCCCGCTGCACAGCGTCGACGTATTGATTGGCACGTCATCCTAGACGGCACCCTCCCCAACCCCCGTTTGGTGGACAGCCCGACGCCCGTCCAACCGTTGGCGGCGTTGACCGCCGAAGTGATGGGATCGCCATCGGCCGCCGCGCTCGATCGCTTGCTGCGCGCATCGGTCGAGTTCGCGCGCGAAGCGATTCAACTCGAACGCACGGCGATCTTCCTGGTCGATCGCAAGGGGGATTGCATGGTCGGCAGTTGGGGCACCGACGCACAGGGACAGACGGTCGATGAGCACGAACTGACCTTCGATCGCAGGCCGACCGCCGAAGAAGTGTTCGAGCGTGCGCGCGCAGGCATTCCTTTCAGCGTCTACGATGGCTGTCCGCACATCGCGCAAGTCGACGGCGAGACACGGATCATTGGTCACGGCTGGTCCGCTTGCACGCCGATCATCGCAGACAACGAACCCTTGGGCATCTTGTTCAACGACACGGCGCTGAGCAAGACGCCGATCGACGAGAGCAAGCAATGGCGCGCGGTGATGCTGTGTTCGCTGATTGCACGCCCTTTGCTCCGCAATCGCAACTTGCTGCTCGACCAAGGTGAACGTCCGACGGCACCCAACGTCTTGGTTCGCACCGTGACTCAGATGTTGGCCAGCGATCCGACGCTGAACTGCGACGAACTCGCCAAGCAGTTTCAAATCAGCTCGGGCCGCTTGGCGCGCACGTTCAAACGCGAAGCCAAGAGCTCGATCGTCGACTATCGCAACGATCTGCGCTTGGCGCGCTTCCTCGAGCGCGTGGATTCCCAAGCGGGCAACTTGCTGCAAGCCGCGCTGGACGCGGGTTTCGGTAGCTATGCGCAATTCCATCGCGTGTTCCGCGCGCGCTTTGGGCGCACGCCGCGCGACTATTTGCTCGAGCGTAACAACGGCGAAGTGCGCCCCGCGAGCTGATGGACCCGAGGGCCATCGCTTCCGGCAACGTCCTGGGCCGCGCCATTTTCCTGTCGCAGCTACTGGTCGCGACCAGCTGCGCGTCCGCCAACGGCTCGGGTCCTTGCCCGGTAGTTCCCGCCGCATCTCCCGACGCTAGTGCCGATAGGGTGGACGTGGAGGCGCCGTCGAGAGCGGAGCCCGATCTGGGCGCGCCCGTTCCCAGGGAAGCTCCGGCCGCCAGCTCGCCGCCAAGCTCGGGTAGCGTGGCAGCCCCCACGCCAGCCCCGAGCTCTCAGGCCACTGCACCGGGTTCCCCGCCGAGCGCGAGCGCGCCCGCTCAGGTAAACGCCCCGGCCGAAGGTGCTAGCGCGCCCACCCCTCAGCCCAACGCCGAAGAGCTGGCGTTGAAGGCGCGCGCAAGCGGACCTGCCGAGGGGGGGCCTCGGAGTGCCCGCCCCTGTGAGTTCCACGAGAGCGTGGACACGTATCGGCGCCATTGCAGGAGCGCCCGCAACCCCGATGGATCCCTACGGGTTACCGCACCCGGCACCGCCCTGAACCCCGACTACGGCTTCGAGTTCACTCTGCACGGCCATAAGGGCGATTGGGTCGCCGAGGGCACGCTCAACGCTTTTGGCCAATGCCGAGGGCCGTTCGTTGCCCGCGTACTGACCTACCTCGACAACGGCGTCACGACGTACGAACTGCGCTTTCACGAGCATTGCATGATCGTGATTCGCTGAGGCTCACGTTGGGCGGCTGCGGCCCTTCACGCCGCGGTCGCGACGAAACTCCAAGCACTGCCGGCTGCCCGCTGCAAAATCGCGACAAGTGTCGCTGCGATCTTCGTAGATCCTGCAAGCATGCGGCGCCTCGGCTGTGCCGTGATGAACACAGGCGCCGTGCGCGCCCATTTTGAACGCCATTTGCCCGAAGTGTCCGGGTTCGAGCTGCGAGCTGATGTCTTGGCGCCCGGCGCGTTGCCAGCGCACCAGATCGGCCGCGCTGACCAGGATGGTGCCAGGACGTTGGAAACAACATGCCCCGCAAGTGACGCAATCGAACTCGCTCTCGCCGTCTGCTGGGGTCGTGTTCATCGCCGGAATCCTCCAAGGCTCGTAGCATCAAAACGCAGGGCTGTCGGTGTGCGAACCGAACACCGCGCGCAAGACGTCGCAGATCTCCTGCTCGCTGCACAAAGCCCTGGCCGCCTCGATCATGGGCGGCAGTAAGTTGGCCGTGCCTCGTGCCGCAGTGCGGACGTCTTCCAAGGCGCGCGCCACCCGCCCTTGGTCGCGCTCGGCCTTGATACGCAAAAGGCCCTCGACTTGGGCGGCTTGTTGTTGGGGGTCGCTCTTCAAAATCGGGATCGGCTCGGACTCGCCGGAGGCATAGCGGTTGACGCCAACGACGATGCGTTCACCTCGCGCCAGCTGCTGTTCGAACTCGTAACTACTGCGCGCAATCTCACGCTGCGGATAGCCCTGTTCCACCGCGGAAAGCATGCCCCCGAGCTGGTCGATCTGCTCGATCTGCTCGTTGGCACGCCTTTCCATTTCGTCCGTCAGCCACTCGACGTAATAGCTACCGCCCAGCGGATCGACGACGCTGGCGACCCCTGATTCGTGGGCGATGATCTGCTGCGTCCGCAGCGCGATCGTCACGGCATCCTCGGTGGGCAACGCGTAAGTCTCGTCGAGTGAATTGGTGTGCAGCGATTGAGTGCCCCCCAGAACGGCGGCCAGCGCCTGCAACGCCACGCGCGCAACGTTGTTGTAAGGTTGTTGCGCCGTCAGAGAAACGCCCGCGGTTTGCGCATGGGTTCTGAGCTTCAGGCTCGCTTCGCGTTGCGCGCCGAAACGTTGTTTCATGATCCGCGCCCACATGCGACGCGCTGCCCTGAATTTGGCGATTTCCTCGAAGAAGTCGTTGTGGACGTCGAAGAAAAAGCTCAGACGGGGAGCGAATTCATCGACGGCGAGGCCACGTTCGATCGCGGCTCGCACGTAGGCAATGCCGTCGGCGAGAGTGAACGCCAACTCCTGGACGGCGGTCGCCCCGGCTTCGCGGATGTGGTAGCCGCTGATCGAAACGCTGTTCCACTGCGGAAGCTCGCGCGCGCAAAACTCTATGCAGTCGGTCACTAGGCGCATTGCGGGGCGCGGGGGCACGAGCCACGCGTGCTGCGCGATGAACTCCTTTAGACAGTCGTTCTGAATCGTGCCGCCGAGCGCGTGGCGCGGCACGTTGCGTACGTCGGCGAGAGCGACATAGAAAGCCAAGAGCACGATCGCCGGCCCATTGATCGTCATCGATGTCGTCACCTTGTCCAAGGCGATGCCGTCGAACAGGATCTCCATGTCGCGCAGCGTGTCGACCGCTACTCCACACAGGCCAACTTCACCGAGCGCGCGCGGTGAGTCGGAGTCGTAGCCCATCAAGGTTGGAAAATCGAACGCAGTAGACAGCCCAGTTTGTCCCTGCTCGACCAAGAATCGAAAGCGACGATTCGTCTGCTGGGGGCTACCAAAGCCTGCAAACATGCGCATCGTCCACAGCTTGCCGCGGTACATGTTTGGCTGAACGCCACGGGTGAACGGATATCTACCGGGCACTCCCAAGCGTTCCAGGTAGCTCGCGTTCGGACTCCCTGGCTGATCGAGTGGGCTCGACAGGGCCGGAATTTCTATCCCACCCCAGGTCTCGAAGCGCTCGGCGCGTTCGGGCCTCTGGGCTCGTGCTTTGGCGAGGTCCTTGTCCTGCCAATCTCGAATCAGGGTTCTGAGCTGCTCGAGGTCCGCCGGCACTTCGCCGTGAGATGTGAAATCATCCGACATCGGAACCCTATCTAACACCGAAGGTGGCGTTGCTTCGAAGTGAAATGGCCGACTATCCTCGGGCGGTGACGTTGTTCGGGTCGAAAGTGTGGTGGCCGCTCGGCGCGGGTCTGTTCTTGCAGCTGATTGCTTGCTCGGCGGCGCCGCCGGTTGCACCCAAGGCCCAACCGGACATGTCCGCTCCCCGTCGACCTGCGCGTTGGCAGCCGCGAGTCAGCGACGAAGCTCCACAGCCTAGCGGTTCGAGCCCTCCCAGCAACACCACGCCTGGAGCTGCGCTGCCAACGGGCCCCGCACCCGTTTCCAGTGCGAGCTTCGGTACCGAAGCACCGCTCACGGTGTTTGCGGCCAACGCCAGTCCCACTTGGGTCGGCTTCTGCCAAGTGCGCGCCGACACGGACGCCAACGGCGTGCTCGAGGTGCACGCCGGCGCTCACGGGGAGCCGGAGGGCGATCGCTTGTCGCCCTTGCTCGCCGATCCCGCCGCCAAAGAGACATCGATCGAGCGTTTCCTGGGCAGCGGCGCCCAAGGCCGCTACGTGGCCTACGTCAGAGCCGGCAAGATTTGGCTGTACGATGCGTACCTCGGCGAATTACGTGCGGTAAGTGAATGGGACGCCAGCCACGCACCACGCCAAGCCACTTGGCCACCCGCTGCGTTCGATCGTCAAGGAACGTCGTTTGCGTTCGTAGTCGGGGACGGGAGCCACGACGAGGTCGCGATTTTCGACCTCGCGACGCACACCGAGCGTCGCTTCTCGGCAGGCGCGGGCAAGATTTGGAATCTCGACTTCGAGCCCGACGGCGCATTCTTGCGCGTCGAGTCCGTGAGCGTCGACAGCAATGGCAATGGTCGCTTGGATGGGCCACTACCCAGCAGCGACAACCCCGCCTGTCGCGCGCCAATCCCCAACTACAACGTTCGCCAGAACGCCTCGGACGCGGTTGGCGTAGCGCTGTACTCGCTGAAGACCAACAGCCTGCGCGCGCTGCCCGACTTCGTGGCCACGCTCGGATCAGCGATCATCACGCGCGGCCACGATCGAGAGCTCTTCCTAGAAACCGAGAGCGGCGTGCGCAGCATCCTGACGTCGCCCTCGTGCAACGCACGGCTGTTGCACCTAGACGCAGCTCGGCAAAGTCTCGTGTTTGGTTGCGCCAAGACCTCGGGGGAACGCAGAGCCCTCTACTTCCGCTTCCAAGACACGACCACGGACTTGAAGCTCGACGCTGCAGCCTTCGAAACGGACACGCGCATCGACGACAACCCGACCTGGCTGCCGCTATCCGCGCATGAAAAGGAAGTGCTGCTCGATTTGGCGAATGGTGAATTGACGCTCTTGCCCGAAGGCACCACGACGATCGCTACGGCAAACTACAACGCGTTGGTCGAACGTGAAGGCAAGCTGCTGTTCCTTACGAAGTCGAACGATGTCAAACCCCACCGCGTGGTCGAAACCGAGCTAGGCAAACGACGACCGAGTTTGGTGGCCGTGCAACGTCGCGGAACGTTCATCGCCCTGGGTAGCGATCTGTTCGATCTGGCCGCGGCGAAATGGGTTGGGAGTTTCGAGCGGACGCCGCTCGTGCTCTCGAGTGAGGGGCTTGGGCTAATCCCGCGCAAGAATGCGAGTCCGCCAAAGTTTGCGCTGGGGACGTTGCGCTGGATGAGCGCTATGACGCAGCTGCCATAGCGCTCGCTCACGGCGCGTCGTAATTTCGCCACACTGCACAACATCGGGCATTTATCGTCGCTCGAACGCGTATACCTGCCGGATCACATGCAGCCAGAAGTAAGAACAGCGCGGCAGCGGAGGATTCGCTCCTACACGGGTCCGATTTGCCCAGCGCTTCGGGGACTGCTACCACTTTGCAGGAACTTACTTGGATTTGAAGGCACCAGTCAGCGCACTGGTGTTTGGCAACGGGAGACGGGAGTCAGTCATGCATAACGAGACAGCCGAACTGAAGAGTGCGAAGCGTTCGAATGCCAGGAACCTGCGGGTTGCGTCGGGCTACCAACGCGGAAGACTCGCAGCGGCAAGCGCAATCTCTCTAGCGTTCTTCGGCTGCAAGGGTGCCGAGGGCGATGACGCTGGCAACACGCCGGAAGCCGTCGTCGCGATTTCGCATCAAGGCGCCGCATTGACGGCTCAGGACAACGCGGCGGCGGCGCTGCGCGGTGTGATCAAGGCCGGCGGTTTCGTCGCCGAGTCGCAGTCGCTGGCCTCGAGCTTGAGCTCACTCGATAGCAGCAGTTCGACGGATTGCTCGGGTTCGGTCAGCACGACCGTTTGCGACGCGAACAACGTTTGCACCACGACCCCGGCGACCGAGACCTGTGACACGACCTCGAGCGAGGTCACCACGGCTGACCTGGAGCAGACTCGACAAGACCTCGACGACGCCGTCGAGAAGCTCTTGAAGAAGCTGAAGGAAGAAGTCTTCATCGATGCCAACCTGGAGTCGGATGATGGCATGGTCGTGGTTTACAAGTTGCCGGAGAGCCTCGTGTGCGCCAGCGACGCGGCCACCGACGACTCGGTCGTTCCGCCTGCTGCTGACGGCTCGGACACCACTACTGATGCAGCTCCCGACGACACCGCTAGCGCTTCCGACGACGCCGACTGCAAGAAGAACTTCGCGAAACTCCAGCCGCGCTTGCGGCTGAGTTCGCCCTCTGACGGCGACATCGACGTGGCGGTGCTGTTGACCGCCGACAAGCGCAACCCGATCACGCTTCAGTTGTATTCGGATCGCGTGGGGGTGGTCGTGGATTTGGGCGAAACCAAGGCAACTCTGGACGCCGCGGGTGAAGATCTGGATGGCGTCACGGACTTGGATGGCAAGATCGGCGTGGAGCTCGTGCGCAATGCCGAGCTCGACTACAGCTTGCGCTACAACGTGCTCGAGGACGTACACATCGTTGCCGGTGACAAGGGCAAGGAAGTCGACGTCACGTTGGCGTCGAGCAGCCCCACGGGTGAACTGCGTCTCGATGGCAACAAGAAACAGATCACCGGCACGCTGAACTTCGGCGCGATGGAGGCCTTGATGCCGTTGGCCGCGCTCGAGGGTAATAGCCAAGAGTACGACGAGAGCGGTAACCCGCTGCCGCCCAAAGAGTACCACGGCATGATCGACATGGTGCTGGGCGGCCTGGATGGCAGTTTGACCTTCGACGGCACGAAGGACGTCCTACATTTCAAAGGCATCGGCTTGGGCGACGTCGCAACGACGCTCAAGTTCGACTCGGAGACGATTTTGCAGCTCGACATCAACAAGGATCAAGGTCGCCATTTCGATCTGGATGTCGCCAGCAATGGGGATCAAGGCGCAACGCTCACGTTCTCGCCCACGCTCGACGTGAACTTGCTGCTCAAGTTCGCGGCCCTCGCCGATCAGATCGACGATCTCGATCAGAGCATCCTCAACGACGAGCTGCACGTCTGGTTCGATGGCGCCGATCCGAGCGTGCACGTGCAGTCGGGCAAAGATCTGCAAGTGGTCAGCGGCACGCTGCACATCGACGACAAGAACGGCGACTCACTCAGCGTCGATCCCGGCATGTGCTTGGTTGCCGCCGAGGACGACGGCTCAGCGGTGACGAGTGTCACGCAAAGCCTGACCGCTGGCGTGTGTGAGTGAGTTGGATCGGCAGCCTTCAATCTCCCAAAAGAGTCGCGCAGCGTGAGCGAGCCGTGTAGGCAATCCTACTCTGCGCGATTACCCATGCCGCGGGCGTAACAGTCCGAGACGGAACTTTCCAATTAGGAACTGCTCCGTGCAACTACCTCGCCTACGGCGACCAACTGCTCACGGGCCTTCGCCTGGCACCTCGTTAACGTGAAGGTTACGATTCAAGGCGAGTGCCTCACCGTCAAAAGTGATGTTTCTCTGAACACCTGCGGTTCCGCTCACCACGTCCAACTCCATGACTCCAGAACGCGTTGCCGACCTTCGTTTCCTCGTCGTAGATGACGAGCCATTGATGGTCGCGCTCTCGGAACGAGTGCTCAGAGACTTGGGCGCGACCCAAGTCGCGAGCGCAGCCAACGGCTCCGCCGCCTTGGCCATGCTCGAGGACGGCGCCGCCAAGACCGATATTCTGATCTGCGACCTGAACATGCCTCGCATGGACGGTGTCGAGCTAACGCGACACTTGGCGACACTGGGCTTTGCCGGTGGACTCATCTATCTGAGTGGCGAAGACGATGGTTTGCTGCGGGTGGCGAAGCAGGTTGCCGAAGCGCATCGCTTGAACGTGCTCGGGACATTGCAGAAACCGGACATCGTCCAACCCCTGCGCGCCGCGATCGCCCGCTACCGACCGGAGCCACCCCGCACTTGGACTCCGACGGGGCCGCACGTCAGTGAGCGCGAGCTGATCGATGCGCTGACGCGCCGTGAGATCGCTTTGCATTACCAACCCCAACTCGACGTTCGCACCCAGCGAACGCGAGGTGTCGAAGCGTTAGCCCGCTGGAATCACCCCGTGCACGGGCTGCTCGCCCCCTGGAAGTTCATCCCGCTGGCAGAGCAGACTGGGCACATCGCACAACTCACGGACATCGTGCTCGTGCAAGCGTTCCGGCAAATGACGTCGTGGCGCAAGCGCGGCTTGAAGCTGCAAATGTCGGTCAACGTGCCGATGCGCTGCTTCGAACACTTGCAGTTCGTCGACTTCCTTGCTGCCGCCGCGCAGTCCGAAGACATCGGGCTCGATAACCTGACGCTGGAAGTGACCGAGAGCCAACTGATGAGCGACTTGGCCCGTTCGCTCGAGGTGCTGGCGAGGTTGCGGATCAAACGCGTTTGCCTAGCGATTGACGACTTTGGCACCGGCTATTCGTCGATGCAGCAACTGCAGCAATTGCCCGTCCAAGAGCTGAAGTTGGACCGCGGCTTCGTCACTGGGGCGACGCACGATCCGCGCACGCGGGCGATCCTCGAAACGAGCGTCCAACTCGCCAAACGACTTGGGTTGCGCACGGTCGCTGAGGGCGTGGAGACGGAAGAGGAGTTCCACTTGGTGCGTGATTTGGGGTGCGACCTTGCACAAGGGTACTACTTCACGCCTCCGCTCTCCGCAGATGCGCTCGAAACGTGGATTCTTGGACGCGCGTCGATCGCGCCCCTGGCCCCGTAAACGCGAGTCGTGAGCGCTTTTTGCGCTCTCGAAGCCGGCTAAAGGCCATCGAGCCGGCACCCACGCGCGCGCTGGGTCGCAAACTTGGAGCAGTACGCGAAGCGAGGGATTTTGAGAGATCGAGATCGCCTCCGCCGCGGATATTAGGGGCGTCATGATCAAGATGCGGTTGCTTGGGCTGGGGTGGTTGTTGTGTGTCGTCGCGTGCTCGGACAAGAGTGACTCGAACGCCAGCGAGACCCCCCTGACGACGGACACGAGCTCCGCGTCGAGCAATCCGGTGCCCAATCCACCGTCGATGCCCGCGGCCTCGACCCCGACGGCCACGACGCCAGGGGCCACGACCCCCGCGTCGCCCCAGAGCACGCCGCCCTCGACGGTCGTAAACCCGCCGCCAACGCCGACGCTTTCGACTCCGACGGTCCCGGCGAATCCGGGTTCGGGTGGCGGAGGCGGCGGTCCCGCCACAACCGCGCCAGGGTCGACCTCGGTGCCCGCCAACCCAACCAGCGTCACGCCCGCGGGAACCGGCGGAGGCACTTCGCTCGGCCAAGGCGGCATGGATTCGACGGGCGGCGGGGCGCCCGCGCCCAGCGCCACGGGCGGCAGTGGCAACACCCCGAGCAATGCGTCTTGCGACTTCCCCGATCTCCAAGATTGGCCCGATGGTGTGGCTCCGGAAGACGTCGGGCCGCGCCTGGTGACCGACTACTTGTCGCGCACGCGTGGTGACTACCACTACGCCGATGCCTGCGCTTGGTATGGCTCCCTCAAGTTTACGGAGCTCACCGGCGACACCACCAACAATGCCAAGCTCGTCAGCGCCTTCGACCAGTTCTTGACGACGTCGTACTTCCCGGCCGGCGATGCCGAGGTCGATTCACGCGTTGGCGGGATCGTGCCGCTCGAGTTGAAGAAGGAAACCGGCGACGACAAGTACCTGATGATCCCCGACAAGTCGTGGGATGACTCGTACAACGCGATCCAACCCATGCTGAAGCAGTTCAGCGGGACGAACATCGACGGCCAGCGCGGTTGGTCCGACGACATGTTCATGATCATCGCGCTGCAAGTGCAGGCCTCGCGCGCAACCGGTGACACGAAGTATCGCGATCTGGCGGCCCAGGTGCTGGTCGACTACGCATCGAAGCTGCAGCAGTCCAACGGCTTGATGTGGCACAACGGGTACTCGCACGTGCATTGGGGGCGAGCCAACGGCTGGTTCGCGGTGGGCATGGCTGAGACGATGCAAGATTTGCCCGACGGTGACGCAAAGGACGCCGTCATGACCGACTACTTGGAGATGATGAACGGTCTCAAGGCCGTGCAGATCCCCGACGGGCAGGACGGCGCCGGTCTTTGGCGTCAGGTCCTCGACTACGATCAGGCTTGGTTCGAGACGTCGTGCTCGGCGATGTTCACCTACTCCATGGCCACAGGCATCAAGAGCGGTTGGCTCGACCCGGCCGAGTTCGGTCCAATCGTGCGCAAAGCCTGGATCGCGCTGGTCGGACAGATCGGGAGCAACGGCCAATTGCAGAACATTTGCGAAGGTACGGGCCAGCCCAGTGTCGACGCCAGCAACGCCTCGGGTCAGCGTGATTTCTACATGGGCCGTATGAAACACACGGGCGATCTCCACGGACAAGCGCCCGTGCTCTGGAGCGCTCACACGCTTCTGCGCGACTTCGGGGACTGCGCCAAGTAAACATCCGGGGCGCGCGAGCTCGGGCCCGCGCGCTGCCCCGCGGTACACCAACGACAATGCGTCCGCGAAATCGAGCTCGCGGCATGAACGTGTTTCACCGGCAACGTTGGCCGAACGTGCACTCGAGCATGAGCGGCCAAGCGACCTTGGCCCAGCACGCGGCGTCTTCTCGTCGTATCACTTTGCGGCACTCGCCTGCGGGCGCTCCGACCTGGTCGCGAACGCTTTCGAACGAGACCCCGCGGCCCAAAAGAGCGCGCGCCGCGAACCCATGCCGACGAAGTCGAAGCCCGCGCAACCCGACGGCCCAAACTCGCAGCTCGCGACGACTCGCCTAGACGACCCCCGAACCTCCCACGAAAGTCGCCGCCGGCTATTGCGGTGATGGCGTGGTGCAAGCCCACGAGAGCTACGATGACCGCAATCAGAGCGACGGCGATGGTTGCAGTGCCGACTGCAAGCGAATCGTCATCGCATACGTCTGCGATGGCAACCTGTGCAAGGGTGAGGACGTGTGCGGTGACGACCTAGTGCTGTCGAGCAGCCGCGTGGAGTCACTCGCTGTCGGGCGCTGAGGGCGGCAGCACACCGCGCGAACGCGCGCGGTCGCAACCTCGCGCCACGCCCGTCGAACCGGTGTCCGTCTTTACGATCTTGAACTCCACGCGCCGATTCTTCTCCCAGGCCGTGGGGTTGCTCGAATCGTCCAGCGGGCAGTACTCACCGTAGCCCTGTGACACGAGGCGTTTCGAATCGATGCCGCGTTCACTCAGTGCCTTCATGACCGAGGCAGCGCGCGCTTGCGTCAGTCGCAAGTTGTGTTCGTCGGTCGAGCGTTCGTCGGCGTGACCGGCGACCTCGATCAGCTTGAACTCGGGGTGATGGTTCAAGGTGCTCACCACGGCAGAGATGATCCCGAACGACTTCTCCATGATCTCGGCACTGTCCGTCTCGAACGCGATCTTCTCCAAGATCATGACGTCGTTGCCTTGAATGATCACCTTGCCCTTGTCGGGGCAACCGTCTTCGTCGTCGGTGCCGTTGTACGTCTCGGGCTCGTTCGGGCACTTGTCGTTGACGTCGAGGATCTGATCCTTGTCGTTGTCCGGATCGGGGCAACCGTCTTCGTCTTCGAAGCCGTCTTTGTCTTCTGGGTCGAAGGGACATTGATCGTCGACGTCGAGGATGCCGTCCTTGTCGTTGTCGGGATCAGGGCAGCCGTCTTGATCTTCGAAGCTGTCTACGTCCTCGGGCTGATCGGGGCACTTGTCCTTCGAATCGTAAATGCCGTCGTGATCGCGGTCCTTCTCGGCGGTACCTTCGGGGCAGCCGTCCTCGTCGTGGTCACCGTCGTGGTCTTCGGGGATGTTGATACACCGATCATCGACGTCGAGAATGCCGTCCTTGTCGTTGTCGGGATCGGGGCAGCCGTCTTCGTCCTCGAAGTTGTCGAAATCCTCGGGCTCGTCGGGACACTGATCTTCGTCGTCCAAGTAGCCGTCGCCGTCGCGGTCGCCGATGGATGGTTCGAAGATGAAGCCGAGGAACAAGCGTTGATCCGCAGCTTGATAACCCGTCGAGAACAGCCGAGCGCCTCCACCCAGCATCAGGAAGCTGTTCTTTTCGACGAAGAGCTTGATGCCGCCGATCACTTCTTGTGACAGCTTCTGCGCCGACGCCGAATCGGAATCGAGCAAGTAAGTGCCATAGGTCTCCGCGATCAAATCCAAGGCGTCGGTAGCGCGCCAGCCGAGCGCAGCGTTGAAGGTGCCCAGATTGCCGTGACGCACGGCGCCTTCCTTCAAAGTTGCAGAGCCGAAGCCGGCATTTTCGCCGCTGTGGCCGCGATAACCGCCGTTGAGGCCGATCCGCAGACCTGTTTGACCGAAGCGATGCTCGACCGCTAACTCAGGCCAGTACCAGACCCCAGGATCGCCACCCAGGTTCTTGTTGGCGTCGCTGACGGGCAAACCGACCTGCCCAATCAGCGCGAGCCCAATCGTCTTCTCGACGCGCGTGATGCGCCACTTGGCGTGCAGCGAGAGCGAGTGAATGCTCTCTTGGTCTAGCGCGACGGTATTGTAATTGCCGCCGCCGAGCTCTGGGTTCGGGCCGATGCGGTACGCGGGATCCCCCGTCATCAACACGACGGGCACTTTGAGGCCCACGACGATCTTGTTGGCGATGCCGTAGTTGAACGCAAACTCCCCTTGGAAGGAGTGCTCAATCAGCGCTTTGACGCCTTGCGTATCGTTGGCGGGAAACTGATTCCCGTTGTTGTCGCACTTGCCGTAACTGCAGTCGTTGCCGTTTTGATCGACCGCCGTGTCGCCATTGTTGGTGCGCAGCAGACTGTGACCATAGTCGAGCACCAAGCCCAAACTGATGTTCCCGTCGCCGAGGATGTTGGTGCCGTTGACGGTGATGAACCCCTTCGAATCGACCGCAGCGCGAAACAGGTGCGTATCCATCCCACCGCTCTGTGTTCCCACCCGAGTCTGCTCCTGCGCGTAGGCTGGCAGCGCCGTGAACACCGAGATCATCAGGCCGAGACCGACTCTCCGGCCACTGTTCAGAAGCATATCGGGTCTCCAGGTTTCTTATGTATCTGCACCGTGGGCGGACGCTAACATCGCAAAATTGGTGCGTCAATTCGGGTGAAGTCCCCACCAGCGGACACTCGGGGGTCCTGGCACCCCGGTCGCATCGACTCTCCGCTCAGCCTCCACAGTCGCGGCGTGGGTGTGATCGCTGGCTCGAAAGTGCCGCTCGCCTCGCACCCAGACCCAACTCGTCGCGCGCACTTATCCGAGCCGTACTCGGCGAAGACTTGTTACGCTACGCTAGGTTCGCATGTGGGCTTGTGCTCTTGAGCGTTGGCAGCGTGTGGTCGGCAGCGCCGCCGTCTGCGCGTTGCTCAGCGCAACGTCGTGGGTCGGTGGGGGCGTTGCGTTGGCCCAAACACCGCCAACCCTCGCGGGCCGCTGGCAGGCGTCGCCGATGCGGGCGGTGTGGGTCGTCGGAGAATGGGGCCCCGCCTGCGGTCCGCATCCCGGTGGCGGAGAGGGCCCCGGCGAGTTCCTGACGATTCGCGAGGTCAACGGAGAGCTGTCGATCGCGGGCGCTCGCCCGATCTCGACCGCGAGCTGTTCGAATGGTGGGGGTGACGTCCAGCGCTTCAGCCACAGCTCCCAGCCCCGCAGTTGGACGACGACCTGCAAGAGCGCTGCCGACAGCGAACGTCAAGTGACGATTCGAACGACGATCACCGCCACGGATAGCGCGATTCAATTCGACGAGACCGGCCAATACCGATTCCGGGCGGACGGGCAAGAGTGCACCGCGAGCAGTCGACGCACGCGCCAGTACCAACTCGTGGAGCGTTTGGCGGCGCCCTCGGAAGCGGAGGCGCCAGCCCTCAACACGGCAGTGCCCCTCGCGATCGACAGCAAGCCGCGCTGCCAGGACCTCGGACCCGCGGTGAGCGGTGAGGTCCAACCCGAGACCAAGCTCTTGCGGCCCGGCGACACGGCAACGTTCGAGATCACTTTGCGCGACGCCGCGGGCTGCAGCTTGCCGACGAGCGCGGCCAGCGTTGTGTTCGAACCAGCACTCGGGGGTGTGCAATGGAATGCTGCGGGTCGCGTCGTGGCCGCAGCGGATGCACTGGAGGGCGAAACCGAGCTCGTGCTGCGCGCAGGCTCGGTGCTCGACCGGGCAAAGATCAGCATCGTGTCGCAGGCGCACTTCGAAAGCTTGATGGCCGCGGGCAGCGACGAAAGAGCTCTGATCGCGGCGCCAACACCCGCTCCAACCAGCGTGACGACCCTGGGAGCCGAAACTGCCGTCGCCGAGAACCGTGCAGGGACGCGCAAAGTGCTTTTCGGTGCCTTCGTCGGACTGACGGCAGCCTCGCTTGGAGCCCTTGGTTTGGTGCTCTTGCGGCAGTCGCGCTCACGCGGATCTGCGAGAACCGCCACTGCGCCCAGCGTGGGCAATGCTGCCCCACCGCTGCCCAAGATTTGTCCGACGTGTGGACGGATGTACGGCGGCGAAGCGCAGTTCTGCGGCAAGGACGGCAGTTATCTGATGCCCGCCAACTGACGTCTGCACGAGTTCGTGATGTGCGAGGCAGAGCTCACGCATCTACGAGTACACATTTTCCTCTGCCTGGGGTGCTGGTTCTGCTCTAAGCTCCGTTCGGGTCTACCGGAAAATCGAGGACGAGCAATTCCATGAGAGTGACGTGCGAATCGTGTGGCGCCAACTACAACCTGCCCGACGCCAAGGTGCGGGGGCGCAAGGCCAAAGTGCGCTGCAAACGCTGCTCGGGAACCATCGTCGTCGATGGCACGGCCCTCGATCCCTCGAGCCCCAGCATCGATGACGGCGGGGACGACGAAGAAGCCACGCAGATCATGAACTCGCCGCTGTCGGTGGCGGGCAGCACCGGATCGGGACAAGGTCCCGACGTCTGGACAGTGAATCTGACGGATGACGATCAGCAACCGATGACGACCCAACAAATCGTCGAGGGCTGGGTCTCAGGCAAAGTGACCGATGACGCGTTCGTGTGGCGCGATGGTATGTCCGATTGGCAGCCGGTGCGCGAAGTAGGTGAACTTGCCGACGCGATCGCCGCGGCGGAGTCGAGTCGTAAACCGGCAACACCGCGCGCCCCCGCGGTTCAGGCCCAAGCGCTGGGCCAGATCGGCGTAGTGCAGCGGCCCGCGAGTGAGGTGCGCAAGGGTAACGCCAGCGCGTCGCGCCCTGCGGGCCTGGGTGCTGGCGCAATGGGTGCTGGCGCAATGGGCGTTGGCGCAATGGGCGGCGCGGCCTCGACCTTGGGCGGCGCGGCTGCTGCCAAACCGCGTCCGGCTACGTTCGATCTGTTCGGACCGCCGCGTTCGCTCGAGCGCGATTCGCACCCTCACGCGAGCCCTGTCGGGGGACCGCCAGCTCAGTCGAGTGAGAACTCAGTCGTGTTCTCGTTGGAGGCACTCAAGGCGGCCGCCGGCAAGACCGAAAGCCGTGCTGCAGAATCGCGCGCGAGCGAAGATCTGCTGACGTTGGGCGGGATGGACTCGATGGGCTCGCCCATGAGCGCACCGTTGATCGAGGTGATCCCGACGCGGCCCCCGCCCGCAGCTCCGGTCATGGGGGTTGCAGCGCAACCGGCGTTCGCCCCGGTCGCAGCGCCTGCCGCCAAGAAGACACCGGCCTGGATTTGGGCTGTGCTCGGCCTGGTGATCTTGGGCGGCGGTTTCTTTGGCGGCCGCATGTTAACGGGCTCGGGCAGCGAGGGCGCGGCAGCCGCGACCGCCGCGCGCGCTGGCACGGCCGACACCGCTAGCGTCGAAGCGCAAAAGGCAGAAGACGAGAAGAAAGCTGCAGAGGCCAAGAAGGCCGAGGAAGACAAGAAAGCCGAAGACGCCAAGAAGGCCGAGGAAGACAAGAAAGCCGAGGAAGAGAAGAACGCGGCTCTGGGCAAGACCCCGGGAACACCCGCGGTCGGTGGGGGAAGCGGCGCGTCGAAGCCCGCTGACAAGGGGGGTGAAAAACCCCCGGAGAAGACCGGCGGCGGCGGTGGCGGCGGTGGTGGTCGCGCGTTCGACGTCGGCGCAGCAAAATCGGCGCTCAGCTCTGCCGCTTCTCAAGTCGCCAGTTGCAAGTCGGGTGATGGCCCCACGGGTTCGGGCAAGGTGCAAGTCACTTTTGCGCCGAGTGGTCGCGTGACGAGCGCCAACGTGACGGCGGGACCGTTCGGTGGAACCAGCGTCGGGGGCTGCGTCGCGCGCACGTTCCGCGCGGCCAAGGTGCCCTCGTTCGACGGCGATCCCGTCACCGTTTCGAAGTCGTTCTCGATCAACTGATCTCGGCCAGCGTGGGCGGGTCGCCTCACGGGACCGCTCTCAGCCGAGCGTCTTGCCGAGGCGAGCAATCAAGTGCGTGCTGCGGGCTTCCTTGCGCACTTCGCTGAGCGCTGTGCGGATGGCCCGCGGATCAGCCACCAAGACACAGAGCTTTCGCGCCCGGGTGACCGCCGTATAGAGCAGGTTGCGGGATAACATCGGAAAATGCGCCATGAGAAACGGGATCACCACGACCGGATACTCACTGCCCTGACTCTTGTGGATGCTGGTGGCGTAGGCCAGGCTCAGCTGTTCGAGTTCAGAGGATTCGTACTCGACGCTCTTGCCCTCGAAGTCGACCGTCAGCTTGCGCGCCTCGCTGTCCACGGCGCTGACGAAGCCGACGTCGCCGTTGAATACTTCACGGTCGTAGTCGTTGCGCAATTGCATGACGCGATCGCGCACGCGAAACGTTTGTTCGCCCTGGCGCACGCCCTCGCCTTCCCCATTGGCTAGCCGCTGCAACAACTCGTTCACGGCGAGCGTGCCGCACGCGCCTTTGTGCATCGGACACAAGACTTGAATCTCGGTTCGGGTGTCGAAGCCAAAGCGCTGGGGAATGCGACGAGCTACCACTTCTTCGATCGTGCGCAGCGCTTGTTCGGCGTCCTTGCGCTCGATGATGAAAAAGTCTGGCGGCTTGTCGCTCTTGACCAGTGCCTCGGGCATGCTGCCCTTGAGGATCGCATGCGCGCTCTGCACGATGCCGCTGTCTTGAGCTTGCCGGAAAATCTCCGTCAGGCGCACCACGGCGATGCGCCCACTGTCGATCAGATCGCGCAGGATCGCGCCGGGCCCCACGGACGGCAGCTGATCGACGTCGCCGACGATCACGACCCGCGCCGGATCGGGCACGGCGGCAAACAGGGAGGCGGCGAGCGGCAGATCGATCATCGAGGCTTCGTCGATGATCAGAGCCTGCGCTTCGAGCGGGTTGTCCGTGTTGCGCGCGAACCTGCGCAGCTTCGGGTCGAACTCCAAGAGCCGATGCAAGGTCAGCGCTGGACGCCCGGTAGCTTCGGCCATGCGCTTGGCAGCGCGACCCGTGGGCGCGGCCAACTTGGTGGTCAAGCGCGCCGCGTCGAAAACCTCGATCACGGCGCGGACGATCGTGGTCTTGCCGACACCGGGGCCACCCGTGATGACGACGACCTTGTGCTCGGCCACGGCGCGGATCGCGCGTTTCTGCTCGCTCGCGAGTGTTAGCTTTTGACGCGCCTCGAAAGCCTCGACCACGGCCTCGGCGCGCGCGAGCCCGGGCGCGCCGAAGTTCGACAAGCGCCCGAGGTCGGCGCAGAGCGAGACCTCGGCCCGCTGCAAGAACGAGAGCGCGACCGCGCCGTCCTCCACGACCACGCGCTCGGACGCCCACAGGCTGTCGATCGCCGCCTCGGTGAAGGAGCTATCAATCTCGAGCATCTCGGCCGAGACGCGCGCGAGCCCTTCGCGCGGCACGAACACGTGACCCTGGTCGCGCGCGGCGTGCAATTGGTGGAGCACGCCCGCCAGCGCTCGCTCGGGGTGATCCTTGGAAATACCGAGGCTCGCCGCCAAGCGATCGGCGGTCTTGAAACCGATGCCCTGTACATCCATCGAGAGCCGATACGGACTGGTCTGGACGATGCGCGCGCTGTCTTCGCCGTAGCGCTCGAGAATCCGTCGCGCGAGATATCCAGGCACCCCATGGGTGTGCAGCATCAGGGTCAGCTGACCCAATCCGCGCTGCTCTTTCCAGGCCGAGAGCAGCTCTTTCTTGCGCTGTTCACCCAACCCGGACACTTCGCGCAGACGCTCCGGGGTCTGGTCCAGGACCTGCAGCGTTTCGAGTCCGAAAGCTGCCACGATGCGCTTGGCGAAGCCGGGTCCGATCCCGGGAATCAAGCCCGAGCCCAGGTACTTCTCGATGCCGTCGAGCGTCGTCGGCTCGACGCTCACGAGCGCTTCGATACGGAATTGCTCCCCGTGACGCGGGTCGCGCGTGAACTCTCCGGTCAACCGCACGTGAGTGCCTGGGGCCACGAACTGCGTGTTACCGACTGCAACCAAGATCCCACGCCCCGGCACCTCGACGCGCAAGACGCGAAAGCTCGTCTCCTCGTTTTCGAAGGTGACGCGCACCACTTGACCGCTCAGGCTTTCGCTCACGCGGCGACTGTATCACGGGGCGACTCGGCGCCTGCTATGAGCTGTGTACGGCAGCGTCGTACGTGCGACGCCCACCACGTTGGGACGGTTGGGACCAAGTCGTGGGGTTTGCGCCGCAGATTCCAGGCCGCGGGGACCCAAACCCCATAGCCGAATGGCTGCCACTGTTTTAGAAGCGCCCAATGCTCCATCGTCACCACGAGTGCTGCGCAGGGTTCGGTCGCGGCGCGTTCGCGCTGCCCGGAACACAACGCAAATACGAGCGCTCGCTTCCCTTCGAGTTCCGGCACGTGCACTTGGCGCTCGAAGTTCACCCCCACGAGGGCTTGGTCACGGGCAGCGCCTCATGGCAATTCGAGCGCCGATCCCAGAATGCGACCACGCTCGAACTCGACGCAGTCGGTTTTCAGATCGACAAGCTGGAGCTCAAGTCCGGCAAGAGCTGGACGCCGCTCGAGTACGAATACGACTCCGAGTCGCTCTCGATCACGATCGCTCCTGACTGCACGGCTGGTGAGCTGCGTATCACTTACAAGGCGCGTCCCAAACGTGGTCTCTACTTTTTGGCGCCCGATGAGCACTACAAGAAGCGCCCGTTCCAAGTTTGGAGTCAGTGCCAGGACGAAGATGCGCGGCATTGGTTCCCCTGCCACGACAAACCGCACGTCAAGACCACGGCGAGTTTCGAGATCAAAGTGCCCGACGGCTTGCTGGTGCTGTGCAACGGCGTGCTCACCAAAGAACAGAAGGACGCTCGTCGCAACAAGCACACGTTCCACTATTCGATGGCTCAGCGCATGCCGAGCTATCTCTTCACGCTCGTCGTGGGGCAATTCGCTCGCGTGCAAGATCGTCCTGCCCGCCTGCAATCGGGCAGGGAAATCCCGATCGAGTATTGGGTGCCGAAGGGCAAGGAAACCGATGCCAAGCGTGGTTTCGATCGCACCGCCGAGATGATCGAGTTGTTCTCGCGCCTGACGGGCGTCGAGTATCCCTACGAGCGCTACACGCAGATCGTCGTCAGTGACTTCATCTTCGGCGGCATGGAGAACACCTCCGCCACCACGATGTACGAGCACGTGCTGCTCGACGAAACCGCCGCCATCGACATCGAGAGCTACGATCTGGTGGCGCACGAGCTGGCGCACCAGTGGTTCGGCGATTGGGTGACGTGCAAGGACTGGGCGCATGCTTGGCTGAACGAAGGCTTCGCGAC
>DATAHU010000054.1:0-9345 GCA_036263015.1 Polyangiaceae bacterium | reverse complement strand
GCTGGTTGCAGCTCTCGGCGCGCATCGTCGAGCCGCTGATCGCACTCTCGATCGCGGTTGTAGCCCTTGGCGGCCTGCTCACGCGTGCCGAGCAAACGCGCTGGCGTGTGGGGTTGTGCTTCGGCTTTGGGCTGTTTCACGGTTTGGGATTTGCAGGCGCCTTGCTCGCTCTGCATCCCGCGCGCTCTGCACTTCTGCGGGCGTTGTTCGGCTTCAACCTCGGCGTGGAAGTCGCTCAAGGACTGATCGCGCTCTGCACGCTTGGGCTATTGCAGCTGCTGAGTCGAAAGCAGCGCACGGACGTCGTGCGCTCAGGCTCGTTGGGCATCGCGGCCGCGGGCCTGTATCTGTTCCTGGCGCGACTGTTGACTTGAAATGCGTAGCGCTGAACCGCGTTCACTTGACGTAGATATCGGGAGCGAGCGGCGCCGTCATCCCATCCCCCAGAAAGAAGCCCGTGTGGGGCGGTTGATTGTAGGCGGCCTGCTCGGACGACACTTGCATGCGGTATTGCGGATCATGCATCAACGTGTACAGACGGCGCTTCGTCACGGCCGTAGTCGTGAAGACGCGCAGTTCTTTGCTGTCTGGCGTGCGCCAAATGATCTCCTCGCGCCAATCCCCGAACAGGTCCGCCGTCAAGGTCGGCGTCGCTTTCGTGTAGTTGTTCGACATGCACTCGTTACAAGTGAACAGGCGAGTGCCGTCGCCTTTGGTGATCTGAGTTCCGTCTTCGAGCTCGCGCAACTCATCTGCGTCCCACCAAATCAAGAAGTTGATCGAGGGTTTGCTTCCACCGAGAGTCTTGCCGTCAGTGGCACTGCGTACCGCGCCATCGCTGGCAGACCAAAATTCGGCGCCGGGATTGTCCGTCAGCACATCGTCTGCAACGCCGCGGCCGTTGTCCTCCCCACTCGAGGTCGATTGCTGCAAGATCTCGCAAGTCGCCGCGTCGCGCAGATCCCACCAGGGCTTGGCCTTGTCTTCGTGCGGCATGAACACTTCGAGTCCGGGACGCGACGGGATCAAGTCGGTGGCGTGGAGCGCGTCACCGTGATTCAGCCCGGTAGCGCAGCCAAAAGAGCCGTCGCTTTGAATCATGCCGGCGCCGTAGATGATCTCCTGCGCGTTGTCGCCGTCCACATCCGCGACGACCATGCTGTGAGCACCTTGACCAGCGAGCGCGCCCGAACCCGAGCTGTCGCTATCTGCCATCCAAATCTTGGACAACTCCCCGTCGCGCCACGTCCAAGCGCTCACGGTAGCTCGTGTATAGTAACCTCTCGCCATCAACAAGGCAGGCCGGCCCGAGCCCGCGCCACTGCCGCCCATGTCGCTCACGAAGCCGACGCTCGCCAAGAAGCGATCGACGCGATTGCCGTAGTCGTCGCCCCAGTCGGAGACCTTGCCCCGTGCTGCTTCGTAGTTAAGGGTGGCAAGTTCACGCCCCGTTTCGCCGTCGAATACCGTCAAGTACTCGGGACCGTCCAGGACGTAACCGTCTGAGTTGCGGTAGTCCTTCGAATCGTCGTCGTCGGCTGCAGGCCCGAGGCTCAAATACGTGCCAGTGCCATCTTTGACGCCCGGTGCCGTCTTGAAAGCGACTTCTGCCTTACCGTCGCCGTCCAAGTCGTAAACCAGGAACTGAGTGTAGTGCGCGCCAGCGCGCACGTTGGGGCCCAGGTTCATGCGCCACAAAAGCGTTCCATCCAAACGATACGCATCGATGTAAACCGGCCCCGTGTACCCGGCTTTGGAATTGTCCTGTGCGTTCGAAGGATCCCACTTCACGACGATCTCGTATTGGCCGTCGCCATCGAGATCGCCGGGGCTGCCATCGGTGATCGAGCCGCTCGAACGCTCAACGGTACCGGTGTCGTAAGAATAGCTGCTTCCATCAGCCTCGGTTCCCCCAGGCGGTGGTTCGAGCGGGATACTGAGATACGCTTTGGCCCAGGCGCTGACCGCAGGTGAAGGGGTGCACTCCGTGCCGTCGATGACGACCGACACCGCGTACTCGGCGTCAGCGGCTGCGCCCTCATCACGATAGTTCGTGCTGTCGCTCACGGTCGTCAAGAGCTCTGAGTCGCGGTACACGTTGTACGTGATGCGCTCGGGTTTGGCCGCGTCGTACTCGTAGCCCAACATGCGCCAGCCGACGTAGTTCGCGTCGCCGTCGCGCACGACGACCAAACCGCGATCCAGATCTTCCATTTGGAAATGCCCACTGGCTGTTAGCCCACAAGCGGCACCTTGAGCCGGCGTCGAGCCTGGTCCCGGGCTCGTGGGAGTGGGAGGCCCGTAGGGCAGTTCACTCGAATCGGTGCCCGCCGGCGCGCCATTGCTGGGTTCGCCGGTCGGCGCTGCGCTGCCGTCTGGGCTCGATCCGACTGCGGAAGGTGAACCACCGCTGCCCTGGGTGGGTCCTGGCGTGACGGCGGGCGACGGCCCCGTTGCGCTTGGACCTTGTGCCGGGTTCGAGGACGGCGTGTTCGAAGACCCAGGCGGGTTGATGGCGGACATCGCGGCGCCCGCGTTCGGCGTCGTTGGCTTGGCTGCCGGCGTGCCCTCGCCACTCACTGGATCTGCGCTGCTCGCACAGCTCGCCGTGCTGCACGCGGGTTGCGCGCCCAACGGCGTGTCGGTGCCAGTGGACTCTTGCGGGCTGGAGCAGGCGCTCAGCGCCCACAGCGGCAACGCGATCCGTGCGTAGCGATTCATGCTCATGCTCGTGGTACCAACATGCAGAAGTGATCGGGCTACAGCCCGTTATTTTCGCAAATCGGCAACGCGGTGAGTGAGCATCGCAACTTTGCAGCAGAGGGAAAAATTACGAACAACTGCGCAGCGCGCGACAATGCCGGAACTCCGGTCGTGGAACTCGGACGCCCTCCCAAGGCTTCAGCCTCACACGGCATGACCTCCGCCAATACACGACACCGAGCGCCTTCACGAACCCGGACCGCGACGTAGCTCGTACTTCTGCCTGCGCACGCCTTTGGTCGAGTGGCGTGAAGCTCGCTCGCAGATCCAACAGAACCGAAGTGTAAACCTACCGCATGCGGCAGTACTCGTCGCGCTGGGCTAGGAAGCGGAGCTGGTCGGGGGATGGGGGGTGCTCTTCTACGGCGTTGCTCGGGGTTTACTCGGCAGGGGTCGGAAGCTCCGCCTGGCGCATCTCCGTCCGCTCCGCACCGGCGAGCGGTTTGGATTGCGGCGCGCCACACGCCCAGGCCCAGAAACCCAAGACGAAACACCCCAGTCGTCGAAGATGCCCCCGCTCGCTCTGCATCGCGCAACACCAGTACACGAAGTTTGACACGCCTCGTCGCTTCTGCAGACACTGACGAGCGGAGAACGCCATTGTCCAAGTACCTCGTTACCCGCAAGAGCCCAAACGCCGTCCCCATCCATCTCGTTGCCGGAGAGGCCGGGCTCAAGGCTTGGCAAAAGTCACAGCCGAAAGCGGTAGCCAATTGGATCCAAGCCTCGCAGTTCAAGGCTTCTGCAGGTGAACATTGTTTGATCCCGAGCCCCAAAGGCACGGTGAGTCGAGTGCTCGTCGGGATCTCGAAGCACCCAGATCCCTGGTTTCTCTCGAAGTTACCCGCAGCGCTGCCCAAAGGGCGTTACCACGTCGAGACCAAGTTGGAGCCAGAGTTGGCCGATCGCGCTGCCTTGAGCTGGCTCTTGGGAACTTACCGCTTCGAGCGCTACAAGAAGAAGGAGCACAGCTTCTCGGAGCTGGTGTGTCCGTCCAACGCCAACGCCAAGCGCGTCGAAGTCTTGGCCGCATCAATCGCCTTGGGGCGCGATTTGATCAACATCCCGGCGGAAGATCTCGGCCCGGCGGAGCTCGCCGCGTCGGCGCGCGAAGTCGCAGCCGAGTTTGGTGCGTCGTTCAAGGAGATCGTCGGAGACGCGCTCTTGAAGGAGGGGTTCCCCTGTGTCCACGCAGTAGGTCGCGCTTCGACGCGCGCGCCGCGCTTGGTTGAATTCACTTGGGGCCACGAGAGCGATCCCAAGGTCACACTCGTCGGCAAGGGCGTGTGTTTCGACAGTGGCGGCTTGGACATCAAGCCTGCCGATGCAATGAAGCTCATGAAGAAAGACATGGGCGGCGCCGCCACCGTGTTGACCATTGCTCGCGCCGCGATGGCCTTTGGTTTACGCGTGCGGCTCAAAGTGATCATCGCGGCCGTCGAGAACAGCATCAGCGGCAACGCCTTTCGCCCACTCGACGTGCTGCGTACGCGCAAAGGTCTGACGGTCGAGATCGGAAACACGGACGCCGAGGGTCGCTTGATCCTGGCGGACGCGCTCAGCTTGGCCGATACGGATAAACCCGATCTGTTGGTCGACATCGCGACGCTGACTGGCGCAGCCCGCGTGGCCTTGGGCACCAGCCTGCCGGCCTTGTTCTCGTCTTCGGATGAAGTCGCTGACCAATTGCTCGCGACGGGTTCGGCGGTGGACGATCCGATGTGGCGCATGCCGTTGTTCAAGCCGTACCGCAAGCTGCTCGACAGCAAGGTCGCTGATCTGAACAACATCTCGAACGGCCCCTACGCGGGCGCCATCACCGCCGCACTCTTTCTACAAGAGTTCGTATCGAAGGGCGTGCCGTGGCTGCACATCGACACCATGGCTTACAACTTGGACAGCGCTCCGGGGCGTCCGATGGGCGGCGAAGTGTTCGCCGCACGCGCCTTGATCGCGCTGCTCGAGCAGCGCTACCCCGCCAAAGGCACCTGAGCCGCCGCGTGCGCCTCAGAACGACGCCGATGGCGTTTGTGGGCTTGCGCCCGGGGCTTCTGACTCTGGAGTAACAGGTGCGGCCGGAGGCGGCGGCGGCGGCAACGTGGGCACGCCCGACGATGGAGCAGTCTCGGCCGGCGCTGGCGGCTGGGGTGACGTTTGGACTGGCGGCGCGGGCAACATGGGGGGCGCCGTTGGCGCGGGCGCGGTCGGTGCGGGCGACGAGCTGGGCACAGGCGTCAGTGACCCTGGCCCTCCCCGCGTCGACGAAGAGTTCGTCGGCGGGCGATAGTTCGGGCACATCATGAAACGCCGTTCGATGTCGTCACAGCTCTCGTGTTGCAGACGACGCGACGGCGGCAATACGGCGGGCACGATGTCGTCCCAATGATAAGTGAGACCACCGCCAGCCTGAGCCAAGAAGGGACCTCCGAAGGCTGAGCCCAACGTGGTCGCGGTGGCGTAGCCGTTGAGATCCCACGTCTCGCCCAAGTGCATCGTCATCGTTAATCCGCCACGCATCGCGACGTGGAACGAGAAACGCAGATCCACGCTCTTCTGCAGCACTTTGGCGACATCGTCCTGAGTCAGCTGAGGCACTGGGTTGGTGCGCGGATCGAAGTTCGCTGCGTTGAAGCGGTTGGCGACCGCCGAAGAAAAGTCGAGCTCGGAAACCGTCGTATCCAAGTTCGCGCTCGGTGCCGCTTCGAACCAGGGCGTGAAGGTGATCCACGGCGCTGGCGCCATCGACAAGCCAAAGCCCAGGTCGACGGGCACCGTGAGAAAGTTCTCCGGGCCACTCACTGCTGCGGTGGGCACAGCCCCGAAGAAGAAGTCGAGCGCGACTTTGGGCACGCCATTGGAGCGTCGGCGCGACAACGGCCAGCTGAAGAGGGCGATACCACTGGCCGCCGCGCCGTGTAGCATCAGATCCTCGGGATGCAGCTTGAGCTGCAGATAGTGCGCCCCGAATTGCGCGCTGAAGTTACCACTGGTCGAGCTGAAGTTGGCGTTGTAGCTGAAGACCCGCGACGTGCCGCTGAACCCAACTCCGTTGCGATACGCCAGCACGGCACTCGAGCCACGCGTATCGAAGGTCGAGACCGGATCAGGATGGGTACCGGGGCGAGCTGCCGCACTCGAGGACGCGAACATCGCACCTAGGCCGAGCAATGCGCACAGTGCCGACTTTGCCGCGGGATACGGACGTGTTTTGGTGAGACGCAATTTACGGTCTTTCGTCACGGGCCCAGACCAGATTACGGCACGCAAACGCGCGCGTTTAAGGGGCTTTTGGCGATACCCCAGAGTCACTACCACCACTATTCGAGCTCACGCTCACTGGAATCGGCGAGTTGCCGGGCTACCACATAAGGTCTAGTTGCGTCCACGGCGAGACGCGCATCAACGGCCTCTTCGGAGTAACGTGCAAGCAACAGTCCTCGCAGGCGATGACGCAGAAAGCCACCGAGTTTGTGCGTCACCGCGGGCAAGTCCAGGTCGAGTTTGAGGCCCGAATAGCAGCCATACGCCAGCGCGACGAGCTCCCCGAGCGATACGTCCCAATGTTTGGTGATCAGGGTGCGCAACAACCCGATGGCAGCAGCACGCATCGCGAGCGGATCGCTCGTCGCAGCAGGCACTAGGTTTACAGCGCAACCGCCCACCAACGTATCCAAGCGATCGGCGACGGCCAACACGGCACCGACGGTACTCGGCGCGACCGGGCCTGTATTAATCTTTGGCCAATAGTGCTCGGCAATCGCGTCCGCGACCGCGACCGACGCGCCACTTGCACGAGCATAGATTCGCCCCATTTCACCTCGGAGTTGCGGAAAGGCACGTACGATCGAGGTATTCGAATCGCTCTTGCACAGTCCGGCCGCCAGCTTGACCTGAGTGACGATTTCTTGAGAAAGACCCAGCTCGTGTGCCACGAGCGGCGCCAGCGCTTCTAGCCGAATGACCTTTGCCCCAAGGCTACCCAGACGCTCGTGGTAGCTGAGCGCATCCAACTCGCTTCGCCACTCGTCCAATGGTTTCGATAGGTCTTGGGTGTAGAGCGCTTCCGCGCTCGCCAAGCGGGCACGCAACTGCCCCTCGTCTCTCGCCTCTCTCCCCTTGTTAACCACAGCCAAACATAGCGGCAACAACGTTCCCTCACGGGCACGCACCGCAAAGCAGCGCTGAGGGTCCCGCGCCACTTCGAGAACGATGCGTTCGGGAAGCACCAGATAACGGGCATCGAACTGCTCGATACAGACTCCCGGGTTCTCGACCAGCAAGGTGTTCTCGAACACCAGTGCCTCATCGTTGACGAGTGTTGCCTTCTGTTCTTCGGCGGCGGCGCGCAACTCCAAGTTGAGTTGACGTTCGCGCTTGGCCACGTCGATCACGGTGCCCACGCGCTCGAGCTCCGCTTCGTAATCACGGGCGTGAGCGATGCTCAAAGGCTCCGCAGTCGCCGTCGTGAAGGTCAGGTTCGAAGCGACTTTGCCTCCGAATTCGACACGAACCACCTCGGCACCGAACAGCGCCAGCAGCCAGCGCGCTTGACCTAGTGTTTCCCCATCGCCCACACGTCCCGCGCTGAACAATTCGGCGCACACCCGTCCGAGTAACGCTGGCAGAAGGTCCACACTTGGCACCCCCGCGGCGCGCTTGCGTGCCGCAACGTAATCGCGTCCAGCGCGCTCGACGCGATACAGATCGACCACGGAAACACCGCACTTGTCGGCGAAGTTGCGCGCGGAGGTGGTGGGGTTGCCATCGGGATCGAAGGCGATACGCAGCGGCGGACCGACAATTTCGGCGTCGATGTCGGCTTGCATTTCGGTCACGCCCGCGGCCCGCACTGCCAGCCGATGCGGAGCCACCCCAGCCCAAACCCGGTCATAGCCAAGGCGCAGAGCATGAAGCTCCCCCTCGAGCACCCGCGGCAGCGCGTGCAATGCGCTGCTCAGTAGCGAGGCCGAGAGTTTCTCGACGCCGATCTCGAGCAGCAAGTCTTGTGCCATGAAGCCATCAACGCTATCACGCGCGCCCCCACGCGTGATAGGCTTCAATCCATGCGCATCGTCTGCCCCTTATGCAAACGAGTGATAGAGAACGCCCCGGACGACTACGAACCGCGCCCGTTTTGCTCCCCCAAGTGCAAGCTGGCTGACCTCGGCAATTGGCTCGGCGAGAGCTACAAACTATCCCGCCCTCTGACGGATCAGGATCTGGAGTAGACGCAGCGATGTCCGAAGCAAAGGACAGCATCTTTCGTGCGATGACCGACGACGGCGCGTTTCGGGTCGTCACCCTGCGCGCAACCAACACCGTCACCGGCGTATTGTCGGCGCAGAACGCGCGGGGCTCGACGGCTCGTCACTTGGGCGATCTGGTGGCGGGTGCGGTCCTCGTCCGCGAAACGATGTCCCCGCAGCTCAGGGTACAGGGCATTCTGAAACAACGAGACAAGGCTGGCTACTTGCTCGGTGATTCACACCCCTCGGGTCACACTCGTGGCCTCGTCAGCGGCAAAGTCGATGACTCGTTCGTGATGGAAAACGCACTGCTCCAAATGGTGCGAACGTTACAAGACGGTCGCATCCAACAGGGCGTGGTGGCGATTGCAGACAACGCCTCGGTGTCAGAAGGCTTGATGGCGTACATGCAAGAGTCGGAGCAGATCACGACGATGATCGTCGTGGGTACGCTGTTCGATCCGAACGCTCCAGAGCCAGGCGTAGTGGTCTCGGGGGGTTACCTGATTCAACTGCTCCCCGGAGTTGGACGCGGACCACTCATGCTCATGAGTGAACGTCTGGAGGACTTCCGCAACATCGATTCATTGTTGCTCGCGCCAGATTTCACGCCGCAAGGGCTGGCCCAGGAATTGTTGTGGGGCATGCCGTTCACGGAGCTCGAACACAGCTCGTTCGATTACCATTGCTGGTGCAGTCGGGCGAGCATGCTGGGCGCATTGGCGAGCCTGAAGCGCGAGGACATTCAAGACCTCGTCGCTGACGGTCAAGTGTTGGAGATCTCCTGCGAGTATTGCCGTCGAGAGTTCCACGTACCGCCGGCTGAACTAACGGGGCTATTGGACTCGAACTGAGATCTCTGCCCTCCTCCTTGGAAACCACGCTGCATGAAGACGAGCCTCGAAATCATCGAGCCGACGGCGGAAGAGGCGGAGGCCCTAGAACAATCGCGGCTCAAGACCACGCAGATACGCAGACCAACCCCGGCGCCGTTTCCCTGGGCCGAGAACTACAAGACGGTTGGCGTAACGGGCACGAACGGTAAGACTTCGACGACGCGCCTCGTGGCGGCGGCGATGGAAGCCCCCACGCGGCCCGTGATGTGTGAAACCACGATCGGCTACGAGTTCCGCGGAGCACCCGTCAAAGTCGCGCGCACTCTGCACGGTTACTTCGGAGCGCTAGCCCGCGCGGCGCGGCTCGGTTCACGTCATGCGGCAATCGAAGTGACGAGCCAAGCTTTGAGTCGCGGTTACGCCAAGATGTGGCGCTTCGACATCGGCGTCTTCACCAACTTGACGCAAGATCACTTGGCGGCGCACGGTTCGTGGGAGCA
>DATAHU010000053.1:0-4785 GCA_036263015.1 Polyangiaceae bacterium | reverse complement strand
GACATCATGTTGCAAATGGTCGAAAGTGGGCGCGGCGTCGCGGCGCTACCGGGCTGGCTCGTGAGCGAATACGCGCAGCGCCTGGCCATCGTCCCATTGCGGCTCGGTCGCCACGGCGTCTCAAAACAAATTTTCCTCGGTGTGCGCCAAGCCGACGTCGACATCGACTACGTCGCGGCGTTCGTCAAACTCGCGGCAACGGTGCAACAGCCCAAACCCCGAAGCTACAAGCGGGCTCCACGCAAGTGACAAACCGCTTGCAAACGCGAGGCTTTCCCGCGGAATACCAAGCGATGAATCGACGGATCTGGATCGCGCTGGTGGGTCTCGCGTACGCAGGCTGCTCGGAGAAGTCCGAATCGGCTGACGCCACGGGTCAACCCACTACAACCCACGGCGACACCACGAGCGTGGCGCCATCACCAAGCGATACGGCCGCGCCGGCGGGCGAGCCGCACGTAGCGAGTTTTGCCAACGTCGACGCGGACGGGGCGATTCAGGGTGTCGGAGTGAACATTCCAGTGTCGTTCTTCGAGAACCCACCAACCGACGATCCTGCGTTCCAAAGTTCAGAGGGCGTAGAGATGCCCGCCAGCGTGCACGACAAAACGTTCATCCAGCTGCTACGCATCAACTGGCTCGCTTCGGGACACGGTCCCGCGCCCTACGACGAACCGCATTTCGATCTGCATTTCTATCGCGGTACGAAGGCCGAAGTGACGGCCATCAGCTGCCCCGATCCAGAGCCATTCCCCACAGCGGTCCTGGCGGACGGTTACGAAGCCCCGTCGACGTGTGTATCGGGCATGGGTTACCACGCATGGCCCTCGGCCGACGTCAACGGAGGTACGTTCACGGCCTCGATCATTCTCGGCTACGCGGCGCAAAAGATGGTGTTCATCGAACCCATGATCACGCGCGACTTCCTACTGCAGCGCCAAGACTTCGAGCGCGACATCGCGCGACCCGCCTCAGCAGGCGGCGCAACGACGCTCTATCCGTCACACTTCAGCGCGACGTATTTGGCCGCAACTGATACCTATCACTTGGAGTTCGGTCACTTCGCGCCGATTGATTGAGGGTTTCGTCGTCGCTACGTCTCCAACTCAAAGGGCCACCTCGGCGGCGCAGGGTGTGTCGCAGCCGAGTGCTTCGCGTAAGTGGGCTAGTGTCCCGAACGAGTAGTTCGGGACGAATGAAACAGGCGCGGCCTCGAACGAAAAGAAGGCCTTGCAGCGCGAAATTGCGGCGGCTGCACCAACCCTGGTGCCGCAGCAATTTCGCTACGAACTTTGCGTTCAGGACGCTAGGGCGCGGCGATGCAGCTCTTCGGAGTTGGCTGCGCTGCAGTCGTGGGGGACAGTCAAAGCAAAGCCGCGCATGTGCGCGTCATGAGCCGTGAAGAGCAAGCAGAGATCGGTCGCGAAACCGCACAAGATCAGGCGGGTGACTTCGAGCTTGCGCAACACCAGCTCAAAGGGCGTGCAGAAGAGGCTAGAATGCATGGGCTTGAGGACGAAGTAGTCGTCCGCGTGAGGTCTCAGTCTACGCGAGACGTTGTGACCCGGCTTGTCATCGGTCGAACAGACCTCGATCGTCTTCATGAAGTCAGAGCGCCATTGCCCGAAGTTGTCGTCGACGTAGATCACGGGCAAGCCCTGCGCTCTCGCGCGTGCCGCAAGCGACTCGATCGCCCGAGCTGCGTGCTCCGCCGCGTGCACCAAACTTTCGGAGCCCTCGAAGTCGAGCGCGTTGATCACGTCGATCAGGATTAGTGCCGACTTCTGTGAGCGTACAGAGGGCTCGATGGCTCGTTTCATTCTTCACCTTTGGCTGCCAGAGCACGCTTCACTGCGCGCAAACTACTCACCAGCATCTCGAACGCCATGCGGCGAGCCTCTGGATCCTTGGCTCGCAGGACTGCTGTTCACCCACTAACACTACTTTGGCCGAGCTGGGGCCATGACCAAAGACTGCCTGCGTCGCATGCAAGTAGAGACTGCAACCTTCGCAATGAGAGGCAGCTTCGCGCAGGGTCGGCAAGCTGTGATTGGCTGGCACGAAGCGCTCGGCGCCAGGTTCGCCTTTGGCCCTTGGCGTCGCGGTCGGGTCGTTCGGTCCTTTGCGAGTGGCCATGGCGTTGCGTGGCGCTGCTGTCTCTGGCGCTCGAACCTCATGCACGAGCTTCCGTCAACCAGTGGGGGTTGGCGACGGTGCCGTCGTATTTCGTGCTCGTCTTGAAGGGTTCGAATTGACCGGTCTTGGCGCTCTGGTGTGTGCGAGCGAGGAGTTCTTCCCGTTCTGCCTCGCTCAGCGGCTCGAAGTTGCGCAAGAGGTCGAGGTTTGCTTCCAGGACTTGCATGCTGTCCATGCCCGAAATCACGACCGACGTCGGCAGACTCAAGGCGTAGAGCAAACACTCGCGTGCAGAGACGACCTTGCTCGCCAGCAGATCGCCCGAGCCCATCGATTTCATGCCCAGCACCCCGATGTCGCGCTCGAGCAGCACGGGCAGAACGCGACGTTCGAAACTCTCGAAGTGCGCATCCATCACGTTCAGCGGCATTTGCACCGTGTCGAACTCGAAGCCGTTGGCTTTGGCGCACTCGAGCATGGCAAGGTGGATCGTCGGGTGTTTGTGCCCAGTAAAACCGATGTAGCGGATCAGTCCCTGGTCTCTTGCTTCGGTCAGCGCGTGGATCACGCCGTCTGCAGCGAAACAGCGCGCGGGATCCTCGTGCCGAATCACTTCGTGAATCTGGACCAGATCGATCTGCTCGGTTTGCAAACGCCTGAGCGATTGCTCGAGCTGCGCACGGGCAACGTCTCTGGTTCGCCCATCGACTTTGGTCATCAAGAAGACTCGCTCGCGATAGCCGTCTCGCAAGGCTCTTCCCATGCGCTCTTCGCTCTTGCCGCCATTGTAGTCCCAGCAATTGTCCATGAATGTCACGCCCTGGTCGATCGCATGTCGAATCAGCGCGACGCTCTCGTCGGTGGTGAGATCGGGTTTACCGATGTGGGACCCACCGAGCCCAAGACGCGTGACGAATTCGCCGGTTCGACCAAGCCGGCTGCGCGGAAGCGCGCGCTGGGTGGGCGGTGCTGGGTCGTTGCTGGTTGCCGAGTTGGCGCTTACGGGCGTCATCTGCATCCGGGGCAGCAAGACGCGTACCACGCGCACCGCATCAGCGACGGCGTAGGTCGGGTTGGTCAATGCAGCTCCGCGCAATCCGACCGGAACGGCCCGAGTGGCCCGTTCGACGACAGCGTGACAAGTTCGCGCGACCAAAGCGCCAGCCGAACCTGGGTGTTATCCTCGTGCCATCAGGGTGAGCCGAGCCCGACCTCTTGGTAGCTCGCAGAGATCGGGCTCAGCCCAAGTCTATCCCATGAGCTCAGTGATCGCGGTTGCCCCAACGGGCTTCACCGCCCCGTTGACTCGCTTCCCCACGTTGCTCCGAAGAGCCTCCGCGAGTGCCGCGTGAGCTCTCATTTTCGTCACTGCCTTCGTCTTCGCCCTCGTAGCCGCTGGTGTTCTGTTCGTCGCTGTAGTCCTCGTCACTGCCGCGCCAACGAGCTTGAGCCCCCTTGCGACCTGCTTCGGCGTGCTGCTCCGAACTGCCACCGCGCGAGCCGCGACCCGAGCGTTCATCCTCGCCGCCCTGATCGTCGCGTCCTCGCCCAGAATGTGACGCACGCCCGCCTTCTCGCGCGATCTCGCGTTGACGCTCGGGGTCCATGCCAGCAAAGCCCCGACCATGCCGCTCGGCTTCGCTCGCGTGGTATTGAGCACTGCGACCGTGCTTGTTCGCGCTCTCGCCGTGCATTCGGGCTTGGCTAGAGGCCCCTGAGGCGTGATGCGCGGCAGCTCTCGAGTGATGATGGGCCGCAGTGTCGTAGTGGAAAGCAGCTCGCTGATGGTGATGCGCTGCGAGTCCACCGAGATGTCCTGCCTGTGCCGCCTCCTGCGAGTCCCATTCATGCGCATTGCCGTTCGCATGTGCCGCTCGTCCGCCCTTGCTGGCGATTCGACGTTGCTCTTCTGGGTCCATGGCCGCGAAACCGCGGTTGTTGTTCTGTGCCATCTTGAATGCCTCTTTTGGTTGGTTCCTCATAGGGCGCCGGCGGCGCTTCGACCGTCGGCGCCCACCGCGGTGCAATCAGCATGCCCGAATGGGCGTTCACTCGTTACACACACTTCGACTAGCTCGCTGACTGCTCCGAGCATGGTTGTACAGAGTGAACACTTCAGTGCCGGCTCGAGCAATGGCCAGAAGAGCGTCGCGACATCACACGACACTGTGGCAAGCGAGCTCGGCCAAGCGCGATCGAACCGGCTCGTTAGGCCGCGCCGCGACGTTCCTCTGGAGCCGCGTCGTTTGGGGGCGCACCGTCCGCAGCCTTGATCGCATCCGTCAGTTTGACGGCCAGGTCGCGTGCTGCTGCGCGCGCCGGCGTTCTTTCTACAGGCTGAGCAAGGCCCAGCCCAATGCAGCGACGAGCAGGAGCACGAGCGCAACGTTGGCTGCGACCAACAAGGCTGGCAAAGCGACTAGCCAGCTGCTCGAGGTACCCACTGCGGCCAGTACCGAGGATCGCGGTGCTATGCCCGCATTGCCGTTCTGGACGTCGTATACGGCGCGGTCGAAACCTTGCGCGGCTTCGTAAGTCGCATTCTGGACGAGGTCGCCCATCGCCCGGCGTAACGCGGGCGACGCTTCGGCCCCGGTCTCGAGCATTGCTTCGCTGGCGCCGGTGACGGTAGCTCGGGTGATGGATTCC
>DATAHU010000052.1:0-15911 GCA_036263015.1 Polyangiaceae bacterium | reverse complement strand
CAGGCGTACACGGTGAAGATCAACGGCAACGCTTTTGGTAGCACGGGCGCAGGCACGTTCCTGCTGGCAGACTTGCCGGCACCCGGCACTTACACGATCGAGTCGGAGTCTGAGCTGCCCGCGCCGGTGATCCTGCGCGTGGAGCCCAGACACAACTACTTCTTTCGTCAGGATGTCTCGAGCGGTGCAGGCTCCGGCCGTAGCTTCTTGCAGCCGGTCGACGATACTGCGGGACGCGACGGGGTGAACGCCACGCAGCTGCTCATGACTCACCCCGTGGTGGTTGCGTCGCCCGTATGTAGCGCCCCAAGTGCGGCTCCCATCGCGAGCGCGGCGCCGACTGAAACGCCCAAGCCGTGCCCAGTCCCAGAAGCAGCCCCTGAGCCCGCATGTCCGCCAGCGCCGGCTTCAGCCAGCACTCGGATCGAGTCGCCGCCGGTGGTCGGCGGTTGTAAGAAGGATACCGATTGCAAGGGCACGCGGGTCTGCGACGGCGGGCGCTGCGTCGGCGGCGACTACGGTTACTGATTCTTCCAGACGTTCACCAGTCGCAGCTAGTCGGCGACTGTGAATCACGCGGCTGCCCGCTCTCAATTCGCGGTTGCGTCTGCCGGCTCGGCGCTTGGCTTGGCTTCGCTCTCGACGCTCGGGGCGGTAGCGCGTGCGCGCTTGGTACGAGGTTGCTCCGGGCGAGCCTCGGCGTCCGTGGCGCTTGCCACAGCGTCACGCTTCTTGCGCTTGCCCCGTTCGGGCTCGGTGTTGAGGATCGCATCGAGTTCGCTTGCCAGCGTGGGATCGTCCGTGGCGAAAACGCGCGCGTAGGCGACCGCGCGTTTACTCATTTCGTGCAGTTCGCTCTCGCTCTGTTCACTCGCGACGCGAGCGCTCTCCCAACGCGCGAGCGCTTCCACTGCCTCGACGCGTAGACGCTCCACACGCTCGAGTTGCGCGCGCAAGCTCTCGGCGTCGATGTTCGGAAAGCGCAGTGCCTCACGGCGGCGCTCGAACAGCGCGACCACCAGGGTGATGCTGGAGGGCATGGTGCCCGAGCCAGCCGGGGCGGGTGCCGAAGTAACAGCCGGGGATATCTCGGCGCGCGGTCGCGTTTGGCGGGTGCGGGGCTTCGGGGACGGAGAGTCTGCGGAGGGGTTAGAGGTGGCCAACATGGTCGTGCTCCATTAACAGGTTGGCGGGTACTGTTCTACCGTTCAGTTTGGTGACCGAAAACCTGCATGATTACCGGTGCTCAGCGACGAACCGCGTCGTGCCGGGCGGTGCAACACGCGGCATCGAAGCGTCGTGGCGTCGGGGCCTGCGCTTTTTGCGATCAGGAAGGTCTGTTCGCGGTATCGGGCGTAATGCTCAGCCACTCGGGGAAGTCACCGCGCCGCGTGTCGCGCGCTGGCGGGGTAGTGTTGCTCTGGGTCTTCGGCTGCACGAGCAGCCCCACACAAGAGCCGATCGGCACTGGCGCCAACCCCGGCGCAGGCGAGCCCATGGCGAGCGCGACGAACCGCCAATTGACCCCAGTCGATCACCAAAATCCGAGCGGCGAGCCTACTGCAGTGCCCAACGGAGCAAAGGCGCCGGTGATCAGCGCGGGCGAACCCCCAGCCCCAGATGCCGGAACTGGTGAACGCTCTGGCCACGACACGAACACGTCGCAAGGTACCTTGGCAGCGACTTCGCAGACCGACACTGATCCGTTCGCGAGCGCAGAGGGCGCGGGGGAGGCTGGCGTCGGCGCTGCCAGTGTATCCGTCGACCCCCTTGCCGACGCCGCGGCGGGCGATCTCGGGCCCCGCCTGGACGCCTCGCTCGCAGTGAGCAAATGGGAAACGCTCGAGGGCAGCAGCTCCCAGTGGATGGGACTGCCTCGACCGTTGTTTTGGGTCGGCAATGACGTGGCCGCAGGGGCCGACGGCGGCTTCGTCGTTGCGGGCAGGTCACTGCCTGCCCAACAGCTCGACCTGGATAGCGGCGACGCGTTCGTGGCAAGCTACGCAGCTAGCGGAGAGCTGCGGTGGGTGAACAGTGTGGTCACCGACCAAACCGACGACGCGCAATGCGTTGCGCTCGACTCCCGTAACGACGTCTTTGCCGGCTTCGACGCGTTTCCGGCGTCCGATGCGGCGCAGTTGATCAAGTACTCCCCCGAGGGTGAACAACTGTGGAGCCAACCCTTGCAGGACTTGGACATCGGTTCCCCCACTGCGCTGGCCGTTACCCCAACCGATGAAGTCATCGTGGTTGGCGATGGCTCCGTCGTGGCGAAGTTTTCTGCCGATGGGGAGCTGCTTTGGAGCACACCGGTGGCGAGCGCGAACATGGGCGCCGTCGGTTACGTCAGCGTGGGGGCGCAGGGTGAACTCTTCCTCGCCGGCTCTGTTGCCTCCGACGACGCGGCTTGTAGCGATGGCACTGCCCTGCGGCTCGCGTCGATGGCCGGCATGTCGGCGAGCGGTGAGCTGCTGTGGAGCAAGCGTGCGGGTCTTGCAGCGGAGTATTACTTCGTCGGAATCGCGATCGACTCCGACGGAAATCCCGCCGCGCTGGCGACGAGCCTCGATGCGGGCCTCACCCTGGTCGGGTTCTCCGCGAGCGGAGAGCCTACCCTCACACAGCCTCTGAACATGCCAGAGCACACCGAGCAAGCCTACGACATGGCTTTGACCTCCGAAGGGGAGCTCGCGGTCGTCTCTGGCTATTCGGCTCCTGGCGTCTCCTGGGACGGCTATTTGTCGCTGTACTCGTTCGGCGGCGAGTGGCTCGCCGGAGCGCGACTCAACGCCGGCGCATTCGTCGACCTGTTCAAGATCGCCGCCAACGCCGGCTCGACGTTCATCATTGGCCTTGGAAGCCCAGACGGGGCTCGCGGCTTCGTCGCTCGAACCAGCGACAGCGCGCTACTCGAGTGACGGGCGTGGTTCGGGTATACGCCGGCGAGTTGCCCGCGTGCGCTGCTTAGCTTGGGAAGGTGCGCCGTCAGCGCTTCAGTAGGACGACTGCGTGCCGTCTTGCACGTTGACACTGGCTTTGACGATGCTCTGCGCATCGAACGTCGCTTCGTCGCCGTCTTCCGAAGCGGCTCGCTTCAGCACGACGCACTCGGCCTCGGTGTCGAGGCTGAGGACCTGGCCCGTAAACTCGGTGCCATCAGCCAAAGTGACGGTCACGTCGATGACCGCGGCCTGGTTCAGGTCGAGGAAGTTACGGAAGCGGATCCAATTCGGCAGGTCCATGACCGAGATTCTACCCACACCCGGACCGCGAGCAAGCCGAGACCCACCTCGGCCCAGCGTTACCCAGGGACCGATAGTCGAAGGCGATGGCCAAGTTGCAACGACTGAGTCAGCTGCGCTCGTAGCCCCAGGAGCCGAACCGATCGAACTTTGGAAGGCTCGCGAAGCTCTGGCGAATCGAAAGTGCGTCTTGCGGCGCGTGGGTTCGGTGGCCGGGGCGAGACGACAGGGGGTGGCTTGCGGTCTTTTGCCCCTGCATACTGCAGGCCATGACGACCTGGTATTACAAGGCGGCCCGAAGCAAACTCGATCACATCGGGACGCTGCTCCTCGCGAAGAACGGATTCCTCGCGCGGTCGGCGCACAACGCCAATGGGTCCTCGGCGACACGTGTGAGCGACGTTCAAGTGGGTGACCTCGTCCACGTCTACTACGCTCAGAAGGAGCGACCCGCGACGCCGATTGGCTCGTACGAGATCGTCGACGGTGTTGCTGACGCCAACTGGGTCTTGGGACCCGTCCCAGGCACGGCACTGTTCAAGGTTACCAGTGCTTTCGTGCGCAAATTCGATCTGAAGGGTGACTATGAGCCAGACCCTGTTCTCAAAGAGTTCATGGGCTGGCTGATCAAGCCCGCGGGCGCGCCCCCACCGTACGATCCCGCACGGTTCCCCGGGCAGAACACGCTGATGCGCGGTTGAGCGCCGACGCGACGGACTCTGCTGCTCTGGGTCGGAGCTTCATCGACTCAGCGGCAGGTCCAGCTCGATCCCGTTGGCCTCGGCCACCTCGATTGCCTGGGTGCTGGTGTAGTTGAGCGTCAGCGGTGACGTCGAACTCGGAAACCCCGGGGTGGTCACGATGTGCTCGGCAACGAGCAATCGAATCACCCACATGATGGATGAGGGCGCGTACCCGAAATTCGATGCAATTTCCGCGGCACTGATGCCCGTCTGTTGACCGATCAGTGTGATCAAACGCCTCGGATTGAGCGCGATCAGCCTTTCATGGCTGATCCGCGGATCTCCCTCAGCGACTCGTTGCCGATGCGCCCCCGTCATCACTACCGGTTACGGCAGCAGCCCTCAGAGTCTGAAGTGCCGCTCGGCGCCCCGGGTGGCGACCCGTCTCGCTCTGGAACGCCTCCCGAAACCGCCAGCAAAACTTGGCTCACGCGTAGGTCTGCCGAGTAAGTACCCCCTGTATGTGAGTGTCGTCAGATCCACGGGCGTTCATCATTCACGACCACGGCAACGGGCCGCCGAGCGGGGTCTGGCGCGCTTGCAGTCGTTGGTGAACGGCGGCTGCAACGTTCGAACTTACCAGTCGCCCAACTAACTTTGCCGATACGGAAGCGAGGTGTACACGCGCCTAGCTGTAGCTTGCGCCATGACCACCTCTTGCAGCGATCCGCTCTCGACACCGCCCCCGGTCCACGCTAGCGCGACTGATACTACTCTGGCTCGGGTCTTGCGCGATTTTGATGCAACGCGTCTCGAGCTTCTGCCGCTCGCCGCAGAGCACGCTTCGAAATACTTCGAGCTCACGCGCAACAGTTCACTCGCTGAGCTGGCGCGCCTTCGGTACTTCGACTCTGTCCGGAGCGTCGAGGCTTGGATTGCCGCGACGCAATGCAGCACCACATCGAGCCTCGAGTTGGATCAGCGCTACGCGGTCGTGCACCAGGACTTGGGCCTCGTGGGCGGCGTATCACTTTCGGGGACCCAGCATGAAGCCTTCTGCTCGTTTTGGATTGGAGCGCCGTACCAAGCTCGCGGCATGGGTACGAGCAGCGTGCAGCTAGTCACCGCACTCGCGCGCGAGCTAGGACTCGAGCAATTGTTCGCGGTCGTTTACCCAGACAACCTGCGCTCGCAGCGCTTGTTGCGTAGCGCCCATTGGCAACAGCTGTCCGTGCCTTGCAACCCACCAACCCCGCTCGACTTTTACGCCTGTTCACTGCTGCCGCAGGAGTTGCCAATCGCTCAGGCGCCGAAAGTGAGCGCGCTGCTCGCGCTGCTGCAGCGTGTGAATCCGGCGTTGTCGCCACGACTCACTCCCTCGCCGCTTCAAGGCGCGGCGGATACGATCTCGACGCAAGGGGCCTGAAGCGAGTGCGCGATGGAACTCAAGCCGATCACTTGCCGCGTCTGCCAAAACGAAGTCCTTCGCTATTTGGATGGGATTTGCGTCGCTTGCATCGAGAGCGGCCGCACCGCGCCGAGTTCCCAGCCGAGCAAGGCAAGGGGGAAGCGCGGCGGCAACGCCCATGGCCGAGGTCAGCGTGAGAAACTCCCTCTCGAGAGCTGCGACCTACAACTCGACGCTGAGTTGGATCCCCTGGTCGGCCTCGAACTCGCATTCACGAACGCTCACCTGATAGACGCAGTCACCAAGGCGACGTTTGCTGGCAATGCGACGCTGAAGAAGGAGCTCGCCGGCTATGTCGTCCGGTGGCTGCACGCGATTCTGTGCATCGATGTGCCTTGTTCGATCTCACCGCCGCTTTGCATAACCGAGATCGTGGCACTCGAGCACCAGCACCCCAACGTGTGTCCCTACAACGAGGCGTTCGACTGGGGCCTCATCTGCGATCGGGACAACTATCAGGCAAACTCGACCTGCGAGAAGAACCTCGAGGGCATCAAATGGACGATTGACCCTGGCCTCCAGAGCGCCTTCGAGAGCAGGTCGGGCGCAAGCAAGACGCTGATGGCGGGGCGCATTCGCATCAAATACGAAGCCAACCGCCAGGGAACCAAAGTCAAATGGCATTGGGACATCACCCTCGATCACGGATGCTTCGAGATTCAAACCTGTCCAACGTTCATCTCCGTGCTGCAACAGTTCGGCTTCTCATTCATCCAACATCACGTCATGCACTGCGCCGATCTGATCGGCTTGAGCGACAGGAGTGGGATGGGGGGCTGCCAAATCAACGTCGACTTCGATACCGGTTTGCAAAACGACTACATGATGATCTTGAGGGTGATCGTCCAGACGGAACGCTGGCGTTCCAGAATGAGAAGCCAAGTCTCTTGCTTCGGTCAGCCACTCGTACTCACCGGCGAGATCTCTTACAATGCCGCATACTTGTCGGACCCGGACCGACCAGAGGGCTTGTTGAAGGAGCTCGGATTGTTGATCCACAATCTGACCATCGACGAGACGAAGTATGGAGGCGCCTGGGAACGCAATGAATGGTTCAAGGAATTCTTCAAGGTCTACCGTTATCTACTCCGAGCTTACCCCACCTCGACCCAAGTCGAGAACCTGACCGAGGGTTCATCCTTGGAGCTGATTCGCGCCGGAATCGCACCGGACGAGGTGAGCGCCGCGACGCCGGAAGACTTCGCGGAGCTCGAAGACATCGAGCCGCCCTACAACGAAGAGGTCGAGCGTTTCCAAGCGCTGAACATCACCAACATCCTCAACGACGATGAGCATCTTCGCAGAGTAGAGTTTCGCGACTTTCGCGCGGTCTACGACATCCGCGATCTGATGCGTATCATGCAGCACGTGTACGCGATTCTGCTGGCCGCGCGGGACAAAAACGATCAGGGCGGGCCAGATTCGCTGATCTGACGTGCGCGTGGTGGCCGCTCTGGAGGGGCGTTGGTTAGCGCCTGCGGCTCTTGGTGCAGAACCGTGATCGGTTTGCCGATCTCGGTCGGAAAAGGTGTGAGTGTATCGAGGGACGTCAGCGAGGCAGAGCGGGGCCGTCCGGCAGTCTTGATTGGGGGATGTGCGTGGCGGCTTCTGTCCCGCGCTGGAGCGCGCGGGGATCGTTCGACGCGTGTTCACCCAAGAGCAGCCGCTTGACCGAACCCGCCAACTGACGCTCCATGAACACGGGGAACCACGCGGCAACCCGAATGAGTACGCGATAGACGGGACTCCCCGCGTACTGCCGCGGTGCGCGGTCGATGGCGCGACACAGGTGATTCGCCGTGTATTCGACGGGCAGGCTGACGACACCATCGAAAACGGCGCGCGCGCCGAGTTCCGTCTGCGTGTGCGGCGCAACGAACAGCACCGTGCGTATGCCGAAACGCTCGACCTCGCCCCGCAGTGCGTGAGTCCATGCGTTGAGGGCGGCTTTGCTGGCGCAGTAGTTGGCGGTGGTGGGCGTGCCGATGAAGCCGAGCAGCGACGAAACGTTGACGATGGTCCCTGCATTTCGCGCGATCATCGATGGCAGCACGGCGCGAGTGACGCGCTGCGGTCCCCAATAGTTGAGCTCCATCTCTGCTTGGAGCTGCGCGGGCAGTTGCGCGAGGAACTGCTCTTGAAAGAGCACCCCCGCGTTGTTCACCAGCACGTCACAAGGGCCGCCCGAGAGCATCTGGGCAATCGCCCGAGCCACACTGTCGTAGCTGGTGACGTCCATGGGGAGCACTTCCGCTCTGCCCCCATTGGCAGCAATCTCGTCGGCCACTGCTCGCAGCGCCGCAACGCTGCGGGCTGCGAGCACCAGCGTGTGCCCGCGTCTGGCGAGGAGTATGGCCGCCTGTCTGCCGATGCCCCGCGAGGCACCCGTGATCAAGATTCGCTTCGGTGTCGATAGTGTTCCCATGGTTTGCTCCTGGTCTCCGCGCCAGCGTCGTGGCGGCGGACGAGCTCATTGAGCCACGTCGCGTCGTTCGGCGCGTCTCCTAGGCTGCGAAGGAGTTCTCCTGGATTGCTGTTCTGGCTTGCCGCTGTCCTCGTGTGCCGCCGCGCTGTGCGCTCCACTCGGGAACGCGCGAGCCTCACGCGCGCGGGCGCACCCGCAACCAGTTTTCGAGCCGGACATGCCCGTCCTTGGGCTCGTCCCCGACGTGGCGTTGGTAGGGCGTGAAGTCCTCGATCACCAAAGAGCTGAGCGGAAACCAGCAGGAGTAGATCGTGCGAAACGCCTCGTCGAGTCCAGAGACCGCGCCGTCGTAAGTGAACACTGCATAGCGCCCTTCAGGCATGCGTGAGCGGAACAGCGGCGGCGCGACCGCCGTGTTGCTGCTGTCTGGGATGCATGCATGGTAGCGACATAGCTCTGGCGCAGTGACCGTGGGGCTGTCGAACGCGATGCCCCACGCGTCGACCTTGGTGTCGCAGATCCCGAGTTGCCGGCAGCGCGCGATTAACTCGTCCCACAACATGACGAGCGCTTCGAGCCCGTAGCCGCCGGGGCCCGCCATGCTTACCAACTCGACACCGGGCCACGTTTCCATCCGCACCGCGCAAGTCGCGGCGCGGGCGCGGCGTTCGTCGTCGCTCATGGCGGGCGGAACGATGTAGAGATCAGAGGGACGAAACTGTTTGCCGTATTGAGCGGTCAGTTTGCCTACGGATTCGGGCGCTCCTCTGCCTTCACGCACGTCAGTCGGGCTCGCGCCAAAGAAACTGCTGAACGCCTTCGAGAAATTCGACGCCGAAGAATACCCCGACGCCAGTGCGATGTCCGTGATGCTGCGTTCGCGCTGGTAAGCCAAGCGCAGCGCCGAGACTTCGAGTCTGCGGCGCGTGACGTACCGCCCGATGGGTTCACCGACCTCGGCGTGAAAGACGCGGTGAAAGTGGAACTCGCTCAGGTGTGCGGCGCGCGCCACCTCGGCCACGCTGAGCGGCTCGTCCTGGTGCTCGGCAATGAAACGCAATGCGCGTTCGATCTCCTGGCGGTGGTCGGCGCGGGAATTCACCCCCACGATTTAATGACCTGAACGCAAAGTTCGTAGCGAAATTGCTGCGGCACCAGGGTTGGTGCAGCCGCAGCAATTTCGCGCTGCAAGCCCTTTCTTTTCGTTCGAGGCCGCGCCTGTTTCATTCGTCCCGAACTTCTCGTTCGGGACATTAGCAGGGCGAAGACCCAGACGCCCAACGAAGTGCGCGCCACTACTCTCGGCCAGGGTGTCGCACCGCAGCCTCCCTGAGATTGTGACGGGTTCCATGCTGGGCGCTGGCGCGCTTGCGGTTCATTCGCTACTCACAGGGCATGTCGTGGAAGAACGCAGGTAGGAGGTTTTCGTGCTCTGCCCCATTGCTCGCCTTAGCCGTGCTCAGCGGTGGGTGCGCGAAGGAGGACTCTGGCGTTGCGAACACAGCCGAGCGCGGAAGTGTCGGGGATGCAGGGGTGGCCATCCACGCCGACGCGTCGCCGAACCCCACGCGAGAACCCGACACCGATGCGAGCAACGAGGGCTCGCTTGGTAGCAAACCAGCCCCGACCGACGTTCCGAGAAGCGCTGAGGGGCATCCGATGGAGCCCGATGCCAGCGCAAACAGCGTGGAAACCCAAAGCCATGACGCCGCGGCTAGTGACAGCGGTCCCACAAATGCCGATGCCGACTCCGTCACTGACGGACCGCTGTGCGGCAATGCGATCGTCGATCCAGGCGAAGAATGCGATGACGGAAACGAAACCGCGGACGACGCGTGCGATCAGTGTCACGCAATGCAGTCGCCCCCGTCATGTGGCGACGGCCACGTCGACCAAGGTGACGAAGAATGTGATGACGGGATCGAAAATGGCTCCCCCAACAGTTTCTGTACCGCACAATGCCGCCTCAATGTCTGCGGGGACGGCATCCTGTCACCCTCGGAAGGTTGCGATGACGGCAACACTGATCCCAATGATTGGTGTAGCAACACGTGCAATGGAGACGGCTGTGGCGACGGAGTGCTCCAAATTTCCGAAGCATGCGACGACGGAGTCGACAATGGTCGTCCAGGCAGCGAATGCACTGCAACGTGCCAATTGAACGTCTGCAACGACGGTATTGTTGGACCCCACGAGGAGTGCGACGAGGGTTTCCTCAACGGTGAGGGAGACTGCTCACTCTCGTGCACACTCACCGTCACCGACGGCGGAGCACAGGGCCCTCGCGACGCAAGTGTTGCAGATGGTGCCACGTCGCTGAACGAATCAGACGCAACCCTCCTCGACGCGGGGTTGTTGGACGCCCACTGAGCGACCTGCAAAAGTTCAGCCGAGCGCGGCACTCTGCTTTCCGCTGTCTTCAACTAGTCCAGCTCGCCCCAGCTTTGCAGCCAACGAGCCAGCGGAAGCGGGTCGGCCTCGATTGGTGGGGTAAGTTTACGGAGCTTCTCACGAATGTGGTAGTGATGGGTGTCGATCGTGCGCAGTGGTTTGCCCAGGTCCTGCGCCAAGCGCCGGTGGCTCAGGTTTTTGGCGATGAGACAGGCTACGTCGAGTTCGGTTGGCGTCAGCACTTCCCACGGTGCCGTGCCGAAACTTACCTGGTCTGGCATCGAGGAGAGCCCGTTGGCAGCGTTGCGGATCTGTTCTATCAGACGTTCGCGTGGCTCTGTTTTGACCACATAACCGCAGGCGCCCGCGCGCCGAGCGCTCAGCACGAACTGAGGGCTGTCGTACATACTGAGAATGATGATCTTCAGTTTTTTGTTCAGAGTCTTCAGTTCGTGGGCTGCTCGGATCCCGCTCTTGCCGGGCAAGTTGAGATCCAATAGCACGCAGTCTACCTCGGTGGTCGATAGCAGCTCGGTCGCGCTCTGGGCGTCCGCCGCTTCTCCGACGATTTCGATCCCCTCTACGCCGGCCAGCATCGCCCGCACCCCCTCTCGTACATAAGGGTGATCATCGATCACGGCTAGTCGAATGCGAGCAGTGCTCATGAGGATAGCTTCAATTCGGCTAGTATCTCGGTTTGTCCAGGGCGAGACTTCACGCTGAGACTGCCTCCGAGTTCTTGTGCCCGGTGACGCATGTTGGTCAGTCCGTGTCCTGGCCACGAAGCGTTCGCGTCGAAGCCCCGCCCATCGTCGGTAATGCGCAAAGTAACCCGTTGGCGCTCCGGCGCTAGTGAAAGTTGGAGGGTCACATTGTTGGCCCGAGCGTGCCGCTCCACATTCATGAGCGCCTCCTGTGCCACCCTTAGCAGGGCGAGCGATTGTTCGCCAACGAGACGCACCGCTTGGATTCCCTCATCTATTTGGACGCGAATCCCGAGACGCGCACTGGTCTCCTCGGCCAACTCGTGCAGGGCTGCGCCAAGACCGAGTTCGTCCAAAATCGCCGGACGCAAGCCATGGGCGATGTGCCGAATGTCGACGATGGCCTCGTCGAGGCGGGCCAAAGCCTTTGTCAGCGTTTGAGACGAGAGCGCGGTATCGCGTTCGAGAGTAGAGCGGCTCGCCTCAATCAGAAAGCGCGTCGCCACCAAGACCTGGACGATTCCGTCGTGCAATTCCAACGCCACGCGCGCGCGTTCGTCTTCTTGTGAGTTTAGAACTCTGTCAGCCATCGCGCGCAGCTTGCGGTCAGCCAACCGTTGCTCGGTGACCGTCAACACTAGACCCCCAACGAAAACTGCCAAGACACCCGCGAGGGCCACCAGGCCCAAGCTTCGCAAGGTATGCGCAATACTTGTTTCGGATGAACTGTGCGCATCGCTAGCCGCGGACTCGATGTCATCCAAATAGACCCCTGAGCCAAGCACCCAGCCCCACGGCTCGAGTAGGGTCACGTAGCCGAGCTTTTCGCTGATGCGTCCCGTGGAAGGTTTGCGCCAGCTGTATTGCTGGAAGCCACCACCATTGCGCGCAGTTTCGATTAGGGAAGGGATCACTCGCCGGCCATGATCGTCGACCAGGGCTTGGAGATTTTGGCCAACGAGTTCTGGCTGCTTGGGGTGAACGAGGCAACGGCCTGCAAGATCGTAGAGGAAGAAATAGGTGTCCTGATCCGGAGCGGCAGCCATTAGGAGCACGGTCGCGCGTTTCAACGCCTCAGGGGCGTCCCATGAAATGTTCGCCTCGAGCTCCTGGCGCATTAGGGTAATGGCTCGCACGAGCTCGATACGCTTCTGCGTTAGAAGCGTAGTCTGAAGCAATTCTCGCTGATGTTGGGCGAGTTGCCGCGATTGAGTCGAGACTTGTACGCCCACGGTGGCGAGTGCGACGAATAGGGTCGCGACCAGCAACCCGCTCAGCTTGAACTTCAGAGGCAAAGCCCAGCCGCTGGCGCTATGCTTGGCGATCGACAGTCGATGAAACTTCACGCGTGCGTCCCTGAGCGTGAGCCAGCTCGCATTTCAAGCGACACCAACCGCTGAGCAATCTGCGAGCGGAGCCATGACCAGTATGCTCGCGATGGATCGTCGAGTTCACTCGCAGCGCGTTCTTGTGCGAAGTCCAACCAGGACTGCAAGCCCGCAGTAGCGAAGTAGGGCAAGTCCGCAGTTTGCTCCGCGGGGGAGATCGCCCAGAACAGCGCTTCAGGGTCTCTGACGTGAAGCTGTCGAGCACGATGGACGATTGCCTTCACCGTTTGTACCCAAGCGCCCATCATATCGGGGAAGGGCAACGGAATACGTGTCAGGAGCGCCACTGCTTCCAAGCGTTCCTGACTTTGCTCTTCGTTGGCAATGGTCTGCAACGCCCAGAGGAATTGGTCGGACGGCAACCGCCGTGGCAAGACCACACTTGCAAGGGCAATGACCTCATGCTGGGCTTGGCCTCGATCCAGCTGGGATCGGTCGAGTCCAAGGCGATCCAGCACGTCCGTTTTGGAAGACGCGCGAAGATTGCGAGGGGTCCACACGCAAGGGGACTCGTTCATGTACGCGCCGACCTGAAGATACCAATCGAGCAACGCGGGGCTTCGCGTTGCGAAACTCGATGCGATGCGCTTGAGCAACCACATGCTACGATCTGGGCGGACTTCCGAATCGGACTCGCCAGGATGAGCTTGGAGGGCGCTCAACAGCGCATGAAGTCCACGTAGTCTCTCCCAGTGGGACGCCCGGCTCCACAGATCGTCGATCTGCGGCTGTAGTTCGCACCACTGCTTGTCGGGGATGCACGCCAGCAAACCCAGCCAGGCATGGAACTGGCCGTGTTCGAGGCAAACGAGTCCTGTGCGAAGCAGCACTGCAACGTCACCGTCGCTCAGTCGCAGACGGTTGGGTCCAAAGCAGATGTCCTCGATCAGTCGCGACCGAGTCTTGTCGCTCTGGCAAAAGCCCAACGCCTCGCTGAGTGAATTCTCGGCGTTCGATTCGGTCCACTGGTTCGTCGCGTACTGGGCGAGTAGCGCTGTGGCGAAATCGGCCCGCCCAGACTCGCTGCTCTCCAAGCGCTCCTGCGTCCAACGCACGAGCCGTGGATCGTCTGGCATGTGGGAGGCTAACGCGTGGAATATCGCGCGTCCCCTGTGGGCCAGGTTACCTCCGAAATAGAAAACGACGCGACCGGCGAAAGCGTCCAGAGCGTCTGAGTTTTCGGTGGCCAGCAGCGCTTGGACGCGCTCGGCGCTACGCAATAGCGCGCCAGCAGGGCCCAGCGCCGCCCAAGGTGAGGGGTGTTCGAGCGGACGCAGCTCGAGCGTGAGCGGGTCGGTATTGCGCCGCTCGTTCAGCAGAGACTTGTATCTCGCGAGCGTCGGGGTTGCCGGGTACAGACGAACCACTGTTTCGAGCATCGACCACTCTTGGGCGGCGAGCTGTCGATGAGCGACCAAGCGGAGCAGGAAACCAGCGTCGTCTACCGCACGGGCTCTGCATTGCTCAGCTGATAGCATCGGCGCTGGCCCCCCTGCGAGTGACTCGAACCCTCGGGCGCGGATGGCAATAGGGCTGGCCAGCCCAACGAACAGGCCCCAGAGAACCTCAGTGACACAGCGGTCCACGGCGGGTTCGAGCAAACGCGCGCGCACGGCCGGCATGAGTAGCTCCCCACGCGCCGGTTCGAACACTCTCGACCAGCCGGCGAGCGGGTCTTGCCCGCGATCGAGCTCGATGGCTGCAGCCTCCGGACGATCTTGCAAGGACTCCCGGAGCGCGCGCTCGACCGCTTCCGCGGTGGGCTCGGGTGAACTCTGCCGCAGCTCCTTCAAGCAAGTGGTCAGTCGGCTTGTCAACAGCAGGCTCCGTTGATCTTCGAAGCTCGACGGACGCCCAATGCAGCGTCCGCTGGGTGTCTCTTTGACAAACATCTTTCGCTCCCTCGCTTCGGGCACTACCTCAGTTCCCGCAACAGACAGCCATGGATAGCTCTGCAAATTGCCCAGCGCCATGCGCGGTGCAGTCGTGTACGTACAACTGCGCATGCCAATGATCTCGGCGCGAACAAGGCCGGGGTCATTCGTTGCGGTCCGTTGCGGTGCGAAGCCCTAGGAAGGTGTCGAAGGTCGGCGCGAGACAGCCGCGTGCCTCAGCTCGGACAAGCTCGATGCCGAAGCAGCGGAACTCCGCAGCGATCTCTGGCTCAAATCACGTCCTTTCGAGAGCAGCCGGCAAACTTGCACGCGACCATTCACCGGCCGGACACTGCCAGCAGCCGTGTACAAACAGAACGAGTGCGTTTCGCCTGTGCTGGCTGCCTCGACGCTGTGGAATGCGGCCGTTGTTGCCAGCGAGCTGAGTCGTACATGACGTTGAGTGGCGCACGTGAGCACATGGCTGTTTCAAGATGCAGACCGTGAACGGCGAAATGCTAACGGTAAGGCGCACCGGTATAGGTGTGACCGAGAAATTGCTCACGGTATCGGTCTTCGGATCAGCGCTGACTGATGGAATCAACTGGGCAAGGCGAGCACCATAGCGACGCGTCAGCTCGCCTTTAGCTACCCCGTCCAGACCAAAAACCGCGAAGGCCCTGCGCCTACCCGGTGCCAAAAAGCCGGGAAGACCGTCCTTCCGGCGGTCAGTTCCGCCGCAACGAGGAAATCGCTCGAATCGTCATGAATGCGCGCAACCGGATCCGGCTCGGGTCGAGACCCGTGCATGGCGCAAAGAACCCCCAAGCGACCGACGCGAAGTCGAATCGTAGGCCGCGCAGCTCGACCCCGCAGTCGTGACCCCGTCGAACAACCTTCCAGCAGGCGAAGCGCAACCGAGCAAGACGGCGCCGCGACGCTCGGCAGCTCGTCTGCTCCAGAGCTCGACGAGGTCACTTATCGGGAGCGCCTTGCAGAGCTTCGTCACCTGCCGTCGAGCTCCGTCACGCGGATAAACTTATCCGTCCCCAGCCTCGTGGCGACCGTCCTCGGCGTTGTGCCGAAGCTTCGTACACAGCTCCCTGCGTTGCGAGCCGCGGTCGTGCAGTTCGACTTCGAACTCGTCTCGAGCCTCGAAGAGTGGGCGTTGGTCCTCAACAAGCTGCATGCCGCGGCCTTGATCCCCGAAGAGCACTCACCGATCAGTGCTGCCGAGATTGCAGAAGCGCGCCAGCTTCGCCGCTTGCTTCACAGTGACGCGCTCGGTCTCGTCAAGCGAGGACTCCTTTCGCAATCCGATCTCGAGTCCATCGGTCACCGCAGTGGCTTCGTGAACTTGGCGCGAGACTTGAACCAGCTGCACCGGCTGTTCACTGTCAACGCGCACAGCTTGGGTGGCCGTTGCGCGGTGACCGAACCAGAATTGAGCCGAGCTCAAGAGCTTGCGAACAGGCTGACGAAGTTGATCGCTCAACGCGCGCACCCTGCGCCGCACAAGAGTGCCGAGCTCGAACGTAGAGCGTACACGAAGCTGCTGGCCGCTTACCGCGAAGCTCGATCAGGGATTCTGTTCTTGCGCCGTCACGAAGGCGATGGCGACGACATCATCCCTTCGTTGTTCATTGGACGCGGTGGGCGCGGAGCTAACGCAAAATCCGCGACGAATGCGCGCAACCGGCAAACGGCCGCGTCCGACGCTTCCTCAACTGAGAGTC
>DATAHU010000051.1:0-4174 GCA_036263015.1 Polyangiaceae bacterium | reverse complement strand
TCCTGAACGCAAAGTTCGTAGCGAAATTGCTGCGGCACCAGGGTTGGTGCAGCCGCAGCAATTTCGCGCTGCAAGGCCTTCTTTTCGTTCGAGGCCGCGCCTGTTTCATTCGTCCCGAACTTCTCGTTCGGGACACTAGGTGTCTGCCGGCTTTCGCTGAGGTCAGTCGCGGCAGCCAACGCCGTTTTATTCAAATGAACACAGCGCGCTCGGTTCGCTCCCTTGGTGAACTCGTGGTGCGGCTCGAGCGCAACACTTCCAGTTGATGCGCTGTTGCGGCGCAACGGCAGCAAAGGGTGTTGCGCTCGCCGGGCCAACCCCAGCAACCGCCCTCGCGCGGCGTAAAAGGCTGCGGGGCGCGCTTGGCATCAACGTTGCTGAGTAGCGATTCGTAACCGCGTCGAGCGCGGGATTAGTTCACTTGGAACAACGAGGAGAGAATCACATGTACGAGGAAACACAGAATCACATCCAGCGCAGCTGCGGCACGAAGCGCTGCCTGAAGCGCGGTAGCTTGATCGCGTTGGGCATCGGGCTAGTCCTGAGCGGTTGCGCGGGAACCGACTCGATGAGCGAGACTGGCGAGCTGGGTGAAGCGTTGTTGAATGGGACCGTCGTCGTCCCCTGGTCTCCGACGTCGCCCGTTCCAGAGGCGAAAGGCATCGTGGAGTTGTCCTGGGACTCTAGCGGAGTAAACTCCAACTGCACTGGCACCGTCGTGAAGCCCTCGTGGGTCTTGACCGCTGCGCATTGTGCTTTTGCCGCCGGCGCATTTGCCGTCAGTCAGCGTCCTGCGCCGCAGACCAACGTCGTCAGAACCGTCGATGCGGTAGTCTACGATCAGTTCAGCGACATCGAGATGCTGCACTTGGACCAACCGTTCACCGATGTCCCTCTGACTCCGGTGTATGCGGGCACGCCTGGGGAAGTGATTGGCAGCACGATGCGCTGCTACGGCTACGGCAATCGAGACGGTAGCGTTACGGCGGCACAGCTCACTTACGCCGACTTCGTGCCGGTGCAGGCCGGGGCGCCTTACCTATTTCCCAGCTACCTGGCGACGGTGCCGAATGCCTCGGGGCAGATCCAACGTCCAGGGGATTCCGGGGGCCCGTGCTTGATAGGCGGCGCGGTCGCTGCCACGGACTCTTACGGCCCGGCCAACTTGAGTTACGCGATCTTGACCAGCACGCCGCTGCATCGGGATGCGGTCGTTACTCCATCTCGCACTCAATACACCGTCGGCGACTTCAACAAAGACGGCAGGAGCGACTACATCGCGACGACCCCGTCGGGCTCCACCTGGTACTACTCCTTGCCGCAGGGGGGCTACACGATCGACGCTCATCCAGAGCTTCGGCTGAGTGAGGTTACCTTCACGCCGGGAGACTTCAACAAGGATGGCCGCACAGACTTGGTCGTCACCACCGCCGCCGGATCGGCTTGGTGGTATGCGACCGCGACGCAGGCCTCCTGGAACATCGCGATCACGAGGCCCGACCTGATCCTGCACGGAGTACAGTTCACGCCTGGTGACTTCGACGGAGACGGGGACACGGACTTGGTGATCTCGACCGCGTCGGGTTCGGAGTGGCACTACGCGAGCAATACCAGCTTCATCAAGAAGATGACCGCCACTTCTCTGCCCATTGCGCAGGTCCAGTTCACCCCCGGTGACTTCAACGGTGACCATCGCACCGATCTGATCGTGACGACCCTCAACGGCTCGTCTTGGGTGACGTACAATGGTGCGCTCTCCAGCACGATCGCACCCACGCGGGCCGATCTCACGTTGAGCAACATCAGCTACACCCCCGGCGATTTCGACGGGGACGGCAGAACTGACGTGATCATCACGACGCCCGGCGGTTCATGGTGGTACTACGCCGTGGGTAGCGCATCGAACAAGATCACGTGGAACGAGACCGCCTATCCCGCGCGTCGCGATCTGACGCTCGGCAAGGTGACCTTCAGTGCTGCCGACTACAGCGGCGACAAGAAAGTCGACTTGACCATCATCACGGCATCTGGAACCTATTGGTACTACTCGACTGGCCGCGCATGGTCAGAGGCCCCTGCCCGCGGTGATCTGCCCCTGGGTTCGGTGGCCTACACGAACGCTGACTTCAACGCTGACGGTAAGAAGGACCTGATCATCACGACCGAGGGCGGCTCGTGGTGGTATCAGTCCGCGGGCACGAGCTGGACTCAACTCAGGAGCGATCGCTCTCTGCCACTGTAACGAGCGCTGTCGGAGTGCTGTTAGGTTAACATTCGTAGCGGAACGCGGTCGCAGCCCTGACAGGCTGTGACCGCGTTGTCGTTACTCAGCGAACGACGATGCAGGCGTTTGCGCTTTGGCTCCTGGCTGTCCACCCGAGCCTGCGTCACCCGCGTCCACGCGCTGAGTAGCAGGTCGCTCACGCCGAAACGCGCGTTCCGATCGATGACCGCCTCGCACGAGCCACGACCCGACTCGCGCGGTCCACTTGCGCCGACAGGGGTTCTGGGACGATCGTGCACACGCCCGTAAGGGGCTCCGCGTTTCTTCGTAGCCGCCTGCTGTTTCACCCGATCATCGGTGTAGAAGCCGACCCAATTGACTGACAAAAGAGCTCGCCGCGCACTAGCGCCCAGGGCGATCTCGGGGATACTTCGCCAATGCTTAAGACGAACACGGTAGTGCTTGGAAGCTGGTCGCTTGGTTTGGTGTTGGCCATCGCCGGCTGTGGGGGGCGCGCAGGGGATTCGGGTACGCGCACCGATGACGCCGGACTCAACGGCAATCACGAGGCCACCCACACGACGGCGAATCCGCCAGACGGCAGTGTGGTTTCCCAACCAAACAAACCGGCTCAGCCGAGCCATCCTCCCAATGACCCGACCGTTGCTCCGAGCAATGATGCTTGCGACGGTTCATGCGTCCCAGGGGAGGAACGAGATAGCGGCGATCCCGATTGGCCGATGGATGACGCCATTGGTGAAACTGCAGTGGGCTGCGGAGACGGAGTCCTTGACGAAGGTGAACAATGCGATGAAGGCAACGACAATGGCGCGGCCGGCAACCCCTGCACCGACCAGTGCATGAAGGACGTTCATGGCGATGGTCACCGTGGTCCCGACGAAGACTGCGACGACGGCAATCGAATCGAGAATGACAGCTGCACGAACGAGGGTCGAGAACCAGCGCCCATCGATGACGGCTGTGGAGATGGGATTGTCGATGACGCCGAAGAGTGCGACAACGGATTCGACAACGGCAGCGCTGGCAATGCTTGCACTATGCATTGTCAGATCGACGTTCACGGCGATGGCCATCGTGGTCCCGATGAGGAGTGCGACGATGGCAATCAAATCGACGACGACGAGTGCTCGAACCAGGGCCTCATCCAGGACATTGACGGCATGGTGGAAGCCGAGTGCGGTGACGGATTGCTCAGTGCCGGCGAAGAGTGCGACACCGGCGAGACCCTTGGTGCACCCGGAAATGCTTGTACGGCATCGTGTTTGGTCGACGTTCACGGAGATGGTCATCGTGGCCCCGACGAGGAGTGCGACGATGGCAATCGAATCGACGACGACGAGTGCACGAACGACGGTCAGATCCCAGTCGTTCCTGGGCTCTGCGGCGATGGAATCGTCAACCAAGACAGCGAGCAGTGCGATCACGGAGCCAACGACGGCGTGCCCGGCGACAACTGTACCGCAGCTTGCCAAACCAACCTGTGCGGCGACGCTCACCTCGGTCCTGACGAAGAGTGCGACGACGGCAACTCCGTCGACAGCGATGGCTGTTCGAATGCGTGCACCCTGATGGCGGACGACCTCGACGCTGGGCCCGACGCAAGCGTTGACGCCGCGACGAGTAGTGATGACACGACGAGTAGTGATGACACCACGAGCAGTGACGACAGCATCAGCAGCGACGACGGATTCGGAGCCGCGGGCGCAAGCGGACATTGACGCGACCGCGTAACGCAGGCTGCAGCACGCACCCTGAGCACCGATCAGCTTGAAAGCCCGGCAAATACTGCAGATCCTCTCGCTGCGCCGCACGGCCTCGTTGCTCCGCTCCTCAAATTGCTTCAGCAGTTCTCCGGTGCTCGCGCCTCGGGCGTGCGGCTCGCTTCGGTCTCCGTTGTCTTTGCTCGGGTTTCAACCTGTTCGGTGCTCT
>DATAHU010000050.1:0-5161 GCA_036263015.1 Polyangiaceae bacterium | reverse complement strand
CGCAAAGAGTGGGTGCGCTCGATGCAACGCGCCGTGCTCGTCGCGGTCGACGTGGGGATCGATTCGGGCTCGTATGCCGAGGCCTTCAAAGATCCGCGCACCCTGGGGCAAGTGTTGCTCGCAGTCGAAGCAGAGTTGGCGCGCAAGACCGGCAACCCCAACGCGCACGTGCGTCATTTGATGCTCAGTTCCTGGAGCGCGGGCTACGGCGCGATCGAGGAAATTCTGAAGCAGCCGTTCGCGCGCCGAACCGTCGAAGGCGTGATCCTGCTCGATGGTCTGCACGCTGGGTACTCCGGGGCATCGCTCGATCGCGAGCGTCTGATGCCGTTCATCGAGTACGCTCGCTCTGCCGCATTGGGTGAACGCTTGATGTTCGTGAGCCACACCTCGATTCCGACGCCCGGTTATGCTTCCACGACACAAACGGCGCGCTACTTGATCTGGGCGCTGGGGGGCAAGCCCCACGCGGTCGAGCCGTTGGTCAGCGACCCCATGGGTCTCGAGCGCTTGGAAGCCTTCAACCAGGGCGACTTTCACGTGCGCGGGTTTCGTGGCAACGGCGCGTCCGACCATTGTGCCCAACTCGGGCTGATGCGCGACGTGCTCAGAGTTCACGTGCTTCCGCGTTGGCAAACGACCAACCTTGAACCGGATTCTCAGTTGGCGAGCTTGACGTCGAGCTCTGCCACGCTCGTCCAAGCCGAGCCGTTGATCTCGCGCTTCGCGACGAATCGCAAGTAACGTCCCTGTTTGGCCGTGAACTCCTCGGTGTGAGTGGCGCGGCCGGAGCCCCAGCTGCCGCTGTTGACCGGCTCACCCCAGTCGTTCGAGTCATCGCTGACGTAGAACTCGTACTGATCGACGATGCCGTGATCGTCCGTGTCTTGCCGCGGAATGTAACGGAACGCACCGAGCTTCAGACTCTCGCCCATGTCGATTTGGATTTCGTGCGGCGGCGTTTTGCTCTCGTCCCACTCGGTGTGCCAAAACGTACTGGGCGAGTCGTCGAAGGCGTTGGTCGCGGGATCGTCCGCTTTCACCGTTTCCTCGCTGTCGACGTACAAGAGCTTCCAGTTCGCTTGAGAGACGAACTCGTCGGTGGCGTCGGTGTCCCACTCGCCCGTCGCGACGTTGATCCGCCAAGTGTCGTAGTAGTCGAGCGCAAGCTTCTGTCCGTTCACCTTCAGCGGAAGCCAAATGTACTTCGAGCTCACCAGATCCGGATCTTGCCAGCGATCACCCAGATACATGTAAGTCGTCTTCTCGGAACCCATGATCGGAAGCACGTACGTCGACTGCGTGTCGTAGGTCGTGCTGTCGGCCATGTCGGTGATGTCCGTCCAGGGTCCGTCGATCGCCGGCGCTGAGGCGTAACCGGCTTGGTTCGGATCCCAGCCCGTCGCGTGCGAGGTGATCATGTAATAACGCCCGTCGACTTTGAACATCGCGGGGGCTTCACGTTGGGCGCCCTTCCAGAGAGTGACGACTTGCTCGGCGATGTCGAGGTAATCGTCCGTCAGGCGATAGATGATCATGTCCCTGTTCTCGTTGGCTGCTGCCATGAAGTAAGCAGTGCCGTCGTCGTCCTTGAACAAGTTGTCATCGCGCGCCATGTTGTCTTTGGGGCGAAAGTCGTTGACGTAAGTGTAATCACCGTCAACCGTGTCGCAGGTGAACACCCCGGCCTCGGCGTCGGCGTAGTTCTGGCCTTCCCAGTGCAGCCACACGACGTACTTCTGCGTCATGTCGTTGAAGGTCAGTTTGGGACGCTCGATGATGCGGTCTTGGGTGTCCAAGCGCGACGACGTGTCGCGCGTGATGATCGCCTTCTTGAACTCCCAGTGCTGCAAGTCTTTCGAGGCGTAGAGGTTTACGCCTTTGAAGTTGCCAGAGTTGTGAGACTTGTCTTCACCGATCCAGTACCAGGTGTCAGCAACTTGTAGAATGCCAGCGCCGTGCGCTTCGATGCGCTTACCGTCGGTGTCGTTCCAGAAATCCCCATTGGTGATCGTCGACCAGCTCTGTTCACTGGGTGCGGCCACATCGGGTCCGGGCGTTGAAGCGGATGCACTGGGTCCCGGTTCGGGCGATTGCGACCCCCCATCGACGTCGGATTCCGGCGCTGGAGCGTTTGGGTTGCCCCCGTTCCCGCCGCTCGGGGGCGGCGTAACCTGGGGCGCCATCGGACCACCGGGTATGGTGGCGTCGCCGCCGCTGCCGTCTGGCTCGGGGCTGGTGTTTTGAGGTACCGCGGCCGGCTCTGGTTGCTCAACTGGCGCCTGTGCCCCCGTCGCTCCGGCTGGCGCATTCGGTTTCGATGGACCCGACATCGACGAGCTGGGGCCGCCGGAGATCTCGGGGCTGACGCTGTCCGAAGAACTCGAACTCGTCCCGGCGTCGCTGTCGTCTGCGCTTCCAGAAGCCGAGCATCCCCATCCGGCGCCGCCCAGCAAACAAAACACCAAGGTCAAAGCAGAGTGAGGGTTCGACAACGACATGGATCCGGCTCCGAAGTCTTGCTCTTAGCCCAAGCCATGCACGGTGCCCTGCGTTTGATCGCGCCATGAAATGAGAACCTTTCACGGCAGCCGCAAAGTTCCATGGGCTGCGTCCTGCACTCGGGAGATCGCAGGGTGCCGTTCTCGGGCACGCGAATCGTCGAGTCTCCGTGTACTCATGAAACGCTTTAGCGGAGTTTCAAAAAGCCTTCACCGTGCATGAGCCGCGGGATCGCAGCGCCGCGTCTTAACGGTCCTCGAGGCGACGCGCCGATCTCGCCCTGCTATGGTTACCGCAGTGGTCGGCCAGTCCCGCACACCCGAGGTTTACATATACCAATGAACAACACGTTGAAGCTCGCGATCGGATTGCTAACCAGTGGCGCACTCTTTAGTGCGTGCGGTGGGGGGGATGCTCCCCCGCCGGTAGCATCCAGCGCAGGAGTAGGATCCACGGGGGCAATGCCGACCGGAAGCGTTCCAGCGCCGGGGCTCACTGGGACGCCTGCACCAGGGGTTACTGGGACGCCTGCACCTGTCGGCGATCCGAACGTGGCTCCCAGCGGGGGTGCGCCGACGCCCGCGCCAAGCGGCGTTACCCCGGTGGGTACTCCGGATCCCAACACCGGCGTAACGCCGACGCCCACTTCCACGCCCACGCCGGACATGAGCGCTCCAACGCCGACCGAGACGCCTACGGTGAGCTGCGCCAACACCGACAAGACCACGATTCCGATCGATCAGACGGGATGGGTTTACGCGCAATGCACGGATTACGCAATCCAGGGCGCGTGGTACTGCTTCGATGATGGGGTGAATCCAAGCGGGTGCACGGCGGACACACCGCCGTACGATGCTACGAACATGGGCATGTGTCTGACCGGTAACACGACTGTCGATGACACCTATGCGGCTTGGGGTGCTGGTATTGGGTTTACACTCAATACGACCGAGAAGACCGACACGATGGACTCCGTCAAGAACGCCTACGACGCGGCGTCGCATGGCATCATCGGTTTCAAGGTCGTGATCACCGGCGAAACCAACGGCCTCGAGTTGCGTCTGAGCTACACGAACTTGGCTGATCCCGGTGACGCAGTGTCGCCGCTCAAGGCGCTACCCGGACCGGGTGAATACATGGTGCTGTTCGACGACGCCGTGGTGCCCGAAGATTGGGACAAGGACAATTCGGGCGAGGTGCCCAATCCCAACGGCATCTACGACATTCAGATTCAGGTTGCCGGTGGCAACGATGCGGAGGACTACAACTTCTGCGTCACCGAGCTGACTCCGATCACCGATGGGTCGACGCCCACGCCGTCGACCGGCGGTGCGTTGGCCAACTACGGCTCTCCTCAGTGCGATCAATACTCACGCATCGACCTGGGCGGCGTCTACACGGTGCAAAACAACCTGTACGGTGGCAATTCCCACTGCATCCAGGCGTTTTGGGACAACGGCACGACTGCGGGTTTCGAGCTGTCGAACGTGAGCGCAAACGTCGCGACCGGCATGGCGCCCGGCTCGTATCCGTCGATCGTTTACGGCTGGCACGACGGCACCTTCTACGGCGCTTACAAGTCGGCCAAACAGCTCTCGGCGATTCAGTCGATCCCATCGAAGTGGAGCTTCACGGTTCCCGATGGTTCGGTGAACTACAATGCGTCGTACGACAACTGGATCGGCACGGGAGCGACATCGGCGAGCTTTGGCGGCACGCTCGAGCAGATGATTTGGCTCAGCTACAAGGGCACGACGCCCATTGGTTCGCAGGTCGAGCAGAGCGTGAGCATCGGTGATGCGACTTGGTCGGTCTGGTATGGCGAGCACGATGGCTTCCGCACCGTGAGTTACATCCGAACCTCCAACACCAACAACGTCGACTTCGATCTGAAGCCGTTCATGGACGAGACGATCTCGCGCGGTTACGCCCAAGACGGCAACTACTTGCTCGGCGTGCAAGCGGGCTTCGAGATTTGGCAAGCCAGCTCGCCCTTCAAGACGAACTCGTACAGCGTTTCGATCAACTGAGCGGGGGTTCCCGACGTAATTGGCGCAAGAAGAAGGGCTCGTGTATCTCGCGGGCCCTTCTTCGTTGTGCTCAACTCAAGATGTTCAAATGCCGCCGCGCCGCGCTCGCTGTGGTGCTCGGGACGCGCGGCAGATCGAGCCATTGATCGAAATCATCGGGTAGGGGACCCGGCAGCGACGGTTGCGCCGTGGGCTCGAAGAGTTGGAACTCGTGCGCACCTTCGAGGACGAGCGGCGTATTTTTGACCGGTCCGCCGTCGACCAACCAACGCCTGAGCATCTCCGAGTTGCGCGCCACCACGAAGTGATAGGGGTCTTGGCGCAACGCAGCTCGCAAGTGCTCTTGCAGCGCCTTGAGATCGAAACTGGCTGCGGCAATGCACGCGCGGTAGTTGTGGATCAAGCCGGGCAGCGGGTAGCCGAGCTCTTCCGCGCGGTTCAAGTGGCGTAACGCTGCTTGGTGCTGACTCGCGCGATAGTAAGCGCCCGCGAGATCCATGTGCGCCGCGTGGTGTTCACCCAAGTGCTCTAGCGTGCGTTTGCAGTCTTCGATGCTCTCGATGTACATGCGCTGCAAGCCGCAGTTCAGCTTGAACCACTCGGACATCAGTTGCGCGTCTTCGGGCGAC
>DATAHU010000049.1:0-56068 GCA_036263015.1 Polyangiaceae bacterium | reverse complement strand
CGCGGCAAGGACGATCCGGGCCTCAGTGGGGCTTGGGCGTGGGCGTCACGCGCGCCTTCGGCCGTCGAGGCCGAAGGGGGCGAGACCGTGTCGGCCGGGGCGAGCGCGATAGTGCGGCCGAGTCCGCCCAAGGCCGTCGCACCTCCGCCTGCGCCGCCGCGAGTCGTCAGCGGGCTCTCGCCGGTGCAGCGACAAGCGCCCGACATCCATCAAGGGTCGCTCGGCTTCGTTTCGCACCTGGATGAGCGCTTCGCCCGAGACGCCTCGGACACGTCGAGCGAGCGCACTGCCCGTGAACCTGTGAGCACCATAGATATGGCCCCGTTGGTCGCCGCGCCGTCATTGGCAGCAGCGGTTAGTGCGTATCGCGCGTCGAGTCGCGAGCCATTGACGTACGAACCGGCCGCGCGCGAAAGTCGGGCACTGTTACCCGAGCGGAATCCGTTACCCGAGCGCGACTCGGAATCGAGTGAGCCCGCCCCGGACCCCAAGCTGGCCTCGTCGTTGCGCGTCTGGACCCAAACCGCAGGCATGAGCTGTGAACGCGCGTACGAAGGCTACTCCGAGAGCATCGACGTCACCAAGGTCCAGGGGCCCGACGTGCCGCGCGAAGCCTTCGCGGAGCGGCTCGAGAATTTCAGCCATTACTCGCGCTGTGATTTGGATCATCAGCGCGACATCTCGATCTGCGTAGCCGTGCAGGGTGGCAAGGCCAAAGGTGTGACGATCAAGACGCAACCCGCCGATGCGCGGCTCGCCGCGTGCATTGCAGAGGCCGTCTCGCACATGCGCTTTCCAAGCTCCGAGCACATGGACCTCGTGCGCTCTGAGCTCACGATTCGTTGACGCGGGCGTGAACGGGCAGCGCCCCTCGACGACACGGCGGCGTAAGACGCCGACGCCCAGCCGGCGCTAAACGCCGACGAACAACCGATGCGCGAAGTTGCGATCGAGTTGCGCCCGCAAGATCTTCTGCGCCGCCAGCTCGATGTCGTACGCGACCCGATGGAACTCGAACAAGCGCGCGTCCGAGTCGTAGATCGTGTAGCTCGCGCGATTGTCGTAATCGCGGGGTTGCCCGACCGAGCCGTCGCTGACGATGTATTTGTACCCGGGCTCCAGCACGAAATCGATCGGCGGTAACTCTTCGACGCGATTGTTCGAGAGCTTGAACACCTTGCACAAGTGCGAGTGCCCGATCACCGTCAAGCTCGGCAAGCGTGAGAACATCCCGAGGCATTCTTGGGCCTGCTCGGGCGCGAAGATGTAATCGAACGCTTCTGCGCGCGCGGGAGTGCCGTGACACAAGCCGACGTCTGCGTCGGGTACCTCAATCGTGTAGGGCAGACTCCTGAGCCACTCGAGGTTTTTCGCATCGAGCGCATTGGCGTGCGCGTCGAGCGCGTGGCGCGCTGCCTCGTAGTAGTAATCGTAATCCATGCGACCGGCGACGGCCGCGTCGTGATTGCCAAGCACAGTGCCCGTCGTGATCTCACGCACGAGGTTACAGCACTCGTTGGGTGAACCCCCGTAACCGACCGTATCCCCAAGGCAGTAATAGCGGTCGATGGATGCGCCGCTATAGCGCTCGAGCACCGCCGTCAGGGCTTCGTAGTTGCCGTGCACGTCACTGAATATTCCGAGGCGCATCCAGAACTTGACCTAGACGAAGGTGACCCATGCGACAATCAGATAATGGTGAGCTCCCGCAAACTCCCCGGTGTGCAACTGTCGGGACACGCTCGCCAATGTCGACGCATTCTGCGCCAACCAAGTGACGCGTCAAACCCCGAGCGCCCGTGAGGGGCTTGGCTGTACCAAATCGAACGCTGGGCGGTGTTTGCTGTCCGCCCAGCCGCTTACTGTCGGAGCCAGCGGGGCTGCCAGCGACCGACAGCCCAGCATTTGGCTGCCGGGGAAGGGGCAGCCGTCCCCGCTCAAAGGGCTCCGCTCTTGTCCTTCTTGTGCTTGGTCGTCTTCTTCTTGGGATCTTCGGCGCCCTTGTCCTTGCTGGGGTCCTTGGGCTTGCTCTTTTCCTTGTCGCCCGCCTTGTCCTTTTCTTTGTCCTTCTCCGGCGTCTTTCCCTTGTCCTTGTCGGTAGGGGGTGGGGTTGGGGCCTTGCCGGAGCTAGCAGCCGGGGGCGGATTACTCTTGGCGGGGCCGCTGGAGGCTGCTGGTGGCGCCTTCGCTTTCTCCTTTTCTTTTGGCTCGGCGGGGGCTGCAGCACTGGGCTCCGGCGCGACGGCCGCAGAGGGATCGAGCGCGGCGCTCGAGACCCAACCCATCAGCACTTCATCCGGTTTGCTCGGATTCTTGAAGCTGACCAGGGTCTGTTCGGCATGCTCGGCGACGCTGGTCAACAGGGTGCTCTGCTCGAGCGTGGCAAGCACGGCCGACGTTGGGTCCGGATCCTCGCGCACCTCAGCTTTGGGCGCGTAGACTTTGTCGGCCACGTTCTCGAGCTTGCGCTCGTCGTCGAAGCGTTTGACCTTTGCCAGGTTGACCGCTGGGGGTAACGCGAGCGCGCTGCTGGCTGCAGCCGCCGCGGCCGAGGCCGCTGCAGCGGCGCTCGCGAGCGCTGCTGCCAGTTCACTCGGAACAGCTGCTGCCGTTGGCAGCGTGACACCCGACACCGTAGCGCTCGGCACGGCGTCCTGTTTACCCGTGACCCGATTCACGACGCCCTTGATCTGATCGCACCCGAACGAGCCGCTCGCGCCCATGATGGCAAAACCAACCAACCACACGCGACCAACGCTACTTCGAATCATGAAATGTCCTCCGTGGGCCACGCTCCCATGGCTAGCCACTGGGCGTCAATGCGGGAGCTGACGTCGCCAATTTGTCCACCGGGCAAGGCACGCCCGGCAGGCCGAGGGCGCGCGCGCTGTATGTCGACCAGAAGCACGAAATGCCGAGCCCTGTTCGCCTCCGGCGTCGCGTTGCTCAAAGCTGCAGCGCAGAGCGTTACCTCCGGACACGCCGTGGCAGTCGGAGTCCGAGAGGCTGTCTCCGACCCTGGGTCGTAACGACCGTTCGAAGCGGCCAAAGCGGTTGCAGCGCAAGAGCTGCCCCGCAAGGGTTCTGCGAGAGCGCTCTCTCTAGGGAGTGTTATTGGTTAACGATTGCACTCGGCAAGGCGTGCGCCCGAGCTGCGCAACGAGCGAGCACTCGAATCGAGCTACGGAGTGAGGCCCCGCCGGGGCCGAAGGACAGCCCGAAACGATCGGGGGCCATGAAGACCCGAAGGGGGGTTGAGCGCGGCGATACGATTCGAGCTACGGAGTGAGGCCCCGAAGGGGCCGAAGGACAGCCCGAAACGATCGGGGGCCATGAAGACCCGAAGGGGGTTGAGCGCGGCGATACGATTCGAGCTACGGAGCGAGGCCCCGCCGGGGCCGAGGGACAGCCCGAAACGATCGGGGGCCACGAAGACCCGAAGGGTCTTCAGCGCCCCCGATACGATTCGAACGTACGACCTTCGCTTTAGGAAAGCACTGCTCTATCCTACTGAGCTACGGGGGCACGCCGCAGACGACGTGGGTCGTGAGCAGCGACGCGCGAGTGTGTTCGGTCATGCTCCAGGAATCAACCGCATTTGCCCGCCACGCTGCCCGGTGGTCGTATCGTCCGCGCGGGGATATCGGGGCGCCGACCAGCGGGTCATGGCAGGTGTGTGTCGCAGCGGGTGCGAAGCGGCTCGGTTCGAGTGAAAATTTAGTGTCAAAAGAACCGCGGCCAAAAATGCAAGAATGGTTACCAGAGGATTCAATCTTTCCAGAGTTTTGTCGGGCGCTTGCGCCACGGCGCACGGAACGGGGCTCTCTGGCCACTAGTAAGTCCAAGTCGGGACGATTGCGGGCTTTTTGCTTGTGACCGTGGTGCTCCACCCGCTAACCGCCCAGCCCAGCGCTAAGGTAAAGCTCCCAAAGCGGGACCAACCTTTCACACAAAGGCCATCGATGAACCAAACTCAGCTGCTCCTGTCCCTTTGGCGTTCCGTTCCTGGTCTGCTTTGTGCGCCAGTTCTGTTGGGGGCGTTGCTGAGTTGCAGCTCCAAGAAGGACGAGGGCTCTGACTCGAGCGGCCTCAAGCCCATCGATGTTTGTGTGAGCGCCTTGAAATGCGGAAAAGATTGCTCCAAGACCTCCGACTGTCCGAGCGGTGAGTTTTGCTCCGATAGCCAATGCACCGCCGAATGCACCGCAGCCCTCGGCTGTAACGGAGTCTGCAGGCCCGACGGTCATTGCGACGGTGAGCGTCAAATGCAGGCGGCAACCCCTTCCGAAAGTGAGGGCGACGTTCTGATCACCGATCCCAGCGACGTTTCGGGCGACCTGGCTAGCTGCGCGACGGGTACGGCCAATGGCGAGATGACGCCAGTCACCATGTACGTGATGTTCGATCGCTCGTCGTCGATGCGGGACAACGACAAATGGGGACGAGCGACCGCAGGGCTCGAGCAATTCCTGAAGGCCAAAGAGAGCGCGAATCTGAGCGTCGTTTACGGCGTGTTCCCGACCGAGACTGGCGGCTGCAACAAGGACGAATGCGTCGCTGCCACTTGCGGTGAGCCGCTCGTCCCGCTTGGCACACTGACGGCGGACAGCGCGCCAGGCGACGCTCAAGAGGACGCTTTGGTCAGCGCCATCGAAGCAGATGATCCGAGCGGAGGCGGCCTTGGCACACCCACGGGCGCTGCGATGCAAGGGGCGCTCGATTGGGCAGTGCAGTATCAAGGCGGCCACGCTGACGAGAGCGCGGTCGTGGTTCTCGTGACGGATGGCGAGCCCGACGGCTGCGGCGATATCGGCGAGCTGGAGCGCATCGCTTCGAACGGCTTCATGGTCAACGGCATTCGAACCTACGCCATCGGCTTGCAGGGTTCTCAAGAGCAGACGATGGACCGCATCGCTCAGGCTGGCGGAACCGGACAAGGCATCTTCATCGGCAATGGCGATGCCACCTCGGATCTGCTCGCCGCGCTCAACACCATCCGCGGCGAAGCTGCGACGTGCAACATCGAGCTGCCGAAGGGCGACGTCGATCTGAACAACGTCAACGTCACGCTCACGTTGGCCGGCAAGGCTTACGATCTCGGTCGAGTCGACGACGACAAGGCCTGCGCTGACGACGGCGCTTGGTACTACGACGACAACGACAACCCCACGCGCTTGCTACTGTGTCCCAACACTTGCACGGCGGTGCAAAAGGATACGGCTCCCGAGATCAAGATCGTGCTCGGCTGTCCGCGTCGGACCACCGGCGCGCCACTGGCCCGCTGAGCGCGATACCGCCTCTCAGCGCGCCATCAGCAAACGCGCCAACTCGCTGAAACCCGCGCCCCGCTCGGCATCCGTCCGATAGCGGGGCGTGAGCGAGAACCGGCCGCGCAGATTGCGCACGCCCACGCTGACCTTGAACCCAGCGAAGCACGCCGCGTCGTTTTCGCTGTCGCCGATGAACGCGTACTGCCACACCGCTTCGCTCGGATCGACGCCCAGCCTGTGCTGTAAGAAGTGAATGGCGCCGGACGCCTTGTCTGCGGCCTCCAAGAACAAGTGCAAGTGCACGCTCGAGCGAATCGTGCGTGCTCCAAGTGAATGGGCGTAGCTGATCGCGGCTGTTACCGTCTCGTCGGGTACGTTGCAGGTTTCGGCGAGGTCGAAGGTCGTGTCGGCGACGCGGCCCAGGCTATCGTCCGTAGGGGTGAGCTGGAAGCGCTCGCGCACCGCGCTCGCAATGCGCTGCAATTCGCGTTGAAGAGCGGGGCGCTGAGCGCTCCGCGGATCGTGCAGTTCTACGCCGTTGCCGCGCCGGGAGAGCGACACCAACCCGTTCTCCGTGACCATTCCCGCAATTGGCCATTGGCGTACGAGCACTTGCCCAAAGCTTGCCGGGCGACCCGTGCAGCCGACGAGGATCAGCCCCGTTTCGGCGAGATTGCACAGGCTTTCGTAAGTCGCCGGCAAGAGCCGGCCGTGGTCCAGCAGGGTGTCGTCGAGGTCGAAGAGCAGGCCGCGCAACCTGCCCAGATCCTGGCTAGGCAGCGCCTTGAGTCGTTGCATGCGCGGTTCTTACTATCCACGGAGACAAGGCGCGAGCCCTTGGGCTATGTAGTCAAACGTGCTGTCGTCTCGACCTCTTCCCCGTGCGCGTTGCGCGGGATTGCTACTGACGGTCGTTGCCTTGGGGTTGTTCGTCGATGCGGGGGATGAGGCCCTGCCCGGCTCTGACAGCTCTTTCGGGGCTGGCGTCGTAGACAGCCCGTTCGTCCCGAGCTTCCAATTGGCGCTCGGCGTTCACGAGGCCCGGGCGGCCACCGTGGAGACCGCCGAAGAGCAATCGAAACGCGCACTCGACATCACGCGCACCACGATGAGTCCGTTCTGTCCCGGGCGAACGATCGACGCATGCCCGAGCCCGTACGCGACGCAGTGGCGCGAGGATATCCGAACCTGGGTCGGCGAAGGGGTCCCGACCGAAGAGATCCGGCGGCGCCTCAAGCAGCGGGTCGACCAAGATCTCACGGGGGCGCCCAGCACCGTCTTGGACGCGGTCCTGCCGGCGATGGTCGTCGTCATCAGCTTGCTCGTACTGATCCTTCTGTTGCGCGCGCTGCTCTCCCCGCGGGCGTCGTCGCCAGCGCCGGCAAAGGCCGGAGGCAAGAAGAATCTCGAGGGCGCCCAGAATCCCGCGGGACCTCCGAATCCCGAGGGCCCGCAGAATCTCGAAGGAATGCAGGCCAAGGGTACACGGCCGAAACCTGTTTCGGATACGCCTTCACTCGATAGGCGAATCGACGACGAACTCAGTAGCTTGGACCAGTGACGGTATTGCATGGCTCGACTCCCTGAACCTTTACGCAACGATGTTCGAACCCTTGGTGCACTTCTTGGCCAGATCCTGAAAGAGCAGGCTGGCACGCTCACCTTCGAGCGTGTCGAGCAAGTGCGCTCTTTGGCCAAGCGCGCTCGCTCCGGCGAAGAGCGCGCAGCCGAGACCCTGGCGCAGACTTTGGCTGACTTGCCGGTAGGCGAAGCGCTGCCCGTTGCGCGCGCGTTTTCGATGTTTTTGACGCTGGTGAACATCGCCGAGACGCACCACCGCGTTCGTTCACCGGTGGCCGGAACCGAGAGCGAAGGGAACTGCGACAGCACTTTCGCGCGTCTGATCAAGAGCGGCATCGACCCCGAGCACTTGTACGACACGGTCTCGCAATTGAAAGTCGAGTTGGTGTTTACCGCGCACCCGACGCAGGTCGTGCGCCGCACGCTACTCAAGAAATACAACGACGTGGCGACGCTGCTCGCGGAGCGTGACGCGATCCCAGATCCCCAGGACACGCACAGCGTAACCAACATCGAAGAAGCGCTGCGCCGCGAGATCACGACGATCTGGGACACGGACGAAGTGATGCGCAACCGCCCGACGCCGCTCGACGAGGTCAAGGGTGGCTTGGCCGTCCTCGAGCAGGTGGTTTGGGAAGCTTTGCCCGCCTGGGTGCGGCGCGTGGACGAAGCGTTGCGGGTGCACACCGGACGCGGGTTACCGCTCGAAGCCTCACCTGTGCGCTTTGGCTCTTGGATGGGCGGGGACCGGGACGGCAATCCGAACGTACTGCCCGAAACCACCCAACAAGCCTCTTGGCTCGGGCGCTGGATGGCTGCGGACTTGTTCATCAAGGAAGTCGACATCCTGCGCGGTGAGCTGTCGTCGCGTTCGTGCAGCCAAGAGTTGCGCGAGCTCGTAGGCGACACGTCCGAGCCGTATCGCGAGCTGCTGCGCTCGGTGCGCGAGCGCTTGCAGAACACGCGCGCGGCGATGGAGGCACTGCTCGAGTCGCGCCAGCCGCCTTCGGGACCCACGTTCCAATCGGCTCGCGAACTGCGCGAGTTGTTGCTCTTGTGTTACCGTTCACTCTGTGCGGTAGGGCAAGAGGTGGTCGCACGCGGCCGCTTGCTGGATACGTTGCGGCGCTTGCAGTGCTTCGGTCTGACGATGGTGCGCGTGGACATTCGTCAAGAGAGCACACGTCACACTGACGCGATCGCTGCCATCACCCAGTACTTGGGTTTGGGCAACTACGCGGAGTGGGATGAGCTCAAGCGTCAGGAGTTCTTGATCCAGGAGCTCAACAGCAAGCGTCCCTTGATCCCTTGGGACATGCCCTGTTCGCCGCAGGTCAGAGACGTGATCGAGACGTTCCGCGTCGCCAAGGACATCGGCCCAGACGCGCTTGGCGCTTACATCATCTCGATGGCGCGCGAGCCCTCCGACGTGCTCGCCGTCGAATTGCTGCAAAAGGCGGCTGGTAACCAGCACCCGCAACGGGTGGTGCCGTTGTTCGAGACGCTCGATGATCTGCGAGGTGCGGGTAGCACCATGCGTCGGCTCTTCAGCATTCCCTGGTACCACGCGCGCATCAACGGCCAGCAGGAGATCATGATCGGGTACTCCGACTCGGCCAAAGACGGCGGGCGCTTGGCGGCGAATTGGGAGCTGTACAAAGCGCAAGAAGACGTCGTGCGAGCCTGCGAAGAGTTCCGTGTTCACCCGACGCTCTTCCATGGTCGCGGTGGAACCGTTGCCCGCGGCGGCGGCCCGACCCACCTCGCGATTCAGTCGCAGCCCCCGGGCTCGATCAACGCCAGTCTACGCGTGACCGAACAGGGCGAGATGATCGAGGCCAAGTTCGGCAATCCGCGAGTCGCGGTGCGTACGCTCGAAATGTATACGGCTGCAACAGTCGACGCGACGCTCAATCCGCCGCGTACGCCCGAAGCCCAGTGGCGTGAGCGGATCGAGGCCTTGGCCGAAACTGCGTGTCACCACTATCGCGCGGTGGTGCGCCACGAGAAGCGCTTCGTCGAGTACTTCCGCTTGGCCACCCCCGAACTCGAGCTCGGGGCGCTCAACATCGGTAGCCGCCCAGCGCGGCGTCGAGCGGGTGGCGGTATCGAGACCTTGCGTGCGATCCCTTGGATCTTCGCTTGGACTCAGAATCGCCTGTGCTTGCCCTCGTGGCTCGGCATCGGCTCGGCGTTGCAGGAGGCCGTCGAGCAGGGGCATTTCGACGAGATGCGCAGCATGTACGAGCAGTGGCCCTTCTTCCGCTCGACCATGGACTTGATCGAGATGGTGGTGGCCAAGGCAGATCCAGAGCCATCCGTGTTTTACGATCGAGGACTCGTGCCCGAAGAATTACGATCCTTCGGTGATGATCTGCGCGAGCGCTTGCGTAACACGGGGCGCCAGGTCTTGGCGGTAACCGGACACAAGAAGCCGCTGGAGAATTATCCCGAAGGTCGTCAGGGCCTCGACTTGCGCAATCCCTATATGGACCCGATCAACATGCTGCAAGTCGAACTCTTGCGCCGTGTTCGCGCGACGCCGGAGGGCAAGCAACCGGATCACAACGTGTGGGAAGCGTTTGTCGTTACCGTCAACGGCATTGCCGCAGGTATGCGCAACACCGGTTGAGGCCGAAGTGCGCGACGTGTTTTACACGTCGACGTCGAACATCGAGACACTGACGCTGAAGGCCGAGGTCTCCAGCACGGTGGCATTGGCAACGCCTGGGGTCGGCGATTCCCCGACCGACCCGACGTTGACGATTCGCACATCGCCAATTTGGCGTTGGAACGGCACGTGGCTGGCACCGCAGACGACGATGTCCCCCGGATCGTCGCCGAGCAACGCGTTCAGCTCTTCGTCGTCCATGTCGAAGGTCATGGCGCAGGTGGGATCGAGCGGGGAGCCGTGGACCACGACCAACTCATGGCCCGAGTCCAAGGGCAGGCGCGCCGTGTCCTTCAGGCGCCCGAGCCTGGCCACGATCAGCTCGCCTAACTCCGTGTGGAACTGCATCAGGCGATCGATGCGCGCTTGCTCTGCGTCGTTGTGGGCAACGAGACTCTCTGGCTCGACCTGCGCCACCGCGCGGTCAGAGAGGCCTTGGACGCAGAGGGCGTTGTGCTCGAGCAGAAGCTTCCAAGTCCCCAGGGGATCGGGGCCGGGAAACAACAGATCGCCGCAGACGATGAGCTGATCGAAGCCCTGAGCGCGCCCTTCGTGAAGGACCCGCGCCAACTTGTCCGAGTGACCGTGGATGTCCGAAATACACAGCAAGCGCATTGGGCGCTGGAGCTTAGTTCCTCCGTTGGTACATCGGTGGGTTTTTTCCCGGCTGCCCGCGGGAGCGGATTCTCCGACATCCAAATCGATTCACCTGAAGCCCACGACGCGCGACCCGGACGGCGGGTAGGCCGCGTCGTGGCTCCAAGGGTGTGGCGCCCTGGGCCTTGTTTGCTGTGGACAGCCGTCGGGGACTGCGACAAACGCGGTGCATGTTGTGGTTGTTGGGACCGAAGGCGCTCTCGGACTTTCGCATCCAACGGCGTTTGGCCGAACTCTCCGGAACCGAGGCGCGCGCAGACTGGTTCGATGCGCGCTTCGTGCATTTCGTCGATTTGACGGCTCCGCTGGCCGAAGCCGACAAACGTTTGCTGGACCAGCTGTTGAGCTACGGTCCGCGTGAAAGCGCCGAGGAACCGCGCTCGGGTGAGCTGCGAGAGTTTTGGGTCGTGCCTCGGATCGGGACCCAGTCCCCGTGGTCGACCAAAGCCACCGAGATCGCGCGCGTGTGCGGTTTGGAAAAGGTCCGCCGCATCGAACGGGGCATTCGTTATCGGTGGCAGGGTAACAGCGTGTCGAGCGCCCCACCCGAAGCGCTCATGGGCTCGCTCTTCGATCGCATGACCGAAAGTGTGCTGTCGCAGATTACCGACGCCGAGCGCTTGTTCGAGACTGCGGCACCGCGTGCGCTGCGCCGCGTGCCGTTACTCCAAGGCGGTAAAGCCGCGCTGGAAGAGGCGAATCGGAGCTGGGGCTTGGCCCTCGCGCCGGACGAGATCGACTATTTGCTCGAAGCTTTTCAACGCCTCGAGCGCGATCCGACCGACGCAGAGTTGATGATGTTCGCGCAAGCCAACAGCGAACATTGCCGCCACAAGATCTTCCGCGCCGATTGGGTCGTGGATGGTGCTCAGGATTCGCGCTCGCTCTTCGATCGGATCAAGCACACCCACAGCACGTCGCCCGAAGGCGTACTCTCCGCTTATCACGACAACGCGGCGGTGATGCGGGGCTACGCCAGTGCGCGGTTTTGGCCGAATCCGGATCGGATCTACGAGCGCACTTACGAAGATGCTCCGATCTTGATGAAGGTGGAGACCCACAACCATCCGACCGCAATCTCGCCTTATCCTGGCGCCGCTACCGGATCCGGTGGCGAGATTCGCGACGAGGGGGCTACGGGGCGGGGAGCCAAGCCCAAGGCAGGCTTGTGTGGTTTCTCGGTCTCGAATTTGCGCCTGCCAGATTACCCTCGTCCTTGGGAAGGGCCGCTCTACAAGCCCGAACGCATCGAGAGTGCGCTCGGCATCATGCTCGCCGGACCGATTGGCGCAGCGGCCTTCAACAACGAATTCGGGCGCCCCAACATTCACGGCTATTTCCGTAGTTTCGAACACGAGGTTTCGAGCGGAGAACAGCCTGAACATCGCGGTTACCACAAGCCGATCATGCTCGCGGGCGGCTTGGGCCATGTCCGACCCGAGCTCGTTACGAAGCGTGCGTACTCTGCTGGAGCCGTGCTCGTCGTGTTGGGTGGCCCAGCGATGTTGATCGGACTGGGTGGGGGCGCTGCATCATCGCTCGCGCAGGGTCACAGTCACCAAGATCTCGATTTCGCCAGCGTGCAGCGTGACAACGCCGAGATGCAGCGACGCTGCCAAGAGGTGATCGATCGCTGTTCGGCACTGGGGCTCGATTCGCCCATCGAGTGGATCCACGACGTGGGTGCGGGCGGCCTCTCGAATGCATTGCCCGAGCTGGTGCACGACGCGCAACGCGGTGGACGTTTCGAGCTGCGCAAAGTGCCGAGCGCCGAGCCTGCCATGAGCCCGATGGAGATCTGGTGCAACGAAGCGCAGGAGCGCTACGTCTTGGCGCTACGCCCTGAACGGGTAGAGGAATTTGCGGCGCTGTGTGAACGCGAGCGCTGTCCCTACGCGATCATCGGTGAAGCCACCGAGCAGGAGCAACTGCAGGTGACGGATGAGCGCTTGGGAGACCAGCCCATCGATCTGCCCATGGCAGTGCTACTCGGTAAGCCGCCGAAGATGACACGAAGGTTCGATCGTGCCAGCCGTCCCAAGCGCGCCCCGGATTTGGCGGGTGTAAATTTGGAGCAAGCCGTAGAACGCTTGCTGACTCTGCCCACCGTCGGTGACAAGACGTTCCTCGTCACGATCGGCGATCGTTCGGTCGGCGGCTTGGTGGCTCGCGATCAAATGGTGGGGCCCTGGCAAGTGCCCGTGGCGGACGTGGGCGTCACTTTGACCGATTACGACGGCTACACGGGTGCAGCCATGGCGATGGGTGAACGGGCGCCGATCGCTTTGCTCGATCCCGCCGCATCGGCGCGCATGGCGATCGCTGAGGCCGTCACGAACATCGCGGCGGCGCCAATCGCGAGCCTCGGTGAAGTGAAGTTGTCCGCGAACTGGATGGCGGCAGCGGGCGTGCCAGGCGAAGACCAAGCGTTGTTCGAAGCGGTCACCGCCGCGGGACTCGAGCTGTGTCCGGCGCTCGGCATCGCGATCCCGGTCGGCAAGGACTCGCTCAGCATGCAAACGACGTGGACCGACGCTGCGGGCCAACGTCGTCAAGTGGTTGCGCCCATGTCGCTCGTGGTGTCCGCGTTTGCGCGCGTGCGCGACGTGCGGCGCACGCTCACACCGGAACTCGATTTGGAGCACGACTCGGTCCTGGTGCTCGTCGACCTCGGCCAGCTCCAACACCGACTCGGGGGTTCCTGCATTCTTCAGGTTTACAACCAAGTTGGGGCCCAAGCGCCCGATTTGGACGATCCAGCACTCTTGAGCGGGTTTTTTGCCGCAATTCAGGAGTTGAACGCGCGTGGCGCGTTGCTCGCTTACCACGACCGTTCGGATGGCGGCTTGTTCGTGACCCTGTGCGAAATGGCCTTCGCGGCGCGTTGTGGTTTGTCCATCACGCTCGATCCACTCGGTGACGATTTGTTTGGGTCGTTGTTCTCGGAAGAGCTCGGCGCGGTGCTGCAAGTGAAGAAGGGCGACGTCGAGAGCGTGCTGCAGACGCTCGAACGTCACGGCCTGAGTCCAGCGCGGTCGGCCTTCGTGCTCGGCACGCCAGACTCAGAGCCCGTGGTGCGGGTTCGCCACCGCGGCGAGTCCGTCCTTTCGCTACCGTTACCGAAAGTGCGCGATTGGTATTCGCAAACCACGCGGCGCATGCAGATGTTGCGCGACAACCCTGTGTTGGCGGAGCAAGAACACGAGAGTCGCCTCGATCCGCTCAACCGCGGTCTCGTCCCGGAGCTTACGTTCGACCCGAACGAGCGCTTGATCGACCCGCTCTCCTTCACGGAGCGTCCGTTGGTGTGCGTGCTGCGTGAACAGGGGGTGAACGGCCAGCTCGAGATGGCAGCTGCCTTCGACCGCGCGGGCTTTCGCAGCGTCGATGTTCACATGACGGACATCTTGTCCGGTCGTGAAGATCTCGAGCGCTTCAGTGGGCTGGTGGCGTGTGGCGGCTTCTCGTATGGCGATGTGCTCGGCGCAGGTGGAGGCTGGGCCAAATCGATCCTTTACAACGCCAAAGCACGCGAAGCCTTTGCCCGTTACTTCGCGCGCGAGGATCGTTTTGCACTCGGCGTCTGCAATGGTTGTCAAATGCTGAGCGGGCTCAAAGAGCTGATTCCCGGTACCGACCATTGGCCGCGTTTCGTGCGCAATCGCTCGGAGCAATTCGAGGCGCGTTTGTCGCTCGTGCAGATCGAGGCGAGTGAAAGCTTGTTCTTCGAAGGCATGCAAGGCTCGCGAGTGCCTGTCGTGGTTTCTCACGGCGAAGGCCGCGCCGAGTACAGCGACGGCAAGCCCGGCCGGGGCGTAGCCCTGCGTTACGTAGACGCCGACGGCGAGACGGCCGTGCGCTACCCCGAAAACCCCAACGGATCGCCGGATGGAGTTGCTGGGGTGTGTTCACGGGGCGGGCGCGTGCTGATCACGATGCCCCATCCCGAGCGCGTGTTTCGCACCGCGCAAATGTCCTGGGCGCCCAAAGAGTGGAGCGAGGATAGTCCTTGGATGCGTGTCTTCTACAATGCGCGTCGCTGGGTGGGTTGACGCAACGGTCGTTTGAGGCAGCTTAGGAGCACAAGAATGTTAGCCCGTCCCCGTCGCAATCGCATCTCGGCCTCCGTGCGCAATTTGGTGCGAGAGACCACGCTCAGCGCTCACGACCTCGTGTATCCGATGTTCGTCCAAGAGGGCCAAGCCAAGCGCACGCCGATCGGATCGATGCCCGGACAAGCCAGGTTGAGCATCGATTTGCTGGTAGAAGGTGCACGTGAGGCTTTTGCGTTGGGAGTGCCAGCCGTCGCTTTGTTCCCGGCGCTCGACGAAGAATTGAAGGATCCGTACGGCAAAGAGAGCCTCAACCCCAACGGTCTGATGCAGCGCGCGATCCGCGCGCTCAAGTCGGCCTTGCCTGAACTCGTGGTGATCGCGGACGTCGCGCTCGATCCGTACTCCTCCGACGGCCACGACGGCCTGGTCGTAGACGGTCGCATCGACAACGATCAAACGCTGCAGCTCCTGGCGGCGATGGCCACGGCTCAAGCCGACGCCGGCGCCGACATCGTGGCACCGTCCGACATGATGGATGGGCGCGTACAGGCGATTCGTCAAGCGCTGGACACGGCTGGCCACACCGGTGTCGGCATTTGCAGCTATTGCATCAAGTATGCGTCGGCTTTTTACGGCCCGTTCCGCGAAGCGCTGGATTCTGCGCCGCGAGCGGGGGACAAGAAAACCTACCAAATGGATCCCGCCAACGTGCGGGAAGGCCTGCGCGAAATCGAGCTCGATCAGGCCGAGGGCGCAGATTGGCTGATGGTCAAGCCCGGGTTGCCCTATCTCGACGTCGTCAAGTTCGTGCGCGACAACAGCGCGCTGCCGGTCGCCGTGTATCACGTCAGCGGCGAGTTCGCGATGCTCAAGGCCGCGGCGGCCCAGGGCTGGCTCGATTACGACCGTTGCTTGCTCGAGACCTTGCTCGGTTTCAAACGCGCCGGCGCGAGTATCATCTTTACCTACGCCGCGGTCGAGGCCGCCCGCTTGTTGAATCGTTGAGGCTCCCCACCGAACGGGGGGCCTAGCAATCGCCTGTGACGGGGCGACTTTCGCAAATTCGGGTTAAGCTCTTCAGCGACCGCAGCGATGCGGCGCTATCAGCATGTCACTGAAGATCGACCGCGACCATTCGCGCTTTCGCCAGATTGTTCGGGGAAAGATTCGCAAGAATCTCCGCAACTACATCACGCAAGGCGAGATGTTGGGGCGCAAAGGGAAAGACCTCGTCTCGATACCGATTCCGCAGATCGACATCCCACGGTTCATCTACGGCAGTCAGGACACCGGCGGAGCGGGCCAAGGCGGCGGTGACGTCGGTGATCCGGTGGGTCAAGGCGATCCACAAGGCGCGGAGGGCAGCGGTAAGGCAGGCCAAGACGCTGGCCAGCACTCGATCGAAGTCGACGTCACCTTGGACGAGCTCGCGGAGATCTTGGGCGAAGAACTCGAGTTGCCCGACATCCAAAATAAGGGTCAAAGCCGGATCCGTGCGCAGAAGGAGCGTTACACGGGGATTCGCCGCGTCGGCCCCGAATCGTTGCGCCACTTCAAGCGCACGTATCGCGAGGCGTTACGTCGCGCGATCGCTTCGGGCACTTACGATCCGCGCATGCCGTTGATCATCCCCGAACACGACGACAAGCGCTTTCGCTCTTGGAAAGAACACAAGGAGCCAATCGCCAACGCAGTCATCATCTACATGATGGACGTGTCGGGCTCGATGGGTGAAGAGCAGAAAGAGATCGTGCGCATCGAGAGCTTCTGGATCGATACTTGGCTCAGCCGTCAGTACAAGGGCCTCGAAAGCCGTTACATCATCCACGACGCCGTGGCGCGTGAAGTCGATCGCGAGACGTTCTTCCACACGCGCGAGTCTGGCGGCACCATGATCTCGAGCGCCTATCGCCTCGCCAATCAGCTGATTGAAGATCACTATCCGCCGGAAGAGTGGAACATCTACCCATTCCATTTCTCCGATGGCGACAATTGGTCGATGGATGACACGCTCACTTGCGTTCAATTGCTGAAGGACAAGATACTGCCCCGAGTGAACATGTTCGCGTACGGACAGGTCGAAAGCCCCTATGGGTCAGGCCAATTCATCAAAGATCTGAGAGAGCACTTGGGCAAGGACGAGCGCGTCGTGGTGAGCGAGATCCCAGACAAGGACGGCGTCATCGGTAGCATCAAAGACTTCCTCGGGAAGGGACGCTGAGCGATGGCGCAGTTTGCTACCAAGACCCGCCTGCCACTGTACCTCGCGCGTGAACAGGAGAAGATCGAGGGCATCGCGCGCGACGCCGGCTTGGACTTCTTTCCGACGTTCTTCGAGATGCTGCCGTACGACCAAATCAACGAGGTCGCTTCCTACGGTGGTTTCCCGACGCGTTATCCGCACTGGCGCTTCGGCATGGAGTACGAGCAACTCAGCAAAAGCACCGAATACGGGCTGAGCAAGATCTACGAGCTCGTGATCAACAACAACCCGGCGATCGCATACTTGCTCGAGGGTAACAGTCTGACGGATCAAAAGCTCGTCATGTGCCACGTCTACGGCCATGTCGACTTCTTCAAGAACAACTTCAGCTTCCGCGCGACCGATCTCGACAGCAGCGGTCCACAAATTGCGCCGGTCGGTGGGGGTCCGAATTACGACCCAGACCGGCGTTGGGTCGACAAGATGGCCAACCACGGCTCGGTGGTCCGGCGCTTGGTCGATCGCCACGGCATCGAGCGCGTGGAAGAGCTGATCGATCACTGCCTGTCGCTCGAGAATCTGATCGATCCGTGGTCACCGTTCATCGTGCGCGGCACCGACGAGCCCGAAGACGACGAGCAGCCCGAGCACGAGATCGAGGTGCCGAAGCTGCGCGCCAAAGAGTACATGGACTCGTTCATCAACCCCGAGTCCTACCTGCAAGAACAGCGGGAGCGCATCGAAGCCGAGCGCGCAAGCAAGAAGGGGCGCTTCCCGAAGGAATCGGTGCGGGATGTGCTTGGGTTTTTGGTCGAGAACGCGCCGCTCGAACGCTGGGAGCGCGCCATTCTCTCGATCATTCGCGAAGAGGCGTACTACTTCTTGCCGCAGATGCAGACCAAGATCATGAACGAGGGTTGGGCCTCGTACTGGCATTCGCGTCTGATGACCGAGAAGGTTTGCGACGCGTCCGAGATCTTGGACTACGCGGACAACAACGCTGCCGTACTTGCCACCAGTGGTGGACGCTTGAACCCCTACAAGCTCGGAGTAGAGCTATTTCGCAGCGTCGAGGAACGCTGGAACAAAGGGCAGTTCGGCAAGGAGTGGGAATCGGTCGATAACTTGGACCGCAAGGCGAGTTGGGACCAACATTTGGGCCTCGGTCGCCAAAAGATCTTCGAGGTCCGCGCGTTGTACAACGACGTCACGTTCATCGACGAGTTCTTGACTCCAGAGTTTGCGGAGCAGCACAAGCTCTTCACGTTCGACTGGTCACAGCGCAACGAGCGTTACGAGATCACCTCGCGCAAATTCAAAGAGGTGAAGGAGAAGCTCTTGTTCCAGCTCACGAACATGGGCAATCCGTTCATCTCGGTGGTGGATGCGAATTACAAGAACCGCGGTGAGTTGTTGCTGACGCACGAACATCGCGGAGTCGACTTGCGCGGGGACTATTGCAAGGAAGCCATGCGCGCGCTGCAGCGCTTGTGGAAGCGCCCAGTGGTGCTACAGAGCTCCAAGGAATCGAAGCCAATCTTGTTCCGCTTCGACGGCAAGGAGCACACTCAGTCCGAAGGGCAAGCCTGAGAGGGCTTGGGTGGGCTCTGTGAGTGGTACAGCATTTAGGCACGGCTTAGTTACGTGGGTCGGACTGACCGTCGTTTGCAGTTGTTCGGCGGCAGAGCCAGCTCCGCCAGCCGTTAATCCACAGCCGTCGTTCAACTTGGATGAACACGTCGAGCCGATGCTTCCTGCGCGACCGGCTCCGCTGTCGTCGGCCGAGCAACGACTCGTGGAGCTCGGTCGCGGAGAGCCGTTGCACGACGAACCCCACGTCGTCGAGACGCCCAAGCCAAAGCCTCCCACGGGGTTGACGCGTGGGGTGGGGGACGAAGCGGATCGATTGCTCGCGCTCGGCGATCTCGCGATCGGTCGCGACGACAACGCCAAAGCACTCGAGCACTATCGCCAAGCGCGACGCTTGCTGACGGGGCACCCTGCGCCGATTGTCGGAATCGTCAACGCGCGCTTTGGCTTGTTGGGCCTTCCGACGCAGTATGCCGCTGCCCCCAAAGAAAAGCGCTTGGCCGAGTTGTTCCAACTCTTGGACGACGCGCAGAAGTTGGACCCGAACTACCCGCAATTGGCGCTCGCTCGCGGTCGGCTCTTACTCGTCAAGGGTGACGCGCCGGCCGCAGAAACCCAACTTCAAAAGGCCGTTGCGGGCTTGCCCGATGATGCAGAGGCGATTTCGGAACTCGCCATCGCTCTGCTCGCCCGTGGCGACGTCGATGGCGCACTCGAAGCCTTTGCTCATTCCTCGGAACTCGACCCCAACAACCCCGAGCGCCTGACTAACCTCGGGACCGCTTGGATGCTGAAAGCGGATACCACGCGCGCCATCGAAGTATTCACTCGCGCGCTGTCGTTTGCCCCTGAAGATCCTCGTGCGCTCGGCAATCTTGGCACCGCGTTGCTTGCGGCAGGCCAAGTCGATTCTGCGATCGGACAGCTGACGCGCGCTCACGAGCTGGCGCCTGAGCGCGCTACGTTCATGAGCAACCTTGGTTACGCGTACCATCTGAAGGGTGATGGGCCCACGGCAGAAGACTGGTGTCGCCGCGCGGTCAAAGCCGACTCCAAGCTCGGTTCCGCTTGGATCAACTTGGGGCTCGTACTGGCGGCCAAGAAGCAATACGGCGAGGCCGAGCGCGCGTTCAAAACAGCCCAGAAGCTCGACCCGACCGACCCCCGCGCGCTTGATAACTTGGAAGATCTACAAACTTTGCGCAAGAGCGCGCCCTGAGAAGCACCTCAGTCGTACTTGTGTGAAGTCGACGACTTGTCAGGGGTCGGCGGTGTTGCTTCGCTAGGGGCTGCCGATTCCGTCGTGTCCGCTGTCGGGGTTTGAGGCTCTGGCGTGAGCGCTTGAGAGATGTCCCAGTAGCTGAAGCGGAACTCGGACGAGCGGACGCGCAACGGCCGCGCGTAACTGGCCTGCAGCATCGTCGGACCGGCTGGCGTTGGGTTTACAGCTGCGCTCGGCAGCGCCCGACCACTGTCGTCATGATTGTCGAGCACGGGTAGGGCGGCACTGATGTAGTAAAAACCCGGCCGATAGAAGGTTCCGATCGGACAGAATTCTCCCAAGCGCACCGTCATGTCTATGCGCTTCATCGGCGCGAGCGTAGTCAGGCCCTGCGCGTCGGGCGCGCGATAGGCAAACGGTGGTGCGCACTGGACTTGCCCGTCGGGGCCCCAGATGTTGAACGTCATCTGGTCTGCGCGCAGAAACACACGTTGCGCCTCGCTGCCGCGGTTGCGCACGGCGATTCCAATTTCGATGTCGTTGGGACTGAACGCGTCCGAGCCGCGAGTCATCAACAGTTCGAGGCCCGAGTTCGCCGCGGCTTCTAGCGGCTCACCCGGTTCGGGTGCGGTCTCGCTGTCATCGGTGTCATCGTCGGCGCCGACCGGGATCTTGTCCTGGGCGCTGATCCGCGTTTTCGACCAACTCGCGAATCGCCCGTCGAGTGCGATTCCAGGGGCCAACAGCTCTTTGAGTCCGACTTGGCTGTCGCTGGCCATGGCCACGAACGGCGCCGTTTGTTCGACCCGTACTTCTTTGGCCTTGCCGGCTTGCCAAGTGCGCTCGGTTTGCGTCTTCCAACCGTAATGTGGCTTCAGGAACGTCCCGGGTACCAGTAGCGTCGTGTCGCGATTCTCGAAGCAAAAGAAGCGTGGATCGATCGTGAACGACAGCTCGTGCCCGGGCTCGAGCTCCACGCGTTCTTCAGCGTACGCCATTTTCGGGCGAAGGCTCGAGGGAAGCTCGCAGGTTACCGTCGAGCGTTTACCTGGAACAGTGGCTTCGAACCAGAGCAGACGCACGTCACTGCTCAGCTTTACCGGTTTCGTTCCGAGATTTTGCAACTGAACGACCCAAGGCTCATAAGGACCCGCGGGGGTTACCTGTAGCGCCAGTGCGTCAGTGAGTTCGCGTTCACCTGGCGACAGCGGCGTTTCTTCGACCACCCGCGGCAGACGATGCACCGGTTGGGTGATGCTGCGAGTTGGCGTCGGTCCCGCGCGCTCCGGCACTTCGATCGGCGTGATGGTGTCATGCGACGGTGTGCTAGCGCGCGAGGGTTGCGACGCGCCTGGGTCAGCGAGCCGCCTATGGCGTGGGGCCTTCGAGTCTCCCTTGCCGCCCTTCGGCGCGGCTTTGGCGCCTTTGCTGCCCGCGCTGCGTGCGGCACTTGGAGCCCGCTTGCGAGCCGCGCCGCCGCGCGCTGGTGTGCCGCCGCCCTTTCGCCCCTTGGCCGCCTGAGCGCTCTGCACCCATGACCAGCCGGACTCGCCATTCGCAGCAGCGAAGCAAGTCATCCCGATCGATGAAGCGAGTACTCCAAGGACTAGACGGCGAAGTGACATGAGGGCCATATATACAGAATCCGTGCAAGGGCTGTACCCCATTATCGATCTCGAGGTGTGCGAGCGCTTCGCCCTCGATCCGATCGACGCGGCGCGATCGGTATTGGTCGCGCGCCCGCCGCTGCTGCAGCTCCGTGCCAAAATGTCCGCACCTCGCGAGGTTCTTGCCATCTTGCGCGGCCTGCGCCCAATGACAAGCGCCGCTGGCACTCTGCTGTTCGCCAACGATCGCCCCGATCTGGCGTTGATGGCAGGCGCGGATGGTGTGCACTTGGGCCAGCGAGATTTGCCGCTGGAAGAAGTTCGGCGTTTCGCTCCAGAGCTTCGCCTTGGAATTTCAACGCACAATCTCGAGGAATTGGAGCTCGCTCTGGACGCACGCCCCTTCTACGTCGCGTTCGGTCCCGTGTTCCCTACCGCGACCAAAGCGAATCCGGAGCCAACGGTGGGCCTCGATGCGCTGGCGGTCGCAGCGCTCGCGGCTCGAGCGGTCGGCGTTCCGCTGGTCGCGATCGGAGGCATCCGCCGTGCCAATGTCGAATCGCTGCGTGACAAGGCAGACGTGATCAGCGTGATTTCGGATCTGATGGCGCCACAGCCCAAGCAGATCGAAGCGCGCACGCTCGAACTCGCTCGGTTAATCGCCCGCTAGCCGCTCCCGGGCTGCCAGTTATCCAGCAGCGCGTAGTTCGACGAGCATGCCTTCCAGGGCCAGCGCGGGCGAGACATTGCGCTCCAACGCGTCGAGAGCAGATTGCACGACGCGGTAGCGCTCGGCCCCCCTGGCTGCTGGCCGCGTCGCATCGCGGGCAACGGCTTCGCGTGTATCGCGTCGCACGTGTTCAGCCAACGCCAACAAACGCAACTTCAGCTCATCACGGTCTCGGGGTAACGACTGCGCGAGTTCCAGGCTCGCTCGCAAATCTGGGCTGACGAGGGCTGCATCGATTCGTTGGACGAACGCGTTCAAGTCCTGACGCCGCTCGTCGTCGGCCAACTCGAGTGCGCGTTGGGCACTGCCTTCGGCGAGGCTCACGAGTTCTGCCGAGCGGCCGTGGGCTGCCAAGATGTTTGCCAACACGTTCTCCGGCAGAGGGCCGAATCGTACCGGCAAAGTGCGCGACCGAATCGTATCCAACAAGCGGTTGGGGCGACTCGTCAGCAGCACGAAGTGAACGGCGGGCCGTGGCTCTTCCAAGGTCTTCAGCAGCGCATTGGCAGCCGACACCGTCAGCTCTTCGGCGTTTTGCACGATGAAGACCAGCGCGCGGCCCTCGTGCGGCGTATACCCGACACGCGACAATACGATGCGTCTGACCTGCTCGACGCTGATACCCGTAGCTTCGCGTGCGCCGATCAGCGCCTGCGGGTAAACACCCCTGCCGACGAGAACGACGTCTGGGTGCAGCGGCACTTGGGGGTCATCTGCTGAACGCCGTCCCGCGCGTTGACAGGCTGAACATTGGCCACAGCCGATTTCGCCGCCGCTGGTGCACACTAGCGATTGCGCCAACGCGACCGCGGCCAGCTCCTTGCCCACCCCGGTCGGGCCTTCGAAGCGATACGCGTGATGAACCCGGCCTCGCTTGAGAGCGTTTTCGAGTGTCTGTACTGCGGTTGGCTGACCCAGGATCCGTTCGAAGACGAGCATCGAGCAGCTCCTGGGAAGATCAACCGAGGTCGGGAAGAAGGCTCACTCTGCCGACGGCGGCGTGGGTGGCGGTGCTTCTTGCGATGACATACCCGCGCGCAAGAGAGAGACGAAGATCTCGAACGCCTCTTGGGCCTTGGCTTGTTCACCCTCGACGTACTCGCAAACGTTCAAGCCGTTGAGCACGCTCAGCACCAAGGTGCACAGTGACTCGCGGATTCGCGACGGATCGGCACCGAGCATGTCGGCGATGCTCCGTGCGACGAGCTTGCGCTTCTCCTTCTGTAGAGCGGCCGCGCGACGCTTGAGCTCTTCGTCATTGCGCGAGGCGCTCCAAACCTCGATGTTGAGGCCGACGTTGCCGTCTCCCGCGGCTTCCCACAGCGCGTGGATCCCGTGCGCCGAAACGCCCGGCACGTCCGAGCGCACTGCCTCGCGTACGCGCTCCAAGTACTTGTGGTACGTGTAGCTTTGCACCTCGTGGATCAACGCGGCTTTGCTCGCGAAGTAGTAGTGCACGATGCTCTTGCGCAGCCCGAGCTCTTTGCCGATCTCGGCCAGCGTCGTCGCGCTGAAGCCCTTACGAGCGAAACATTTGGCGGCGGCTTCTAGAATTGCGGCGACGCGCGGGTTGTTCCAATCGACCGTACGCGGTGTGGGATCGGTCTCGTCCAGTTGAGTCTCGGGATGGTGATGCTGGGGAACGGCGTACTCTTGCGTTGTCATAGCTGGTCTCGGGTCAGTCGACCGACGCGGGAGACTCCGAGCGCGAACCCGTGCATCAGAGACGCGTGGGTAACGGCCGGCCGGTGCCGGTAGATGGGCCGCCCTCATAAAACCTCGGCCGGCGAAAAGGAAGGGTCATTCTCGGCGGGGTCTCGGGCCGGTCAGTTGGCCTTTGTATAAGCTGCGGTAATCAATAAACAATGTGCGCGTGTTCCAGCGCGGTTCGGCGCCTGGACCCAGGCTTTGACTGTCTGGCAGTTCGGCTGCTGTGTCGACTCCGCGACAACACGACATCAGGTAGGTGTGAGGCGCCTATTGGCGCCGTTCCGGTGGCTTCCACGCCGGCATACCGGCCTGCGCCGTCCAGCCGGGCGTGCCGAACCTGCCCGGTTCGCGCCGCTCGCTGACCACCGGCTCAGGCTTGGGCGGCTCGCGTTCGAGGGTCACGATCAAGAGCTCATCCGCGATGTACTCCGGGTGCGGATCGTCGTGAACGCGCGCCGGGCGATCCTTGGCTCCGTCGCCCAGGAGCACGATTTGGGTCGTCGGTGGATAGGTCGCTTCCCAGACGGTGCGTTCGGCGTGTGCCCCGTGGCGAATGATTCGGTACATCTCGAGTTGGAAGCCCGGCACTCCCCGCTGCGCCAGCACCCGTTCACCCTTGGGCAGGCGTTCGTCAGGGCGCTCGACTTGGTCGAAGGGCAATGCGTTCTTGATCCGGCGGATCAAGGTCACCGTTTGGTCCGTCTCGGGGCCCAGGACCTCCGCGCGCACCAGTCCGTCTTTGACTGTCTCATGTAGCACGACCGGGAAATCATAGGGGTTCTTGAAGCGGAAGTTGATCGTTGGATAGACGACCGTCGCGTCGAGGCCCAACTTGATGTACGCACTGGGGCGGGTGTGAGGGTAACGCTCGACCATCTCCAGACCCGCAAAAAACGCTGCACCGTGCAGCGTGCCCGAGATCTGGCAGGTACCGCCGCCCACGCCGTCGACGAGTTCACCTTGAGCAATTACCGGTGCGACCTTGTAGCCGTTGGCTTCGTCGCGCGGGCCCACCACTCGATTGAAGTCGAAGACTTCACCCGGTAAGAGCACGTAGCCATCGAGGTGCGACGCAGCTTGGCGCAAGTTGTAGGTGCGCGCCTCGGCCTTCAACGAGCGATCGTAGGGCGTCTCGAAATTGGCAATCACGTGATCGAAGCGCACGCCAGCGAGCTGTTCGGTCTTGCGCGCGGGGGCAACGCGCTCGAACACCAGGGGACAAGCGCTCGCGCCCTGACTCAGCGCTTCCTGAATTCTCAGCAAGCTGGCATCGACATCCAAGCGCAGACCTTCGATTGAAGGCTCGATCTTGCGTTCCCCCAAGTTCAGCCGGGCATCCCGGCTCGGGCGATCGAACTCGTCCTTCAGCCGCATGAGCAAGGGCAACGTGCGCTCGGCGTTGAGCACCAATGGCGACGGCAGAGTGAGAACGTTTTGCGGTCCTTGGCCGTGACGCCGCCTCCAACGTGACAGCGCGCTCGTTGCATCGACACTGTCCTTGAGCAACTGGGTCAAGTGGGCGCGGTCGATCTCGACTCCGAGCTCCCCGAAGCTCACCTTCTGTGGCTCGCCTTCCGGCAACTCGAGGGCGAACAAACCGCTGGTGTGGCTGCGCAGCCGATCGAGCGCCTTCTTCAGGGCTTTGCTGTCGAGCTCGAGCGGCTTGCCGAGCAAAACTGCTTCAGGCAAGGCTTCTGCTTCTGGCGCAGCACCGCGCATGCGGTAGAGCGTAAGACTCGCGGCCAAGAGCCCGGAAACCAACCCCAATGCAACCCAAATCCAAGACGAGCCTGGAAGCAGCGAGAGCCAACGCAGCTGCGCTCTCGCCTCGACGGGCGCCGCGCTGCGCTCGTGCGTCGTTGGCTCATGCGCCGCGCTGCGCTCGGGCGCAGTTGGCTCATGCGCCACTGTGCGCGCGGGTTCAGTTGGCGAGCCAGCTTCAGTTGGCGGATCTGGGGGGAGGGTCACCGTGAATCAGGAAGGCCAAGCACCAAAAGCGCAAGCGTCTGGTGAGCCCGTAGAGGCAGAGGAGCAGGAACCCGGCACACTGCAACAGAACGAGCGCGCTGAAAAGCCCGGTGTGCAGGTCTCGCTGAGTGACAAGTTGGATCAGCTGCCCGCGCGGCCCGGTGTCTACCTGTTCCGCGACGCTGAGGGCGTCATTCTTTACATCGGGAAAGCCAAGAGTCTGCGCTCGCGTGTGCGCAGTTACTTTCAAGCGGGCGGCAGTGACGTGCGCATGTATCTGCCGCGCTTGGTATCCCAAATCCGGGATCTTTCGACGATCGTCACCCAGTCGGAGAAGGAAGCGACGATCCTCGAAAATAGCCTGATCAAGGAGCACCAACCTCGCTTCAACGTCAAGCTGCGGGACGACAAGGAGTACCTCAGCATTCGCATCGACACGAGCCATGCGTGGCCGCGACTCGATCTCGTGCGTCGGCCCAAAGCGGACGGAGCGCACTACTTCGGACCTTATCACTCGGCGACCTCCGCCCGCCGCACGCTGCACCTAGTCGAGAAACACTTCAAGTTGCGCACCTGCACGGATCGTGAATTTGCGTCGCGCAAGCGTCCTTGCCTCAAGTACCAGATCAAGCGCTGCCCTGGGCCTTGTGTCTTCGAGATTGACCGCCAAACGTATCGCGATCAGGTTGCGGCCGTGGAGTTGTTCCTCGACGGGCGCCACGCCGCACTAGCGGCGACCCTGCGCGAGCGCATGCGCGACTACGCCGCGGCGATGCATTACGAGTCTGCGGCCATTTGTCGCGACCAGATCGCTGCAGTCGACAGCGTGAAGCAGGCTCAGCGCGTAGTTAGCGTGGAGAGCACCGATCAAGACGTGCTTGGCCTATATCGAGAAGGGGACTTGGTCGAGTTGAGTGTCTTGCAAGTGCGCGAGGGGAGGGTCGTGCAAGCGATCGCCGTGTCGCACCCGCGTCTCGATCTGGCGGACGAAGAAGTGGTCGCCGCGTTCTTGCGCGAGACGTACGATGCCGAACGGGGACCGGTGCTGATCCCGGACGAGATCTTGGTGCCGGTGTTGCCCGAAGGCGTCGAGGGCGTGGCCGAGTGGCTCAGCGACAGGCGCGCCGAGTTTGCTCGCAGCCGGGCCGAACGTGCACCCAAAGCAGTGAAGATCATCAGCCCCGAGCGCGGTCCCAAGAAACAACTGCTCGACCTCGCGATCGACAACGCCCAGCACGCCTTCGCAGAAAAGCGGCGCGCCCGCGAGGACATCGAGCAACGACTGCACCAGTTGCAGACGCGCTTGCGCTTGCCGACAGTGCCGCGTCGGATCGAGTGCACGGACATTTCACATCTCGGCGGCAACGACACGGTGGGTTCAGTGGTCGCGTTGAAGGACGGCTTGCCCGACAAATCCCGCTACAAGAGCTATCGCGTTCAGAGTGTCGAAGGCGGGGACGACTACGGCGCGATGTACGAGGTCTTGAGCCGGCGCTTTCGGCGCGGTCGAGACGCGCGTCCAGGCGAGACTTGGGATTTGCCCGATCTGTTCCTGGTCGACGGGGGCCGTGGGCAACTGGCCGTTGCGCTGGCCGCCGCCAAGGATCTTGGCCTCGAAGGTTTGCAACTGGCAGGGCTTGCGAAGGAACGCGAAACTGCGGCCGGAGACAAGTTGGTGGATCGGGTTTACTTACCGGATCAGAAGAACGCGATCGCATTGAAGCCCAACAGCCCCGAGCTGTTCCTACTCGCCCGCGTCCGCGACGAGGCCCATCGCTTCGCAAACAAGGGACGAAGCCGCCTCGGTAAGGGCCGCCGCATGCTTTCGCTGCTCGATCGGGTTCCAGGCATCGGGCCCAAAGCCAAGCAGCTGCTTTTGACTCACTTTGGGGGGATCGATAACCTGAAGTCCGCGAGCGCAGAAGAACTGCTCGGATTGCCGGGGATCGATCGACGTCACGTTCGAGCGCTCGAGCGCTTCTGGAAAAGCGAGGAAGCGATTGCCGAGGAGCTGGTGGCGAACACGAGCGACGTGCCCGAGCAGAGCGAGGACCTCACGGAGCCGGGCGACGAAGACGCCGGCGCCCTCGGCGAGGAACTCGAAGCAGAGCCGGCAACTGAGTTGGCGCCCTTGGATTCGGAACCGCAACCAGGTTGAACCAGGTGGCGCTGTTTTCGCGGCTTCTCATGCTCCTTTGAATGGGCCCGAAAGCTGCAACAGACCGGAGGTTGGCTCTGAGACGCCCGTTGTTCTGCGTTCAGAGCGCTGGATCGAAGCAGCTGAGATGATTGTACTTTGGTGGCAGGAGCGGCATCCCGCGCTGGACGCCGCGGCCCATTGACGGGGCAGCCCGCTGCCAACTAGTTTTCCGCGCCAAAGTTTTCACGGACCCGTAAGGAGCCAGAAATGAAGTTCACCCCCCCGTTCACACTGCCCCGGTCCGCCAAATCGGTAGCGACCAAGGCGATCGGCCTCGCGCTGGCGGCGGCCGCCCTCACCGGCTGCCTCAGCCGCCCGATTGGTCGCGGTCAGCCTCGAACCACCAACGTGATCGTCGATACGTTGGTGCAGTCGGCGGTCGACAAGATCGACTTGTTGTTCGTCGTCGACAACTCGATTTCGATGGCGGACAAGCAGGAGATCTTGGCCCTCGCCGTGCCCGACTTGGTCGGTCGCTTGGTGTCGCCCGTCTGCGTGCAGAATGGTGCGGTGGTCGACTCGCCGCCTTCGTCGAAGGACAAGTGCAAGAGCGGCGCACGTGAGTTCAACCCGATCAACGACATCCACATCGGTATCGTCACGAGCAGCTTGGGTGGCTTTGGTGCCGAGATCGACTGTCAGGGCGTGGGCAACAGCCCCGACGAAGCGCAGCAGAAGGACATGGCCTACCTGCTCGGCTCGTTGCCGCGTGGCGCGACCGCCGCTGGGGATGCCGCAGGCACTGGCTTCTTGAGCTGGACCTCGACGAGCAACAAGGACGCCTTCACCGGCGAGTTCTCGAAGTTGGTCGCTGCGGCAGGTGAGCATGGCTGCGGTTGGGAAGCAACGCTCGAGGCCTGGTATCGCTTCTTGGTCGAGCCTTATCCCTACACGAAGATCACGCGCTTGCCCTGCAACACTTCCGACACGGCCAACTCGTGTGCGGGACCCGAGCGTGATCCCGGCACAATGATGCAGCTCGTGGACCTGAACATCTTGAATCAGCGCAAGCAGTTCTTGCGCCCCGATTCGCTGCTCGCGATCGTCATGCTGACCGATGAGAACGATTGCTCGTTCAAGGCATCAGGTCAGACCTGGCGCTTGGCGCAAACGCAAAGCACGATGGAGGGCGGCGAGGCTGGCTACTTCGGTGCGTTCAAGAGCAGCGCGGCCTGCGCTTCCAATCCGAACGACCCTTGTTGCCAATCTTGCGGTCAACCCAATGTGGCGAGCGGTTGTGCCACGGCCACGGCCACGGACGCCAATGGGATGACGTCGACCGTTGCCGCGGGCTGCGAAAATGGTCGCAAGTTCGTGCTCGAAGACAAGGGCGATCACCCGAACCTTCGTTGCTTCCAGCAGAAACGTCGCTTCGGCGTCGACTATCTGTATCCGGTTGCCCGTTACTCGACGGCGCTCAGGGAGCAGCTCATCTGCCCCTACTCGGAGACTTTGGACAAGGCCTACTGTGACGACAAGGGCCTGACGATGGTCGCGAACCCCATCTACTCCGACCTGCAGTACACGGGCGGGAAGGACGAAGTCCCGGCGGTTCCCCGCAACAAGAATCTGATCTTCTTGGCGGGTATCTTGGGCGTGCCCTGGCAGGACGTCGCTGTGGACAAAGACGCCGCCACCTTGAAGTACAGGGTTGCAAAGCAAGACGCGGAAGACGCGGATCGGATTGACTGGGACTTGATCTTGGGTCCGGACGATCCCGTCAATGGCATCCAGATGCCGACCGATCCGTTGATGCAAGAGTCGGTGGACCCGCGCATGGGGCAAGGCATCGCGCCACCCGGCTCTGGCTACAATGCCAACCCCGTCAACGGTCACGAGTGGACGATCACCGATCAAAGCGACTTGCAGTACGCGTGCGTGTTCCCGTTGGCCGAAGAGAAGCCTTGTCCCACGGCTGACGAGGCCGATGCACAGCGTCAGGCTGGCATGAGCGTTTCGAACTGCGACTGCACCGACTATCCGGGTGACGACTGGGGCAACCCGCTCTGTCAGAATCAGAATGGCACCTTCGATTCGACCCAGCGCCGCGCCAAGGCGTATCCGGGCTTGCGCGAGTTGCAGGTGTTGAAGGCCTACGGTGACAACTCGATCGTGGCTTCGATTTGTCCGAAGGTCTCGGATATCGCCCAGAAAGACGCGGCGGACTTTGGTTACCGCCCCGCGGTCGCCGCGATCGTCGACCGCTTGAAGGAGCAGTTGGCGGACAAGTGCCTGACGCGCGAACTCGCCGTGAAGGACGGTCCGAACGGCAAGGAAGCAGCTTGCAAGATCATCGAGGCAAAGCGCCTCCGCGCAGGCGACGCGCCGATGTGTGATGCGAGTGCAGCGCGCACGCCGGTTCAGGCGGAGATCGACCCCATCGTTCGGGCAACCCTGCTCAGCAAAGAACAGTGCAGCAGCGAAGCCGACTGCAAGGGCTTCCAGCTGTGCACCATCACGCAGCTGACCGGCGACGAGCAGCGGGAGTGCTTGACCTCCGAGACTGCCGCCGGCAACGGCTGGTGTTACGTCGATCCTACGTTGGTGGACGATGATGCCCTCAAGCAGCAAGTGCAAACGCTGGTTCAGAAGTGCCCCCCGACTGCTCAGCGCAAGCTTCGCTTCGTCGGTCAGGGTACTCCCGAACCGAACACCATCACGCTGTTCGCTTGCGCCGGTCAGGCATTCGACTGAGCAAGCGTTCGATGGCTGACTAAGCGTTTCCTCAGGCCGGCAGATGCAGGTCCGGAAGCGCAACATCGAGGCCCCGCAGACCATTCGGTCGAGCGGGGTCTCGTGTTCCATGGGCCCGATGCCTGCAGAGCCGGGCAGGCAGCTCGGGGTGTGGAGCTGGGGAAGGGTCGAGGTTTGACGGACGAGCGGCGCACTATTCTGATCATCGAAGACGAACCGCACATCGCGTTGGGTCTCACCGACGCACTGGGGTTCGAAGGTTACCGCGTGCTGACCGCTGCTACCGGCGCTGACGGTGTTAGCCAAGCTCGGCAAGCACAGCCGGACGCCGTCGTCTTGGATTTAATGCTTCCGGACAAGAACGGCTATCAAGTGTGTGAAGAGATCCGGACCTTCGATGCCCAGGTGCCCATCGTCATGCTCACCGCGCGCAGCCAAGAAGCCGACAAGATTCGCGGCTTCAACGCAGGCGCTGACGACTATGTCACCAAACCATTCGGCGTCGGTGAGCTCGTGGCACGACTGCGGGCATTGTTTCGGAGGCTCGAACGCCGACCGGTGGCGGAGGTGTTCAGCGTCGGGGATGCCGTCGTCAATCTGAGCGCCCACACCGTGGAGGTTAGAGGTGAACGACACGCTTTGTCGTCCTACGAGGTCGAGTTGTTGCGGTTCCTGCACGCTCGGGCGGGGCACACCGTCAGTCGCGAAGAGATTTTGCGACGCGTTTGGGGAGCGGCGAACTCCACGACGCGAACCGTCGACAATTTCGTGCTGAAACTGCGCAAGAAGCTCGAACGTCATCCAGACGTGCCCGAGCACATCGTCACCGTGTATGGGCACGGCTACAAACTCGTCGTTTGAGGGGCGGCGCTTGCCCCAAGGTTCTAAGGGGTGTGCAACAAGTCGAGCAGATTTCTCAGGTCGACGGCCACGCTGCTCGATGCTTGCCAGGTCTCGGCGCTGAGGACACCCTTCGCGGCAGGTAACAATTGGCGGGCAGCGACGAACAGCGTTCCCTTTGTGCGGCCCAGCGTCACGTTGGCCGGGAGCGCTTTGCCCGAAACCAGATCCGCTCGCAGCTCGCTGAGTCCCGAAATGAGCACGAGCGTGGGGTAGGGATTGCCGAGACCGACGAGCAGCCAGCCCTTCATGGGATCGCTGCTTATCAGTGTGCTCTGCTCCAATACCGACCAACTAGCGCGCGTGATGTCTGCGCTCTGGCTTGTAGCGATGGCGAGTGATTGCCCGGCAACGGCGAATTGCGCGGGGATGGGCGCATCCTTCAAGTCCACCCACTCGGATTGCCCGGCAACCGGCAAGCGGTACGCTTCGAGTTCCTTGGGTCGGTTGGGCAACAAGGGGACGATCGGCGCGTCCGTGTCTCCGGCTTTGGGCAAGGGGACAGGAATGCACACCCCATGGTCTTCGAGTGTGCGAGGTGGGCAGCGGCTTGGTGAGCGCTCCGTGGCCGTTGCCGGGACTGCGACCACCAGCTCAGCCTGGCTGACGCTTGCGTAGCGATGCCAGAGCGCAACCAAGAGCAAGGATCCGAGCAGCAAGAGGCTGAGCAACGCCAAAGTCGGGCGAACGTTGCTTCGCGCAGAAGTCCTGTCGGGGGGCACCATCGGGGAGCATACGGTGAAGGTGTAGACCTCAGCAATCGTTGGTCTTGCCGGGACCGCGCGTTTGAACGAAGCGCGCGCAAAGCGTGTCGTTTCCCATGGCGCGGGATTTGCCACGTGCGTAAGCTGACTCGACGTGCAGCGCGAGATTCTGACTCCTGCGGAAGTGGCCGTCTTCGAGACCTTCGTGGTTCCGCGCTACCTTTCGGCGTTCGGCGCAGTCGCGCTCGACATGATGCTCGTTGGCGAGGGCGCCAAGGTGGTGCACCTCGGGTGTCGCACCGGGTACCCCGATCGCCAGTTGTTGGATCGCGTGCCCGATGCTCAAGTCATCGGGGTCGATACCTCGCAAGCTGCGATTGAGTTGTCGCGCAACAAGGCAGCCACCTCGCCCAAGGGAGGCCTCGAGTATGCGCTCACCGACGGCTACCCCACCGATCTTCCCGCAGGCACCTTTTCGCACGCGTTGACGTTGCATCCGATCGGTACCGCTTTCGATCGCACGCAGCTCTTTGCCGAGATGATGCGTCTGGTTTACGGCGAGGGCCAAGTCTTGGTGTCGATGCCGCTGCGTGGCTCGTTTCAAGAGCTGGGAGACTTGTTTCGTGAGTTTGCCCTCAAATACGACCAGGGCGAGTTCGGTCAAGCCGTCGAGATTGCGATGGCGAATCGCCCGAGCATCGAGACTCTGTCGGAAGAGCTGGAGAGCGTTGGCCTCGAAGACGTCGACGTCGAAGTCGTGTCCACCGAGTTGACGTTTGCTGGCGGCCGCGCCTTCATCGAAGATCCAACGACGCGCTTGTTGATCATTCCCGAGCTGCAGACGACCCTCGGCAATTTCGATTTGACGATGCCGCTCAGCTACGTGTGCGACGCGGTGGACAGCTACTTTGCGGAGGGTGACTTCGCTCTGAGCGTCAAGATCGGTTGTGCCAGCGCGCGACGACCGGGTTGAGCCCTCGAGGCACGCCCTTGGCCTGAGCGCATCGACCGGTCTCAGTAGCGGTATTGCCAGAGCAAATCGACACTGCCACCGGTGTTGCCCACCTTGGTGCGCACCGACCAGCGCTTCTTGAATCGGTAGTCGATTGAGCCAGACACGGCATCGGTGTCTTCCTGGGTCAAGCTGCTTGCCTGTCCGCGTTGGTAGTTCGCCTCGAACCACAAGTCGTCATCGATGCGAACCGCGGCCGTGTAGTTCGTCTCTTCTTCTTTTTCATCTGCAGAGCTCACTCGAAGTTGGACCGACTCACCCAACAGCTGACTCACTCCGAGCGCCTGAACACCGCTGCCCAGCACGCTCGCCGCGCCGCCGCCCAACAAGGGCTGCAACGCTGTCGGCGACGGGTCGGTGATCGGCTCTTTCAATGTCCCGCCGATGTGAATGTAGATCACGTCGTCGTCGTTCGAGCGCCCTGAGAGCGTCAGGTCCAAATCGGGATTGGACGGATCCTTGGGGTTGAGGATTACCTTGCCATCGACAATCTCGAAAACGCGACCGAAGATTGGAATCCTGCCCCCGCGGGGTAACAGCGTGCCCCTCAGTTTGCTCTTGTTGGTGTACTCGATCTGCACCTTGCCCCCGAGCGGCACTTCCAGATCCGCCAAGCTGAATTCGGTATCGGAGCCCAAGTCGATCACGAATCGATACGGCGTGATCTCCGCATCGGAACGCGTAGAGACTTCACTTTGCAAGACGACGATGTCCGAGTTGCGACCCAGATCGATCAGTTCACGTGACGCGGCAGGCGAAGCTTTCAAGCGCCACTTGTCGAGGCTTACGCCCACGTCGACGTAGTCTTTACCCTGCCAAGCGCCCGCCACATTCCAACCATGCCGACGTTGGAACCGCGCGTTGGCCTTGCCACTCGCCCGCCCCAAGTTTAGCCCTTCGAGCGTCATCGGTACGGATTGCAGCGCGAACGAAGCTGCGCCCTCGCTGGCCACGAAACCGTCGATGAGTAGGTTCGCGTTGCCGTTCACATTGACCTTCTCCGAGCGGGCTTTGGCCTCGAAGCGCTGGATCGACAAGCGAGTCTTTCCCGCGCTCGCGACCGCCTTGGCCTCAACATCGATGTCGCGCAGCTCGATCCCGAGACCTTCCACATAGGCGGTGCCGTGCGAGAGCCGGGCGCTGCCGGACAACTCACTGGTCCATTGGGTTTCAGTGGAACTAGCAACTGAATGGCGTTCACCCGTCCACGCAAAATCCACATCGACGTCGCCCGCGGGGCGCGCGACCAGACCGCCAAGCAACGGCGCTAGTGCCGCTGCATCCAGCTGTTTGGCGAGGATACCCGCGTCCAGGTGCGTGAACTCGGCAGGCAACGGCACATCGGCGAGCGGCGCAGTGGCGGTAACCTGTAGCATCAATGCGTGGGGCCCTTCGGATGCTGCAAAGGTCGCGCGGACCTCGCCCGGTTTGCCAATCGCCACGAACGACCCGTTGCCGAGCACCGAACGCCCAGAGCTCAAGTTTTCGACCTCGAGCTTGGCCTGCAAGCGCGGCTGAGCGCCCTGCTCGAGATTGATGTCACCACTGACTTTCCCCGCAAATTCGTAGGCCGCCAACGGTTCGAGGATACCCAGCGGAAGGTGATCGAGGGCAACGCTCGCTCGCCACGTGGATGCGTTCGCGTGTCTGAAGGGAACGGTGCCGTCGAGCTTCGCGGTCAGCACGCGTCGACCTTGAGTTTCGCCGCCGACTTCGACTTGCAGCTCACCAGTTTCGAGATCGACGTTGGCGTTAGCCCCAAACGAGAAGGGCGCGGAGTTGGACGTCAGCCCGGTCGTGATCGAGTGCCCGCTCATGAGTAGCGAAACCCGAGGTGCATCGAGGCTTCCATATACAGCCGCCTGTCCCGAAACGCTGCCCCCGAGCCCCGAGTTCTTCATCAGTGGCAGCGAGGCTAAAGTGTGCTCTGGCAAGTTGACCACGACGTTGAGTGGTTGCTGTCGAAAGTTGGCTAGAGCCAAGCTCGGGTCGTCGAACCACGCCGCGGGTTCGAAATCGAACGCGCTGGTAGCGCTCAACAGGGTGCCGTTCTGATCCGCGACCAGGACCGAGCCGTTGAGCTTGTTGGCTGCCGCGCTGAAAGCGCCGCTGTAGTAGGCAGTCAAGTGCTCCAGCTTTTCAGCAGCTGCGCCTTTGCCGATCGTCAGCGTTGCCACGTTACTTCCGAGCTCGATGAACGCATCGGGGAAGCCACTCGTAGCCGTCCGCTGCAATAGGACGCGTGCGCCTAGTGTGCCATCGAGTTGCTGCAGGCCACTGCTCCCGAGCACTAGAGGCAAGCTTTCGAGGGGAACGCCAATCAGCGAAATCTCGGCATCACCGCTAGCGCTCTGCCACGAAGCGAGCTCCAGCGCAGGACCTCCGAGTAACGCACCCCATTTGGCCTGCAGAGCGAAACCGAGGGCATCGTTACTCTGCAACGCGCCCTGCACGTCTTTGCCGTCCAGTGTCGACCAGATACTGATCTTGCTATCTCCCCATTCAGCGACCGAGACGTGATCGAGGTCAGCGTCCAGGCGTCCCTTTTGGACGTCGTGACCCAAAGAAACGTCCGCGTGGAGGCTCACGTTTCCGCGGGCGGGAGGATCACCGATGCCCAGCGCGCGTAATACTCGCTCGATGCGCACGCTGTCGGCATCGAGTTTACACTCGAACAGGCCCGGGCGCGCAACGACGCGACCTTCCAGCGTGCCGCTCGGTCCGGAGATGGTGAATTGTGGGACGTCGATGCTTGGCTCGCGGGCTGCGATTCGTCTGGCCTTGCCCCGAACCTCGATTTCACCTTGCCGAGCAACGAAATCGGCATTGGTGACGACCAGCTGATCATCGACGTGACCGCTCGAGGTCACACTGCGGCCGTCGGTATCACTCAGTTCCAGCTTGGTGTTGAACGATTTCTGCGAGCCTTGTAGCGAGAGACGGCCCTCACTGAAGCGCACTGGGCCGAGCTGCAAGTTGTCGGCGTGAGCCATGACGTTGAATTGCAGCTCGTCGAGTTGGTGCGGACTCCCCTTGGCCTTGGCTTCGACGTGGAGCCGTGAGCCCTTCAAGTTGGCAATACCAACCTGCGCGATGTCGGCTTCGAGCTCGGTTTCCAGGTTCTGATCGTCTAGCTCGAGCTTCGCATGCAACGCCGTTCGCGTCGCTTGACCGGGTAATCCCAAACGTCGCACGCGGCGTTGAGACGCGAGGTTCGGCACCGAGGTCTCGATTTCCGCGGTCAACTTGCCGGCAGCATAATCTGCGGTCGCATTGATCGGTGCTCCCGGTTCATGCAGCGTCAAGGCCGCGCTGGTGTGCTCGCGGGTCGCGTTGATCTCGAAGTCGATGGCAGGCACCTCCACTGCCGCGATCTGTGTGGGTTCTACGTTACCGCTAGCCGTAGCCTCGTAGCCGTCATTGTCGATGCTCACACCGATGTCGGAGCCGGCCGTCAGATCCGTGGTCGGTGCGCCTGGGATCAGCGGACCCAGATCGAGATGCTTTAGTTCAGCGCGCAACGTGGCATTGATGCCTTCCTTCAGATCGAGCAGACCGTCGAGATCGAGTTCACTCGTTTCAGCCTCGACTTGCGCGTGGACGTCGAGCTTCGGCAGCTGGCCGCTGGCGGTGATCTGGGCAGCCAGTGGTGCTTCGACAGGCCACGCGGGGTACCAGCTCTTGACTGTGCTCGGTTGAAGACGCGGAGCTTGTAACGCAAGCGTCAATTTGCCGGCAGCGAGTTGTGCTCGGGCGCGCACCTCTGCTTCATCGAGGAAACCCGTGAAGTCCAGATCCAGAGGTCCGGGAGCGCGCAGCCCGAAGGTTCCCGTGCCGCGCAAACTGTGGCCCATCAGACCTTCGGCCGTGGCTCCGAAGCGCTCGACGTCCAGCGCGATGCCCTTCGGACTGAACAACAACTTGCCGCGCACGTGACCGAGCACCGGCGTGAATTGTTCCCAGCCAGGTAGGGCAAACTTCGCTTCTCCGAGGCCAAGCTCCACGACGGGAAAATACACTCGAAAAGGCCGCGCAGGGGTCTTGGCTGCGCCAGGTTTACGAGACGCACTCGGACGTGGAGTCAGCGCGTGGCTCAGCGTTGTCTCTCCCGAGGTCGGATCCGGCACCAAACGTACGACCGAGCGCTCCACGCGAGAGTATTCGACGACCAGATCCAGGCTCCCGTCGCCGAACAGTGCATCTGCCACGAAAGCCATCAAATCGAGCTCGAAATGCGCCTGCTCGATTTCGATGACTGGGTTGCCTTGCTCGTCGGTCAGTGTCGCGCGGCTGACCGAGAAGCCCGAGAGCGAAAACTCGGACAAATCTTCGATCTCGACTTTGCCGTAAAGGGCATCCTCGAGCCAGGCGTTGGCGAGATCGACGACGGCCCGCTTCAACAACGGATCGTGCGCGTGAACCCACACCGACAACAGGAGCGCGACGAGCACGCCAATGCACGCCGCTGCGACCGACACCGCGCCCCCGAAGATGCTCTTCCACGTTCGAGGAGGCTTGGGGGCGGGCGAGTCGCTCAAAAGGCCTCTCCCAACGTCAAATGAATCGCAATGGGCAGACCGAACAGCGCGCGCGGCTCGGCGTCTTTATCGCGGCCCTCGATGTCTTGAGCAAAGGGAAGGCGATAACCCATGTCGAACCTCACTGGGCCAATGGGGGTCGCATAGCGCAAACCCCATCCCGGTGAAAGGTGCGGAGCTAGAAAGCTCAAGCCGAGCTCACGTGACACATCGCTGGCATCGGTGAACAGAACGCCGCCAAGCGGGCCGAACAAGCGGAAGCGGACCTCCAGCGATGCTTCCCACAAGCTCACTCCGCCAAGGGGGCGATTGCAACCTCGCGGCAGTGGTGTCGTCGTGCAGTCGAGATTTCGCGAGAGAAACGCCACATAACCGTGCGGGCCGACCTCACGAATCGGATAGCCCCGGTTCGAATTCGGGCCTCCGGAAAAGAAACCCCTGAAGAGCAACTTCTGCTGATCTTGCGCCAAGCCCGCAGCGCTGAAGCTCCCAGGATCCGTTAAGCTGTCCCCGTAATTGTGGGGGAACAGGAAGCCCGTCGCAGCGCGCACCGCGAGCGTCACCGATGGCGAGATCGGCATGAAGGCGCGCGCTTCCGGTCGCACCCGGAAGTCACTCACGTCGCTGCCGAGCGTCGCGAGCGCGGCTTGAGCATCGATACTGAAGCGCGCGCCCTTGCGCGGCTCGAGCGGATCGTCGCGCAAGTCCCACGCGATCTGCAGCTCGGGGTACGAGATGTGCAGGTTGTCGAGCAGTTCATCGTTGGCGGCAATCGATTTACCGATCGTCCAAGCCGAGTAATCGACGGGTTTGTCGAACTGCCAATTGTAGGAGGGCGTGATCTGTAGCCGTTGGTCGAAGAAGGCCCGATCGAGCCCTGTCGAGGCCTTGATCTCGGAGAATCCGAGGATGCCCTCGTCCGGCTTGCTCTCTGCGTAGAGCAATGGATACAGGCTGAAGCTGCCGCTCACGAAGCCCGTCGTGCGCCCGTTGAACAATGAAGGCTGGCGCAATTCGACGTGCAATTGCTGCTCGATGAGTCCGCGATCCGGAGCTCGGATGTCGCTCAAGCGAGTGGGGTAGAAGACCATGCCGGGTTTGGCGTCGATGCTGAAGCGCCGTAACCCACCCAGGAAGTTCTTGTCCTCCCAGCCAACCGTCAAATGGCCTGCGAAACGCAGCGTGTCGAGCTGTAAACCTCCGCCACCGCGCAGTGTTCGCAGTTCGGATTCGTCGACGACGATGACGATCGGCACCCGATTGCCCTTGGCGCGGCGCGCGTCGGCCTTCAGCTCGACACTGGTGAACACCCCTAGCTTGAGCAACGCGTGTTGCGCGTCGTCCAGGGCAGATTGCGAGAACGTGCTGCCGCTTTCCAAGGAAAGCGTGGCTCGGACTCGATCTTCGGGGACTTGCTTCAGACCAACGATACGAATGTTGCCGAAGACTGCCGTCTGCCCAGGGACGATTTCGAAGCGTACGAGCGCCTGATGACGCGCGACGTCGACTTCGACTTTGCCGGTAACCTTTGCGAAGGCGTAACCCGCGTCACGCAGCACGCGCTGCAGACTCTGCTTGCTCTCCTTGTAAGCGTCCTCGTCGAAGGGGGTATCCGTCCTCAAAGGGCTGGCGCGCAATGCTGCTGCGGCGACGTCCACGGGGACCTTTTCGAGTCCGATCAGCTGGATGCTGGCGGTCTTGACGGGAACCCCCGGATTTACGCGGATCGAAATCCGTACCCGGTGTTCATCCGTGGTGATGACCCGAGCGGCGATGACCTTGGCCTCGAAGTACCCGCGGCGCTGCAGGTAGCGCTCGATGCGCTCCAGGTCCTTGCCGAGCACGTCGGCGTCGTAGACTTCGTATTCGAAGGCGATGCCATCCCAGATCCCGAAGAAGCGATCCGACTCGCGCGTCGCCAAGCCACGCAACAAAGCTTGCGTGTCCGCGTCGCTCGCGCCCGAAATCGAGACATCCGACACGACTGGCTGCGGCGGAAAGGGCTGTCGCAGACTACATGCGTTCGCCAGGGCGAGCACGGCGACCAGCAACACCGCTTCGCGTCGGGCCGCGATTGCGAAACCCCGCCAACAGCTTGCGCTCAGCTTCGATGGACTCCAGCAAGGGAGCGCTTGGAGTGCTCTCGGGTCGCGAGCAACCACACACGCCTAAAGAGCAGATCCACGGACCTGCGCCTAGGGAAAAATCCAGTCGAGCGGAGATCTTACTCTCCGCTCGCGACGACGGGACGCGGGCACAACGACCGGACCGCGGGAAGCGGTCCGGACGATAGCTCACATCTTCATGCCGGGAAGCGTGGCCTTCTCGGTTGGCTTCTCGAGGTATTCCATGCTCTCGAAGGTGAGCACGCCCATGATCGGATCTGCCACAGCGCCCGAGGTCGCCTTCGTGAAGGTGGTCTTGTACTCACCCTTGATCTTGACCTTGGCGCCCTTGACGGGCAGCGGATTCGGGATCTGAACGCCCCACATCTCGTCAGTCACCGGCTCGATCTCTTTGCCCGGCTTCGCAACGGGGGGATGCTTCTCGCGCTTGTCGAACTCTTTGATCGCGTCGAAGATGTTCGCGAAGTTGGAAGCCCAACCCATCACGCGGATCGAATCTTTGACGTCCGCGCCCGCGGTGTCCGCAACCCAGAACGAGGGGATTGGCGGCTTGCAGTCTTCGGGATCGGCTTTGCCCATCTTGTGCACGGCGCACTCGGGGGCTTCGGCGAGGTTCGTCTTGACGATGTAGCCCACCAAGGTGATGTCTTTGCCCGAGATGGTCGGGTGATAGACGCGGCTACGCAGCTGGTAACTTGCACCCCAAACGGTGTAGGAATCGCCGTCCTTGATCGGCTTTTGGGGGATCGGCGGAACCGCCGGCATGTTGGCCTTGTCCCCGGTTACAGCGGGCTTGGGTTCGTACTTCACGTCTTCTTGGCCGCAGCCATTCAGAACGGTTGCGGTGAGCCCTACGAGGCCCAGGCAGAGCAGATGACGCATCGACATGCTTTCCTTGTTTCAAGCTCCCGAAACTGGGGATCGCACCGCTATCACTAAACGCCGAGTTGTCGCAAGACCTATTCCGGCTCGGGCGGAAACCGCGAACGCGTTCGGTACGTACTATTTTGCACTGTGCCAGTGCGCGTGGAGTCATCGGCTCTCGCGCGACAAATGGCGCCGGGTGATCGCTCGCTGGTTCGCGAGCGACGCGCGGTCGTCCGCTATTTGCGAAAAATCACGGCACCAGGGGAAAGCGCGTTCGCACCCTCAGCCTGTCATCGCGCGCCGACACAAGCGCAATGCGCGCAGGGCATACGTTTTTGCGACCCGTGACTCCAGCGTTTCGGGCGCACCCCAATCGGTGTTAACCAAATAGACTAAGTTGCCCACTTCGAGATCGAGCGCACGTTGAGCTGCGTCACCCTCGACCACGCCGCTGACGGCAGCGCTCGCCAACGCTTCGGTCCGCAGGGCTTGCTCCAGCAAGGTCGTCGGAAACGGACTGTTCACTAGCCGAGCCCATAAGCGTCTCGCGGACTCTGCGTCGGTTGCCTGTGCCGGGGTCGCGTGACCGCGCGCGGCGGCCAGCTGCCATTGAGCGGGTTCGAGGGGCAGGTCTTGTCGCAAGGCCAAGTCGAGGCGTGTGTCAGCCAAGCCAACCAGGCGTTCGCTTTCCCGAGCGCGAGACAACAAGTCTGCCTCGAGCCGCAAGGCGAGCTGTTCGTCGCTGAGCGTTGGATTCAAGTCGGGCTTGTCGCCCGAGCCCTGGGACGCGTCCAACGCGCGCGCCTCGAGCAGCGCGCTCTGCATTGCAAGCGACGGCTCGGCTTTGAACAGTTGCGGCGCGCGCTCGGCATCAGCCAACGCTGCGCTCTGCGCCGAGCGCACTTTCTCGATCGCCCCGGGACGTGCTTTGGGCCCAAACGCGCGAAGTTCGAGCACCGCCCCCCACGTGTCGTCGATAGCGAGCTCTCCCAAGTTCTTTTCGAGCGCCGCAATCGCGTCGCTGAAGATCGCCTGTGAGATCCCGTCCCGGACCCGAGCGCGTTCGCTCGAAGACAACGGCGCGCTGATTTCGGACGCCTCTTTCAGCGTCGACTGCTCGTGCTCGGTTTGCAGGGCCTGGCGGATCAGAAGCACGGCCGAAATCGAGATGCCGATCGCGAATGCCCCCAAACCAAGCCCCAGCGCGCGCTGTTTTTCGTTATCGGTCAAGGCGCATAGTATAGCGCAAACGTGGCCAGAAGAATTCGACTCTTAGTCACTGGACTCGAGAGCGGGCGGTTTGTCCTCGATGCGGACGAGTCGAACTACGTGAGTCGAGTTCACCGCCTTGGCGTTGGAGCTCGGGTCGTCGTCGCGGACCCCGAGCAGGGCACGGAGGCAGAGGCAACGATCGCGGTCCTGGGACGTCGCGTAGAGATCGAGGTCGGTCCCGTCGCGCGCGGCTCGAAGCCGGGTCTGAGTGCCGTCGAACTCGTGTGGGGGATTGGCAAAGGGGACAAGTTGCAAGACGTGCTGCGCGATCTCGTAGCGCTTGGCGCGGGGCGGCTTTGGCTTTTGACCACACAGCGCAGCGTGCCGCGCCTCAGTGAACGCGCCGAGCAAAAGCGCGAACGCTGGCTCCAGATCGCCAAAGAGGTAACCCGGCAATGCGAACGTTCGGATTTGCCCGTGATCGAAGGCCCGTGCTCGGCCCAGCAGATCATCGAGCGCAGCCCCAACGCTCGGCGGATCGTCTTGCAGCCAGGGGCAGCGGCGCAATCGCTGCTCTCTGAATTGGAGGCTTGGCAAACCCGTCGAACGGCGCACGACACTGTCCAGCTCTGGATCGGCCCCGAAGGCGGTTTCGACGCTCAGGAGCTCGCAGATTTGCTTGCAGTCAATTGCGTCTTGGCCGATTTGGGGCCGTTGATCTTGCGCACCGAAACTGCAGCTTGTGCCGCGCTGGCGTTGGCGACCGCGATCGCGAGGCGTGCATGAGCGCCCGGATTCGCGTGTTGATCGCCAAACCGGGGCTCGACGGTCACGACCGTGGAGCGAAGGTCGTCGCGCGAGCACTGAGGGATGCGGGCTTCGAGGTGATCTACACGGGCTTGCATCAGACGCCCGAGATGATCGCCAACGCCGCGGTCGACGAGGCCGTCGACGTGGTCGGCTTGTCGATCATGAGTGGCGCCCACAACACGCTGTTCCCCGCGGTCATGGCCGCGCTGGCAGAACGCAACGCTTCGGACATTGCCGTCTTCGGTGGGGGCATCGTGCCCGACGAAGACCGCGCCCAGTTGAAACAAATAGGCGTGCGCGAGGTGTTCGGGCCAGGGACTCAGCTCAGCGAAATCGTCGAGTGGGTGCGCGCGAACATTAATCCGCTGCGCTGACTGTGACTTCGCGCACGCAGCTAGGCTGCGGTGCTGCGCCCTAGTGCACCGCACAGCTCTGTTGTCTTTGCTCGGGTTTCAACGTGTTCGGTGCCCTAGGGAACGGCGGGCAGGCACCTAACGGGCTTTCCGCCCGCCCTCCCACCAAAGGGGCGGGCCGGGTGTCGGCGGGGATCCGGTCGGCGGCTACTGGGCCCGACCTGGGCCCACTGAACGCCCTGACATGTGCGCTTCAGTAAGAAGCGCAAGTCACGGTTTTTACTCATATATATTTATGTAACGGCCGGTTGACAGGAGCCCGTCCAACTCGTAGTTTTGGGTCGCCAAGTGGGATGAAGTGGCGTCAAGTGGATCGAATTCCCATGGTCAGGCACGATGTTCCGCGGACAGTTCCTTCACAGCGTCGATCAGAAAGGCCGTGTGAGCCTTCCGGCGAAGTTCCGCGAATCGCTCGGCGAGGCGTCCACCGTCGTGCTGACGCCGTCCCCCTTCGATCCGTGTCTGCAGCTGTACCCGCTCAAGGTCTGGGAGGAGCTCGAGCGGAAGATCTCGGCGCTATCCAGCGTCGACCGCAACGTGACGCGCTTTCGCCGTCTCTTCATTTCTCGTGCCCAAGACGTCGAGATCGACGGCTCGGGGCGCGTGCGTGTGACCCCCGACTTGCGCGAGCACGCGGCTCTCGACAAGGACGTCCTGTGGGCCGGAATGGGTCAATACGTCGAGCTGTGGTCGAAACCGCGTTGGGACAAGGAGACCGAACTCAGTCCCGAGCAGTGGAACGAGTTCCGAGACAAGGTTGAGGAGTTGATTCGAGTATGACGTTCGCAGCTACAGTTATGGATCCCACGAAGCCTGTGCACCGAACCGTCATGCGCGATGAAGTCGTGCAGGCGCTTGCTCCCGTCGGGGGCGGCCTCTGCATCGACGTCACTGCGGGCTATGGCGGTCACAGTGAAGCGGTCCTCCGGACTTACCCGAACATGAGCGTGATCGCTTTCGATCGCGACCCCGAAGCCGTGCGCAATTGCCGGGCACGGCTTGCACCGTTCGGTGAACGCGCGCAGGTGGTGCACGCGGAGTTCAGCCAGCTCAAGCCCTGGCTCTTGCGCAACGGTATCGGTCAAATCGACGCGCTGATTGCCGATCTCGGGGTCAGTTCGCCGCAACTCGACGAAGGCCATCGCGGCCTCAGCTTCCGTTTCGAGGGGCCGCTCGACATGCGCATGGATCCGTCGCGTGGAGAGACGGCGCTCGAATTGATTCAGCGTCTGGGCCAAGACGAGCTCGCTGACTTGATCTTTCAGCTCGGTGAAGAGCGCAGCTCGCGCCGGATCGCGGCTTGCATCAAGCAAGCTCTGGCGGCGGGTGAACTGCAGACCACGCTCGACTTGCGGCGCGCCGTGATTCGCGCGGTCGGGCCGCAGCGTAACGGCGGTATCGACCCCGCTACACGCACCTTCCAAGCGCTGCGCATCGGCGTCAACCGCGAGCTCGAGGAGATCACGAGTTTGCTCGGCCAATTGCACGAGATCTTGCGTCCCGGAGCGGTCGCTGCCGTGATCAGTTTCCACTCCTTGGAAGACCGGCTGGTGAAGCGCTGCTTCCAGGAGCGGGCGCTTTGGCGGCGTTTGAGCGCCAAACCATTGATCCCGTCTTCGCCGGAGCAAGACGAGAACCCCCGCTCTCGTAGCGCAAAACTTCGCGTTGTGGCGCGCACCGGGCTAATGCAAGTACCCACGCCCGTGCCGGGCTGGGTCGACCCATGGGAATCCCGCAACAACAACTAGGAAACCCCCGCGGCAAGCGCCCGTTCTTGCTGCTCTGGACGCTGGCCGTGGTGGCCGCAACGACGGCTTTCGCTTTGCACCTCGGCATTCGAGTGCAGGGCATCGAACTCGGCTACGAACTCGGCCGCGCCCATTCCGAGCTCGGGCGGCTGCGCGAAGTGCGCCGCGTCCTGGAGCTCGAAGTCGCGAGCCACAAGACGCCCGAGCGCATCGACTTCGTGGCCCGCACGCTGCTCGGCATGGACGTGCCTTCGAAGGACCGGATCTTCGCAGCGGGCCCAATGCCCACGTTGGATGAGGCCGAAGGCAGCGGCGAGCTGAATTTGGCCCAGGGCATCGTGAACAAGGACAAAGCCCAGGAGGGCCCATGAATCGGCTGCACACGCCCGAAGGCCGCTGGGTTCGCCGACGCATGGCGATGCTGTGCGGCGTGCTGGCAGTGGGTCTGGGGGTCGTGGTCGCGGCGGGTTACCGACTCACCGTGGTCGACGGCAGCGCTTGGCGTGAACTTGCCGACAAGCAACGCCAACGACGTCTGCACGTCGTGCCCCAGCGCGGCACGCTCTACGACCGCAATGGAAGCGCTCTAGCTGTGAGCGTCGACGTGCCGAGCGTCAGCTTGGATGCCGTCGAGCTGATGCGCACCGTTTCGTTGCAAGATCAACCCGCGGTCGCGCGCGACAGCGCGACGCGCATCGCGCAGGCGCTCTCGCTCGATCCGGCGCAAGTCGAACGTCGCATCTTGAGCAAGCGGCGTTTCGCATGGCTCAAGCGTCAGATCTCGCCCGAAGAGGCGGAAGCCGTACGCCGGATGACCAATGGCGAAGACGGCGCGGAGAAGATCCGCGGTCTGAGCATCGAGGGTGAGGGGCGTCGCTACTATCCCCGGCGTGAACTCGGTGGCCCGCTCCTCGGCTTCGTGGCGCCCGATGGCGAAGGCAAAGACGGCATCGAATTTGCGCTCAATCAAGAGCTGCAAGGTGAACAAGAGCGCCTCGCCGGATTGCGCGATCGCAACGGCCGACTGATCTTCAGCGATGGTCTCGACGAAGATCGCGCATTCGCGGGCCACGACGTCCAGCTTTCCATCGATCAGGGATTGCAGTTCGTGGCAGAGCGCGAGTTGGCATTGGCCGCCAAGACTTACGAGGCCGTGGGCGGCTCGGTCGTGGTCGTCGACCCGAGCACGGGGGAGCTGCTCGCGCTCGCGAGCTGGCCCGGTTACAATCCGAACGACTATGGCGAGAGTGAACCCACGGAGCGCCGCAATCGCGCGGTCTCCGATCGTTACGAGCCTGGCTCGACGATGAAGATCTTCACGTTGGCGGCCGCGCTCGCCAACAAGTCGATCACGCCGACCGAGCGCATGTACTGCGAAAACGGCCAAATGGCGGTCGACAACGTGGTGATCCGCGACACACATCCCGCAGAGTGGCTGACCATCTCGCAAGTTCTGGCCGTCTCCTCGAACATCTGTGCCGCGAAAATCGGGCTCGGCATGGGTGGCGACACGCTGTACGAGGCCCTGTTGCGCTTCGGCTTCGGTCATCCCACGGATTTGCCGGTACCCGGTGAATCGGCGGGCGTTCTGTTGCCGCGCTCACGTTCGTGGGTGCCGGTCGAGACGGCGGCTGCCGCCTTCGGCCAAGGCATCAGCGTCACCAACGTGCAGATGGCGATGGGCGTGGCCGCGATCGCCAACGACGGAAAGCTCATGGATCCGATCTTGATCAAGAAGGTCACCGCAGCCAGCGGTGAAGTCTTGCAAGAGGCGGAGCCGCACGTGCGACGCCAGGCAGTGCCGACGAGCGTCGCCAAGGCGGTGGCCGAAATGATGGTGGCCGTGACGGAGGGCGATGGCACCGGTACGGCTGCAGCGGTCGAGGGGTATCAGGTTGCGGGCAAGACGGCGACCGCCCAGAAGACCGATCCGCTCACCGGGCAGTATTCGCTCGACAAGTTTACATCGTCGTTCGTGGGTTTCGTGCCTGCCAAAGATCCCGTGGTCGCAATCGCAGTCATGCTCGATGAGCCCATGGTTGCGCACGCGGGCGGTGAAGTGGCGGCGCCGGTGTTCCGGCGCGTCGCCGAAGTGGCGTTGAAGTACAAGGGCATGACGCCCAAAGGCACCGCTCGCGTCGACATGAAAGAGCTGGCGCGCACGGCTGATCCCGCCAACGCAACCTACGCGCTGTTTCGGCAGGCGCAGGGCATGGAGCCGAGCGTTCAAGAGTCGGTCGCGCCGACCAAGCTCGGCGCTGGGCAAATTCGCGTTCCCGACATGACGGGCTGGCCAATCCGGCGCGTCCTCAAGAAGGCCGTCGAACTCGGTGTCAAAGCTCAGATCGACGGTTCCGGTGTGGTCGCGCATCAAGTGCCAGAGCCGGGACAAGCGCTCGAGAAAGGTGCGCCGCTGGTCTTGAAATTGGAGCCCGCGTCGTGAGCCTTGCCCGGGGGTGGGTATGAACCCAAAACCCACCCTGCACGAGCTGGCGAGCGAGTTGCAGCGCCACTTGCCCGAGCTCGTGGGTGAAGCCAATCCGACGCTTTTGGACGTTTGCCAAGACTCGCGCGACGTGGCGCCAGGCGCGCTGTTCGTTGCGCGCACCGGCGCGGCATTCGACGGCTCACGCTTCATCAGTGACGCGATTGGGCGCGGTGCGGTGGCGGTGATGCAGAGCAAGGGCAGTGCTGCGGCGCCCAACTCCGTCGCGAACTTACTGGTCGACGACGCGCAGAACGCATTGCCGTTCGCCGCCGAGTTCGTGCAGGGTCACCCGTCGCGAGAGCTCGGGCTCGTCGGAATCACGGGCACCAACGGCAAAACCACGACCGCGGCGCTCTTGACGCAATGTCTCGAGCGTCTCGGGCAGCCCACTGCGACCATCGGCACGCTTGGGCTGGCCTTCGCTGGCGAAGAGTACGACACGGGGCTCACGACCGCGCCGTCCGACGTGGTTTCGCGGTTTCTGCGGCGCGTCCGCGACCAGGGGGCGACGCATGCCGCGATGGAGGTATCGAGCCATGCGCTCGATCAAGGCCGTGTCGATGCGTTGAGCTTCAGAGTCGCCGCGTTCAGCAATTTGACGCAAGATCACTTGGACTATCACAAGACCATCGAGGCTTATGCCGAAGCCAAAGCGCGCCTGTTCACGGCGCTCTCACCTGGGCGCTCGGTGATCAATCGCGTTGACGCTTTTGGTCGTGTACTGCTCGAGCGGCTAAAGGATAACGCGCTGGCAGTCGGTCGAGACGAACAGTCCGAGATTCGATTGCTCGACAGTCGATTGAGCGCCCTGGGGACCTCACTCCACGTCGATACCCCAGCGGGCCCACTCGCGTTCGAGACAGAGCTCGTAGGTGAACACAACGTCGACAATTGGTTGCTGGTGCTCGGCATTCTGTATGCCTTGGGACAGCCATTGAACGACGTCGCCCGCTTTGCTCACGAAGTGGTGGCCGCACCCGGTCGCATGCAACGTTGCCAAGTGCCCGGCAGTGACGTCACGGTGATCGTCGACTACGCCCACACGCCGGACGCACTCGAGCGGGCCCTGCACGCGTCGCGCGCGCTCGTACCCGCCGGAGCCAAGTTGGTCTGCGTGTTCGGCTGTGGCGGCGATCGTGACAACGGCAAGCGCCCGAAGATGGGCGAGTGTGCGGCTCGCTTGGCAGACTTTTCGATCGTCACCAACGATAACCCGCGCAGTGAAGAACCGAGCACCATTGCCGAACAAATCGAAGCCGGAATGAGTCATGCGCGTGGCAGCTACAGTCGCTGCCTGGATCGCTCCTTGGCCATTGCCGAAGCGATTTCCCGCGCGCGCTCGGGTGACGTGATTTTGATCGCAGGCAAAGGGCACGAGAACTACCAAATCATCGGCAAGACACGCCACGACTTCGATGATCGCCTGGTCGCGACGCGTTGTTTGCAGCAGCGGCTTCTGGAGCGCGGCTGATGGCCACGCCGATACCGAGTAATCGTGCCGCTTTTCGTCTGGGTGAGGTGGCGGAGATCACCGGCGGAGCCCTTCACGGCAAGGACGTCGCTTGTCAGGGAGTTTCTAGCGATACACGTGCCGCGCTCGGTGGGCAGTTGTTCGTTGCGCTTGCGGGGGCGAGCTTCGACGGTCATCGCTTCATCGAAGATGCGTTGGCCAAGGGTGCTGTGGCCGTATTGAGTGAGCGGCCGTTGCCCCCCAACGTCAATGGCGTCGTAGTTCCAAGCACATTGTTGGCACTGGGTGAACTTGGCCGAGCGCATCGCCAGCGCTGGGGCGGCAAGCTCGTCGCGGTCGCGGGCTCAGCCGGCAAGACCACCACCAAGAGCATCATCGCCGCGTTGTTCCGGCACGAGCTGGGTTCGCGTGTTCACGTCGCTCCCGGCAATCTGAACAACCAAATCGGCGTGCCGATGGTGCTCCTCGGCCTCGAAGAGCAGCACTCAGCGGCCATCGTCGAGTTGGGCACGAACCACACCGGCGAAGTTCCGGCGCTCGTGCACTGTAGTCGCCCTGACTTCGCTGTGCTGACCCTGATCGATCTGGAACACACGGAGGGCCTAGGTGGCATCGACGCCATCGAGCTAGAAGAGGGCGCGGTCTATCGCTCACCGCTCGACGTCGCGCTCGGTAATGCCGACGATGCTCTGGTGCTGCGCCAGTTGAGGGCCGCCAACGCTGTACGCAAACTGGGTTATGGGTTCTGCAGTGCTGCAGATTATCGGATCCACGGCGCGACCCTGACGGCCGAGTGCACGACTCGGCTCGAGCTCGAGCGGCCCGATCGCACGCGTCTTTCTCTCACGACGCCTTGGCTTGGAACGCCCGGTGCGCTGTCGACGACCGCGGCGATCGCTGCACTCGAAGCTTATCGCGGGGCCAATCTCGATCCGACTTGGATCGCCGAAGCCCTGGCGCAACCGGGACTGCGCGAAGCGGGACGGCTGCAGCCGTTCGAACTCGGCGACGGCAGCTTGGTCATCGACGACAGCTACAACGCCAATCCGGCGAGTGTGCGCACGGCGCTCGCGGTTGCACGCGAGGTAGCGAGTTTGCGCAATGCGCGCTTACTAGTCGTGCTGGGGGAGATGCGCGAGCTTGGCAAGTGGTCCCAATCGGAACACGAAGGCTTGAGGCCAGCCATCGCTGCCGCCCAGCCCAGTTCCGTGTTCGCGATCGCCGGGGATGCGAAATATTGGGCGCAGCCCGGCTCGGCAGCAGCGAACGCGGAGTTTTTTCCAGATTCTTCGAGCGCGGCCAGACGGATCACCGGAGCCGTGAAGCCGGGGGACGTGGTGCTCGTCAAAGCCTCTCGCGGCGTTCGTGCCGAGTTGGTAGTACAGGCGTTGGTGAACGACCGAGGTCTTCGAGCTTGATTTTCGAACTGTTGTATCCGCTGAGCAAGCAATTCGGTTGGGCCAGCGCGCTCAACGTTCTGCGTTATGTGCCCTTCCGCGTGATCATGGCGACGATCACCGCGATGTTGATGTCGTTCGTCTTGGCACCCTGGTTCATTCGCCAGCTGCAGAAGAAGCAGATCGGTCAGGTCGTGCGCCGCGAAGGGCCGGAATCGCACTTCAAGAAGGCGGGCACTCCGACCATGGGCGGCGCGCTGATCCTGCTCAGCGTGTTGTTGCCCACGATGCTCTGGGCGGACGTGACCAACGTCTTCGTACTCGGCACGGCGGTCGTGACAGCGGGCTACGGTGCGATTGGCTACATCGACGACCGGCGCAAGATCGTCGCCAAGAACACCAAGGGCCTGCCAGGTAAGTACAAGCTGCTGTTCCAGACGTTGATCGCCGCCGCCGTACTCGGGTACGTCTTTTTGGATCACCCGCATTGGCTCGATCCATCACCGCAGCCCGCGGATTGGCTCGAGATCCGCTACCGTCTCGGCTTTCCCTTCCTTGCGTTTTCCAAGTTCTCGCTCGCGTTGCCCGCTTGGCTCTACGTGGCGTTCGGGGTCTTCGTCGTCGTAGCGACGAGCAACGCCGTAAACCTGACGGATGGACTCGATGGCTTGGCGATTGGTCCCGTGATGATCAACGCGGGGACTTATTTGATCTGGGCCTACGTGGCAGGTGCGGTCTTGTTCGGTCAGCACTTGGCCAGCTACTTGGACATCCCCGGCATTGCCGAGATGAGCGAGCTATCGATATTTGCGGCCGCGGTCGTGGGCGCGGGCATCGGCTTTCTCTGGTACAACACTTACCCGGCTCAAGTCTTCATGGGCGACGTCGGCTCGCTGTCCTTGGGGGGGGCGCTGGGTATGCTGGCGGTGCTCACCAAGAACGAGTTCTTGAGCGTGCTGATCGGCGGCGTCTTCTTCGTCGAAACCGTCAGTGTCATCACCCAGGTCGCTTGGTACAAGACCTTTGGTCGCCGCATCTTCTTGATGGCCCCGATCCACCACCATTTCGAAAAGAAGGGCTGGCCAGAACCGAAGATCATCGTGCGCTTCTGGATCATCAGCATTTTGCTGGCGCTGGTGGGATTGTCGTCGATCAAACTCCGGTAATAACGAAATCATGGACTGGTCCAAGCGCACAATCGCGGTCGTAGGTTTGGGGCACAGTGGCGTAGCCGCAGCGGCGCTCGGTGCGCGGCTCGGCGCGCGCGTCATCGGGCTCGACGCCAAGCGCCCAGAGAAGTTACCTGGCGCGCTCCTCGACCCACGCATTGCACTCAAGTGGGGGGCCCACGAACTGCAGGACTTTGCGGGCGTGGATCTCGTGATCGTGTCGCCCGGCGTTCCCCCGCTACCGATATTCGAGGAGCTTGCCGCGCGCGGCCCTGACGGCAATGGGGCGATCGAGGTGATCGGCGAGCTCGAATTTGCGAGCCGCTTCCTCGACGCGCCGTGCGTGGCGATCGGCGGTACCAATGGCAAGAGCACGACCACCACCTTGGTCGCTCGCATGCTCGAAGCGCGTACGACTCCACACGGCCCAGCCAAGGTTTTCGCTGGCGCGAACTTGGGCGAACCCAGCGCCAACGCAGTCGGAACGGATTGGGACTTCGTGGTCTTCGAAGTCTCGAGCTTCCAGCTCGAACGCGCACCCAGTTATCGGCCAAAGGTGAGCGTGCTTTTGAACATCACCGAGGATCACCTCGATCGCTACCCTGACTTTGCTGCCTACGCGCAAGCGAAGGGCAACGCGTTCGTCAATCAGGGGCCAAACGACGTGGCGGTCGTGCCCTTTGGAGACGCGCTGTGCTTGCAACAGGCCAAGCGTGGCAACGGCAGGATCGTCAGCTTCGGCGGCGACGGTGACTATGCCGTCCAAGGTGAACGATTGGTCGAGCGAGCTACGGGGACAGGCGTGGAGCTTTCGGGGCTGCCGCTGTACGGCAAACACAACTGGGACAATCTCGCTGCGGCCATCGCCGCAGTGCGTGCCGTGGGCACCGATTGGGAAGCGATTCGACGTGGGCTCGCTCAATTCAAGCCGCTCGGTCACCGCATGCATCGCGTGCGCCAATTGGACGGAGTAAGCTACTACGACGATTCAAAGGGCACGAACGTCGGGGCTAGCGTGACGGCGTTGCTCGGCTTGCCTGAAGTGAAATGCGTCTTGATCGCAGGGGGACGCGACAAGCACGGTTCTTACGCGCCCTTGATCGATGCGCTGCGCAGCAAGGGCCGCGCTTTGATCGTACTCGGTGAAGCTGCGGAGCGAATCCAAGCCGCCGCTGAAGGGGTGCTACCGGTGCTGCGCGCGAACGACATGCAGCACGCTGTAAACTTGGCGCGCTCCAAGGCCGAGAAGGGCGACGCGGTACTGCTGAGTCCGGCGTGTTCGAGCTTCGACATGTTTTCGGGTTACGCCGAGCGCGGCGACGTGTTTACACGTTGTGTGCAGTCCCTGACTTGACGCAGAGCACGCTGCCAGGGCGGTGACCCAGCGGCCATGCGGTCCGAGCGTCGGGTCCACTCGACGACGCCGAGCGGGCGCAGGAAGCGGCTCTTTTCAGCGTAGGACTTGACACGGAGTCTTGCCCCGCCCACGCTTCGCGTTGCGTGCGGCAATGTCGCCCACGCATTCAAACACGCTGGGAGCGAACCCGCCCTGGCGAGGAGAAAGAGAAATGCATCCTGGTTTTCATGCATGGTGGCATATGGGTCGTGCGATGGCGGCGCGTGCGCGCGGTGAGCATCACGCTTGGTGCGGCGCAGCCGGCGACGGATTCGGCGGCGGCACGCCAGATGATCTGCGTTCCTTCGCGCACAGCGGTGGCGATTTTGGCGCAGGTCTGGGCGTGCGACGTCCACTGCGATTTCTCGCTTGGAAGCTCGAACTCGAAGAGCAGCAGATCGAGCAATTGGCTCCGATCATCGAGGAGTTGAAGACCGAGCGAGCGCAAGCTGAATTGGACTTTCGCCGCTCGACGACGAGCATCGCCGACGCCGTGAGTCAAACCGAGCTCGACTCGGCCAAGCTGAGCGCAGCCTCTGAACAACGCGTGGCAAGCGAGCAGCGCAAACAGCAAGCCGTCGTGCGCGCCGTGGAGCGGATGCACGCCTTGCTCGACGCCGAGCAGAAGAAGAAGCTGGCTTACTTGCTGCGTACGGGTGCGCTTCAGCTCTGAGGCGTCGGCATCGCTGAAGTTGGCGCGGTGCGGCGAGCGACTCCGATCGCTCGCCGTGCCCATCTCGTTCACTCGCTGAGCGCGACCGCAATCGTGTAGAAGTTGCCCGCGATGCCCACGCCGCTGGGGGCTATGCGTAAGAAATAGACGCCGGCGTTCAGATCCAAAGTGGGAATCTGGTCGTTCAAGTTGGTCGACTCGAACGACAACAACGGGCTACTTTCGTCGATCACGTCGGCATCTGCGTAGAGGGCTCCAGTGATTTCGCCCTCGATTTGCCGCGGTTCGAAGCTGACGCTTGCCGCGGCTGTGAGTTCGAAGCGGTAGTAGTCCGCGTCATCGAAGCTGGCTCCGACGAAGCCCCCGATCGTCACCGGCCCGCCTAGAGTGCCCAGATCTTGCGCCGTCGCTTCGGCGTTGCCGGGCTCTGGCTCGCTCTCCCCGGTTTCGTATGCAGTAGCGCTGAGGGTGAACGAATAAAGGTTCTCCCAGTACTGGTCGTTCGACGGCCTGACGCGTACGAAGTAAACACCTCGCGGTAACCTCAATTCGCCAGCGCTCGCGTCGAGGATACCGCGCGGACTCGCTTCCCCGATCAGGTCGTCGTCTCGGTAGACCTCTCCGAGAACGCTGCCTTCGGCACTGCCCGTGAACGCCAGCGTTGCTGCTTCGGTCAACTCGAAACGGTAGTAGTCCTGGTCCTCGGGTGCTACGCCGACGTAACCACCGATCGTAAGCGGATCGCTGTCCAAGGCGCCCAAGTCTTGCGCCATCGATTCGCTGCTGCCGGGTTCTGGATCACCCTCGAGCGTCTCGTACTCAGCGACGCTCAACGTCAGCGAGTACAAGTTCATGGCGTAGTCGCTGCTGCGGGGAAAGGCGCGCAGATAATACGTGCCCCGAGGCACTCGCGCCGTCAGGGTTTGAGGTTGGTCGTCGAGGGAGTCCAATGACAAGAACGGCGCGAACGGATTGTCTTCGTCGATGACCTCGGCGTCTTGGTAAAGGCAAGCGTAAACCCGACCCACGACATTCTGCGAGGTGAGAGTGATCGTCGCAGCCTCGGGCAGCTCGATGCGATAGTAGTCGTCATCATCGAAGATCGTTCCGACATACCCGCCCACGGTGATCGGTTCGGTGCCCACGCTCAGCGCTAAGGCCGTTGTCTTGTCCCCTCCAGGCTCCGGTGACGCCTCTGCCGGAAGGTATGGCACGATGTTTACGATGAGCCGGTAGTCGACGGCTTCATCGCTGGGGGTGATCTCGACTTGATATTCCCCAGCCGGGAGTGAGAGTGTGACCGTCTCTTCCCCTACTATCCCAGTGCCGAGGATTACCGGGGGCTCGCTCACCGAAGAAATGGTGACGTTTGCCGATCCGGTGGTGCGAACGATCACAATAGCCGTCCCGGTGGGGAGACTGAAGACTTCGCGATAGGCAGCGGTAGTGTCGTCAGGGTCCAAGCTTCCACTGGTGTCGACTAGGGGTTGTGCTCCGTCGACGTGCTGCAGCGGGCCATGCAACGAACCGACGTCCGCGGTGCCCACGTTGCCTGCATCCATGGGCGCCTCGCTCGTTTCGATCGTACCCGCGTCAATCGGGTTTGGAGCGTTTGAACTCGCTGCGCTCGCATCGAGCTGCGTGACGACGGCGGAACCCGTCACGACTGCGTAGTCGCGCGCGGCTCCGTTGTCGGTTGCGCCCGCGTCGGCCTCCGCCGCTGGTTTCGAGCCGCTGCTAATGGTGCTCCCCGCGGTTGTATCGGCGGCGGCGTCATTGCCGGCTTGCGCCGACGTATCTTGGTCTTCGTGCCGATTGTTCCCATCGCCAGCGGCGCCACCGCAGCCGCTCATGCCGAGGCTCAACGACAAGACGACTGAGCGTACAGCTTGCTTCATAGGTTGCCGCTGATTGTTACCGGATCCGTGGGTCACCTACAAGCGCGTGCCGCGCGCTTCTGGCTCGCGCAGCATTCTGGTGTGCTCATGAAATTGCGGTGCTGGACTTGCAGTTGGTGCAACAGTTGAGTGTTCAGCATGGGGGCGTGCGGGCCAAGCAGACTCGGTTCTAGTGCACACCCGAGGCGGGCGGCGTGGGTACAGGCCAGGCCAAATGCGTCAGTTTCTCCGGATTGTTCACCTGATAAACGTTCTGCACCAGGCCAGCCTCGACGTCGAAGGCCACCGTTCGGATCACTTGCTTGCCTCGGTGGATGACGAATCCCGGCAGTCCGTTGACGCGCGCAGGGGTTATCACTTGAGAGCCATCCAGCGGGAATTTGCGCAACACCCCCTGCACGAACTTGACGATGCGCTCGCGCCCGAGAATGGGCCGAGTCGCCGAGGCGACCTTGCCGCCACCATCCGAGTAGAACACTGCATCCTCTGCCAGCACCTGGCTTAGCGGCTCTAGGTTACCAAGCGTTGCTTGAGCAAATGCGCCCAGGATCTGTGAGATCTGCTCGTCGTTCGGGTGGTAGCGCGGCCGGCGTTCTCGCACGCCTTGACGCGCACGGGCCACGAGTTGGCGGCAAGCTTGTTCACTTCGCTCAATCGTGCGTGCGACCTCGTCGTAATCGCAATCGAAGACGTCGTGCAGCAGAAACGCCGCGCGCTCGAGTGGCGACAAGCGTTCGAGTGCGAGCAGCAGCGCAACGGTGATGTCCGACGCGAGTTCGGCCTTGGCCTCGACGCCCACGCTCTGTTCATCCAAGATCGGTTCGGGCAGCCAAGGCCCGACGTAACTTTCGCGTCGCACCCGCGCGCTGCTCAGGTGATCGAGACACAAGCGCGTCACCAGCGTAGACAGGTACGCTCGCGGCTTTTCGATCACACCGGTGCTCTGATTCGCCCAGCGTACGAACGCCTCCTGCAAGACATCCTCGGCGTCGGCGAGCGAACCGGTCATGCGATAGGCAAGTGCTCTCAGGTGAACGCGGTGCGCTTCGAAATTCGAGAGCACTTCGGGAGAGTCGAGCTTCATGCGA
>DATAHU010000048.1:0-25133 GCA_036263015.1 Polyangiaceae bacterium | reverse complement strand
CCCGTGATCAGCGTGATCAACGCTAGTATGACGAGGGTCGCCTCGATGCGAAACGCATTGATCAAGTTCACTGCTTGTCCTCCGAGGCTCCCTTGGGAGCCGCTGCTTTGTCTTCGCTCTCGTCGGCAACTGCGACGGAGTCATCGACCGTGCGCGTGAGCCGCTCAGGCAGAGCCATCAGATTGCGTGGTTTGGCGAGGGCAGCCTGTGCCGCCTGCTCTTCGCTCGGTGCTGCGCCCTGAAACAGATCGGTCACTAGACGCGGATACACGCCCATGAGCACGGTGCTCAGCGTCAGCACGACGGTCGCAACCAGCGGTAACCCAGAAAGCGCAGTACCCGGACCGGTCGCAGCGCGCGGCTTGGCATCCCCGAAGAAGGTCGCGTGCAGCGCACGGTAAACGTAGGTCGCGCTGAGGATCACGCCGAACACGCAGATCACGGCGGCCGTCTGCGACATGATCGAGCCCGCCCCCCAGGCCGCGAAGAACACCATCAACTCACCCACGAAGCCCGCCGTGCCCGGAAACCCTGCGCCCGCAACTGCGAATACGCAAAAGGCGACCGAAAGCATCGGCAGTGTCTTCGCCAGGCCACCCAAGCGGCTGATGTTGCGTAGCCCAACCGTGACGTCCAATTCATCAGTGAGTAGGAAGCCGAGACTAGTGATCAACCCGTGCGCGCACATCAAGGTGATGGCGGCAGCTTCACCGAGCGCCGTCCCCGAACCCACCGCGATGAACGTGTAACCCGCATGGCTGATTGAGGCGTAGGCCAACATACGGTTCCAATCCGTCTGTTTCAGCGCAGCCCAACCGGCGTACAGAATGTTGATGCAGCCGAACAGCATGACCACTTCGCCCAACGCTTGCGCGCCCTGCGGCAGGACTTGCGAGCCGATGCGCAGCAGGCCGTAAAGGCCGAAGCTCTTCGCGACACCCGCGAACAGCATGTTCGTCGGGGCTTGCGCCGTTGCATAGGCCGGAGGCGCCCAAGCGTGCAGCGGCCAGATGCTCGACCACACGCCCAAGGCAAACACGAGAATGCCGTACAGGGTCGTCTGCAGTTCCGGATCCATCTCTCGAGCGCCCTTACCCAGCGCGTCGAAGTCGAGGGAGCCGCCGACCGTCGCCGACAAGAGCACCATCACGCCCAAGAAGGCCATCGCGCCGAGCAGAATGTACAGCGTCATCTGCATGGCGATCGCGGCCGGCTTGGGGCCGGTCAGTTCGCGCCCCTGACGCCACCATCGCGCCACGAGCAAGTACTTCGGCAGCGTGCCGAGTTCGGCGAAGAAGAAGAAGAAGAACAGGTTCAGCGACAGGAACGCACCGTTGCACGAAGCCAGAGCGACCAAGAGCAGCGCGAAGTGTTCGCGGTCGTTGCGCTCCGAGTCCTGTGCCGAGAAGCGCGCGCTCAAGAAGGCACAGACGCCAACGATGTTCGCGACGATCACGAGCGGGAGCGACTTGGTGTCGTAGCCGAAGCCGAGCTCGATGCCGAACGCGGCAGGAGCATCGGGGTTCACGCCGAAGCGCGACACGAGCTGATAGCCCGCAACACTGGGGTCGAAACTGATGTAAGCGAGCACTGCCGCGCCGAGCGCGATCAGCGAGCTTACGACTGCAACGACCCGCTGCGCGAAGCGATCACTCGCGCTCAGGAAAGCGACCAGCACTGCCCCAACCAAGGGAGCAGCAACGGGTACCCAGGACAAAGCGTCGTTCATAGCCGAACCAACAGGAAGAACAGCAGCGCCGCACCGGCGCCAAAAGCAAACAGGTACGCACCAACGTGACCGCTCTGCATGGCCTTCACGCCCCGGTTGGCCTTGCCAATCCAGCCGCCCACGGCAGTGGGCAGTGCGCTACCCATCACGTAGCGCTCGAACGCGTCGACCACCGAAGCGATTTGATCTTGCAGCCACAACACCGTGTGCTCGTACAACTCATCGACCAGCAAGCGCCGCTCGAGCACGCCGAAGACTGCGCCGAGGCCGCGTGCCAATGGATCCGCTTCGGCGCTCGCAGGCTTGCCTTGCCCGTACAAGAGCCACGCAGCGATGAAACCGAAAGCCGGCAACGCGGGTAGCAGGATGGCAAGACTGCCCTCCGCATGGTGCTCGACCACGCCTGGTTCCAAGAGCTCTGGTACGAAGCCACCCCAACCCGACACGACCGACAGCAGCGCCAGGACGACGAGCGGCAGCGCCATCATCCACGGGGCTTCGTGCGCGTGGCTCGTCGCCTCTTCGTTGCGGGATTTCCCGAGGAACACGAGGATCCAGGTGCGGCCAATGTAGAACGGCGTCAGCAGCGCCGTCGCGATGGCGACTTCGAACAGCCCCGGCGCGGCATCGACCAAGGACAACAGGATCGCGTCTTTGCTGTAGAAGCCACTGAGCGGCCAGACGCCAGCGAGCGCCAACGCGCCGATGCCGAAAGCCGCAGCCGTCAGCGGTAACTTGCGCCACAGACCGCCCATCTTCCAGATGTCCTGCTCGTGGTGCAAGGCGTGGATGATGCTGCCCGCGGAGAGAAACAACAACGCCTTGAAGCAGGCGTGGGTCGTCAGGTGGAACAGGCCCGATACCTTCGAGCCAACCCCCACGGCCATCACCATGTAACCCAGTTGCGAGAGCGTGGAGTAGGCCAACACGCGTTTCACGTCGCGTTGCGCGATGGCGATCAGGGCCGCGAACAGGCTCGTCAGAGCACCAATCCAAGCCACGATGTCGCCCGCATCGGTGCTCACCTCCCACAGGAAGCTGGTGCGGTAGAGCATGTACACGCCAGCCGCGACCATCGTCGCTGCGTGGATCAAAGCGCTGACCGGGGTGGGACCCTCCATGGCGTCGGGTAACCACACGTGCAAGGGCAGCTGTGCGCTCTTACCGACTGCGCCGCAGAACACGAGCACCCCCGCCAAAGTCAGAATCGCGGGAGCGGCTTGCACCGCAGGCCAGGCTTTGGCCAACTCACCGAAGTCGAGCGTGCCGGCCATGGCCCAGACCATCAGGATGCCGCACATGAAGCCGAAGTCACCGACGCGGTTGGCGAGCAGGGCCTTCTTCGCGGCATCCCCGGCCGAGTTCCGCTCGAACCAGAAGCCAATCAACAGATAGGAGGCCAGACCGACGAGCTCCCAGAAGATGAACATCTGGATCAGGTTTGGCGCGAGCACGATGCCGAGCATCGAGAACGTGAAGAACGACAGAAACGCGAAGTAACGCGCGATGCCCGGGTCGTCCTTCATGTAGCCAACCGAGAACAGTTGGACCAGGAAGCCCACGGTGCTCACGATCAGGATCAAGAGCACACTCGGCGAATCGACCAGCACCCCGACGTCGAAATGCGCGCCGCCCGGCAAGACGAGCCAGGACAACGGCTCGCTCTGCCAATCGGCGAGTGCGTCAGCGCGCAGGGCCATGAACAAGCGCAGCGCCTGAGCCAAGCTGATGAACGCAGTCCCGACGGAGATCGCTGCGGCTGCGAGCTGTCCGCGCAGAAGGCGGGTGGAGAGCACAGCAGCCGCAAGCAGCGGCAGCAACAGGATGGACCAAGCTGAATTCACGATTTGAGCTCCATCACGCTGTCCACGTCGATCTTCTGACGGGTTCGATACAAACCAACGACGATCGCGAGTCCCACCGCGACCTCAGCCGCAGCAATCGCGATCACGAAGAAGGTGAAGACTTGGCCACTCACCTTTTGGTTGAAGTGCGAGAACGCGACGACCGCGAGATTGGCCGCGTTGAGAGTCATCTCGAGGCTCATCAAGAGCACGAGCATGTTCTTGCGCAGCACGACCCCCGCGACGCCCAGCGCGAACAGCATCCCGCTGACGAGTAAACAGTCGTTCAACGTGATCATGACTCGGTGCGCTCCTGTGCGAGGGGGGTCGTGACGTCGTTATTGGCGTCGATGGCGTCGAGCCGGTTCGGTGTATCGAGGCTGTTGGCCGCATCGCGCTTGGACATGACCACCACGCCGACCATCGCCGCGAGCAAGATCAAGGCCGTGAGCTCGAAAGCCAGGACGTACTGCCCGAACACGGGTTGCACGACTTCGCGCAGCCCGGCGGCAGCCGGCTCGGCCTGCGCGAGCGCGCCAGAGGCGACGGACGGTGCCGCTGGCGTGCCGCTAACGGTGTACATCGCGACCCCGCACAGCGCAGCGAAGGTGCCAATCGCGCCCGCGTTCGCCAGCGGGCTGAACGCGCTCGTCTTGGCATCCTCTGGCCGCAACAGCATGATCACGAACAAGAACAAGACCACGACCGCGCCGGCGTAGACCAGCACTTGGATGATCGCCAAAAAGAACGCGTGCAAGAGCAGGAAGATGCCTGCCATGCACAGAAACACTTGGATCAGTAGCATCGCGGAGTTCACGAGATTGTCTCTCGTGATCATCAACGCGCCCGCTGTGAGCATCGCGATGCTGAAGACCCAGAACAAGATTTGCTGAAACTCGGCCATGACGTGCCTTACTTGTTCTTCCACTTCATGATGGAGTCTTGGTGCGTCCCGCCGAGCTGCAGCAGGCGCTCTTTGGGGATCAGCATCTCTTGCCGCGTGTAGCCCGTGGCAACGTAAACCCGCTTCAAGAAGATCGCCTCCTCGGGGCACGCCTCTTGGCACAGACCACAGTAGATGCAGCGAAGCAGGTCGAGCTCGAACTCTTCGGGTTCTTTCTCGACGCGGGCGTCAGGCGCCGTCTGGGCACGCACGCCGGGCTTGATGCGAATCGCCTTCGGCGGGCAGACGAACTCGCACATTTGGCAAGCAACGCATTTGACTCGGTCGTCTTGGTCTGTGACCAAGACGGGCATACCGCGATAGTTGCCGTGCAACGTCGGCCGCTCCTCGGGGTACTGCATCGTCACCTTCTTCGAAAAGAGGTGCTTGAGCGTCAGACTCATGCCCTTCGCGATGGCGGGCAAGTACAGACGGTCGGTCCAACTCAGCTTTGGGCGTTCGACTTGCATGAGGCTCAGCTCCAATAGGCAATGACGCCGGCAGTGACCAGCATGTTAACCAACGCCATTGGCACCATCACGTTCCAACACAGGCGCATGAGTTGGTCGTAGCGAAAGCGAGGGAGCGTCCAGCGCACCCACATGAATGTGAAAGCGAGGAACCCGACTTTGGTCAGGAAAACGCCGACGTGCAGGATGCCCAACAGCAGGTTCGAAGCCGGCTCGTTGAACCCTGGCAGCGGCAACGACCAACCGCCGAAGAACAACGTGACCACGAGCGAGCAGGAGGCGATCAAGTTCGCGTACTCACCGAGCTGGAACAGCGCGAACTTCATGCCGCTGTACTCGGTGTGATAACCCGCAACCAGCTCTTGCTCCGCTTCGGGAAAGTCGAACGGCAAGCGGTTGGTTTCGGCGAAGGCAGAGACCAGGAAGATCAAGAATCCGAACGGCTGGGTCAGCACCAACCAAGTGTGGTCCGCTTGGTATTGGACGATCTTGCCGAGATTCATCGTCTGGGTTTGCAAGAGCACGCCAACGACGCTGAGGCTCAGACAAACCTCGTACGAAATCATCTGTGCGCTCGAGCGCACGCCACCGAGCAGCGGATACTTCGAGTTGCTCGCCCAACCTGCCAGCGCGATTCCGTACACGGCGAGTGACGTCACGGCGAAGACGAACAACAACCCGACGTCCATGTCGGCGAGCACGCACGGCGTGTCGCCCAGCTTGCTGCCCCACGGGATGACGCCCGCAACGAGAATCGCCGGGATCACGACGAGCACTGGCGCGATCAGGTAGTAGAACTTGTGCACGTAGGAGGGCAGCATCGCCTCCTTGAGCATGAGCTTGCCGGCGTCGGCCAAGGGCTGCAGCAAACCGAACGGTCCTACGCGGTTGGGACCGATGCGGTCCTGAATCCAAGCGGCCACGCGTCGTTCGAGCAGAACCGTGTAAGCGACCAGGAACAGGAGCACACCGAACACCGCGACGCAGCGAAACACCAACCAGAATGCGTCGAGCAGCCATGGCTGCTGTGCAAGAAGCTCACTCATTCTGCTGCGCTCCCTGCGGCACCGAGTGCTGCGGCTTGGCTCTCGCGCTTGGCGCCCAAGAGTCGACCAGTGTCTCCGAGCTGCGAGATTTGCGTGACGCCGAGCTCCGAGAACTCTGTCGTCATGTGCTTGAAAATCTCGACCCAAGTGCGGCCAATCGACGGCGCGCCGATGCGCTCGATCAGGTTGGCAAGCACCAGAGCCGCGACCTGCGCCTCACCGGGTGGCGGCACCGCGGCGTCACAACGTTGCACGCGACCGTCTTTGTTGATCAAGGTACCCGGCTTCTCGGACCAGGCGGCGATCGGGAACACGACGCTCGCCTCGCGGGTCGTCGCATTGGGCAAGATGTCCAGAGTGATCAGCGCGCGGAGCTTAGCCAACTCTGCGCCGCTCAACCCAAGCTGCGACAGGTCTTCGCCGAGCACGATCACCGTGTCGATGTTGCCTGCCGCAATCCCGGCCTTGATGGCGTCGAGTTTACTGCCGAGAGGGCTTGCTGCGACTCCGGTCAGAGCCGCGCCACGCCCGTTGGCGTTGCGGTCCTCGGTGTGGAGGTAACCGTCGGCCGGGCCCGTGTGCGGCACACAATCGCAATGCTCGGCATTCAGTGCCGCGCGCAACCTGCCAAAGGCGAACAGTTCCTCGGTCGTCGCACCGGCACTGGCGATCATCGCGACCTTGCTGCCATCCTTCTTCGCTTCTTCGAGCAGCTCGGCAGCGGCCTCGAGCGCCAGCGCCCATTCCACCGCTTGCAGCTCTGGCGTCACGCCCTTGCGCGTCGAAACGCGAACCTCGGGACTCACCAAACGCCGCTCGTCGTTGACGTAGTGGAAATCGAGGCGGCCCTGGTCGCACATCCAACTCTGGTTGACGTCGTCGTTGTCCCGCGGCGTCAATCGGTGAATTTGCCGGTCGCGCGACGCGATCGTCACGTTGCAGCCCGTCGAGCAACCTGCGCACACGCTCTTGGTCTCTTTCAAGAACCAAGTGCGCATCTTGAAGCGAAAATCAGTCGAAGTGAGCGCGCCCACCGGACAGATGTCCACGAGGTTCAAGTCGTAGTTGGTGTCGGGTTCACGTCCCGGATAGCAAGCGAGCTCGGTGTGGCTGCCACGCTTGGTGAAGCCCAAGCAATCGTGCTTGGCGACTTCGCGCATGAAGCGCTCGCAGCGCGAGCACATGATGCAGCGCTCGTTGTCGAGCATGATCTTCTTGCCGAGCGGCACTTGCTTCGGCTTGTGAACCTTGAGCTCGACGAAACGGCTCTCGCCGCGACCATAGTCGACCGCGAACTCTTGCAGACGACACTCACCGGCCTGATCGCAAATCGGGCAATCGAGCGGGTGATTGATCAGCAAGAACTCCATCACGCCGGTGCGCGCCTTCTCGACGTCCGGCGAACGCGTCTTGACCACCATGCCCTCTGCCACTGGCGTCGCGCAGCCGATCTGCAGCTTCGGCATGAAGCCGATCTCGGCGTTACCATCCTTGTCCTTGACCGGCGCGCCATCGGGGCCGCGCTTGGGCATACCGACGGCGACCAGACACATGCGGCAGTTACCTGCGACCGTGAGGCGCGAGTGATAGCAATAGTGAGGGACCTCGACGCCGATCGTCTTGGCCGCCTCGATCACGTTGGTGCCCGCGGGCACGGTGACACGCTTGTCGTCGATTGTGAGCGTGACCTGACTCATGGTTGCTCCTCTTTCTTCGGGGCGCAGGCGGCTTCGAACTCACTCTTGTACTTGGTGACGAACGCGCGCACCGGCCACGCTGCGGCTTCGCCGAGCGGGCAAATCGTCTTACCGTCGATTTGATTCGTGACGTCGAGCAAGAGCGGCACGTCCTCGGGGCGCCCTTTGCCCTTGTGGATACGATGCAGGATCTTCTCCATCCACAACGTTCCCTCGCGACACGGCGTGCACTGCCCGCACGACTCGTGCGCGTAAAACTGCGCGACGTTGAGCGTCGTGGCGACTGCACTCGAACGGTCGTCGAGCACGACGATACCGCCCGAACCGGCAAGTGAACCCGCTTTCTGAATCGAATCGAAGTCGAGGTTCACGTCGAGTTGCTCAGGCAACAGAACGGGCATCGAGCTGCCACCCGGAATCACGCCCTTGAGCGTCCGTCCCTCGTAAAGACCGCCGCACACGTCGAAGATCAACTGCCGCAACGTGAGCTTGCCCTGCTCGATCTCGTAGTAGCCGGGCCGCTTCACGCGGCCGCTGACGCACAGGATGCGTGTGCCGGTCGAGCCTTGGACGCCCATGCTCGCAAACCAAGCGCCGCCCTTGTCGATGATGTGCGGGATGTTGCACAGCGTCTCGACGTTGTTCACCACCGTCGGACACCCGAACAGACCCGAGACCGCGGGGAATGGCGGTTTGATGCGCGGATAAGCGCGTTTGCCCTCGAGCGATTCGATCAGACCGGTTTCTTCGCCGCAGATGTACGCCCCGGCGCCGCGGTGCAAGTAGATCTCGAGATCGAAGCCGCTGCCCAGAATGTTCTTGCCGACGAGGTTCTGCGCGCGCGCCTCCTCGATGGCTTTTTCGAGGACCTGCACGGCCTTCGGGAACTCACCGCGCAAGTAGATGTACGCCGTGTGGCAACCGACGGCGTGCGCCGCGATCGCGATGCCCTCGATCAACATGTGCGGCTGATGATGCAGCAGCACCCGGTCCTTGAAGGTCCCAGGTTCACTCTCGTCGCCGTTGACGATCAGGTAAACGGGCTTGCCCGACTTCTTGTCGACGAAGCTCCACTTGGTGCCCGTCGGAAAGCCGGCACCCCCACGGCCGCGCAGACCGCTCTTCTTCACCTCGTCGACGATCTCGGCGGGTGCCATCTTGAGCGCCTTGCCGAGCGCCACGTAACCACCGCGCGCTCGATATTGACTCAGCGAACCCGTGTGTCCCGGGTCCGAGATGCCCGCGAGCAGCAAGCGCTTCTCCGCGGGATGGGGCGGCGGCGGCGTGGGCAAACGCTGTTCAGCCAGACCGTTCTGTGAAAGCCCTTCGATGGTCTTGACGAGACTCTCTGGGGTCACGCTGCTGAAGTGCTCGTCGTTGATCATCATCGACGGGCCCGAGCCGCAATCTGCAAGGCACTCGAAAGCCGATAGCGTGAACTGGCCGTCTGCCGTCGTTTCGCCGACATCGATGCCCAGCCGCAGCTTCGCGGCAGAGAACAGCTTGCTACAGCCACTGGCGTCGCAACTCACGCTGCGACAGATCTTCAGATGATACTTGCCGAGCTTCTGCGAGCTCAACATCGGGTAGAAGCTCACGACCTCGTGGATGTCCATCGGAGGCACCCCGAGCTTCTCGGCGATCCACTCCACTTGCTCTGGCCCCAGCAGGCCAGCGTGGTCCTGAACCAAGTGACACAACCACAGGGCGGCTGCGCGACGCTGAGTCGGGGGGTAATGTCCGATGAGCGTATCGATCTGTGAGACGAGCGAGGCGGGGGGTTCGAAAGCCATTGGAATCTAAGAGCCTTGAATAATCGGAAAAGCCGACGCGTTCAGCGATCGCACTCCCCCATCACGAAATCGATGCTGGCCAAGATCGCCACGAGGTCCGTGATCATGTGACCGTTCGACATCGCGGGTACCGCTTGCAGGTTTGCGAACGACGGTGAGCGGATCTTCAAGCGGTGCGGCACGCCGCCGCCTTTGCTCACGATGTGGAAGCCGAGTTCACCCTTGGGGTTCTCTGCCGAGAAGTAGACTTCACCCGCCGGCGCGTTCACGCCGGTCGTGACGTGCACGAACTGATGAATCAGTTCCTCCATCTTGGTGAGCACTTTGCGCTTCTTCGGCAGAACGATCTTGGGATCGTCCACATCGACGGGACCCTCGGGCATCTTGGCCAACGCCTGCTCGATGATGCGCATGCTCTGACGCATCTCCTCCATGCGCACCAAGTAGCGGTCGTAGCAATCGCCGACGCTGCCAGTTGGCACGTCGAAATCGAAATCTTCGTACGAGCTGTAGGGTCGCGCTTTGCGCAGATCCCAATCCACGCCGGAAGCGCGCAAGATGGGACCCGTGACCCCCAAGTCCAACGCGTCTTGGGCGTCGAGCACGCCGATCTCGCGCGTGCGATCGCAGAAGATGCGATTCTTCGTCAGTAGCTGATCGACTTCCTTCAAGTTCTTGGGGAAGTCGCGCAAGAACGTGCGCAACATGCCCTCGAACTCGGGCGGCATGTCGTTGAGCAGACCGCCGATGCGCGTGTAGCTCGTCGTGAAGCGCGCCCCCGAGATGCACTCGCACAAGTCGTAGATCTTCTCGCGCTCTTGGAAGGTGTAGAGGAAGATCGTCATGGCGCCCACGTCCATGCCGAAGCAACCAATGCCGAGCAGATGCGAACTGATACGCGCGAGCTCCGTGCAGATCACGCGGATGTACTGGCAGCGCTTGGGCACCGTGATGCCGAGCAACTTCTCGACGGCGTACGCGTACGCGACGTTGTTGGCGAGCGGCGCCAAGTAGTCCAGCCGATCCGTGTACGGCACGAACTGCGCGTACGTCATGTTCTCGGCGATCTTCTCGTCACCGCGGTGCAGGTAACCAATGTCGGGCTGGATGTCCCTGATCACTTCGCCGTCGAGCTTGACCACCAAGCGCAACACGCCGTGCGTCGAGGGGTGCGAAGGCCCGATGTTGAGCATCATCTGCTCGCTGTCGAAGCCGTGCTCGAGCTCTTGCTGCGCGCGATACGCCGACTCGACTAGAGCTCGCTCGGTGTTGGTGCCAAAGCCCGCACGTCGCGACAAGTCGCGTTGCTCCGACTCGTCCCACACCAGCTCGTGCGAAACGAGTTGACGCGGAATATCCTCGTTGGGTCCCGCATCGGGCGGGTTGACCTGAACGCCGGGCTCGTGAGCGGCCGTGCCTGTCGAACTGGTCCCTGTCGCACTCGAAACTGTGGACATGATTAAACCGTCTCCTTGCGCGGCAGAGTGCGAAGCTTGATCAGCTGCTCTTGCGCAGAGTCGTATTGGCGGGGTTCACGGAACAGCGTGCTCGGCTTGCCGCCAGAGCTGAACACCGACTGCGGGCCACCAGCGACGAATGGGCCACCGGCCATCGGAGCCCGGCCGGCGGAGCCCGCGGCGGGTTCCGCTTCACGCGGGAGCTCTGCCGGCAAACCGGCAAGCGGGAAGTCCTTGCGCAGCGGGAAGTAGGGATAACCCGGCCACATCAAGATCCGCTCCAAGTTGGGGTGCTCGGCAAAGCGAATGCCGTACATGTCGAACGCTTCGCGCTCGTGCCAATTGGCCCCCGACCAGACCGACACGATCGAGTCGATGCTCGGTGATTCCTCGCTCACGCGCGCCTTCAACCGCAGGTAGCAGTTGTGCTCGAGCGAGTAGAGAACGTACACGACCTCGAAACGAGGCTCTTCGCCGTAATGGTCGACGCCCGAGAGGTCAGTCAACATCTCGAACGGGACGTTGCTCTTCAACCAGGCACAGATTGCGCGAATCTTCTCCGCTTTGACCGTCAGCGAGAGCTCGCCGCGAAACTCGCTCGCTTCGCCGATCGCGTCACCGAACTCGGTTCGAAGTTTTTCAATCACAAGAGTCGGCGTCATGCGTCAGCCTATGTTTCGAATTGCTGTCAGCCTTGGATCAAGATCGGCCCTTGCGGGCGACTGACGATGGTGGGGTGGTGATTGTCCGTCTTCATGTCCTTGATCGAAGCTTCACCCATGATCTGGTTCTGAAGCGCCATCATCCCCTCGAGCAGCGCCTCGGGACGCGGAGGACAGCCGGAGATGTACACGTCCACCGGCAAGAACCGATCGATGCCTTGCACGACCGAATAGCTGCGATACATGCCGCCGCTGCTGGCACAAGCGCCCATCGCGATGCACCACTTGGGGTTCGGCATCTGTTCCCAGATGCGCTGCACGGCGCCCGCCATCTTGTACACGCAGGTACCGGCCACGATCATCAAGTCGGCCTGTCGGGGCGAGAAGCGCATCACCTCGAAGCCGAAACGCGACAAGTCGAAGCGCGCTGCGCCCGCAGCCATCAGCTCGATGGCGCAACAAGCCAGACCCATGGGCATCGGCCAACACGAGTTCTTGCGCACCCAATCGACCGCCGTGTCGAGGCGGGTGACCACCAGGTCTTGAGCCATCTGGCCGTGCATACCGCCGGAGCGGGGATTCATTCCGGACAAGCCACTCATGCGAAAAACCCAATCTTGGAAAAACCAAACGTTGGAAGGCCAAACACTGGAACGACTACCACGCAGCTCGAAGCGCTAGAGATTGTCACCGTGTGCTCGAAGCAACCTGGGCGGGTGCAACCTCGGCGGTTGCGGCTGGAGTCCGCGCATCACGGACTCTGCGAGGGGCTCTACGGCTGAGCGGAGCCCAGGTCAACGCTCCTTGCTTCCAGGCGTAAAAGTGACCGGCCTCCAAGATGAATATGAAGACCACGACCGACCACAGCGCGGCCGGGCCGATGCCCCCGAAATCTTCGGGCTTTACCAGGTCGCGGAAGATGGTCGCCCAGCTGACGATGAACACCACTTCGAGATCGAAGAGGATGAACAGCATCGCAACCAGGTAGAACTTCACGCTGATGCTTGCGCTGCTGCCCTCCATGGGCGGCATACCGCACTCGTAAGGTGTGTCCTTCACGCGGGTCATGAAGCGCCGCTTGCCAATCAGCGACGGGACCACGAGGCCACCTAACCCGAGCGCGGCACCCATGGCGAGCAGCACTGCGATGGGGGCAAACTGCGCGAGCTCATAGCTCATATCGCTTCCTCACACCTTTCGTGGGGTTCTCTCGGGTTTTTTGTTCCGCCGAGGCGGGGCGACGTGTACGGCAGTTTGTCGCACCAGGCAACCACCAATCCTCAGTGCCCAAGAATTAGTTTCAGGCCCTTTTCGGCTTTGCATGAACCGAGAGCGCAACTTTACCGATCGAGGTGAACCTCTGCTCACCGAGCTCGTCGAACGCATCGACGAGGGGGGCCCAATCACCTTCGCCGAGTACATGAATCGCGTGCTGTATCACCCGATCCTCGGGTACTACGCACAGACGCGGTCACCCATCGGAACCCGGGCGGACTACTTCACGAGCGTCAGCGCAACCCGGCTATTTGGCCGAATCATCGCGCGTGTCGCCCGTTACTGGCGCAACGTCCTGGGTGAACCGTTTGCGGTGTACGAATTCGGGGCGCACAAGGGCCAGCTTCGGCTCGACGTGCTTAGCGAAGCCCCGGAGCTCGAGATGCACGGCTTCGAGTTCAGTGACCAAACGCCGCCCACGATGCGAGGGCTGGTTTTCTCGAACGAGCTGCTCGACGCGTTGCCCTTTCACCGCGTCAAAGTGCAATCGGGCCAGTGGCTCGAGCAGTACGTCAACGTCGTCACACGCGACCCGGTGCGGCTCGACTGGCAGTTGGGCCCCTTATCGAGCGACGCGCTGGCGCAAGAACTCGAGCCGTTGCCGAGGCACTTGATGGAGGGCTACGAAACCGAGGTCAGTCTCGAAGCCAAGGGTTGGCTCGAGAACGTCGCGGCTCGGCTGTCGAGCGGAGTGATTGTCAGCATCGACTACGGCTTCGATTTGCCCGAGTACTTTGCGCCGCAGCGTCAACGCGGGGGTCTACGCTGTTACCGCCAGCACAAGCGCACGGACGATCCGTTCCAGCACCCGGGCACAACCGACATCACCTGCGACGTCAACTTCGGCTCCCTAATCGAACTAGGTGAACGCTTGGGGCTCACGTTCGTCGAGTTCACGGATCAATCGCGCTACTTGATGCGCTCGGGGCAAGAACTGATCCGCGAGATCATCGAGCGCGACGCGGGTCAGCTGAGCCGTGAACGCAACGAGATCCACACGCTGACCCATCCCCAGTTTCTGGGCAACAAGTTCAAAGTCCTAGTTCAGCGCAAATGACGCCAAGCCAGGACTCGAACCAGCACTGATTTCAGCTGTCAGCGAGAGCGCTCAGAAGTCGCTGAACGCGGTGTCGAGCCACGCCATGCGACCCGTGACGTAATCGCGCAACACTTGGACGTGATCGGCGTAAGTTTGCGGATCGGCGGCAGGAGTTGAGCCACCTCCCATACCGCCACCACCAAAGCCACCGCCGCCGCCACCAAAGCCGCCCATCAATCCGTTGGGCCAACGCGCGAGATCACGCGCCCCAGCGTTCTGCAGCGGCGTCGTGAGATCGGTGATGGCCTGCTGAATCGTGTCGTCGGCCAAGACGCCTCCACGCAACTCGCGCCAACGCGCAGCGGTCTTCGCAATGAACGCCGGGTCCTTCTCGAGCTTGTAAAACCAGTCTTCGGTAGCACGCGAAGTGAGCTGGCTCTCGGCCTGCCAACCCTCGACGTCGGTGCTCACCTCGCCCAGTGAGAAGTTGTAGTCCCAAAGCGGCCCGGCCTTGATCAAGCCCTCGCGGTCCTTGTTGAAATACTGACTGCGAACGAACGCATCGACGTTCTTGGTGATCTCCTGAATGATCAATTGATCGACGAAGGTTTGTACATCGATGTATTGGCTGTAGTCACCGATTGGGTCGGCGTGCAGGGCGTCGTGAAAGGACTGCACGTAGTTGGTGATCCACGTCAGTTGTTGATCGTTCAAGGTCTCGGGGTCGGTCACACCGAGATATTGAAAGCAATTGCCGGCTGCCGTCGGGTCGCTTGCGGCTGGCATCATGTTACCGCCGCCAGCGCCACCACCGCCAAAACCACCACCGCCGGACGACATCAACAGGTCCGAGCCCGTGCACTCGATCACCGGCTCATCGTCGTCGAGCGCGGCCTGATCGAACTTGAAGATGTAGCCGCCACTGATGTCGGGCTCGGTCACGTCCTCGGGCTTCAAGTTGTTGATGTCGACGCGGTCGTCTTGGTTCTTGATCGTCTCGGAAATCGCGTAGACGCCAAAGTAGTCAGACTCCTCGAGCGGGCCGCCATCGAAGTTGATGTACAGCTCCGCAAAACGACGCTCCATCGTCTGTAAACCCATGGCCTCACCCCACTGGATGACCAGCGAATTTCGGATCTGGGTCTTGTCGTAATATTCGCCGATCATTGCCCAATCCGAATCGGCGGGCATCCCGAGCACGGGCAGATCGAGGTCCTCGTTGTTGTTGTCCCAGAACTCGAGACGGTACGGCGATTTCTCGGCACCCGCCGAGGATTGGCCGCGCTCGCGATAGCCGGCGCGGCTGACCAGCGTGGGCGGGTTCGAGATCGAGGACATGCCGTTCACCGGCTCGAACAACATGAACCCGACGTCGTAGAAGCGGTTGTTCTCTTCCAGCGTGGCTTCGTCGAGCTGCCCGCCACCGAAACCCGGCGTCGTCTTTTGGGGGCGGCCTCCGCCGTAACCTTCCATGATCACGATCGGAACGTCCGAGGGCGTGTCGAAGGTGCGTTGAATGTAGATCGCCGTACTCGGAAACCCGGTGGCTGTGGTGCCGGTGAACGCTTGAGCGCGCAGCTGTGTGGTGCCGCTGAGCGCGATTGGATTGCCGTCGTAGAGCGTCGAAGCCGAGGTGGGCAACGTGCCGTCGGTGGTGTAGCGGATCTCGCTGCCGGCGGGGCCGGTCAAGCCGACGCTCAAGTCCCCTTCGAAGGTCCCACTCGGCACCGAGAACGCGACGTCGCCAGTCATGGCTGCCGGAGTTTCTGGGGTGGCTGGGGTGTCCCCTGGGGTGGCTGGAGTATCCGGCGAAGGCGTCGGAGCCTGCACATCGGTTGGCTCGGGCGTCACTTCTGGCCCGGTTGGGGTCTGCGCGTCGGGGCTAGGCGCGGCCGGCTCCGGTTGAGCTTGCGGCCCCGAGTTATCGGGGCCTGGCGTGGTTTGGACGGGCGTGTTCGGGTTCCCGTCCCCGGGCATCGCGGGAGTATTGCCGTCGGTGGGCGTCACCGGCGCAATCGGCGAGCTGGGCATGCTCGCGCCGGGAGCGGTCTCCGAGCTCGTGGAGCCGCCGTCGCTCGAACACCCGAGGCTGGACGTCAGGACCACGGCCGAAGGCAACACCACCTTGCACGCGAGCGCTGCAGTGGAGGAAAACCGGCGAAACGACGGGGGATTTTTCATGTTGAAGCGGGACGATTCGCCAGGCGGGAGCCTCCGCACTCGATGGCAGTCCAGTGGCAATAGTGTTACGACTGTGCGGCACAAGGCAGCAATTAAGTCCCTGGTTGCCCCGATCCGAACCCCCTGAACGGTCTCTCGCGAACTCTGCAGTCCGCATGATCAGACGCGGGCCTCTAACGCGAGAAATGCGAGCTTCTCATTCGGATTTGGAAACTGACGCCGGACTGGGATCATGGGGCTTCGGAGCCCCCCCTGCCTCGTCGCGCTTGATCGAATAGCGCACCAGAGCTCGCAGCACCTCGTTGCGCTGCGCGTTTCCGAGCAGCACCTTCAAGTCTTCGTAAACCGAGGGGTCTGCGAGCAGCGCCCCAAGCGTGCCCTTGCCCTCCTTCACCTCGTGCGTGATCGCACGCAAGTCCGAAGTGATGGCGGCCAGATCCGCGATCGCGCGATCGGTGTCGTCGTCATGCTCGCCGCCGAACAGGAGTCGCTTGGCGAGCCCATCGCCCTCGCGGATCGCGACCAGAGTCTTGGCAACTTCATCCGCGGCGCCGCCAATCTGCTCGATGGTCTTGGTGCCCTGGTCGCCGTACAACACGTCGTGAGCGAATCCCGGACCGTTGTTCACCTGAGAAACTGTCTTCTGCAGCTGACCCAACACTTGGTTCAACTCGGTCGCAGTGCGTTCGAGCGTCGCGACGGTGTGCGATAGTCTATCAGCTTCTTCCTGATCGTGAAGCAACCGCGGCACGTACCCTTGACCGGTGTCGAGCGACTCGAGCACGCTTCGGACCGAACGCACGCTCATCTGCACGTCTTGCCGGAAGGACTCTTCGGCGAACGTGCCGCTCGTCTTCTCGAGGTTACCGAGCACGTTGTCGGCCTTTTCGCCAAGCCCTTCGACGCGCGCCATCAATCCCTGCTGACGCTGGCTGGGGATGAGCGACCCATCGGGCAATTGGGCTTCCCCGACCGAACCCTTCGTGATCTCGATCAGCTTGTCACCCAAGAGCCCCTTAGGGGCAACCGAAGCGCGACTATCCATGCGAATACGACGCGCCTCGCTGCGCACGATCGCAAACTCGACGATCACCTCGGAGCGCTGCTCATCTGTCGGGAACTGGACGCTCGTGACGTGACCGATGTTAACACCCCCCATCAAGATCGGTGCTCCGGCACCCAAGCCCTCGACGTCCTCGAAGGCCGCCGTGTATTTGGCTTTGGTCTCGAACATGCGGCTCGCATCCCCAATCAAGAAGATGATGAGCCCGGCCACCGCTAGCCCAATCGCAACGAACAGCCCGACTTTGACTTCACGCTTGACGGCCATTGTGCCCGCCAAACTTAGCGCGAAAAGCGCTCGATCCCAAACGCCGAATCACGCGCCGCGGCAACCCGCAGAGAGCGGGACTCTAGCGCCAGCCCGCTGGCCGAGGGTGCCCGCACGCACGCAAGTTTGCCCCGCGCTGGCGTGTGCTCGCCAAAACGAGCGATTGCGCCTCAGGCGTTGAGTAAGGTCTCGACGTCTTCCTTCACCGGCGCCTCGCCGGCGATGAAGTTCGCAAGACGTGGATCCGTACAGGTGCGAGCTTCTTCCGCCGTGCCCGAGAAGATGATTTCGCCACCGTGTACCATGGCGATTCGATCGCTGATCGTGAACGCGCTCTTCATGTCGTGGGTCACCACGATGCTGGTGATGTTGAGGCGCTCCCTCAGACCCATGATCAAGTGATTGACCCGGGCAGTGTTGATCGGGTCGAGACCGGTAGTCGGTTCGTCATAGAGCACGACTTCGGGCCGCAGCGCGATTGCGCGCGCTAGTGCCACACGCTTGCGCATGCCGCCGGACAGATCTGCCGGGCTCATGGTTTGGATGCCCGGCAAACCCACGAGATCGAGCGCCCAGGAGACTCGATCTTGGACTTCCTTCTCGCTCATCTTGTCGTGGAAGTGCTCGTGCAGGCCATACGAGACGTTCTCGTACACGTTCTGCGAGTCGAACAGGGCGCCCGCTTGGAACAACATCGCGATCCGTTGACGCAAGTGGGCCAATGCGTCCCCTCGGAGGTCCGTGACGTCCTGGCCTTCGAAGTAAATCCGACCTTCATCGGGTCTCAACAGCCCGATCAGCATCTTGAGCATCACGCTCTTGCCCACGCCCGAACCGCCCAAGATCGTGAACGCCAGGCCGCGCGGGATCTTCAGGTTCAAGTTCTTGTAGATCACTTTGGGCCCGAAGGCTTTGTGCACACCGCGAAACTCGATGTACGAGTCATCACCCGGCATGGGCTTCGAACGATCCGAAGGTCCTGCCGTTGGGGCCGGACCATAGCCGGGCAGATCAGGGACTTGATTCACGACGAACCTCCTGTGATGCCGAGCTCGGCGGCAACTCGATCCCACTCTGGTCCAGCAACGTCGCGACGAACAATTCGACGGTGGTAACGCCGCGAAAGGTATTGCGTCGCAGATCACCTGACACGGCAATCGTGCCCGCGAGCTGCTTGGCGTGCGAGCCAAAGTTGACGCCAAAGCAATCCAGAGAACCACTGGGGAGCGCGAGCTTCAAGCGCAAATGCCCCGCACCGACCGAGCGCGCTTCGAGCACTTGGCCGCGCACGAGCAGTTGAGGTCGTGGATTATCAGGCCCACAAGGCTCCAGGCGGTCGAAGTCGTCCATCACGCGATCGGGACTGTCACCGTGCATGAGCTCGAGTCCCATCCCCTGCGTAGCAGGCAATTGCGTCTGGGGTTGCGCGACCACACTTGCACAGAACGCTTGCCGGAACGCGGCCAGGTTGTCAAAGCGGAGTTCCAGACCCGCCGCTGCCTGGTGCCCGCCGAAACGCACGAGCGTCGAAGCGGTCGCCGCAAGGGCATCGTACAAGCGGCTACCGGCTGGGCCTCGCACGGAGCCGCGCCCGACCTCGCCCTCGAAACCGATCATGACCACCGGCCGCGCGAAGCGCTCCACGAGACGTCCCGCCACGATGCCGACGACGCCCGGATTCCAGCCCTGGCGGCCGAGCACGATCGCCGGCTCCGTCGCGTAACCTGCGGCTTCGATCTCGGCGAGCGCCTCGTCGCTGATGCGCTCCTGTTGCGCGCGGCGCGTGGCCGTCACTTGCGCCAGCTCCGCCGCCAAGCCGCGTGCGACGTCGATGTCTTTGGCCAACAAGAGCTCGAGCGCGAGCATCGGCGAGCCGAGCCGACCCGGAGCGTTGAGTTGGGGCGCGATCCGAAACGCGACGTCACGCGACGTCAGTGGGCCCGCGCACGAAATCCCGAGCAACTCGAGCAGAGCACGCACGCCAGGGCGCTCGGCTTGCGCGAGCGCATGTAAACCTGCACGCACTAGCGCGCGATTGTCGCCATCGAGCGGCGCGACATCGGCAATCGTACCGATCGCGACCAGATCGGCCCAGCGTCGAACGTCGAGCTGCACGTTGAGCTCGCGCCGAATGCCTGCCACGACGGAGAAGACCAGGCCACAAGATGCGAGCCCCTTGTAAGGGAACGCGCAGCCGGGTTGATGCGGATTCAAGAACGCGGCCACGGGCAAGGGCTGCTCGGGCACCAAGTGATGATCGATCACGATGCAGTCGACCCCCGCCTGGGTCAGCACTTGCAGACTCGCGTGATCCGAAGAGCCGCAGTCGCAAGTGACGAGCACGCTTGGAGCGAGCGCTTTGACCTTTTCGAGCGCGTCCGAAGAGAGGCCGTAGCCGCCCTCGAAACGATTGGCGAGCAGGGGGCTGACTTTCGCCCCCAAAGTGCGCAGCGCTTCGGTCAGGATCGCCGTGGCCGTTATCCCGTCGCAGTCGTAATCACCGAACACGACGATCGGCTCGCCGCCGCGAATCGCACGAGCCAAGCGCTGCGCCGCGACGGCTCGCCCGTGCATGGGTTCCGGCGGGGTCAGCTCCGCCAAGCGCGGCGCTAAGAAGCGCTGTGCCGGCTCGACTTCGACGTGGCCCCTCGCGAGCAGCCAACCTGCCAGCGTGCGCGAACAGCCAAGCCGTTCGGCGAGTGCGGCAACGCGCGTCGTGGCCGGCGCTGGTCCCAAACCCGAAGCAGGTCCCAGCGCCGATTCCACGTCAGTAACGCTCGATGGTGATCAGCCGAGTCAAACGATTGCAGCGGCCTTCTTGGGGCGCACCACTTGGGCTTTCTTCTGCATGCCCATGCGCGAGAAGAAGCGCTTGTCGAGCCAGTACGTCAGCGGCAACGCGACGTAGATAGACGAGTAGGTGCCGAGCAGGATGCCCAAGATCAGCGCGAAGGCGAAATCTTTGAGTGGACCCGTGCCCCAGAACAAGAACGCCGAAAGACTGAAAACCACCGTGCTGCTCGAGAGCACGGTACGACCGAGCATTTCGCTCAAGCTCACGTCGATCAAGCGTGTGAAGCTCGTGCCGCGCATCTTGCCCAAGTTCTCGCGGATACGGTCGTAGACGATCACCGTGTCGTTGACCGAGTAACCGACGATCGTGAGCAAGGCGGCGACCGTCGTCAGACTGAGCTCCTTGTGGAAGAAGATCAGAATGCCGAGCGTCGCGATCACGTCGTGGACGAGCGCGATGACCGCACCGGGCGCGAAGCGCAAGTCGAAGCGCAACGCGATGTAGATCATGATGAACACGACCGCGACGGCCACGCTCTTGAGCGCCGCATCGCGCAGCAATGCGCCCGCTTTGGGACCGACCCACTCGACGCGCAGAGCTTGCTCGGGCACGACGTCCGCGCCGAGCTCGCGCTTGAGCGCGTCGATCAGCTGATCGCCCTTGCTCTTGAGCTGCACTTCGACGCGATTCTCGCGCTCGTTCTGCACGGAGATGCTGTGCTCACCTTCGCGCATCGCGATCCCGCCAAGGCCACCGGATAGGGCCGTGCGAATGCCAGCCAAGTCCGGCTTGTTGTTGTAACGGATCGTGATCTTGTCGCCACCCGGGCTGAACTTGACCTCGGTGGCTTGCTTCTCGGCGGGACACGCCGCAGCGTCGAGCCCCTCTCCGAAACACAGCGCACGCTGAATCGTGGCCTGCGCTTCCGGACCGATCGTGGAGACTTCTTGCACACGGATCAGGAAGCGGTCTGCGTGCTGCTCGTCGCGAACGCGAATCACGTCCGGACTGGCGAAGCCTTCGCTGTGCACCGCGTTGCGAATCTGATCGTCCGTCACCGCAGACTTGAACGCGAGCTCGACCTCGGTGCCGCCCTTGAAGTCCGTGCCCATGACCGGGCCCGGATAGAACAACGCGACAATCGAAAGGATGACGAAGGCGAAGCTGATGGTGCTCAGCAGCTTCTGCTGCCCCATGAAGTTGTAGAGCTTACCGACGGGAAAAATGTGCATGACTCAACCTATGTCCAGTTTTGCCGTACGGTCCATCCGGCGTACCCAGAAGTCGAACATCAATCGGGTGACCACGACACCGGTGTAGATGCTGACCAGCACACCCACCAAAAGAGTCACGGCGAAGCCCTTGATGGGCCCCGTTCCGAACTGCGCCAAGACCACTGCCGAGATCAACGTCGTCACGTGACCATCGATGATTGCGCTCAAAGCGCGACCGTAACCAATTTCGACTGCCGCGCGCGGGCTCTTGCCCTCACGCAACTCGTCGCGGATACGCTCGTTGATGAGCACGTTGGCGTCCACGCTCATACCGATCGTGAGCGCGAGACCCGCGATGCCGGGTAGCGTCATCGACGCGCCGAAACTCGCGAGCACCGCGAGCTGCAACAGCAAGTTGAAGAGCACCGCGATGTCCGCGATGATGCCGGCGCGCTTGTAATAGAGCACCATGAACGCGAGCACGACGATCGAGCCGACGAGGGCTGCGCGCACGCTCGAGTGAATCGAGCTCTCACCGAGTGACGGACCGATGTGCTGTTCGTTCGAGGGCGTGATTGGCGCGGGCAGTGCACCCGAGCGCAACACCAACTCGAGCTTGCGCGAGTCCTGCAATTGCTTTTGCGGCTCGCCAGAGCCCATCGTGATGCTGGCGTGCCCACCAGGGATGCGCCCCTGAATGACGGGAGCGCTCTCGATACGATCATCCAAGATGATCGCGAAGCGGCGTTTGATGTTGGCGCCGGTGATGCGCTCGAAGACCGTGCCGCCCGCATCGGTGAAAGTGAGCGCGACGTACCAACCGCCGAGCGACGATTGACCCTGATCGGGCGTCGCAACCGCGTCGCGGATCATGTCACCCGTGATCTCGGCGCGACTGCGCAAGAGATACGTGCGCCAGCCGATCTCCTTCTCTTGACCGGTGTCGGGATCGCCGACGCGCTCGATCTCGAAGCCGAATTCGCGGTCTTGCGGCACGTCGAGCGTTGCGACGTAGTCCTTCAAACGCTTCAGCGACTCTTTGCTCGTCTCGCCCTCTTGGGCCTCGACGACCAAGTAGGTGCTGCGCTTGCGCAACGGTTCACCTTCGGCGTCTTGGCCGACGGGGACCGACTCGGCCCGGAACTCGATGCCGGTCGGCAATTGCGTCGACGTATCTTGGCTGAGCTTCGTCAGGAACTCGTTCTCGTCGTCCAAGAGCTTGAACTCGAGGCGCGCCGTCTGTCCGATGATCTCGCGGATCTCGTCGAAGGTCGATTCGTCCTGACCGGGCACTTCGATGATGATGTCTTCGTCGCGCGTCGAAACCGCGGCCTCGCGCAGACCGAGCTCGTCGACGCGGCGCAAGATGATCTCTTTGGCTTGCGAAACGGCGGTACCGCGCACTTCGCTCTGCGCCGACTCTTTGATCCGGAACTCGTAGTGCCGGCCGTCGCCACTGCGCGAGAACGTCATGTCGGGCGAGAACACGCCCAAGAAACGCGCATCGATCTTGGCCGGATCGGCGTTGGGCTTGATGTCGAGGGTGACCAGATCTGGCGTGGTACGGCTGGCAGCCACGTCGACGAGCTCACGCAGCTTGGTGTACGTCTCCTCGGTGGGGCGCTCATCGCCGGAATGCAAGTCGAACAGCTTCGCCAGCTCGATCCGCATGTCTTCGTAACGGCGGTCACGGCGATCGCGAATCGCCTCGCCCACGTCGACCGTGTAAACCAGGCGCAAACCGCCTTGGAGATCCAGGCCTTTGACGAGTTTGAACTCGACGTGCTTCTTGATGTATTCGGGCAGCGGGATCTTGCCATCGCTCATCGCGTGCAGCGTCGGCCACATCACGATGCCGCCGATCACGGCAGTGCTCAGCACCAAACCCGCGCGCATCCGCCAGCCGTTGTCGACGGCGTTGAGGCTGGTGATGATCGCCCACGCGCCGAGCACGGCGAAGATCACCAGGGCCCAAAAGCCATCGTGGTACGCCGCGGTTGCGGCTCCGATCCAGCACAGAGCGGCCATCCACGACAAGTAACGACGGCTGCGCTGCAGGTAACCCACGATTACGAGCAACAGCGCGAGCGCGCCAAAAGTGTATGCAAGGTAATGTTCAACCACGGCCTATCCAACTCCGCCTGGCACCTTCGGCCAAACTCGCGCGCTATTCCTTAGCTTCTTTCGTCTTTTCGGATTTCTCGGCGTCTGCCGACTTCACCGAGTCTTCGGCGTCGCGTCCCGAGAGACTCGAGCGCAAAACCTGAACCTTCACGCCTGGTGCGAGCTCGAGCTTGGCGTAGCGAGTCTCGATTTCCACGAGCCTGCCAATCAGGCCGCTCTGCGTCACCACGCGATCGCCCTTTTTGAGGCCGGAGATCGCTTGCTCTTGTTTCTTTTGCTGCGAGCGCGACTGCCAGAACAACAGTGCGATGATCGGCAACAAGATCAGGATCGGTAACGACCCCAGAATCCCACCTGGTCCACTCGAGGGCGCTGCCCCCGAACTTGGAGAAGGATCGCCGGCAGCAACGGCGGGCTGAGTCGGGGGAACGGCTTGGTACGCAAAGATCTGCGGGGTCATCTGCCTCCAGGGGGTCGCCGGCATACAGGGTTTGGCGGGGCCACGCAAGCCGCGAGCCTGCCCCAGATAGCCGGCTCAGCCGGCGACGCAAGGGTCAGGCTGGAGAAACAGAGCAGCGCGCGGAAGCGCGACGTGACAACCCGTTCAGTCTGCTCCCACGAAATCAGCCAGAGGCATGCGCAGCTCCGTCTTGACACTCACCTACGTGCGTCGTAAAGCGCTCAACCTGTTTGGAACGACTCAGGCGCGTAGCTCAGTGGTAGAGCACTACATTGACACTGTAGGGGTCGGCAGTTCAATCCTGCCCGCGCCTACCGCGATGGGGGACGTGATCTATGGTCACTCGGTGATGCTTCATCAGAGGGTGAGCCATGATCCAAGGGTGCCGGTTTTGCAGGGACCCAATCTCGCGGTGACGCCAGAGTTCAGATCGACTTTGAGTGGAGTAGCTGTGACCCTGGATGCGGTTGCCGTTGGCACTGCGCGCGGGAAGCGATTCCAATTGGTGACGGTCGTGGTTCAGTGACGTCCCCGAGAGTGAGCGAGGGTGGTTCGCCGAGCGTGCTAGCTCGGGCGATTCACAGAACTGTTCGGTGCGATCGGCTGTCGTACTGGCATGATGTCCGCCGCTGCCGCAAACACGGGCAGGCCCAGGACCGACTCGCTTACGCAGTTCCATCGGCTGCAATCCGTGCAGCGATCGCAAACGCAAGTACCTGAAATAGACCGAGGAGTACGAATCGCACGCTATGGCAATGGGAAGACGGAATTTTCGCGACACGCGCGCCCCCCAGATTCGGGTCAACCACCGAATCCGGGTACCCGAAGTGCGCGTGGTGCTCGACGACGGCACGATGCTGGGCGTGATGCCCACGCACGAGGCGCTGCGTAAAGCAGAAGCACGCAGCCTCGATCTCGTCGAGGTCAATCCCAAGAGCAATCCGCCAGTCTGCAAGATTCTCGACTACGGCAAGTACAAGTACGAAGAGAAGAAGCGGGCGAACGAAGCCAAGAAGAAGCAAACGGTCGTCGAGCTCAAAGAAATCAAGCTCCGTCCGAAGACCGATGAGCATGA
>DATAHU010000047.1:0-5174 GCA_036263015.1 Polyangiaceae bacterium | reverse complement strand
ATCCACAGGTCGCTCTTGCTCAGCGCCGTGACGGCTGCAACTAGCTTCTCTTTGTCGCCGAAGCGCTCCTTGACCAAACTCAACGGGCTTTTCATCCGAAACTCCAATTGGCGCATAGAGCGCCCACACTCAGCGCGGCGTGCCGCCGCTCAAACGACGATCCAAGCGCGATGGCGCTTTGGGGGGCGTACTCGTATCAATCACCCGCCCTGAGTGCAAGACCCAGCGTGAGGCCTCGACGCTGCAGTTGGCACCCCCGAACTCGGTCCGGCAAGGTGCCGCACCCGTGCCGCCTAGGCAACGAGCGCGAATCAGCGCTCTCGTCCGGGTGACCGTTTTTTGCCCTCCGGCAAGGGCCGTGTTTGGGCGCCGGTCACGCCGCGTGATAGGGCCCGGCCGCTATGTCCGAGCGGGTCCGGTTTGCTCCCTCGCCCAGTGGGTACCTGCACGTTGGCGGGGCGCGCACTGCGTTGTTCAATTGGCTTTGGGCTCGTCAGAACGGCGGCACGTTCATCGTGCGCGTCGAAGACACGGACCAAGAGCGGTCGTCGCTCGACAGCGTGCGCGCCGTGCTCGACGCCATGCGCTGGCTCGGGATGGATTGGGATGAAGGGCCCGAGGTGGGCGGCCCGCACGCGCCGTATTTCCAGAGCGAGCGCCGGGACATTTATGCTCGTTACGCCGACGAACTCGTCGAGCGGGGCGCGGCCTATCGCTGCGTCTGCACCAAGGAAGAGCTCGATCGTCAGCGCGCCGAGGCGCTGGCCAAGAACCCGAAGGATCCGTTCCGTTATCCCGGAACCTGCCGTGACAAGAATCACGACAAGTCGAAGCCGTACGTCGTGCGCTTCAAGGTGCCGCACAGCGGCGCGACGGTCTTCGAGGACCTCGTATTTGGACCGATCAGCACCCCCAACGACGCGCAATACGACTTCGTGCTCGCGCGTGGCGATGGCTTTCCCGTCTACAACTTCAGCTGCGTGGTCGACGATCACTTGATGGGCATCACGTTGGTCGGCCGCGGGCGCGATCACCTGGGCAACACGCCGCAACAAGTGATGCTGTACCAAGCCATGGACTGGGCGCTGCCGCGCTTCGCGCACTTGCCGCTGATGCTCGACAAGAAGGGCGCCAAGCTCAGCAAGCGCATGGCATCGGTGGCCGTCCAAGATTACCGGGACAAGGGCTACACCCCTGAAGGCGTGCTCAATTACTTGGTGCGCTTCGGCTGGTCGCTGGGCGATCAGGAGATCTTCACGCGTCAGCAATTGATCGACTCGTTCTCCTGGGATCGCATCGGGCGCGCCGACGGCAAGTTCGACGAAGCCAAATTCGCGGACGTCGCGTTCGAGCACCTCAAGGAGCCGCACTTGTTGTCGCTCGAGGGCTATGCCGAGCGCGTGCAGCCGTTCCTGGCTGCGCGCGGGCTCTCAGCGCCGGACAAGCAGCAGCTCGGGCAGGCGATCGAGACGATCCGTCCGCGCGCGCGCACCTTGATCGACGCCGCCCAGGCGCTGGACTTCTACTTCAGGGAACCGCCAGAGTTGGACGCCGCGGCCGCAGCCAAGTTGCTCGTGGCAGACGCCGTCGCGCCGCTCGAGGGGCTGATTGAGCGCTTGAAGAACGCGCCCAACTGGGAAGCGCATGCGCTCGAATCCGACGTCAAAGTGTGGTCGGAGCAGTCTGGCATCAAGATGAAGGACATCGCCCAGCCGGCGCGCGTGGCGCTGACCGGCAAGGCTGCCAGCCCAGGGCTGTTCGAAGTGATGGTGGTGCTCGGTCGTGAGCGCTCCCTACAGCGCTTGGCGCGCGGGCTCGACGTAGCTCGCGGAGCGGGCGCTAGATGAACGCACCCCCTCCCGTTCCGAAGTTGCCACTGCCCGTGGCGCCGCTGCTGGATCCGAGTTGGTTTCACACGGTCTTGGCGCAGCCCGGGATCAAGTCTCTGCTGCCTTTTCCGATCCTGATCGCGATCGCCTACCCCGTGTGGCGGCTGTTTCGCCGCTGGTGGAAGGACTTCGACGACGAGGCGACCACGCTGCGTGTGGCACGCCAAGAGCGCGGCGAAGTCGACTATCGTCCCGCGGTTTGCATGGCGCTGGCAGCGGCCGTGCTCACCATCCAGGAGTACTACGGCGGTCGCTCCTTCTACGATCAGGTGTTGCGACCGCAAGTGGTGGTCTGGGAGGCGGCGGGCCACACGTGGCTCAAGGTCAGCAAATACGATCAGCTCTACGGCTACGCGTGGTGGTCGATCGCGCGCGTGCTCGGTTACGTGCTGATCCCGATCCTCGGTTGGAAGATCCTGTTCCCGAAGGAGCGCATTTTAGACTACGGCCTGCGCATCAAGGGCTTCATCGAGCACTTGTGGATCTACGGCGCGCTGCTCGCGATCGTGGTGCCAGTGATGTTCATCGTTTCGAAGCAGCCCGACTTCGGCACTTACTACCCGTTCTACAAGCTCAGCTCACGCAGTTGGTTCGACTTTCTGGCGTGGGAAGCCATGTACTACGTGCAGTTCTTCGCGCTCGAGTTCTTCTTCCGCGGCTGGATGGTGGGAGCCTTGCGCGACAGCATGGGGTCGGCCGCGATCTTCGTGATGGCGGTGCCGTATTGCATGATTCACTACGGCAAGCCTTATCTCGAAGCGCACGGCGCGGTCGTCGCAGGGGTCGTGCTCGGGACGTTGTCGCTGCGCACGCGCAGCATCTACTCGGGCTTCCTGCTGCACATTTCGGTCGCTGCGGGCATGGACACGCTGAGCTTGTTCAAGCGCAATGCACTTCCCCACGTCTTCTGGGGCGCGGGGTAAGCTGGCGTCTTGCGCCGATACCTTCGCGATCCCGGCGTCGTGCGTCCTCGCCTACAGCAGTAGGCTCCGGGCGACTCGCCACCGGCCTCGCTTGGTCTCGACGCAAGCCATCCAGCTTACCTCTGAGGCCATCTGGCTTCCTGCTGAGGCCATCTAGCTTCCTTGCTGCGGGCGTCTAGCTTGCTTGCTGAGGGCGTCTAGCTTGCTGAGGCATCTCGCTTCCGGTTGCGGCGGAGTTGTTGGGGTTTCTGAATTGGCACTCATTTGCCTCAGTAGCTTTGCTGTGAGCGATACCGCGCAGGCGTGCAGTCGACGGTGGCGGCGTGGGCTGTATCTGGTTCAGTGACAGGGGGGAGTTGTTCTGGAATACTGCACGCCGAAATCATGGCCGACTATGCGTTGAACCCGGTGCTCGTTTCGAGCCGTCCCCCACACGACTCCAACGGTGAGGAACCCCCGCGTGCGCCTTGGACCTCGGCCAAGAGCACGCAGCTCTATCAGGTCCAAGGTTGGGGCACGCCGTATTTTTCGGTCGGCACCAATGGTCACATCAAGGTAACACCCAGGCCGGACGAAGATCGTTCCATCGATCTGTTCGAGCTGACTCAAGATCTGCGAGAGCGCGGCGTCGACTTGCCGATCCTGATCCGCTTCTCGGACATCCTTGCCGATCGGATCAAGCAGATCAACGAGAGCTTCGGGCGCGCGATCCGCGATTGCGACTACAAGGGGATCTATCAGGGTGTTTACCCGGTGAAGGTCAACCAACAGCGCCACATCGTGAACGAAGTGGTGGAGTTCGGTCGCCCTTGGCAGTTCGGACTCGAGGCGGGTTCCAAACCCGAGTTGTTGATCGCCCTTTCGGCGATGAAAGAGACGGGCGGACTGATCATCTGCAACGGCTACAAGGATCCGTCCTACATCGAGACGGCGCTGATCGCGCAACGCTTCGACAAGACGGTCTTGGTCGTGCTCGAACGCCTGGAAGAACTCGACTACACGCTCAAGGCCGCCGAGAAGCTGGGCATCGCACCCATGCTCGGCGTGCGCGCCAAGTTGAGCAGCAAGGGCATGGGCCGCTGGGGCAAATCCGCGGGCGATCGCGCCAAGTTCGGGCTCAGCATTCCCGAGATCATCGAAGTCGTCGACAAGCTCAAAGAGCGCGGCATGCTCGACACGCTGCGCTTGTTGCACTTTCACATCGGCAGCCAGATCTCGAGCATCATTCCGATCAAGAGCGCGCTGCAGGAAGCGGCGAACATCTACACTGAGCTCGCCAAGCTCGGCTGCCGCATGGGTTACCTCGACGTCGGCGGCGGTCTCGCCATCGACTACGACGGTTCCCAGACCGACTTCCATGCGTCGCGTAACTACACGCTGCAAGAGTACGCCTCTGACGTCGTCGCGACGATCCAAGCGGCGTGTCAGAAGGCCGGCGTCGACGAACCGACGATCGTCAGCGAATCGGGCAGGGCGGTGGTCTCGCACCAATCCGTGCTCGTGTTCGACGTCGTGGGCGTGAATCAGATTAATATGCCGGAGCCGAAGCCGCCGGAGGGTTCGCACGGCGTGCTGCAGGTTTTGTACGAGACCCACCAGGGCATCATGCCCAAGAACGTCCAGGAGTCATGGCACGATGCCTGCACCGCCAAAGAAGAAGCGCAGAGCTTGTTCAAGTACGGCTACCTCGGGTTGCGCGAACGTGCCGAAGCGGAACGCTTGTTTTGGGCCTGCTGCGGGAAGATCGAACGCACCCTCGCGCGTTTGAAGTTCATCCCCGAAGAGCTGCAAGACCTGATCAAGCAGACCAGCGCCATTTACTACTGCAATTTCTCGGTATTCCAGAGCGCGCCAGACGCCTGGGCCATCGATCAATTGTTCCCCATCATGCCGATTCACCGCCTCAACGAGGAGCCCGTCGTGCGCGCCACGCTGGCGGACCTCACCTGTGACAGCGATGGCATGATCGATCACTTCATCGACGTGGAAGACGTGAAAGACACGCTCAACGTTCACGAGTTCAAGACCGGCGAACCCTATTTCTTGGGCATGTTCTTGAACGGCGCTTACCAAGAGATCTTGGGAGATTTGCACAACCTGTTCGGTGACACCAACGCCGTTCACGTCAGTTTGACGGAGTACGGGTACCGCATCGACCACGTGATCAAGGGTGACTCGATGACCGAGGTGTTACGCTACGTCGCCTATTCACCCGAGGCCATGATCGATGCCGTGCGCACGCAGGCCGAAACGGCCTTGTCGCGTGGCAAGATGACGCTCGGCCAAATGCGCGTCCTGATGAAGCACTACGAAGACGCGATGAACAGCTACACGTATCTGTCGGACAACGAGGGTTCTTGAC
>DATAHU010000046.1:0-6362 GCA_036263015.1 Polyangiaceae bacterium | reverse complement strand
AGCTTGCCGACGCTCGGTCCGGCCTGGAAATTCCCCAGTAGACTCACCAGCATCTCGTTGTCCTTCGGATTCAAGTTGTAGACGATCGTCTTGCCGAGTCGTTGTCTTTGCTCGAGCCCGTCGAGTAGGCGCTGTAAACCTGCGCCAAACGTCTCGTCACCGATGGAGTCGAAACCGGCGTTGGGGCCCAACGCTCGAAACTGACGCGTATTGTTGTTGCGGATGGCGCCGATGTGAAATTGCTGGACCCAGCCGCGACCGTGGTCCATCGCGGCCAGCTCGTGTAGCAGCGCCAATTGAAATTCGTTCGCGCGATCACGCGTTGCGGCTTTTCCGATGCGAGCCTCGGCGAACGTGCGCTGCACGTTTTGCCGATCGACCGACACGTCCGGCACGGTCACCAGACCGTGATCCGAGAGTCGACAGCCATGTTCGTGGAAATACGCGTGCCGCACGGCCAACGCGTCGAGCAGTTGCTCGTAACTGTCCACGTTACGGCCACTGCATGCTGCCAAACGATCCAGCCACGCGTTGTACGTGACAGGATCGCTAACCCCAAGCGCTGAGTCGGGTCGCCACGTGGGGTACATGCGCGGACTTGCCCCAGAACGCTGGTACGCGAAATGGTGCGCTAGATCGTCTACCGGATCATCGGTCGTACAGAATGCTTCGACGCCAAACTGACGCAACAATCCGCAAGCACTGAACTCGGACGATGTGAGCCGCTCGTTGCAAGCGTGATAGATCCGCGCGGCGGTCGACTCCGAGAGCAGTTCATGGATGCCAAAGGGGAACGCGAGTTCCAAGTGCGTCCAGTGATACAAGGGATTGCGCAGCGTGCGTGGCACGGTGCGACTCCAAGCTTGGAACTTCTCCCAGTCTCCTGCCGTGCCCGTGCACTGGGACTCGTCCACACCCGCCGCGCGCATCGCACGCCACTTGTAGTGATCTCCCTCCAGCCATAGCTCGGTGATGGACCGAAATCGCTTGTCCGAAGCGACCTGCTCGGGGGGCAGGTGGCTGTGGTAGTCGAGGATGGGCAAGTCAGCAGCGAACTCGTGATACAGCCGCCGCGCCCAAACCGAGTCGAGCAAGAAGTCTTTGTGAATGAACGCGGTCATGTCTGATCCCCCCTTTGGCTATTGATTTACCCCGCTCGCCAGGAAGCCGCCATCGACAGCCAAGATGTGCCCATTGACGAAACTCGCGCTTTCGGAGGCGAGGAAGATCGCCGCGCCAACTAGCTCTTCGACTTGACCAAAGCGCCCAAGGGGCGTGCGCAGCTTGTATTCCTTGCCGCGCTCGGTGCCGTCCAACAGCGCTTTGTTCAAGTCGGTGCGGAACACGCCGGGTGCAATCGCGTTGACGTTGACTCCGAGCTTGCCCCACTCGACCGCAAGCGACTTGGTGAGTGCGCCGACTCCCGCCTTGCTCGCCCCGTAAGCTGCGACTTCGTACAACGCGATGTGCGTCGAGAGTGAGGCGATGTTGATGATGCGACCATAACCTCTCTCGATCATGGCGCGACCAAAGATCTGACAAGCACGCAGAGTGCCGTTCAAGTTGCACTCGATCACGCGCTGCCAGTCCGCGTCGCTGACGTCCAAGGTCGCGCTCTTCTGTGTAGTGCCCGCGGCGTTGACCAAGATCTCGATGCGACCGAACTCGGCGAGACAACGCTCGCGCAATCGTTCGAGGCTCGAGCGGTCCGTCACGTCGCTCACCTGGCACAGTGAACGGCGTCCAAGGGCTGCGATCTCGGCGGCGACGGCCTCGACTTGCTCGCCCCGACGTGAACTCGCTACGACGTCAGCACCGGCGGCAGCCAGACCGAGGGCGATCGCTCGACCAATGCCCGATGTACCACCTACGACTACCGCAACCCGCCCGTCCAAACTCAATTTCTCGTAAGCCATTCTCGTTCTCGCTCGCGCCATTCAATGGATCGGCCGCGAATATCACGGGCTCAGCGGGCCGGCGGGGGAATTTGGACGACCGCCGCAACTGCCCACCGGATCAGGTTCTGGGCCTAGAGGTGGCAGCCCGATTCCAGTCCGTTGAAACTTGGTGTTGGGGTCGGAACCCGAGGCGAGGATCGGTGAACTCACAGGCACCGGCCACGAAACCCTGCTCTAAGCTGCACCTTTCCTCCGGCGTCGGGGGACAAGCCTCCGAGATAACCCAATGCAACCAGCACTTCGAATCCTCTCAGAGCCGCCGACCTCAGGTTTCCGCGCTTTGAGTGAACAGTCCATTTCGACGCCATATGTCGGTGGGCGCGCTTTCAGCGAATCCGAGGCGCATCTGTTCTTCGGACGCGACCGCGATATCGCAGAGTGCATCGATCGCTTGGAGGCGCGCCACTTGCTGGTCGTCGTGGGTGAGCGAGGCAGCGGACGCACTTCACTCGTGAGGGCTGGATTGCCACGAGTCGCCCGCTCACGCTTGGCATTGCCGACCAGCCCGGAGCTCGCCTTGCTCTACTTGGACTTGAGCCAAGGCGATCCGCTGGCTGAGCTAGCCCGCCAGCTGTTGCGCTGGCAGACAGAACGCGTTCCACACCAGACGGCGGACGGGCTCGAAGCGCCCTTGCTCGGAGAAAGCGAGATTCGAGACTTGCTCTCGAGTTCCGATGCCGGCTTGACCCGAGTGGCATCCCTGGTGGGCGCTGCGTCGCGTCCGTTGTTGATTGTCGCAGATGGACTCGAACACGTTCAAGCCGAGGGCGCGGGCAAGATCGAGCGTCTGTGGCCGCTGCTGAGCCGCGCTGCCCGTTGTCCTGAAGCCCACATCTTCGTGGCGATAACCGCCACCCCAGAGAGCTTTCTCTGGGCCGAGCGCGTAGTGCCGGGCGCCGATCTGCTGAACCGCAGCGTATGGGTCCTGCGCGCACCCACCCCTGGATCGCTGAAGGAGATCATCGAGGGTCCCGCGCGGCTGCGCGGCGTGACCCCTGATTCGAGGTGTACGCAGCAGGTGAGCGCCGACGTCGCGCGCCTCAACGCGTCGCTGGGGCGCTTGTCCCACGCGCTGCAGCGCACCTGGCAGACTTGGCGCGACCAAGACGACCCGCAGCGGACCGAAGCGCCGAGCGTGACCGACTACGAAAGCGCCGGAGGCGTCGAATATGCGTTCGAGCTTCACGCCGACGCGTTGTTCGATCGTGCGCCTCAGCGCGAGCGGGACTTGATTGAGCTCGTGATTCGACGCTTGGGCGCCGACGAAAGCCCTCGCCAACAGACCGCGCTGCCGAGCCTGACGTCGCTCGAGCCGTTCAACGACGACGACATCGATCCCCCAAGCGATCGCTTCGACGCCCGCCTTGCCCTGCAGCCCTGGGTAGAGCTTGGCCTTCTGAGCATCCATGACGAGCTGGCTCCGGATGACAACCTCGGAAGCTCGGCGGGTCAGAAGAACACGGCGTACGTGCGCCTGGCGTTCCAGGGAGCGCTCGAAGCTTGGCCGCGCTTTCGCTTGTGGGTTCACTCTGAACGCGCCCTTTTGGCCCAGTATCGACGCTGGGTGCGGTTGGCAGAGTGCGGCACCGCGGGTGAACCGGAGACGATTCTGCGGGGCGAACTGCTGCGTCAGGCGACGCTGTTTTGGCAACGCTATTCGGCCAAGACGGACTCACGCGGCGACTTCGATGCGAAAGACGGGCTACCGGAGTCCAACCGGATCGGACTCGATCCCGGGGCCTACTCGGCGCGCTTACGCGTAGCTCGCATGATTGAGACGAGTGAATCCTTGCAGCGCGACGAGGTGGCGACGCGCAGCCGTTTGGAGCGGGCGCTTGCCGAATCCAGCAAAAGCCAAGCCGCTCGCCGCAAGGCCAGTCGCCGAGCGGACGTCAGCGTGATGGGGCTCGTGCTCACGGCCTTCGTTGCCCTGGGACTCGGCGTAAACCGCTGGCAATTAGGGGTTCAGAACGGGGAACTGATCAGAGCCCAGCAAGACGTGCGCGAGGAAAAACAACGCGTGGACGAAGTGAACACACAGGTGCTCGCTCAGCGCGCCGCAGTCTCGGAGCAACTGGCGCTCGAGCAACAGCGTGCGAAGAGCCTTCAGGCTACGCTCGGCAACGCGCAAGCTCAAAGCGTCGAACAGGTGAACACCATCGATCTGCTGCGCACCGAGAAGGCCGATCTCGACAAAGAACTACAAGTGGTGCGCACCCGAGCCTTCAAACTCGATGGCCAAGTGCAAGAACAGGCCCGCTCGCTCGGTGCAATGCGGACTGCCAATGCGGAACTCGCCAGCAAGCTCGAACACAGCGAGCAGGAATGCGCAAGCGGCGGAGCCAGCAAGCAGGAATTGCTCAATCAGTTGGCGCAATGCCAAACTGCGGCGCGCGAGAGCGGAAACTATGGCGGGCTGGCGCCAAGCGCAAAGCAGTAAATCGCGCCGTAGCCTCCGCCGCCCCCAACGCTGAAGTTGCTGGGCAGCTCGGCACCTGCACCGAACGTGTCTACGCCGGGTTCACAGCCGTTGATGGTGTGATCGGAGATCCATTCGCGACCGCTCTGCATGGTGCGCGGCCACGAATGACCGACGGGGATCTGTCCTCCCAAGCCGGTGTCGTCACTCACCTTGCCGTGCAAGGTCGCGTCGCGCCAATCGCCGCAGGTCGCGAGCTTGCCGTCCGCGCCGTCGTCGAACAACTTGCCCTCGCGGTCGGAACCGGTGAGCACGTCGTGGTTGTCGTCGAAGTCCCCGCTGCGAATCGGTTCGCCGTACTCGTCGCTGAACATCTCGACCAGTTCGGGATCGCCGTCGGGGCGACCATCGTCGTCACGGGATAACAGTCCGGGAAGATCGTTCGCCAACAGCCGTCCGTTGAAATCGAACCAAGGGCCCTCTCCGACACGGTCGATCGCGTCCACTCGCGGATCGTCAGCGAGACCCGCGGTGCTCAAGAAGGCGTGCCAAGTCTTGGCATCGCCGGCGTTGCTCTGACGCGCCAAGCGGGTGCAAATCGCATCGGCGCCAGCCAGACCCCCCAGATCACCGCCAAAGCCTCGCTCCGAATCGGGCGCGAGGCTGAGCAACCCTGATTCGCTGGTGGTGAAGAAGCTGAACCACGGGCGAGCATCCCCGCCTCCGTCCATGGCGCCAGCTTCCGTGGGTCCAGATGCCCGCATGCTGTTTGCGTCCTGGTCGGCGCGTCCATCCGCTCTGTGTTGTTGGCAGGCTAACAGTGCCACCGAGCCCAACAGCGCGCCGGCCAAGAGCCGCTTAGAACGTGTGGCGTAAGTTGAAACCAAGCGTGTCTCCAAACCGCCCCGCGCTCACTGCAGTGGTACCGCTGGGCGAATCAGACAGCAGAAAATATGCGCCGACGCCCATCGATGCGAGGCCGACCGCCCCGAGTCCATAGGCGATGAGTTCATAAGTCTGACCTTTGCCGATCGCGTTGTCGCCCGTCGTGTCGCGACAACTCCAGCCGCCGCTCACGTGATCGCAGTGATCTTTCGCGGTCAGGTACTCGGTGAAAGTCAACACGCCAAAAGTGATCGCGGCGAGCCCAGCTGCGGCACCCGCGCCGCCAAAGGCGTAGCCGAGTGTCCGACGGGTATTGGCCTTGCGAGTTTCGACCGGGGAAATCCGCTGACCGGGCGGAGGGTCCTGTCGGATGCGTTCACCCGGTGCAACACTGAGGCGTTCTTCATCGCCTTCGAAGAGCACGACTTCATAGGTGGCTGGCCGGTGTTCCGGGGCCTCTACTCGGATCGTGTACTTGCCGGGGTCTAGCCGCATTGGGCTACCAAATGCCACCGTGAGCGGCGAGCCGTTACGACTGACCGTCGTGCCCGGCGGCACGCTTTCGTCGAGCAGAATCACCAGGCGCGGGATCTTGGGCTCGAGCGCGTCCGCCTTGCCCTTTGCGAATACGTAGCGCTTGTCTTCCGGGGCGAGTTTCGTGAGCGCCTCGGTATAACGCAGCCACGAAGTGGCCCAATGGCCCTGCTGTTCTTCGCAATTGCCGAGGTTGAGCAACGTCCCGATCGCGGGTTCCATGCGGTTGCTTTCCTCGAACTTCTGGCACGCAGTGACATAGTCGCCATCCGCTGCCGCCCGCCGACCCGCCTCGAACAGCACTTGCGCTGCTCCCTTGTTCTGCGCGGCGGCGGGGATGGCTTGTAGCATCACCCCGACGACGATCGCGACCAGAGCCAGCCGGCCCAATACCAGGCGGCCACCCCAAGCTGGGCCCCTCCTGTGCGGGATCCAATCGCGCAGGCGTCTGCTGTAGTCGACCGAGTTCATCGCTGGCCGCGGTTCATAGCACAGGCATCGTCTGGGTCTCAAAATGCGTCCTCGTCCAACGGGCTCTCACGAACTGCAATCCCGAGGAGGGCTGG
>DATAHU010000045.1:0-21092 GCA_036263015.1 Polyangiaceae bacterium | reverse complement strand
ACTCGTGAACGCGGGGCTCAGTGTTCAAGGTTCGCGGCGCGTCACGGCGCGAGCGCTCGTGCGAGCGAGTCGCGTGCCGCCCGCTGTGTTCTCCCTAAACCTGCGCAAGCAACTGCGTCCGCGCGGTCCGCTCGCAAAACGCTTGGCTTTCAATGAAAGCGCTAGTGCGCTCAACCTCGCTCGCCGCATGAACGAGGATGAGACGTTGAGTGCGGCGCCCGTGCGCGTCGCGCCCCCCGCGCTCGACATTTACGAGAAGCTGGCTGCGGGCGTGCTCCGTCCACTACCGGCTTGGATCCGTTGGTTGCTTTCGCTCAACGCCGTGCAACGTTGGCTGTTGCTGGTGGGCCTTTTGCTCGTGGTCTTCATCGTGCTGGCGTTGCTCGTGCCGCTGTGGCTAGCCGTATTGGCGCCGCTGATTGCGCTTTGCTTCGTAGCGCGCCGCCTCGCTGATGCAACGCCGGCGTATCGCCTTGGAACCACGATTCGCCCCGCCGACCGTGATCCCCAAGTCGTCGAGGGCTGGCCCGGGAGCCCTGATTTCGAGGTCACGGACAACCCGGTTGCCAGCGCGCCGAGCCTCGGCGGTGCCGATAGTGCGGAGGCCGCCGCCTTCAAACTCGCGTTGAAGGACAACTACACGTTGATCGCAGCGTCGGTCGAGGCGAGTCGTCCCGTTTCGCGCCCTGCTTTGCAGTTCGACGCGCTGGGGTCTGCGCTGTTCGGTGCGGTAAATCCATCGCGCACAATTTCCAAGTGGGTCAAGAGTGCGGTTGCGATCCCAGAGCGAATCACCGAGCAACAGACCGAGGACTTCGTCGAGGTCATGGCTTATCCGCGCATCGATCTGCCGATGTACAAGCCGCTCGCTCAGCGGTCGAGTGAGTTGTTCCTGCCGGGGGTCCAGCACATTGCTCATAACAGCATCTCATTGCTAGAGACCAATCAAGCCTTCATCGAGTCTTACCTCGTTGGGCTCAATCACGAGTTTGCGCGGGAGCTGTTGTGGCGTGAATACCCTTGCGATCAGCGCGGCAGCACGTTCCGCCAGTTCTGGGAACCCGTGGGGTTTCATCCAGGCACGGATCTCGACGCGGGCGAGGCTGCCGACAAGGTGCGTGACATTCCGCCAATTCATCTGTGGTCCAAGCGCAGCCATCTGGGCCAACACGACAATCGCCAAGAACCTGACACTGTAGCCAAAGAGGAGGTCGTCCTCGTGATCCGAGGCGAACTTCTCAAGAAGTACCCGACGGCGGTGATCTATGCTCAACGCGCGGTCTGGAAGGACGAGGAGGGCAACCCGATAGTCGACCCGTCGATGGGTCAGCGCATCGACCCCGCGCGCGAGCGCGATCTGTATCCTGTCGACGGCAATGAGCCGTCGCGCGATCTACTCAAAACGCCGCTGTACGAGGCCAAGATCGATCCAGATATCTACTTTTTCGGCTTCGATCTGACGGTATGCAAGGCCAAGGGCGGAAGCGGCAAAGCCGACATTGCCGTCGATGAGCGCTGCGCCGAAGAGGGCGTCACTTGGGATGATCCAGGCTGGTTCTTCGTGATCAAAGAACGCCCTGGGGAGCCGCGGTTCGGCTTGGATACGCAGGAGCCGGGAGCCCCCAGCAACGTGGAGAGCGGCAAGATCGAAGTCTGGAACGATTTGGCGTGGAGCGACCTACAGCCCCCAGTGCCCGAAGGCAGCTTCCTTCGAATCAACGCTCAGACGCAAACCATCCGAGCCAATCAACCGCTCGAGAGCGATGACGACGAGAAGCTCGAGCAAAGAGCAGAGGACGCGTTCATCGTGTGGTCGCGGGACATGAGTTCGGCCGAGCTCGCCTATGTTCTGTACCAGGTGCCCGTGTTGGTTGGGGTACACGCGACAGAGATGCTGCCCGACCACGGCGATTGAGTGCCCAAGGAAGACGCTACGATGTCCGATTTCGAAACTTTGCAGAGTCGTCTTCACTCAGCGCGCAACGAGCTTCGCTCGAGCACACGCCAAGTGGCGACCCACGTCGAGATGGCACGCCGACTCGATCAGCGACAGCGCGATGTTGCGCGGCGCTTTGGTCAAGACAGCGATGCGCTCCGCAACATCGACGCCGAGCGCGCTCGGCTCTCCGAAACCTCGCAGAGTGCGCGCCGAGAACGAGACAAGAGCCGTCTCAGCGAACAGGCCGCATTCACCCAGTTTTTGCCCTTTACCGATCCGCGAGAGAACCTTTCGCAGTTACCAGACGCAGCGCCGTTCTTGTTGTTCCCCGTGCGCCTCGAAACGCGCTTCAAGACCTTCACCCAAGACGGCCAGCTCAAGCATCAGCTCTGGGTGCGCGTCTTTCCGGACCAATGCTCCATCGACACCTTCGATGATCTGCTGTCGACGAGTGAAGTGATCCGTGCGCGCAACTACTGGGCGGCAGTTTGGAGCGCTGGCACGCCGAGCGATCCGTCGCTCGCGGGTTTCGTCAGGGACAAGACCGTTGCTGCCTGGCGCGCGCTGATGGGCTCGTTCAATGCCGGGCGCGCGCATTGGGTGACCACGCGACATCAGCCCTCTAATCCGGCGGATATCCCTGTCCGCAACCTGCAGAGCGACGTGCTCGTCATCATCGTCAGCACCGCGCTTCCGTCGCCGGTAGAGCAGAGCGCACTCAAAGCCTATTGGGGATCCGTGATCAAAGCGGGGGCCTCACCGAGCAGCGTCGCTGCGGGATTGACCAACCTGATGAGCACTACCGGCCTGGGCAGTGACGCGGCCAGGCAATTGATTGAGCAAAATACGCCGCAAGAACTCGCCACGCTCGTCAAGGACGGACCCAAGGGCGACGTACGGGTCACGTTCATCACGTTCGACACACCCGCCGACGTCAAACAAAGTGCGTGGGCACACGTCGCCAAAGTGCGAACTTTCCCCGAGCGTTTCGTGTTGCTCGGTTATCAGGCCAACGATCAGCCGCCAATAGTGAACGAGATCGGCAAGCCCATCCCGAACCCGCTGATCGCGGGTCCCGGTGCGCAAGACGACGTGGAAGCGCTGTTGAAAGAGTTGTACGGCGCGGACGTGGACACGTTCACGGATGAGGAGAAGGCCGCAAAGTACGTCGAATACCTAGCGCAGCAATCGGACACGAGTTGGCTGTTCGATTTTCAACGCGCGGTGGAGCTTGGTTTGGGATTCCGGGTGGATCTGACGCCAGCCCAGTATCGGGGCGGCTTCAGTCGCTTGCTGGTACTGGGCGTACAGATGAGTGCGAGCGCTGCAGCCGGCAAGAACGAACTCGAAGAGCTCTTTGCCAATCATCAATTTGGCGACGCCGGCTTCTCACTGCTCGCCCAAGGCACTCCTACCAACAACACCGAAGAAACCAAGTCCGGCTACGCAATCCGAGAAAGCGCCGAAGACGCATACGCGCGCTACCACGAAACGGCCGCCATTACCGATACCGATGACCGAGAGCCGGTGGACGGCGCATTGCTCGCGCGCGCCTTGGGTATCGACGCCGACTTGGCGGGTCTTAGGAGCGCCGAGAACTATGCGAGCACGGACCAAGCCGAGGCGCGGGCCATGCAAACCGCGCTCTGGAGCGCGACCCTCGGCTTCTTTCTCGAGTCGATGGTGCCAGGGCTCGCGAGTGAGAACACGCGCGCCCTCGTGCAGCGGCACTTCCTCGAGCACGTGCGCGGACGCGGTTCGCTGCCGGCATTACGCGTAGGCAAACAGCCCTATGGCGTGCTCGTGCTCTCGCATTTGAAGGCTTACAATTGGCCGCTGCGCTCACTTCGCTCCGGGCGCGCCAGCGCTGCAACTCTTGCGGCACTGTTTACGGCTGCCATGCGCGCACGAGCCGATTTGCAGGATGCGCTAACCAAGGTGGCGCACGTGGGGGGCTCCGCGGATCCGCACGTCGCGTTGTTGCGTGTCCTCGGTTTACATGCCTCTTCGGTCGAGTTCGATCGACGCATCGCCGAGAGCTTTCCGGCGATTGGCAATACGCAGCTCTTGGCGGGTCTCCCTGCCGCACAATCCGTGGATCTCCAAAAGGCCTATCGCGACAACGGCGTGGCCATGCTCACGGCCCTCGGCTACGAGGGGTCCCCCAGCGACGGCGACCTCGAGCTGAAGAAGAAGTTTCCGATCTTCGACCGGGCGTTCTTTGCCGAGCAAGAAGACGTCACCAAGCCTGCGATTGACGACAATCCGCTTTCCGAAGAGCGCCTGCTTGGTCCGTGTACGGCTGCCGGTCAGAATTACATCGAATGGCTGATCGACAAGGCTGAGCACGATCACTCGGCAATTCGGCAAGGCACAGGCTTTCTACCCGACAAGGCCCCCGTCGCCATCCTCTTCGACTTGCTTTGCCACTCGATCAACCTCGAATTCCGGGATACGGCGTTATCCCTCTTTCAGCGAGTGGGCTTGCTGAATGCCGTGGAAGCGCGGGACCTGCGTTTGGATCGCGAGTTCATCGGGATCCAGAAGCGCCAACCCGTCATCGAGAGCAAGTGGGACTTGCTCTATCGTACAGAGCCGAGCATCGCTGCAGACAAGACGATTGCCGAGCACATCTCGAGCTTGCTCCTCGTGGCTGAGAGCGATGACTCTGCGGCTCAGCTGGCGGTAATGTTGAATGCCCTGCGCCGCTTGGCGAAGCTGCCCACGGCGCGCCTCGAGCGCTGCTTCGCCGAACACTTGGATCTTTGTCACTACCGCTTGGACGCCTGGCTGCTCAGTTTCGTCAATGCGCAGCTCGATCAACTGCGTTCTGCTCCGGCGGACAACCCGGACGAAGCGATACGCGGGGTACCGGCCTCGAGCGGAACGTATCTGGGCGCGTACGGCTGGGTGACTGATCTAAGGCCCAAGTCGCACGAGCTTTCGCCGGTAGAATTGGATGCAGAGCAACGCGCGGCCTTGGATCCCAAAGGCACCGGGCCAATCGTCAGGGACAGCGGCAATGCGGGTTACATTCACGCGCCGTCATTGCCTCATGGCTTGACGGCTGCAGTGCTGCGCAACGCGTACATCTCGAGCGCGTCGTCGGCCGAGCCTGACCGCTACAAGGTGAACTTGTCCTCCGAGCGCGTGCGCAGCGCTCTGTCGTTAATCGAAGGCATCCAACAGGGTCAAGGTTTGGCAGAGCTGCTCGGTTATCAGTTCGAGCGGGCGCTGCACGACAACACGGCGCTCGAGCTCGACGCTTACGTTTACGAACTGCGCAAAGTCTTCCCTCTGGTGTCCAACCGCTTGCGACTCACCGCCGTCCGCAAAGGTCGCGTGGCCAAGTCGGCGCTGGAGGCAACGCGGTTCGCCGAAGAGGAGGCAGAGTTCGACGACGAGCGCGCGGTGACCAAGGTGGAGGCTCGCAACGTGGTCAACGGCTTGGCCCTGCTCGAACGCGTCTCTCAACCGGGCAACGCGAAATACCCGTTCGGTTTCCCCATTGGTACGGGTCCAGGGGAACTGCGTGATGCCAACGCTTTCCAACGGGCGGCTATCGAGGCCGAAGTCGAGCGCTTGAAGAACGCGCGCGACGCGGTAGCCGACTTGGCGCTCGCCGAGAGCGTTCACCAGACGGTACAAGGCAACTACGAGCGCGCGGCCGGAGCGCTCGACGCGTTCAGCAAGGGCGCGTTTCCTCAACTTCCCGACGTGGTCCAATCCCCCGCGAGCGGCCTAGGCCTCACTCACCGCTTTGGTGTTCACTTTCCTGCGGGCATTTCGCCAGACGTGGGGAAAACGCCGCGGAGCAAAGCGGAGCCTGCGCTCAACGCGTGGCTCGTCGGTCTATTTCCGCCGGCTGCGAGCATCGGTTGCAACGTGCGGTTTCGCCCGCGACCCGATCCGGCGAGCGCGCCCGGCGCCTGGTCGAACTTCCCCGTGACGTTGGCCGCGCTCGGGCTCGAGCCCATCGATCTGTTGTACTTGCACGATGCCGACAGTGCGAAGAACTTGAGTGCGCTCGACGATCAGGTGCTCTCTGTGTTCAAACTCGCAGCGGCGCGTCGCCTCGATCTCGAGATCGAAATCGATTATGTCACGGCTCCTGGCCTGGGGATTTCGTTCTTTCAGCTCGGCGCTTTGCTGGCAGTGCTGCGTCCCTTGACGCTCGCATCCAGGCCTTTGGAAGCGAGCGACCTCGCGCTGCAAAACGAGGGCTCGAAGCGGCGGAACGCTTCGGCGAGTGTCGCGCCCGCGCGCTTGCAAAAGGCGCGCGCTGCGCTCGATCTTGCGCTCGGAGGATTACAGACGAACATTCTGACCCCGCTGGGAGCCCTGATCGATCTCGACGATCCGAGTGTGGGAGCGGCCAACTTCGCGGCAGTGCTCGCGGCCATTGACGGTTGGGTGGATCAATTCATGGCGAAGCTCGCGCCGCTCAACGCGTTCGGGCTCGAGGGCAGCGGCTCGGCCTTCGTCATCGAAAGACTGCGCGCCATCCGTACGCGATTGGTCGAACTCGTGCGCGAGCGCGCTGCAAGCTGGAAGGACAGAAGTGAACGCTACCAGGCGATCATCGACAATGAGTTGCCGCTAGCGACCAGCGACGATCAGCGCATCGAAATCTGGCATCGCGCGGAGCAACAGGTGAGCACCACGTTCACGACCGTGTTCACGAGCGCGGCGGTGCTTGGCACGCTGGTGGCTGCCAAGCGCACGGCCTTCGAGTCCAAGCGCACCGCCGCAACGGCGTTGTCGAGCGGCGCGTTCACGACACTGGCTTCGCTGTTCGGCGCGAGCGAGGCGCTGCTGACGGGTACCCTCGCCTTCGATCTCGAACCGCTCGCTCTAAAGGAGCCCGCACGCATGCTGCTCGTCTTGGCCGAGGATCTACTGCGCCAAGCTTCGAAGGTTCACGCGCTTGGAACCAAGAACTCGACAAGGGCAGCCGGGCAAATCAGCGACGCTGCGAGCGCAAGCGACGGAGGGCTCGCGTTGCTCACCAAGGCCGCGCAGACGCTGTTCGGAGAGACCTTCAAGTTGTATCCGGAGTTCAGCTTGGGCACGGCGCAAGTTCAAGAACTACAGCTTTGCTTGGGCGACCAAGCGCAGCTGCTCAAATATCAAACGGACGTCGTCCAAACAGACAATCCCACTGAAGATTGGCTCTATGGGGTCGCGCGAGTGCGCGAACGGCTTGCTGCCTGGGAGACGGCCACGATGCTCGCGGAAGGTTTCGTTGCGCGGCCACCCATGAACCTGACACCGATACAACTTCCGTATCGCAGTGGGGACACGTGGCTTGCACTAGCGCATTCACCCGAGCACGAGATCCAAGGGGATAACCTGCTGTATACAGCCTACGCACCGGGCTTCGATCCTACAGGGAGGATCGTTGGTGCCCTGGTCGACGAGTGGACCGAGACGTTGCCCAGCCGTCAGGAAACCACAGCGCTCACGTTCCATTTCGATCGTCCCAACTGCGAAGCGCCGCAGTCGCTGTTGCTCGTGACGCCGGCGGCCCTGACGGGTCAGTGGCAATGGTCGGACTTGGTGGGGGCCTTGCACGAAGCGTTGGACCTCGCGCGCGTGCGAGCGCTCGAGCCAGACGTGCTCGATACAACGGCGTACGCGAGACTGTTGCCCGCAACGGTAGCAACTTTGACGGTGCACCCAGTCACGATGGCGCTGAATTTCGCGTTTCAGCCGCTCTCCACCAAAGCCGTTTCCAGTGCCGCAAGCGTCACGACTTCGGGTTCCGTCGCCGGCAGCTCGGGCACTCCCTAACACTTACAACCCGCATCGGATCGCACCAAACTATGGCCAAGCTCGACGCCGTCAGCGCTTACCTTCCCACGGTCGTGATGTGGAATCGCCTCGAAGGGCGTCCGCGTACGCACGACTTCGATCGCGCGATGAAGGCCGAGGTGCGCGATGCACTGTGGATGCTGTCCAAGCAATGGCAATTGGGGGAGTTCATCGGCGATGACGCCGCTTCGCCCGTGCTCGCCCGTGCACAATTGGGCACTACTCGGTTGACGCGCTACCGCGCCGGTGCGGCCAGCGCCGAAGATCTGAAAGAGGACGTGCCGCTCGAGGCCACGGTCGAACGCCAAGCGATGCAGCTGGTGCGCCAAGGGCAGCCCGTGTCGCTCGACATCCGGCTGCTGATGGGGCGTCGCTGGTTGCGTCAGGTTTCCGCCTTGGATCCGGCGCTGCGCACCGCATTCATCAGCAAATACCCGATAGCCGCCGTTGATCCCAACCTGGAGCGCGACGCGGACGTGTGTGCGCATAGTGACGTGTGGCAGCGCATTGCCGCCGTGCAGGGCCGGCACATGGACGGCTACGCGTTGTTCGAGTATCTGTCCGCCGATGAGGCCCACCACGCTTACGACGGCATTGCCCTCGGGCTCGTAGCACCCGCTGACGTCGACAAGTTGGCGCTAGCTTGGGTCAGCTGGTTTCAGAGCTTGTTCTTGTCTCAACCCAAGACCGATAACCCGTCGTGGAAACCCGAGTACCTCGAATACCAGTTTGCCTGCTCAGCGCCCAAAGCTGGGGAAGAAAAGGTGCTCGTTGCAAGTGAATATCACCACGGTCACCTGGATTGGTACAGCCTCGACATCGACAATCAAGCGGACAAGCTCGGCAGCGCGACTGGGGGCGCAATCGTCGAAAATACGATCTCCCGAACCTTCGTGCCTTCGTCGGTGACGTTCGGGGGCATGCCGCATCCGCGTTGGTGGACATTCGAGGATTGGAACACGAACCTCGGCTTCGTCAAGCCGGACACCCAAGATCTGAACAAGCTGCTCTTGCTCGACTTCTTCGTTCAATACTCCAATGACTGGTTCATCTTACCCGTCACACTGCCTGTGGGCTCCCTGACGGAGGTGCGCGGTCTGTTGGTCACCGATGTCTTCGGGGACAAGATCTGGATCGATGCTGCCGGTCGCGGTAGCGACCAAGACTGGCAGCGTTGGAACATGTTCACGCTCGCGATTGCTGGCACTGAGGCTGTGCCGGCGGACATGAACAGTGTGCTGTTGCCCGTGGCGCCCAAAGTGCAGCAAGGTAAACCCTTGGAGCAGGTGTTGCTGATTCGCGATGAAGTCGCGAACATGGTTTGGGGGGTCGAAGCGCGGGTCCCCGTTGCTACCGGCGTGGGCCGCTCTGGCAAAGACACTGCCCGAGAGTTGAGAGACAAGCTACAGGCGCTTGCCCTGGCGGGCGGCGCCCCTTCCGCGCCACTGCCGCCCACGGCGGCAGTGCGTTACGAATTGACCAATACCGTGCCCGAACATTGGATCCCCTTCGTACCAGCGCACATCGAGGGACAACAACGCGCGGTTCAGCTGCAGCGCGCAGCCTTGCCGCGCATCTTGGAGAACGGTCCACCGCGACCGCGCAAGGTCGAGCCCCGCACTTCCTTGTTGAGAGAGGGCCTCGACGACACCCCAAAGTCACCGTACTTCGTCCACGAAGAAGAGGTCACCCGCGCCGGAGTGCAGTTAGAACGCTGCTACCAGCGAACGCGCTGGTACGACGGCAGAGTGATCACTTGGATCGGAACGCGCAAGAAGCAAGGGCGGGGCGAGGGTCGCAGCGGGCTTGCTTTCGATCAGCTCGTCCCCACGAAAAAGGCCGAGTGAGCTTGGGGCGGACGCGAGAGCTGATTTGCCCACGGGACTGGGCTCTCAGAACTGACTGAAGAAGGTCCAGATCGCCTTGGGAGCGAAGCTCGGCACTTGGTGGCCGCCCTGGAATTGGCAGAACTGCACCGGATAGTCAGCGTCGCAACCTTGGAAGGCCACACACGGACTTGGGTCGACGGGCATGCTCTCGCTTTGACAGTGGCTGCGTGCGACGAAGATGTCGAGCGCAGCCTTGCCGTCGTCCAACGGCACGACCGTGTCGGAGTCTCCGTGCGCCATCCACACTGCGATTGGGTGATCGTTAACCTGATCACAGCCGCTGTAGGGGTGTTCGGCATTCGGGACCCCTCCGGACATCGGCGCTATGGCTCGAAAGACGTCCGCCATCGCGCAGCCAATCGCGTCGGACATCATCCCGCCGAAGCTGAAGCCGACCGAGAAGATGCGAGTCGAGTCGATGCACAGCGTGCTGTTGAACTGCGCGATCATGGCTTTGACAAAGTCGATGTCGCGTCCATCCGTGTTGCGCCAGCCCGCATCCAAACCTTCCGGAGAGACGAACACGGTGCTACTTCCCGCTTGGGAGAACAGGCCGTAGTAGTCGTCGTTGCCGCCACCGGCGACCTGGCTCGCGTTGCCGCCGCGCGCGTGAAAGGCAAACACGAGCTTGTGCGGCGTGTTCGGATCGTAGTCATCCGGCAGGCGCAGGATGTACTCGCGCATCATTCCGCCGCTCTCGAGCGACGCTCGCCCGCTGGCGGGCACGTCCGTAATCCCGCAACCTGCACTAGTGGGAGACCCAGCGCTACTCGGAGTAACGGCGCCTGCATCCTCTGGAGTCGGGCTCATGGGCATGCTCGAGCCTGTCGCACCGTCAGCGTTGGCTTCGTCCGCGGTGGGCACACTCGACGTCTCCGGCGCTTCAGCGGTTTCGGTCGGCGTCGGCTTCGTCGCGGGCACGGACGCGCTGACGTCCGCCGGGGCCGACGGTGCGTCCGACACTCGAGGTGAAATGGTCCCGAGGGTTGGCGTCGGATGAGCGCTGTCGACTGGTGAACTCGCAACCTGGCTCGGCGACGGTGACGGTGAGGTTGGAGTCGCGCTGGGCGCGAGTGTGCCCTGATCGAGATCCGTCGCAGAAATGGCAGGGGCAATAGGCCCAGAGTCATCGGCGCTTTGGTGGTCACACGCGACTAGTAGAGGGACGACGCTAAGGAGCAGGGCGAAACCGCTAGGCCGCCCGCCGTTGATACTCGAGTCGAGTCGCATGATGTCTCTGGCGTTGGACCCTATCGACGGCTCCGATCGCCCGCAGGTGCCGAAATTGTCGCCCCTTCGTGGTTGGAAAGTTCTGACAACGGGAGATGAAATCAGAACTGTAAGAAGAACTTCCTGCGGGAGTGAATCTCGCTGTCGGCACAACCGAATCACACCAGGGCATCATCCGTGACGGCCGCAACCACGTTCGCAGGGCATGTGGCTGCGGGTTAACGTCGGTGCACGCCTCGCTCGCACACCACGAGGGGTATCTCATTGAATCAGCCGCTGGGCTCGGCGCCAGCCGAGAAGCTTGCTGCTCTGATGACCGAGGAGTGTTCCGCTATCCGGCGTTCCTGGGCGCATGGGTCGACCGCTGGCATACGCGCTTGACCCAGCGTGGGTAAACTGCCCGAGGTTTGACGATTTGTTGGAATCGAACGTGCCAGGGCCGTAAGTTTGTGCTGTTTCAAAAAGGTGCCTGGCTTCGTGACGACAGAGCGCGATCACACACTCGATGACCCCGTCTGGTGTCTTGTCGGCAACATCGGTGGCGTTCGGGGCGCTGCAGGTGAAGCCGAGCAGCCCACGGGCACCAGGCACTTCTCCTTCGGCACCAAGGTGTTCTGCCTTCCGCCCCAGTGGGGTGACGGCTACGAGAAGGTCCTCGTGATCGGCCGGCACCGAGGCTCTCGACGGTTAATCATGATCGTCATGCCCAGTCGCCGAATCACGAACTGGCGAGTTCAAGTGGTCTACAAGCCAGATGTGCTTGGCATGCTCGAGCGCGGTGGTGGCCGATGGCAAAAGGAACAGGCTGAGGGCATGGCTCGTTCTCTTCGCGACGGCAACTCTCACATAGACTAGGGAGCTCTATCATGACTTCGATGTTCCACACAGGGTCGCGAACGCTGCAGGATCGCTTCGACACGCGGCGCATCGCGGACAGGATCGAGGACCGCCTCGTGAAGGATGCGATCGATGATGAGAGCCGCCGATTCATCGAGGCGGTCGACATGTTCTTCCTCGCGACTGCAGACAATGAGGGACGGCCGAACTGCTCCTACAAAGGCGGTGACCCTGGTTTCGTGCGAGTCGTCGATGCCCACACCATCGCGTTTCCCAACTACGACGGCAACGGCATGTACTTGTCGATGGGGAACCTCGGTCTCAACCCCGACGTGGGCCTGTTGTTCATCGATTTCGAGCGCGGCAGTCGCATGCGATTGAACGGGACGGCCTCAATTGATCAGGAGGATCCGCTCGCGTCCGAGTATCCAGAGGCCCAGTTCATCGTGCGAGTGCGCGTACGCGAGGTGTTTCCCAACTGCCCTAGATACATCCACAAGATGAAGCTGGTCGAACGGTCCGCTTTCGTCCCGCGTGAAGGATGTGAAACGCCGGTTCCCTCGTGGAAGCGATCCGAATGGGCTCGCGATGCCATCTCGGACAAGGATCCGGCGTGCGACCCATCCAAGCCGACGAAGTAGCCGCGAAGGAGATGAGCTCGATTCGAGTCATGAGCCAGTCCTTCCTTGATGACTGGGCAGACCCGGGCTTGGGATTCACCGCCAGATGCAAAGGCCTCAATGACTCGAGTTGTCTGCGCGCGCAAGCGTGCCACTGATGAGCGTCGCCAGCATGGCTTCGAGCGCCTTTTCGAAGTCGATGCGATGCTCCCTGAGCGAGGGATCCACCTCTGCTGCCGCCAATACCCCGGCGGAGGGACGCGAGTGCACCCAAATAGCACTCATGGCGAAACCGAGCTGGGCGCAAACCTGCCAAGCCTGTTCACCTAGCTCAGGAAGATAAGCAACGAATAGTTGGGCGAGAGCTCCAACATTTGCGAGCGCCGCTCGCTTGAAGCGCGCCGCAACCTCCCCGGAGATGTTGTGCTCGAGCACGCTGGCGTGCGAGCTGAAGAGATCACAGAAGACTTCTCGCTTGACGAGCGACTGCGCAATCACGCAAGCGATCTGATCCCCGCGCTGGCGCACCGAACCTTGCAACGAGACGCCCGCAGCAAACAGCGGTGGCAACGCCATGAGCCACTCGTCCCACGCTCGGATGAACAGCTCGAGCAGGATGGCTTCGCGCGACTCGAAGTAGCGGAGCACGTTCGGCTTGCCGAGGCCGACGCGGCGACTGAGCTCGTTCAAGCTGATCGCCGCGACGGGCATTTCTCTGAGCATCGCCGACGCGGTGTCGAGGATTTCCTGCCGTCGTATCTCTCGCTGATCTTCATTTCGGGCGCGCTGAAACGTGGTCACGCCCAAATGGTAGCGCTTTTCGCGAGGTTGAAAATAAAATACCGGTGGTATGTTGACAAAGTACCGGTGGTATCTAAAGTCCAGGTGCCGGACGACAAGAACGCCGGCGCTGCGAACCCCCGCAATTCAGGAGCAAACCATGTTCAATCGCGCAACCCCACTTCCATTGTCCAACCACTCGCCTGCTGCGCTCGCAAACGGCCCTTCCGTCACGCGGACCAAGGTGAGCTTCATCAATCCGGCGAGCGGTGCTCAGCTTGCTGGGGTCTTATTCGAGCCGGAAACGGCACGGAGCGCTGAACGCCGCCCCGCCGTCGTCGTGGTCGGTCCCATGTTCTCGGTGAAGGAGCAGGCTGCCAGCGTCTACGCCCGTCGCTTGGCTCAGCTCGGCTACGTCGCGATCGCGTTCGACCACACTTCCTTCGGCGAAAGCGAGGGTCAGCCCAGGCTCAATGAAGACCCGTTCATGAAAGCGGAGGACGCCAAGAGTGCCGTCAGCTACCTCAGCAACCTGTCGCAGGTTGATCCTGATCGCATCGGTGGCGTGGGAGTCTGCGGCGGAGGTGGGTACCTTCCGCTGGCGGCCGCGTCAGATCCTCGCATCAAGGTTCTGGCAAGCATCGTTCCGCACACAGCCGTGAAGGAACAGGTCGCCTCTGGCTTTGGGGGCTTGTACGGCAAAGGTGAAAAGATTCTGGCCGAGGCCCGTGCTGCCCGCTTGGCGTACGAGCAAGGACAGCCAGCGAAGCATCTAACGTTCATGCCCAAGATCTCCAGGGTCATGCGCGCCATCGCATCACTCAGTCCGAAGTACCGAGATATGCTGAAGGCCATCGACTACTACGAGGATCCGAACCGCGGTCTGCATCCCAACCGCAAGAAGGACTTTCTCATCTGGTCTGCAGAAAAGATGGCGGCCTATGACGTCGCTGACGCATTGCCGCGACTCGAATCAATCCCGCTGCTCGTCATCACTTCCCAGCATGACTACGCACGGGCGGACGGGGAGAAGCTGTACTCGGACAAAAAGGGCCCTAAGGAGTTCCACCTGATCGCCAAGGCGGGTCACTTCGATCTCTACGACCTCGAACCTTATGTGACAGAGGCGGTCGATCGCATTGATCCTTTCTTCCAAAAGCACCTGCGACTCGACACGACGACAACCAAGAACTCGGTAACGCTGCCAACGACGACGAGCAACCGAGCTTCGTCTTTCCGCCCGTGGGCTCTTGCAGAGGAAGGTCGATGATAGCTTGGAGCAACATCCCGCGCGGCACGGCAGGGGTTATCGAGGGCCGAGTCCGGTGCCCGACCACGGACCGCATATCTACGTCGTTCAGCTGTTCGCACTCGCGCCGGCGCTGCCTGGCCGTCTCGACGGAAAGTACGAGCAATGACTGCGAAAAACCTCGTCGCCCTACTGATTCTGGTCAGTTCGGCAGCATCCATCTACTACTCAATCACTGGCCTGATGCACCCTGAGACAGCGCTGGTATACAACAGGGCTAACCTGAGTCGCGCTGGCATAAAGCTCCTATCCTTTGTCTTGGGCGTCGGTGGAGCACTGATCCTGCTGCCGCAAACCTTCAAGGTTGGTGGGGCGCTGCTGATTGCACACTCCGTGATAACCATCGGGTGTTTCGTTGCGACGAGGAATTGGAAAGGCGGTATCTTGGAGCTCGCATTCCTTCAGGTTCCGATCCTCATGGTTTGCGTTGGCTATCCTTCATCGCTGAGCTAGCCCAGCAGCACCCTGGGACCCGCCGAGAGACCGTTTGCCCCCCGTCGCGCCGAGCGCCTTGGAGGCGTAGACGGTATTACCGAAACGTCAACCCGCGCGCGCATTCAGTTGCTCGACGAGCGCGCGTACCGAGTGCGAGACGCGCGCGATCGTTTGCTCGAGGCTGAGGCCGCATTCGTCTCGATGAAACCGCCACGATGTGCCGGAGAGTAGCAAGCGGATGCTGGTCGCGGTGGACTCGAGTGCGGTCGTCGGTGCATTCGGAGCCGTTGCCTGCAGCAGGCGCTGAAGGTTGACGCGTCTGTTGCGACGTTCGTTCGAGAGCACCTCTCGTCCAAACTCGCTACCGAGCAGCGAGCGGACAAGGTGTTGGTTTTCCTCGAGCACGGGAAACAGCAGCTCGGCATAGCCGAACAGCTCATCGAGCGTTGCCGGAGGCACTAGGCCAGCGAGACGCTGCCGGACCCGTGGCTCGGCCGCGCGTGCCAGATCGGATCGTGACGCGAAGTGACGAAACACCGTTCGCTCGGAGACTCGTGCGCGTCGGGCGACCTCGCGAACCGTCAAAGCATTCCCATCTGGGTCGTCCAGCACCGCCATGACCGCGTCGAGGATGCGGGACTGTGCGAGCTGTGCGTGGGCCTTGAGGAGCGTGGGAAGCCCGTCGGTTGACATAGTACATGACATTGTGTCATACTATATGACAGTTTGCAATTGCTTCGGCGGCCCGGGGCTGGGCGCAAGGAAATGGTCCAGGAGTGCTTATGCAAGAGATCGTGAACTCGAAGACAGGAGAGCGCGTCAGCTTCAAGTCGGGCACCTCGGACAAGTGCGCGTTCGAGGTTCGAGTCAGCCCTCGCGGTGGCGTGTTCGTGCCTCACCAGCACCTTTACCAGACCGAGACACTACATATCCGTCAGGGCGAGCTCACCATCGCGGTCGACGGAGAGGCGCGCCGCGTGCTCGCAGGGGAAACTCTCGTTCTGCCTCCCCGCACCGGGCACACGATCCTCAATACCGGTGGCAGCGAAGCGATCGCTGACGTCGAATTCACTCCAGCGGGCCGCACGGAGCTGTTTCTGCGCAACATGTTCGGCCTTGCCGAAGCAGGGCGGACCGACACCAAGGGCGAGCTGACGTTGTTGCACGCAGCCATCTTCATGCCCCACTACGACGTATTCCGATCGGACATTCCACTCATCGCCCAACGCTTGCTGTTCGCGATCCTGAAGCCCATCGCCTGGTTGGTTGGTTACCGCGCACGGTACCCCGAATACGACGGGGCGACCGAAGCTCGTTAACCCGCGTCGCGACCGCTCTGGCTTGCGTCATCGCCGTTCATCCCTGCGTCCAATGCGTCGACACCCGCATCGGAATCGACAGGCACTAGTGCATCGAGCTCTGCTATGGCGTCTCTTGCCAGGCCGCGACACGCATCCTGCATCGCAGGCGGCTGCGCGATTGTGTGCGCCGACAGTCCGAGTGGGCCGTCCACGGTGCAGTCCACTTCACCGTCCGCGCCGGGATTGCAACTTACGAGCAGGGTGTGTGGGGTGAACACCGGCTCGCCCGCGATCGTGCCCGCGACCAGACATGTCGAACTTCCGTAGCAATAGTCTGCACCCACGGACTCGGAAGTGACGTCACATTGGGTGCCGGCCGCTTGAACGATCTTTTGCGCACGCAGGCACAGCCGTTCCGCGTGGGTGCAGACATCCAGAGTCGGGTTGGCTTCCGGGATGGCCAAGGTCGCGAAGCTAGTGAAGTCTCGGATGCACAAGCACTGCCACAACCCGTGCTGTCCAGCGAGTGAACTCTGCTCGAACGAGCATTCTGTGGACTCAGTGGTCGTTACGCTGACACGCACACCCGAGGAGTACTCTTGTTCGCGACTACAATCCTGAGCTGCGGAACAAGACAACTCTGCGCCCGAGCCCTGAGTCGGCGTGCAGTCGAGGGCATCCACTTCTTCGGCGTTGGGCGGTTCGCAGAAGTCGACGGCGGCCGCGCAGATGTCGATGAACTCGCCGCCCTCGACCTGCATGTCCCAAGCTAGAGTGGACTCCTGACAGTAACAGCCGTTTGCGTCACAGCGGGTGTGCGACCGGTAAACGCCGTCACAGATCAGGTCGAGCGCACAAGTCTCTGCATTCGAGCCGCTCGTCGATTCGACTTCGCAGCCTTCCGGCACAGGCAACGTCGACCAGTCGATGCTGGGCGGTTCGGGCTCTGGTGCGGTGAGGGTCGGCGCAGGGGTGGTTCCAGAAGGAGTGGTGCTGGGCGTTGCGCTCGGGGTGGTGCTACTCCCAGTAGGGGAGCTCGAGCTTGGACCGCTCGCAGTCGCAACGGGTACCAGTTCACCTGCGTCCAGCACAGATGCAGTCGGCACGAGCGCCGAAGCGTCCCGGATCGCACTTGCATCGAGCGGGTCGACCGGGTCGAGCGCGCTCGTGCCCGGGTCACTCGAAGCGTCGAGCGACGTCAGCGTGGCATTCGCAGCGTTGGCTTCGCCACTTTCCGTTGCAGACGCACCGTTGCTGCTCGCGTCAGCCCGCGAGTCGTCTCTGGCTTGCGTGTCGCTGGCGGACTTACCGCCGCAGGCTACCGCCACTAGCAAGAGCGAATGCGTACAAACCCGGGCCGCAGTGGACTTCATGGTTGTTTTTGGGGGTGACGAGGGGTGCGTCATCAGTCGTCGCATCACTCTGACGCAAACGCCACTGCAATGTTCGGGAACGCAGCTTGATGGCGTGGCATCAACCGAGCAATTCGCTGAGCTCTGCCTCGCGGTGGGCCCTGGTGTCATCGAGGACGCAGCGCGTCGGTGCGTCGCGCTGCACCCATAGCGGTTTTCGCCCCAAACGCCCACGGGGCACGCAGCTCGATGGAGCAGGAATGTGCTATCTACCGTCTGGGATGACCCCTTCGAAAAAAACCACGAAGAAGTCTTTGAAGAAGAAAGTGGCGGGTGCAGTAGAGCTGCCGACTCTAGCGTTCGCTACGCCGCGCGCCTTCTCCGAGTGGCTCGCGAGCAATCATGCCGGATCACGCGGCATCTGGCTGAAGCTTGCGAAGAAGGCTTCGGGCACGGTGTCGATCACGTACGCCGAGGCGATCGAGGTGGCGCTCACGTGGGGTTGGATCGATGGCCAGAAGCAGCGCGGCAACGAGGGGTCGTGGCTCCAGAAGTTCACGCCGCGCGGCGCGAAAAGCGTGTGGTCCAAGATCAACCGCGACAAAGCGCTGAAGCTGATCGAGGCGGGCGCGATGCAGCCCGCAGGGCTCGCGCAGGTAGAGCGCGCGAAAAAGGATGGGCGTTGGGACGTGGCCTACGACCCGCCCAGCCGCGCGACGGCGCCGGATGACCTGCAAGCCGCGCTCGCCAAGAATCCAAAGGCGGCAGCTTTCTTTTTGACGCTGGATTCGAGGAACCGATACGCCGTGCTTTGGCGAGTGCAGACGGCAAAGAAGGTCGAGACGCGCCAGAAGCGAATCACGGATCTCGTCGCCATGCTCGCACGCGGGGAGAAGGTGCATCCTTGAGCGCGGGGCTCGACGCCGTCACCAAGACCGTCCGATCCGTCCAGCTGGCGAAGCCCAGATGCTGAACCTCGCTCTGCTCGTGCTTCGCTGCCAAGACCTGGAACGCTCGCGCCAATTCTATGCCGCTCTCGGTCTCGTGTTCACGAGCGAGCAACATGGATCGGGACCGGTGCACTATTTGATCGAAGTGCTGTTAATAGATTAACGAACGCGAACAAGGGCCCAGACCCGAAGCGTCCACTGAACCAAGTTTCCGTTCATCGAACGCGTGTTGCAGACGCAACGAACTGGGGGCTAGGGCAATGGATCTTGGGTCGTGGGAGCATTCCACGACCATTTGGAGTCATTGCGCGGGGCTGGTTAGCGCTGTAGGGGTGGTAATGACCATTCGCACCGCCGTTGTTTGCGCGCTGGCTTGTCCTATCGTGATTTTGCCTTCGCTCTTTTTCGCGACAATGGCATCGGCTCAGGTCGATCAGGTGCTGCCTACGTTTGGCGGGGGCGGCGGTGGTCAGTTCACGGCGCGTTGCGCGCAGGGGCAAATGCTGAATGGATTCGAGCTGCGGACGGGTGACGACGTGGACGGTATCCGCCCGATCTGCATCACCGTGCAGCAGTCGGGCGACGTGCAAGGCCGGAGTTTCGATGCGCCCCTCAATGGTGGCCCGGGCGCCGGGGCGACGTACCTCGGGTGCCCTGATCTCGCTCCGGTCGTCACAGCCGTATGGAGATCGACCGAAGAAGCGAAGACCGAGATCATCAACGGCGTTCACGTGTTTTGCGGAAAAGCAGCCACCGACCAACCTGTGACGACTTATCCAACGGCAGTGTTCGATGGTCCGCCCGATGGTGACTCGCGTCACGGTTTCTGGTCCGATCAACAGTCGTGCCCTTCCGGGTTGGTGGCGGTGGGTATCAGCGGTCACTCTGGCACCTGGCTCGATTCGTTTGGCCTCATCTGCGGAGCCTTGGTGTTGGCGCCGAATCCGGAGAACTATGTTGCATCGATCGGGCGCTCAACCACCTCCTCGTCAGATGGTCGCTCGATCTGCGAGATGGCGCGAGATGCGCGTGCGCGCGGGTCCGTTGCAGCACCCAACCTGGAAGCCAAGTGCGAGGCTGAAAAGGCCAATGCGGCGCGTGAGGCCCAAGCCCAGCGCGTATCGGCTAGCAAAGCTGCCGCCGACCAGCTCCAGTTGGCATCGCTGGGTCAGGTTAACCCTTGGGCAGACCCCGCCTCTCAGCGCTCGGTCTGTGACATGGCCAGGGATGCTCGGGCGCGCGGGTCCGTGGCGGCCCCCAACCTCGAAGCACAGTGTGCCGCGAGCGCGGCTGCCCCGCCGCCGGCACCTGCGTCCAAGGCCGCGGTAGTGATCAGTCAGGTTTACGGTGGCGGGGGCAGCGAAGGTGGCAGCTTTGCGAACGATTTCGTCGAGCTGTTCAATCGCAGCCAGAGCGCCGTCAAGCTCGACGGCTGGTCGCTTCAGTACGCGTCGGGCAATGGCAAAGAGTGGAAAGTGATGAAGCTCAAGGGCACGATCGCACCCGGGCAGTACCTCTTGCTTCAGCAATCTGCCGGTTCGTTGGTAGGCGGAAACCCGCTGCCCACACCGGACCTCAAAGGCAAACTGGCCTTGGCCGCCGGCATGGGCAAGGTGGCGCTGCTCGAGACGACCCAGGCGCTCAAGGATCTCTGTCCAAAAAGTTCCAAGCTGGTCGACTTCGTTGGCTACGGCAGCGCGAACTGCGCAGAGAGTATCCCTGCGCAATCGCCTGGACGCACGACCGCAGCCGTGCGTGACGCGGGGGGCTGCACAGACACCGACCGCAACGCTGCCGACCTACAGATCTTGGCAGCGACGCCCCGCAACAGCACTACAGCCGCAATCCAGTGCGCGAAGTAGTCAGAGCAGACGCATCCTCTGGTCCTGCGCCCCGCTCAAGCCTGCTGCCACTTCGGACCCATCAACCCCTGCGCAACGGTTTCCAGCGGTAACCCACTGCTAGCCGTGATGCGCTGCAAGATCTCGTCGGTGCCGGCATAGCGCGAGAGCATGAACCGCCGTTGCCTTCCGTCTTTGCCAATGGCGCACAGGTTCACCGCGATCTCCCCGCCGCTCATCATCTTGGCGATCACTCCACCCAAGCCGCGGTTGGGCAGCGGAACGCGAAGCAAGCCGATTCGCGCCAGCTGTGAGAAATCCCACTGCTCCTCGCCAAACCCAAGTCCGTTCACACTAAACCCACCCTGGCGAAACCGCAGCCGCGCCTTGCCGGCCTTGATCCAAATCCAAATGCCGAGTGGCAGTGTCATGACCAACAGGCACAGCAACACCGCTAGAATGCGACACCCCAACTTGACGGTCTTCCCGAACTCGTATTCCTCGACCATGACCACCAAGCGGCCGTCGGAGCGCCCCGAGAAAGGCATCGCTCGTCGAAAAGAAGCGGACTAGTGCTTCGCCCCTCACGAAAGCCCCCACCTTGGACTACTCGATGCCCGAGCGTGTGGCATCGAGAGTCCCACGCCGCCGAGTTCGACTATTCGACGGCAATCTCTACCGTCAACGGCTCTGTGCGACACTCACTGTCGCGATAATAGCGGATTCGCACTCCCAGTGCCCCAGTTGGCTCGCGGCTCTCGATACTTGGGATCAATTGCATTCCCGCATCGCGGC
>DATAHU010000044.1:0-2223 GCA_036263015.1 Polyangiaceae bacterium | reverse complement strand
GGCGAACAAGTCATGCGGAAACGTCTGCAGCACCTTCAGCGTGTCTTCGTGCACGCCGCAGTGTTCGAGCAAGTACTGCGCGTAGCTCAGCTTGCGCAGCACTTGCTCCTTCTCGGTGAGCGAAAGTCCGGGCAAGTAATCGCGGCGGTCGACGTACAAGCGAACCAAGTCGGCGCGCACCCTCTGGGAGAGCGGCGCGCGCTCTAGCAACTTCGGCCACGGCGTCTTGTGAAGATGCCGCGCCAAGTGATCGGCGCCGAAGGTCTCGCGGTCGAAGAACAGTCCGGTGCCGTACTCTGCGAAGAGCTTTTGATCGTAGGCGCGGTCGAAGACGGAGATCTCGACGCCCAAATCCTTCAGCAACTGCTTGGAAACGTCGCTGAAGGTGCTCGGGCTGGCCAGCGACTGGCTTCCGCCGTAGCTGATCAACAACCTGTCACCGACCTTGAACTCGTTGCGCTTGGCGTGACCGCCGAAGTCGTCGTGGTTGTCGAGGATCAGGATCTTCGCGTCGGGCTTGACTCGTTGGCGGTAGAAATAGGCCGCCGACAATCCACTGAGTCCACCCCCGACTACGACCAAGTCGTATTCGGTGTCGTCGTCGGCGACTGGACCGTAGTGGTCCAGAGCAAGACCATCTCGCAGCAAGTGAGCGGCGTCGAACGAGCCCTGATGATCTCCTCTGAGACCGGTGAGTGCCGGAGGATAATCGCTGGTGTCTGGCGTTTTGCCCAGTGCGCCGTTGGCGGCAGGGACCTCAGAGTTGCCGGGCGCAGCCGGTTCGGGCGGCGCAGGGAGCTCTTGCTTGCGCTTGCTGCAGCCCGTGAAGATCCACGTGCCCGTGGCGGTGGCTCCGCGTAGCCAATGGCGTCGTGTGAGTTTGCGCACGTCCGGTCAGCGCCGGGTTTTGCCGCAATCCTGCACCGTGGGCAAGCCCTCGCGCACGCCCGAAACCCTGACACCAGCTCTTGGCGCGCTGCGCGCTCCATTTCGGGCGCCTAACTCTCAATAGGCTTTGAGCACGCCACCCAAGTACATCAAGCTGACCAGCTGCGTAACACCGTCGAAATAGCGGTACTCGCCGACCGGTGTCGAGGCCTCCCACACGACGCGAATGAAGCTGGTGCGCACGTCGAGCGTCGAGATCCCGGCGATCGACCCGTTCATGGCCATCAGCGCCAGCGACGGCGTCGTGCTGTCGGGCTCACCGCTATAGGTATACGCCGAGGGGTAGCTGTCCTTGAGGCCGTTGGAGACCATGTCGAAGAAGCCCAGCCAACGATCGGCGATCTCGATCTGCTTGGGATCGGCGCCGAACCAACTCTGATCGAGCGCGAGACTCAAAGCCGCACCGAACGTGTCCTGATCGAAACGCTCTGCGCCCGTGATCACCTTACCCGAAGCATCGGTGGACTTTGGATACAAACCAGTCGTCGGGTGCGCGGCATTGATCAGCAACTGACGGCTGGCCTTCGTCACGCGTCGCCACATCGGATCTTCCGAGCGCTGAGCCCAGATCGCATACAAGGCAGGCCAGTTGCTTCCGGGCATCGTTTGGTCGATCCGATCCGTCGTCGGTTCGCTAGCAGGCAAGTGGCTTTCCGAGTTGAACGCGTTGGTGACACCGTCGACCACACCCGCGGCGTCTTCCTTGTGGAGCATCGTGTTCAGCACCGCGCGCGCCTGCACGCCGTAATCCAGCGGCGCAGGACCATCACCCCAACGCGCTTCGGCGAACAACAACGCCGTCACGGCGAAGAACGTGCCCATCGTCGCGATGTCTTCGGCGCAACCTTCACCGGTAGTGGGGCAGGTGAGCACGAAGTAGCCGGACTTGGCGCCCGTGGTGAACTGCAAATGGTTGTGCGCGAAGGTCCACAGCTTATCGAATTCTGTTTGATGATTGAGCTCGACGCTGATCATCATCCCGTAACCTATCGCGTCCATGCGCGTGTCGTCATGGAATTTGTCGTAGATATAGGCTTCCGTGTCCGAAGACTCGACGTAGATCGCCTCGTTCGTCGGATCGCCGTGGAACAGTTGCTGGAACTTGTCCTCGATGCGCTGGCTGACTTCGTCGTCGGTCACACCCAACAGCTCTCCGAAGCGATTGGGCGGAGCTTCGGGAATGCCATCGAACCCCGCGTCCCCCAAGTCTCCGTCGAGATCGGGGCTCGAGCTCGCGTCGTGTGTGGCGTTGCTGGGCACGCCCGCATCGTTGGG
>DATAHU010000043.1:0-2830 GCA_036263015.1 Polyangiaceae bacterium | reverse complement strand
GTCGCTCTGCTCGCGGGCGGCGATCTCACGCCTGAGCTCGGCATTCAAAGCGCGTGCACGCCGCCGCGAGTCCACCACCCAGCCGAGCCCCCCTGCGAAGAGCACCTTGACGAGCAGCGAGATGACTGCAGCAGCGCGTCCTGTTTCGGGAGTCATCGGGATCGAAAGCGCGAAGTTGCGATCGATCAGCACCACGCAGACGATCACGGCCAGCGCTCCGCGGCTGCCCAGGCCTGCACCGGCAACGAGGCAGACGAACAGACCGATTAGAAACGCGGGGTTACCAAGCCAACCGTGCAGCGTCGGAAGCGCGACGCCGTAGCTGAGCAGTAACGCGGCCAGGACGCAGTACCGCGCAACGACGTCACGGCGCTGGCGCTGGCGCGCCTGAATCGCGGCGGAGTCGCTGGAACCGGACATGAGCAGCGGTCATAGGCGGTCACGGCCAACCCATCAAGAGACTAGGCTTGGCGTAACGAATCGGGTCATTCGTGAGTTTCCCCGCTTCAACTTGGCGGGCCATGCGATCCGACGGGTCTGGGTGAATGCGCTTCGAGTCGCGCTCGAGGCCCATGTGCGACTCACTCGCCGAGTTCGGACGCGACGGGTTCACGTCCCCCGGTCCAGATGCTCGCGCCGTCGCCGTTCTGCGATTGCCACACGACGGCCGCCATGCCGCTGTCGTTCGTCGCGACGCGCGCCCAGTTCGAACGGAATGCGGGATCGCCCGTAAACACGTGACCCTCACTCCATCCACTCTCGGGATCGAAGTACTTGGCAGCGATATCGCTGTCCTGCGTGTAGTCGTAGGGGGTTACCCAGACCGCGGTCGCCATGCCCGTTGAACTCATGCTGAGCCGCAACGAGCCCGCGTCGTCTTGTAGAAGCTGTGGCTCTTGCCAGCCTGCATCGGCGGTGTAGCGGGCGTAGCGCAGTTCGTTCTGATAGGTACTTTGGCCGAGTTGGGTGAAGCCTTCCCAGACGGCAAGCGCGTTGCCTGAGGCATCGAGCCCGACACTGATGGCAGAGACGATCTCGCTGCCGTCGTCCAATTGCTCTTCGAGGCTCCAGTCACCCTTGGGCAGCGTGTGACTCGACCACGCCTGATGCTCTGCGCCGTCCTGCGAGTTCTCGGACCAGGCCGCCAACGCGCCGTCATCGTTCGTGTCGATTGAGACATCGCCAAGCGCGCGGCCCTCTTGGGTCAACATCTGAAACGGTTCGCTCCAACCGTCGCTCGGCGTGTAGCGGCTCGTCCACAAAGCCGGCACCTCATAGGTGCCTCCCGTCCAAATCACGGCAGCGTCGCCGCTTGGAGCCATCGCAACGTCGATCAGACCCACGTACGAGGTTCCGGGCATTTGACTCGTGTCGCCCCACGCGCCCAGAGTGTCGCGATGAGCCGTGTAGAGCGTGGTATCGGTGCCATCGTACTGGCCCCACGCGATCATCGCGTCACCTGCGCTGCCGATTGCGCAAAACGTGCCGCCGACCGACTTCGAGTCTCCGCCGAGCTGAACGGCTTCGTTCCAACCTGTGCCCGGCGTGTAAACAGCGGACCAAACGTTGTAGATGGCGCTCAGATCGGCTGAGTTCCAGGTCGTCCACGATGCAACCACGGTGCCGTCGGCATTGCCGGCGAGGCAAAGACCATCGACGTAACCGGCGATCTCGGTGAGGACCGTGTGATCACCCCAGCCAGCAACTGGATCGAAGAGCGACGATTCTAGGGTCGTCACGTTCGTATCGTCGGTGATCTCTTGTTTGCGCCAAACCGCGACCGCGTAACCCAGCGCATCGATTGCAACAGCGGGACCGTCCACCATGCCCCGGTAGTCTTGCGCCGCGCTCGGACCGATCCATTGCAATGGCCCCGCCGGTGGCGGTGTGTGAGGCGAAGGCGTGTTCACCGGGGCGTCGGGCATCGCCGGGTCGATGCCCGTGACGCCGCTGCCGGTAGGTTGTCCCGACATCGAAGTGTTGGGCTCCGTCGTTCCCGGCTCCGACGTTCCTGCCGCAGAGGGGGCAGAGCTCGATCCGTTCGGCACAATCGACGCGACGTCGGGCGGTAGGGCGCCGGTGGTGAACGCACCACTGGGCAGCTGGTCCACGAGTGAGTGCCCACTGGTATCCCCCGTCAAGGAGTGCTGGCGCGGCGTTGGCGCAAGTCCCGCGTCCGTGGTGCTCTGCGTCTGTTCATCGTTCGCTGGTTCGGCTCCGGCGTCGAACGCGCGAATGGTGGCGGCGTTACTGGGGGTACTGGGTTCACAGTCGGTCGACCGACACGCTGTTTCGCAAAGTCCTTCGATGCAGCGCCCGCTCTGACAGTCCGAGTCAGCGTGGCATTCACCGAGCCAACTCGTTTTGCCTCCTGTCGCGCCATCTTGCGATTGCGCGCCGCAGCTCGTCAGGGTCAGTGCCAGGAACCCCACGGCGAGCCCGACGCGCGGCGTGCGGGCTTCGTGGGTGATCCGTTTCCGACTGTCCATTGCTCGTCCTCCGATCCTCTCCGTTCGACGCCCTGCTCGCCGCGGAGCATGCGCGAGCGGAGCCTGTTAGGCGAGGTGATCGCCAGTTCACCCGTAGCTACTGCGTAGTTTGGCGATGTTCGGCGCTCACGGCGGGCTTGGCCCTCGCTCACGAGCACAACCTGACAGTCTGAGTGAAGCCAATCACCAACGGGGTGCTGTTTTTGCGCGGTGGCTCTCGAAAAGGCTTGCGCGCTCCCTTGGCTATCGGGCGCTCGGGAATCGGAGCTTCGGAGAATTGGGGTTGGAGTCGAACCCTGCGCGCGCTCGCGCCGCTAATCCCAGCCTTTGACGCGCGGCCC
>DATAHU010000042.1:0-6084 GCA_036263015.1 Polyangiaceae bacterium | reverse complement strand
AAAGCTTGATCATTCGCGCCTCACCTCCCGCCCCCGCGGTTTGCGATGCCTGCGTCCCGTACGACGGGTCGAGCCTACCCCAATTTCACGGCTCGTAGGCTGCTCTTCTTGATGAGCTGCGTCATCGACCTGCCAATCGGGACGCGGTCGTTTTCGACGATTGCGGTCTTGTCTCGCAATTCAAAACCATTGACGAAAGTCCCATTGGTGGAGCATCGTTTCTCGAGTAACACTCCCGGCTGGGACTCGTGTGAAGTCGCGATACCCTCTCTTCGATCAGCACCAGACCCAAGTCCGAGTCGAGACGGCCGAGCTCCAAACTCCTGGCAGGCGGCGCTGACTCGCGCGCAATCGGTCGTTCGGAGCGCCCCGTAGCTCTCGAACGGTCGGGACCGTTGGCTGAAGATCTGGCCCAAGATCCAGCGCAGATCTGGCATTGGAGTTCTTCAGCCATCCCCGGAAGGTCGACCGGCTCTCGTCGCCCGGCGTCACCGAGTAGCGGGGAACGTGTGCCTCGGAAGCTTTGGGGCCAAGCTTCTCGCTCAGGTCTCGCTTCGCCTCGGCCGAACCTTGGCGTAGTGTTCGAGTATGAACGTGGGGGCCTGATACTCATGTGGTCGTGGTTCAAACTCTCCAGTTTGCCGGATGAGGAGGACACACGTCGGGCCCGGCTCTTGTCGCGCATGCTCTCCACGATGATCGCCTTGGCCTTCCTCGGCCTCGGCTCGTCTCTGCTCGAGCCACGCAACGATGCCAAAGTCACGCTCCTGTTCTATGGCGTCGTGCTGCTCTGTCTGCTGGGAGTGGGCGTCTCCTTACGGCGTGGCCAGGTGCTCGCGGCGGGCTGGGTGTTGTCGATCTTCTTCTGGCTGCTAATCGCCCTCGTGACCCTCTTATTTGGTGGGATGCAGGGGCAGAACGCAGCTTCTTTTACGGTCTGCGTGTTGCTCTTGGGCAGCGTCGTGAGCGGGCGTGCGGCGGTGATCATGGCACTGGTGACCTCGGTCTGGTGCGGATTGGTCGCCGCGCTCGAGCTGCGAGGGCTCCTGCCGCAACCGCTCGGGCCGTACACGCCGATCAACGCTTGGGTCGCAGTCACGATGACCGTCTTGCTCACGGCTGTCTTGCTACGGAGTTCGCTCGAGTCACTCGAGCGAATGCACGCGCGAGCCGAGCAGTCGGCGCGCGAGCGTGACGAGGCCCTGAGGCGTTCGATTCACGGCCAGAAGATGGAATTGGTCGGCAACCTGACCAGCGGTATCGCGCACGACTTCAACAACTTGTTGACGGTGATCTGCAATGTGTCCGAACTCCTGCGCACAGAGGGGGACGCGCAACGCCCCAGCGTTGCAAACTTGCTGGACGACTTGGACGAGGCCACCTCGCGCGCCACGCTGATGACCGGTCAATTGCTGTCGTTGGGACGCGCCCCAGTGACGGGCACGGAAAACGTCGACTTGAGCCTCGCGGTGAAGAGCCTGGCGCGGACCCTGCCGCGCTTGCTCGGTTCCAACGTGCGTCTCGAGGTGGACGCTGCGGAGCCAGCCATGGTCAGCGCTTCGCCCGCAGGATTGCAGCAAATCGTGCTGAATTTGGCGGTCAACGCCCGGGACGCGCTGCCCGAGGGCGGACGGATCGCGATCAGCGTCCACGTTCACCAGAACCGCGCCTCGCTCGTGACCGAAGACGACGGGATCGGGATGGACGAAGCCACGCAGGCGCGAATCTTCGAAGCGTTCTTCACGACCAAGGTGAACGGCACGGGCCTCGGCTTGGCAACCGTTCGCGAACTCGTCAAACGCTACGGTGGCGAAATCGAAGTCACGAGTGCGCTCGGAAAAGGTTCCCGTTTCGAAGTGCGCTTTCCGACCGCGACGCCGAGCGCAGAGCCCGACCACGAAACGCGCCCCTCGGATCGCCCGCCCGCGCCAGCCCTGCAACGTCGCCTCCTGTTGGTCGAGGATGATCAACTCGTGCGCCGCAGCCTGATGCGCTGGCTGAGTACCGACGGTTTCGAAGTGATCGCCGTCGCAGATGGTGAAGAGGCGCTTTCCGTACTCCGAGCCGCGAGCGATATCGCGTGCGTCGTCTCCGACATCGCCATGGCGGGCCTCGACGGCGAACGCCTCGCCGCCATCATCGCCGAACAGCGGCCTGATTTGCCCGTCGTTCTCGTCAGTGGCAATCGCACCCCCAGCAGCAGCTTCAGCGCGTCCCCAGTGCGCGCCTTCGTGGCAAAGCCCTTGAGCCAAGCCTCGCTGGCCCGAGCACTTGCGCGCGTGCTCGCCGAGCGCTGAGCGATGGTTGAGCGGGCTCCCGAAACCGAGTTGCGATCTCTTGGGGGGGTTCAATACGGCCCAGTCGCGCACCGGGGCCTCACCGCGGACGGCTCTCGGGGCGACGCAGTTGCTCGACGGCTCGGACGTCGCGCAGGGTCCGACTCTCTCGACGGGCCGCGGGCGACTCGCCGGATGAGACGCGAGTCGTCGCCGTGACGCGCCGAGCTACCCGTGGTTGCCGCTTCGCACTATCGCCTCTCGCCGGCCGAACTGAGCGCGATTCAAAGTCTTTGGGATGGTGTCACGGCACCGGCCGAGCGAAGTGCCCGCCGCCACCGCAGTCACGTTGCCCACGACATCGCGTGCTCAGCTCTCCAACCGAAATCGCGTGAGCAGCATGAACACGTGCATGTGATCGTAGGGCGCGCGATACACTAGGTCGGCGCCAAGGACGTAGGCGGCCAGTTGCGCCATCTCCCAGGCGTCGGTTTCGTCGGCTGCCCAATAGTCGTCGGACAGGCGTTGGATCCCTCGCACTTCACCGAACACGCGCAGGGGGTCGAGTTGGGCGCGGTCTTCGGCGCAGTACGCGGAGTTGCCCCAGACCCAGGCCCAGGTCCTGGTCCGCGTCGAAAAGGAACCGACGACCCGTGCGTCGCTGAGGACGGCTGCCCCGCCTTCGTCGTCGTAGAAGCGCATCGTCGCCGCTTCACTGTCGAAATACCAATTTTCTTTGTTGTCGAATGCCCAGCGAGCGGAGGCCTGGTCGCGCTGTTGAGTGCACCACTCGAATGCGGCGATCGACAGCTCGGCATACTCATCCTCGCTGACGCTGAGTTGCCCGGGGCGAAGCGGCTCGGGGATGCGGCGATTTCGCCGGCGGCACGACTCGTAGCAATGAGTGCAGAGCAGACCCAATTCGGGCGAATTCTCATCCGTCCATTCGCCGTCGCGTTCGAGTACCGCATTGCAGCGATCGCACCAAGCGTCGGGCCACGGGTCGTCATCGTCGGCTTCATGGGCCGCGTGAAAGCCACAGCAACAACCCCGCAGGAGATGTCGGCACACGAAGGTGGCAACGGTGTCCCCATGCTCATCACAATGAACCTCCTCGTCCGCGTCGCTCATGACAACGAGCCGAGCGTAACACGGAGCCCGCCGTTGGTTTTTGCGAATGAAGCTTGGCCCGATTCGAAATCCGACGCCGAAGGCTGAGACGAGGTTCGCCGCGCCCCGTGACCATCAAAAAATGAAGCCGCACACCAGACGAGCCAACACGCTCTCGAACTTTTTTCAGGGCAAGAAGATCCAGAGAGACGCGGTGAAGGCGGTCTTTGCGGAACTCCGTGAGCATGATCTGCGAGTCGCTTTTGCCGGTAGGTCGTAAGGTCGGAGCCGCGCGCACCGGTTGAGGCCTTGCCTGCGACTCTTACGGAGCTTCGTGAATCGAGTCGGTCGTTTTACGAGTGTCGCGATCTGGCTTTGCTCGAAGCACCGAGACGATGTGCTTCCCAGTGTCGGAGACAACGCGGTCCTCGACCTCTGCGAGAGGTTCGTGAATCGACCCCGCATCGACGATTCGAATTGGGCTGATTCCCGGCGTATCGACGATTGCACGCTACGCGCTCGCTTCGCCCACCTTGTTGCTGGCGCAACACTCCCCGCGCCGGACCCTTGGTGCGTACCGAGCGCTCGCTCGATATCACTCAGCGACTGGCCATCTTTCCACCGTCCAAAGAGCTCGACGCGCTGCTCGACACTCGGAGGATGATCAGCGTGGATCTTCATCGAAGACCTAGGCGAGCGTACCCAACATCCCCGCTGAATTTGAATCGGGCTGAGTTCATTTCAAGACGTGCGTCCTCGGTCGATTTGACCGACAGAGTCACTAGTACTGAGCTCGAATAGCGCTATCAACCCTGGGGGGGATGGCCATGCAAGCGCACGTGAACCAACGCGCACTCTCGTTCCCGGAATCGAAGCATCGCGGTGGCGCGCGGCCAGGTGCGGGCCGCAAGCCGCGAGCGCCACATTTGAGGCAAACGCCGCATCGTGCGCGGCCAGTGCATCGTCGCGCTGCGCGCGGAGCTTCACCCCTTTGGTGTCACGAAACGGCGTCGCATTCTCCGAACGCAACTCCCAGCGCCGGACCCTCGGTCCGTACCGAGCGCTCGCTCGACATCACTCAGCGATTGGTCGCCTTTGCACCGCGGCAAAAGTTCGCGCGGCTCGACACTCCGACGGTGATGAGCGTGGGTCATCGTCGACGACTTAGAGCCTATCCCAATAGGCCGCTAGCTCGCCAGGTGATTAGGGCGAGAGCCAGATGGAGCATCGCGAGATAGGTATCGGCTCGCTTCTCCCAGCGCACGAGGACTCGGCGAAAGCGATTCATCCAACTATGAGTTCGTTCAACGACCCAACGTCGAGCGCGGAAGCCGGCACGACGCTTGATGGCTTTCGCCTCTTCACCGCGCGACTTGATGTGCGCGGTGAACTTGAATGCAGCTACGAGCTCGCGAGGCTCTTGGTAGTCGTAGCCCTTGTCGAGGCAAAGGTTTTGCGGGTTTTGCCGAGTGGGCTTCGGTCGAGGAACCGGGATGCTCTCGACCGTCTCACGCAGAAGCTTGAAGTCGTTGACGTTCGCGCCGGCGACGGCGAGGCCAACCGGAATCCCGTTCGCTTCCGTCAGCAAACTGCGCTTGCTGCCACCCTTGGCGCGGTCGGTCGGGTTGGGTCCGGTTTTTTTCCCCGCCCAGCGGTGCCTTCGACATCGCGCCGTCCATCGACAGCCACTGCCAGTCGACGCCGACAAACTCGTCGTAGACATCCAGTGCGCGAACCCAGGCTTTCTCGAAGACACCGTGCTCGGTCCACTCAAGAAAACGTCGATGGGCTGACGAACTCGAGCAGATGCCTGTCGCGTTCAACGCGTTCCATTGGCAGCCGGTGCGCAGCACGAACAAGATCGCGTTCATGGCACTGCGATCAGGGACGCGTCTACGGTGACATCCGAGAGGATGCTCCGCCTCATGCCGCGGCAAGAGCGGCTCGAGCTCCAACCAAAGGACATCCGGAACTCTCCAACCGTCGTCTCTGGCAATAAGACCCATCCCTTGCGCATGCCGTCGTCACCACGGGATGGAAAAGTTTCCGACATCGATCGGTCGGGAATGGACCTACATGGACCTACGCCCTATTGGGATAGGCTCTAAACCCCAGGTGCCTTTGCTAAGTAACTGCTCTGAAATCAGCACCCACACGTGCTCGTTACTTCCCTCCAGCCACGCGCGCGAGCGCGCCGATGAGCCGACGAGCACGGCGCGAAGCACGACTCGAATATTTCCTCATCGCGGACACTGGCAACCGCGTCGACTGCCTCACTCCAAATGGTATGCGGCGAATTCCGCCACCACGTCTCAGTGTTAAAAACAAATTGAAACTATGTCCATTTCGACTTGCGCCAGGCCTACCTTTTCTATTAAGCAGAATAAGACCGGCGGGTGCCGAATGCAGTCGGTAGTGGGAAGACAAGTTGAACGCGGGGTGCGTGCCTGTTGACAACAGTCGGCGCCCAGGTGGCTAAAAACGCCCGCATATTGGTGTTCGGGCCGTAAACGGAGGTTACAACGTGAAGCTTAGAAAACGTTTGGTGCTGCTATCTGTCGCATCGCTGATGGTAACTGCAACGTTCGCCCAGGCCCATCAGTTCGGCACTCCAGGAATCGCGGACGATAAGAGTCACAGTGCGTGTTGGGTCCCGAATCCCAGTGCGCCGACCATTCCCTACGCGCTGTGGCAGTAC
>DATAHU010000041.1:0-33810 GCA_036263015.1 Polyangiaceae bacterium | reverse complement strand
CGTTTTGCGAGCGGACCGCGCGGACGCAGTTGCTTGCGCAGGTTTAGGGAGAACACAGCGGGCGGCACGCGACTCGCTCGCACGAGCGCTCGCGCCGTGACGCGCCGCGAACCTTGAACACTGAGCCCCGCGTTCACGAGTCCGGCAGGGACGATCACCCGCGACTGCAACGGCGCGGACACGGCGAGCCAGCGATCGTGAAGAGTTGTACCTCCTAGCACTGGACTGGGAGCCAAGTGTTTCGTGTACCAAATGTTCGAGGCCAACAATGCAAGTTGCCCCCAGCGGACTCGTTGGTTGCCTTCGAGCACCCGGCCTATCTGATCCCAGGCCGCCTTCATGTAGTCTTCCTGGTTATCCTGAACGACCAGCGTTCCGAAGCCGGCAGCCGTGCGCCAGCGCGGATCGAGGTTCAGCTCATGCACCCAGTTGTCGTTGGGAGTTACCGGATTGTGCTCCGCGTCCTCGAGCAGCCGTTGCGTGAGGGAGTGCCAACAGCCGTAGAGCGGCGCCGTGATCAGCGGATCCGGGTTACTTGCAATGTCGTATTCCGTATCGGGGTCGACAGCCTCTACGACTTCGTCTACGGCTGCGGCTTGGTTCGCACTGGAGGCGCTTTGGCGCGAGTAGTCATCGCTCAAGTTGATGAATGCTGCCAAGCTCGCTTGAAATGGATGAGGGTATGGCTGCGCGAGCGTCGCCCAATGTCGATACTTCTCTACGGTCGCAAACTCCTCGGACGAATAAGAGATGTCCGGGATGCGCAGTGCGCCACCGAGCTGCAAGATCCCTCCCAAACGCTGTGAAGCGGGCGCGCCTGCCGCGTCGAGAATGCCCACCAAGTTTGCACCGGGGCTCTGCACATCGATGTCTCGGAGCCCGACACGGCTATCGACGGGCTGCGGTTTCAGTAGGCGAACGAGGTACTCGAAGTCACCCACATCACCCGTTCGAAAGTACCAGCGGTGATAATAGGGAAGCTCTCCCGGGATGACCGCATCATCCCAAGCCGGAGCCGAGGCACTGGCCGCCCCCGCGGGATCCTCGCCCAAGCCCGCAAGGCGCCCCGCCTCGTAGGTCGGCACCAAGAACGCGTGGTACGACGCGTTCGGGTTGAGCCGTCGCGGGCACAGAATGCGCGAATAGCCCCGATCTGCATTGACGGCCAGCGCGGCTTCCAGGGCGCCAGCCACCAGCGCGCCGTCGAGTGACGTGATCGGGTTACCAATCAGGTTCTGATTGACGTGAACGTGAGCCCACGCCCAAAGCTCCGCGCTGGGCGGTAACTTGGTAGTGCTCTTGGTGCGGATCGCGGGCAGCGGGCGCTCGCCAGTGCCCGTCGAGTTTTCGAACTCGGAATCCTGGAGCACGATCAGCATGAGCCAAGGCCGCAGGCGATGACCTTCAGGCGCGACGGGTGAATAGCGCCACGGAAAATCCTCGTCGTAGAAGTCGACGTAGGGCAGATAGTTGGGTTCGAAGTTGGTGAGCCAGTCGTGCGGATCGGTCTTGATGATGGCGCGGGGTTCGATGCCTACGATGTCACCCGGGCCGTAAATCTCTACGTCCCGCGCGACCGGTGGCCGCGTGACTTGCCCGCTGCCGTCGACGTTATTGCCGCGCAAAGTGAGCGCAATCGGGATCGTCGCGCGCTGTCCGCTGTGCCCTGAAATCTGGTTGGCGACCCCGAGCCTGAGCCAGGGTAAGAAACTGTACGTCGCGCTTTGGCTCATGCCGCCTCCTCGAGTTCCGTATTCGGGATCACGTGCAAACGAGCTGCGAGACCCGGCTCGGCCTGGACACGTTGGCGCATATACTGTTCGGCCTTCTGCTGGCTTGTGAACGATGCGCCCTGGGTAAACAGTGTGTTGTCGTGATTGAAGGCCACCGAATACTGGTGATCCTTGATCTCGACCCGCTGATCGAAGGGCACCAGGCGCTGCTTGTACTGCTGCGACAGGGTGGACTTGCTGACGGCGGCGCCCGCCAGGAAATGCTGGAACAAAAACTCGTATAGGGCCAAGAAGCCGCCGTTCAAGAACAGGAAGAATGGCTTCACGAAACGCCGGAAGTGGCTATCGATGATGATGGTTTCATAGCGGATGACCCGCCTAACGGCCTGCGACGTCCGGTACTGGGTACCGCTCGCCTTGAGCTCCACGCCGCTCGTTTCCTTGGCGAAGCTCGGCTTGGACAAGCGCTCCGCTTCGCTCAGCTCGACGAATTGCCCGGTCGCGAAGGACTCTTGCAACGTCGTCGTCGACAGGGCGCCGCCTGCCCCACCCAAGGCGGCTTCGAGCGTAAACTCGTTGGCGTCTGAGGGGCGCTGATTACCGACCTTGTCGAGCTGCAAGCCGAGCGGGATCTTGCGTTGACTGATCTGCAGACTGCCAACTGGGTGAAGCACGAGGCGATCGCTGTCGTCGTCACCGAGCTTGCGCAGCGAAACGCCGATGTTGCTGGATGCGGGCAGTACCGCACGCCAATTGGTGAGCGCTCCAAGTTCCGTTTCGAGCAGAGGGAACACGGGCAACGGCGGCAGAGTCGTCGTCGCGCTGTCGCCCCAAGTGTGGCTGAACGGCACGGAGATGTCGAAGAACAGCAGCGAGATGCTGCCCTGCCCTTCGATGTGCCACGGCGTAGGTCCTTCGAGCAGACCGCTGAAGCCAACGCCGAACAGCCCAATGCCGAACACCTTGACGGAGAGCCCAACCGAGAGACCGAAGCTGAAGAAGAACGGATCGAACTGAAACAGCGCGTCGAACCCGAGGTTACCCTCGATGCTGAACGCCGAGAGCCCGAAAAACAGATCGGCCTTGGCTCCAAACTGCACCGTATTCGAAGTGACGGCGAAGTAAGCCTCTGCGCGGATCCGCGCGAACGACTCGTTCAAGACCGTGATGGCCAGGCGCGGGGGCACCGGAAAGGGCAGCGGCGGGGGCGTAAACCTGGGATGAAAACCTCCCACGCTGACCACGAAGTTGGGCGGGTCGCCCCAGTTGACGAGCAAGCCCATCCCGCCTTCGAGCGTGATGAACAAGACTCGGCTATCGTACAACTCGGCATAGAACCAGAGCAGCTTGTTTGCGGGTTCGAGCCGACCGATGAAGTTGACTTGCAGGCGCAGGATATCGGCTTGCTCATCCGGGAGAATGACTTTGATCACGCCCAGGATCGTGATGTTGATGCTCGGGATCTCGATGATGATGCCAAGCGAGGCGCTGAACAAAGTGGGCGTGCCCCAGCCGATCTTGGCCATCGGCCCCAGCAAATGGCGATCTTGAGCGACCGGGAAATACGTCCTTAGATCGCTCAGAATGCGCGGTGCGTTGGCGATGATGTCGTGCGGGAACATCACGCTCTCGATGCCGCCGGTGCGCACGCCGAGCGTCAGAGGCTCGATGTTCACAACGCGGTGAATGCCAATGATGCCGCCGACGCCAAGCAGCGTGAAACCGAAGCCCAATTGAATGCCCGAGCCGAACTCGACGGTGATGATGATCAACATCGAGAAGCCCTTGGAACCGTCGGGCATGCGCGTCGTGATGAGCCCGATGGCGCGCAGGGCAATCCACTCCATGAACACGAGTTCGAGCGCGCCTGCGTACTCCTCCCGCTCGAAGTCGAGATACAGGTAGCCGCCGCCCTTGACAACACCCGCGTCGACGGCCAGACCGACGCCGGTCGGCGGCTTGAATCCAACATCGACTTGGGCCGCGCCGGCGTTGCCGCCCTTGGGCGGAAAGCTGATCTTGGCGAGCGCGCCCATGCGCGAGACGCTGGCCGCAATTGGTCCTAAGTTAACCCCGATGTCCGTCGAGAACTCGATCGGAATCGCGCCGTCCTTGAAGCCCGCGATCAAATAGAGCTTCGAGATCTCTACGGGTCCCAGAGAGAGATGCGTGGGAATTGCAATCTCGAGTGTCGCGCTGCCGACGAAGCGCAAGCCTTTCTCGGTGTCGAACGCGCCCGTCAGATCGAAGCCCGAGTCGACCTTGACGCCACTCAAGATCGTCGCGATGAAGCCGTCACCGCTCGACGCGTCGATCACGAGCTTTCCGCCTTTGAGCTCGACCTCGGCGCCGAAAGCAACCTTGGGCGAGGGCGCGGCAGTGGCAGCACTGAGCTCCAGCGGGATTCGTGCGGCGAAGCGCCCGAGCTCGAGCCGACTCCCGCCGGCCTGGCCCACCAAGATCATGGGCACGCTACCAGGGCGCTCTGCTTTGATGCCGACTGCGATCTTCAAGGAGGCAGCGGCGGCTGGTGGCTCTAGGTGAATACCCTCGACCGGATGCAGCGTAATTTCGAGCCCGCCCTCGAAACGTGCACTCGAGGTTACGCTCGCCGACCAAGGGCCCGAAATCGGAACGCTGACGTCGAGATCCTTTTGGGCGGGGATGCGCACGCGCACCCGTAAGCCTGGAATCGCGCCCGGCACGACGGCCAAGCGAAACTGAAACACCTCCAGCGCCAGGGGTTGCCCTGGAACGTCTATCAAGATGGCTTCTGCGTCAGGCGAATCGACCAGATGCTTGATCCGACGAAATAACTCCCGGCCAGTGAAGCCCGCATCCCCGAACTGGTACAGACTCGAGAGTAGACTCGTGGGATCGCTCAGCAGCTTCGGGATGCGGTCGAAACGCACTTGCAGCAAACTGTGCGCAGCCAGCGAAGGATCGGTTGGATCGCTGGGCACCTCGATTTCGTCGAAGAGCCCGATCAGTTCGAGCGCGCCTTTGACGTTCGGCTGTTTCTCTTCGACCCAAGAGATCAACGCCAAGTGCGCCAAGCGCTCGGGCAGCTTCGCGAGCGCTTCGTTGAAGTGTTGGAGTTGTTGGCTGCTCAGGCCCGCGCCCTGCACGGCGCTGTCCAAAGTGGTGCCGAGTTCCGCGAAAGCGACACCGGCTCTGCCCACGATCTCGGCCAGCTCGAGTGCCTTTTGAATCAATGCCGCGTCATCACTGCCGCCAAGAGCGTTGATCAGAGCGGCCACAGCGTCCGGTAACTGGGAACACGCCACCGCAGCGGCCTCGAGTTTCGGTCCCGCCGTCGCAAGTGCGCCCGGCGGCATGTTCAACCCGAGTTGTTGCAGCATCGTCAGGGCGGCATCACCGCGCAGGCGGTCTGCCAGAGGCGTGAGCGCATCGCCGACGATGCGCAGCAGTGCCTCGAGCGCGCCGGAAGAGCTCACGACTTCACCGTGACGCTCGGCGTGAGCGTGAGTCCCGGCGTCGACGTGAGCTGCAGTGCGTGCTCGTCGAGCACAGCGACGGCAGCGCCGGGCCAGATCTTCGCAAACTCGGCAAAGCGTTCGATGTCGGCCTTGAGGCGAACACTCCCGAAGCGACGCAGTATCGGCAAGAAGCGCGGGATCAGCGCGCGCACGTCACAACCGGGCACCGCTGCCGGCAAGAGCGTGAGCTCCGACCGCGTCGCGTAGAGCAGATGCCGCACGAGCAGTGGCCCGCCATTGCGGCGCCACACCGCGCCCACTTTGTGGTTCTTGTTGATCAACCGCAAGATCTCGTCGACGTGTTCACTCACCAGCGACGCGATCAGCATCAAGCCCGGCCGCGGCCCAATTCGGCGATGCCAGTCGCCGAGGCGCGAAAAGATCGTGTGCGGTGTGTACGGGGGTTGAGCGTCGGCGGCCTGTCCGAACGCGATCTCGTCGCGCGAAATCGTTCCGCCTCCACCTCCGCCTCCTCCGCTGCCGCCTCCTCCCCCAGGCGCTGGAGGCATTTCGGCAAGCGCCATCTGAGCGTTCACTTTTCCCGATCCCCAGATGTTACTCCACGAGATCCCAGCCAACGGATCGACCAGCGCTAGCGCTTCTCCGGCAGGGATACCATCGCTGCGCGCGGAGTGTTGTAGGTGAGCACGGACTTGCTCGAACGTGAGCGTGCGATTTTTCTCGAACATCAGCGCGACGATGCCCGCCACGTGTGGTGAGGCCATGCTCGTACCCGTCATGTCCAAGACCTGCTGATCGCAGCACGAGGACGGAGGATTGGGCCGCTGGCGACTGCGCGGCGCGGTGACATCCACTCCCACTCCCGCAATCGTGGGTTTGAGCTCACCCGACGGGGTGCCTGCTGGGAACGCGACGGGGCCGCGCGAGGACGTCTTGTAGATCTCGTTGCCGTGGTAATTTGCGACAGCGATTGAAGTGCGAGCCATGGCGGGTGCCGCAACCGTGTTGTCGCGGCGCCGGGCCGGCGGGTCGCCGCTCTCGCTCGACAAGCGAAATATCGGGTAGCCTTCGGTGAAGTTGGAATCCCCCCAAATGTCGTAGTTGGCCGCGTTGGACGTGTTGGTCAGCGTGAGCGTCCAAGTGCCGTCCCGCATGGCCATGCCCGGGCCGGTCGAAATGCTAATCGAGATCAGCTTCTTGTTCGGGTGATCGGTGTGGCTGGCGGTATCCGAGGTGATCGACACCTGCATGCCGCCGATCGTGAACGGGGAGCCCGCACCGCCCGGGGCGAACGGTCCCGTCGTACGCGTACCCGGAAACGCGGTACTTGCTGGAGCCGTCACCGTCACCGTGAACGAGCCGATGCTGTCGTACCAGATGTTGATCGGATCTGGAGCCGTCGAATTGGCCGGCATTTCGAAGGCGATGGTTGCCGTCGAGCCCGGCAGCGTGTTCGATTCCAAACGCCCGGATTCGTGGGTATCACCGTAGCCCTCGTTCATCGCGCACACGACGATTGCGAGCCCCGGTGCTGCCGATCCGTTACCGCTCGGCAGCAGGATGGAATCAACGATCTGGTCATCGAAGTCGTGGCCGTCATGCGCGCCGAGCAGAGCTCCCCAGCTGCAGTTGATCACGACGGGCTTGCCGCCGTTGCGGGCTCCGGCCTGCGCGCACCAGCGTAACGCCGCATCGACATCACTGATGGGAACGTCGATGGCCTTGACGATCACCAAGTCTGCTTCGGGGGCCACGCCGACATACTTACCCGGGTTCGAGCAGCGATCGTCTTGGCTGCCGTTGCCCGCAGCGATCCCAGCGACGTGCGTACCGTGACCATTCGTGTCGATGCTGCCGAATGCCGGCGTCGCGGCGGGCCCTGCTACGAGCGCAGGCTCGATGTGCTCTTTCTTGTAGAGGCGACCCAGGGTACCCGTGGGGGGAGGAAGCCCCCCGACCGTCGCGGTCTGATCCCACAGCTCGAGGATGCGCGTCTTGTTGCCGGGCAGTCGAAACGATTCGTGAAAGATGTCGATGCCGGTATCGATCACCGCGATGATCACGCCGTGTCCTTTTCCGGGAAACCCCGAAGCGAGCTTCCAAGGCACGCGCGTCTCCGGGATCGACTCATCGAGCCCCTTGCGGACGTTGGGTTGCATCGTAACGCGGGTCAAGCCGGGCAGCGTGGCGAGACGCCCCAAATCAGCGAACGCAATTTGCCCCGCCACGCGACCGTTAACCTCATAGCCTCCACGCAGGCCCGCTTGTTCTAGCGCTTCGAGATCTCCTTGGTGCTGCACCTTGACCGTGATTTGACGGTCCTTGGGTTCCTGCCCGCTCGCGGAGCGCACTCTCCACACCTCGAGCGCGTGAATCAACTCGGGGTCGAATTTGTCCCAGTGCTCAGCCATCGTTATCCCTCAGCCGCTAGCGCCCGCTCGCTCGCCTCGGGCGCCCGCTGGCGAGCGCCCGACCCTTGGAGGGCGATGATGCCAGAGTCGAAGCCCTCGCTGAAGAGCCAATCTGTACGAACGAACTCCAGGGGTCGCTCGTTTGGGAGAATTCCGCGTGCGATTGGAGCCAAGAGCGGGTCAGATCTGCTCTACATGGGAATCGGCAATAGCCGCGGGAGGCGGACGCTGCATGCCGGGGCGCGTCAAACCACTGCGTGTGACAAAATCAACCAGCTGCCTCTCAGGGCGTTCGTCATGCGTTGCCACGCCTGCAACATTTGTCGTTGGTGGGCAGGAGCCTTGCCCGCACATCATCCGCTGAGGAACGTAAACCAGGCGCAAGGTGAAGCGGTAACCGTCCGTGGTTTCCGAGACACTGCCGGAGAACGTAGCTCCGTAGTCGACGACATACGCTTGGATCTGCTTTGCCTGTTCGGCTGAAACGGGATCGACACTGACCACTCCACAAGCAAGGCTATAGTCGCCCTTGGTGAACGCGCGCACGACTTCACGGAGCGTGGCGCGCCAGACCACGGGTATCGGCTACTCAGCGCCCTCATCTTTGACTGGCACTGCCGCCTCATCGTTTCGTTCGTTTACCATTGTCTCAGAGCGCCGTCGACGGCAGCACCAGGACGACCGGGCCGTCATCGCCGACTTGAAGCTCGACGCGGGCACTACGACAGCATGCTTCGATCCAAAGTGTTGCCCAAGCTGCCAAACTCCGAAAGACGAATGTGCCGTCGGGGTTTACGGTCGCCCGCGTTCCGAACGGAAAGGTCGAAGCGCGACGCGCAGCACGGATTTGCCGCCAACATGAGCGCGCTCAATGATCCACCCCGGCAAAGCCTGAAGCTCATATTCGTGCAGGCTAGCACGATTTGCGACCCGTTGGCTCGAGCGATACGCTTCCGCTCGCCGCACGAGCAGTGCATTGGTACCACTCCAATTTCCCTGGGGCGTCTGCGTCGGCTGCAACGGCGTGAAGGGATTGTTAATCAGCAGCCAGCCCCGCTATGATTTCGAACGCAAATACAAGCCAGGCATTCGGTAGTCCCGGCAGCTCAAATTCAGCGACTGTTCCGTTGGTCGCGCGAGCAACCGCGTGCCGCCAGAAGTCAAGAGCGCCTCGGTTCCCTCGAGAAACGCGCACTGTCCACTTCCCCGGAAGACGTTTCCATAGAAGCTGCGCCGCCCGTCGCCCGACTCCGCAATGCCGGTACTGACGAAGCACGAAAAACTCGGCGACATCATGGGTGCGGGGATCTTCGCTTGCTGGAGAACCGACAGTAGCCAGGACAAATCCGGCCACGCGCGCATTGCATTTGATTAGAAATGGAAATCTACGGTCGCCCTCGGACCAATAGAGCGGAAGCTTTGGATATCCAAATCTCCCATCCGCCCCGAGTTCGACGCCGGGGAACACCTCACTGAGATCATGGATGTACAACTCGAGTAGATTGGATAGCAACGCTGCATCACTCGTGGCGGCAGGTTCGAGGGAAACGTCTTCGAAGTTGGGCATGAGATCGTCTGCGTCTAGCTAACAGCACTGCGCTTGACACGCGAGCACATCAAACCTTGACGGATTATATGGCAGGGGCGCGCGCAGCGCCCATCGGCGCGTGGTTGAAAGCAAGTCGCGCACTGCTCCTCCACGCACTATCACGGTTGTGCGGTCAATCGGGGAACATGCTCGAGCAAGTGCGCGCAGAAATGAACGAGTTTCGGCTGGAGTGGTTTCGCTGGCGGGTAGACGAGATAGGCGGTCCCACCGCTCGCCCGATAGTCGGGCAGAACGCGCGTGATTCGACCAGCTTCGAGTTCGTGTCTTGCAAGAAACCATGGCAAAGGACCAATGCCGACTCCGGCGGCGATTGCTTCGCGCAGGAAGAAGAAATCGTTCGCTGCAGCTCGCTGAGGTACAGTGACCTTTACGTTGCCTTTTGGGCCTTCGAGCGCGAGAACGTTCCCGCCGGGGTAGAAGACGACGTTATCGTGCTTGAGCAACTCTTCCGGGTGCCTCGGCAGGTCGCGGCGAGCTGCGTAAGAAGTCGCCGCGTAGAGGGCGAGGTTCATGCGCGCAAGCTTCCTTGCGATCAGCGCCGAGGGCGGTAGACGACCTAAGGTAACGCGGATCGCCAGGTCAAACCGCTCGCGCACCAGGTCCGCCACACGCAACGTCTGCTCAATCTCAATGTTGAGGCGCGGATATCGGGCGAGGAACTTCGGTAGTAACGGGGCTATCAAATGCGCGCCGACGTCCGCGGGCGAGGTAACACGCAGCAAGCCGTAAACCTCACTCGATTCTTGGCTGAGGGCTAGCGTGGCGTCACGCAGGGCGGCGACGTGCGGTGCGGCACGCGTCGCCAACACCAAGCCCGCGTCGGTCAATGCTGGGCCCTGAGCCATCCGGCGCACCAGCGACACGCCCAACTCGGCTTCGATCCGGGCGATGGCACGCCCCACTGTGGACTTCGGCACGCCAAGAAGCTTCGCGGACGCACTGAGTGACCCCGTCTCGGCAACGACCACAAGCACTCCAAGCTCGTCCAAGCGCGCCTTCCCCAGTCGCACGGAGGAGCTTCGCGTCGGTTGCATTAAAGCAACCAGATGTCACACTCTTGCACCTTTTGCAACCCGTGGCTGTGGTGCAGCCTGTGCGCCATGAACCACGCAACACTAGAAACGCCGAGCGAAACAAGTCAGCCCCGGCACTTCCGGTCGATGGAAGGAACGCCGCATCAGTTGGGAAGCTTGAGGTTCGCGTTCAAGAACACCGAAGGCCTCGATGCATCTTACACGTTGGTCGAATCGGAGGAACCCCAGGGAGCTCGCGTCGCGCTGCATCGACATCCTGCGTGGCAGGAGACATTCATCGTGCTCGAAGGGCACTTCGAGTTCGAGGCCGCTGGCGAGCACTACAGTTTGGGGCCGGGGGAAATACTCGTCATTCCGCGCGGAGCACCGCACGGGTTCGCCTGCATTTCGGAGCAGCCCGGGCGCATGCTGACAATCAGTTCGCCCGCCCGCGTTTTCGAAGCATTCGTCGTCGATACAGCTGCTGCCAACAGCGATCCAGCCATTGACGCGCGCGCCGTTTTCGCGCGTCACGGACTCGAGCTCCTGTGATGTCGAGCTCAACCAGTGTGCGCCGCGTCCGGAACGACCCGTCATGTCTCGCGTCAACTCGATGCGGAAACTCAACCGGGCGATAGCAAATGTGTAGAAAGCAAGTTTATTCGGGGGACGACCGTAAATCTTTCACGTCAAATTGGCAGCCACTCCGTCTGGAGCGGTAGCTACAACCAGCTGGGTCAGCGAGGCAGCTCATCGTTGTGTCTGGCGCCGGGTAATCCGTGACAGTTTGTGGGGGCGTTCGCGTATGACGAGCAGCGGACCGAGCGCGCTTGCGTTCGCTGGACAAGTTCGCTGTACCCGCTCGGCCCCACGCGGCCAGATTCATGGAGTTTCGAATGCTCAGGCGTCAATCCGTCTTCAACCTCGTTCAACTAGAGCGCTGCCGCGCGCTCTTAGGCCTCGTGCTCGCGGGTTTGGTGAGTGTCAATTTGGTCGCGTGTATCAACAAAGGGGATACGAACATCGGCTCCAAGGAGAACTCCAAATCGACGGAAACCAAAGCCGAGCCGGATGCGGGAAGTGCCCTTTCGGACGATGAGACTCAGAGCTCCGCTTCCGATCTGGACGACGAAGCATCCAACGACGAAAGCCTGCCGCAACGGGACGAGGACGTCAGCGACGCCCCCGAGACGGCTCAGTCCAACAGCGATAAACCCGCAATAGCCCCAGACGCGGCCACTTCGCACGACACGTCGAAGCCGGAAACGGTGAGCGAGAACGATGGCACCTCAGCCTCGGAGGACAGCGATGCAGGTGAACAGGCCACCGACGAAACGACCGTAGAACCCGATGCCCCGTGCGCAGGCCAAGACATCCCGGTGAGCGTGAGCGCGGGTTACGACAGCACCTGTGGCATCACGGCGAACGGCACCGTGAAATGCTGGGGCAGTAATACGTACGGTCAATTGGGAAGCGGCGTAGACGGATATTCCAAGCTTGCGGTCACCGTGCCCGGGTTGTGCGCGCGCCAAATCGAGCTAGGAGACTGGCACGCCTGCGCCATCGATCTAGAAGGTAAAGTGATGTGTTGGGGGTACAACGAGCAGGGCCAATTGGGCAACGGGTCCAAGGCAAACAGTTCACGTCCACGCGCCGTGGAGATTGAGAACGTCCTTCAGATCGCAGCGGGCTACAGCCACACCTGTGCGCTGATCGAGGGCGGCACCGTCAAGTGTTGGGGCAGCAACCTCTTCGGTGAGCTCGGCAACGCGGGCGACACAACGGAACTCTTCGATGAGCCGCAGGACGTACTAGGGCTCGACGACGCGAAGGTCGTCCAGATTGATGCGGGATACGGGTTTACATGCGCGCTGCTCGACACAGGAACAGTTCGTTGCTGGGGAAGCAACGGCAATGGCCAGCTAGGCAATGGCGCAAGCCAGGCCGACTCATTGCTACCAGTAGACGTGTTGGAGCTCGAGGACGCAACGCAGATCACTTTGGGTTACTACCAAGTCTGCGCTCACATCGACGGCGACGGCATCAGTTGCTGGGGTGGTGACGAATGGACGACTGCAAGGAAGGGGCCGTACGATGTACCCGGCGAGGTGGCAGGATTCTTCGCTGCCAGCGTCGCTGCAGGGGGAAGCATGACGTGCTCCTTGAACACCGACTCTGGGATTGAGTGTTGGGGCCAGAACGACCACGGCCAGCTCGGCTACCCAACCATCCAGATGCAGTCTCGGACCGCACCAGAGCCCATCGGCGAAGTGTCCGAAGGGGCTACCTCTTTGTCGCTCGGCTACTCGCACGGCTGCATGGTTCTCGCGAACGATGTGGTCAAATGCTGGGGCCGGGGGGATTCAGGACAGCTCGGCAACGGCGCTGCCGGTGACTCGGACACGCCGGTCAAAGTTCAACTCTTTCCGTGATGCGTTTGCGGGCTATTCTGGCTGGAATACAATCGGATAAGGGACCGTAACGATCCCTCCTTCAGGGCGCGGAAAAATGAGGCGCTGAAACTCGGTGAGCACACATTGCGATACGGCTTCGGGAAGTTCGCTTTCTGCAAGCTGCACCGAAGGCACACTGCCATCGCGCGCGATCACGAACCGAACGCTGAGGCGTCCCTTCAACCCTGGGGTCTTCTCCAGACCGGCGTCGTAGCACTCGCGAAGGCGTTCGTAGTTGGCTCGAACTGTGGATTGTATCAGCTCGCGATCGAGCTTACCGCTTACGCTGGTTCCTCCGGTACGAGCACGAATGATCGGACCAGGCGCAGTAGGGTACTCTGGTGGCTGGATGACACGCAGCTCGAGCAGCGGTGTGCCTCGTCGGGCCTTTGCGGTGCAGACGCGAAGGCGATGAGCACCGACTGAACTGTCGCAAAGTGAACATCGTTGGATGTGAACAGCACTCCGGGGCTACAGCTACGCAGCTCACACTGACGGTCGAACTCTGATTCCAGCTCTGCTACGTTCGCTGTCGAGGGGAGCTGCGAAACACGCTCCGAAGCTGGTGCCGCTTCGTCTGAGGGCTTCGGTTGGGGCGCCAGCCAAAGTTCCGTCGAGTCCTGCCGGACGCCTGTCCTCCAACCGATAGCCTCGCTGGACCCTGACCGGCAAGCGCTGCTGTTTGGAATGCGCTCTTGAGCCACTCCATGGGCACATCATCTCCGACCTGCAGCTCGTAGGGCCTCAGGTTTGCGGAGCTCACGATCGGGACTCCCGTCGACGACCGACCGTGGGGTCCGCGCAGAATATCGAAAAGCGACGGGACCATGCCCACCTTGTCTTCGACGGAACGTTCGACGCGGACGCCGTCAATGACGAGGTGATCATTCTGCACGATCATGGCGGGAAACTCATTTCCAACGGGATCGCTCGGATGCTCGACCTGCTGCGCGATCGGCAGGGCAGCTCCATCCGTTGGGGCGGCTGCCGGAATCGCACGCGGCGACGTGACCGCGGCTGAACCGCCACAAGCCGCCAACATCAATCCCAATGAGTCCCCGACCTCAGCCGCCATGTGCATCGCCGACGCCTACCAAATGTGGCGGGCGCGTCAACGTGACCGAGCTCGCGGCAGCGTCTGCTTCCGACAGCTCAACGCTGGTCTTGGAGGTTGGCGCCGACGGGTTCGATGGTGGCCATGCCCTCTCGAGCATGGCCAAAGGATTTACGGCAGGTAAGCAGCGATCGCGTCGTAGAAGGAGCTGCCGAGGACGGCATAACCAGCGTCGTTCGGATGTAGCGTATCGCTCATCCAGACGCTGGTGTAGTTGGGGTCGGCAGTGAACGCTGCCCAGTTGTCGACGGCGATGACGTGTTTGCCTTCTGCTGCCCGTTCGGCGACCATTTCGGGGATAGTGGCGTTGTAGGGCTGTACCTTGTCGTTGTTGCCGTTCTGCATGGGGATGACGCTGGCCACGACGAGCAACGAGTTCGGCGCTCGGGTGAGGATGTCGTCGATCAAGGTGCCGAGCCGGTTCGGGGCGTTGTTCACATCGACGTTGCCGTTCAGATCGTTCGTCCCGATCATCAACAGCACGATGTTCGGCGAATACATGGAAAGCGCTTGGTCGGTGATCTGCCCAGAGATACCCGAGTGGCTGCCATCGCTGTCGATGGTGTAGCCGCCGTGACCCTCGTGGCTCTTGGGAAAGGTTTCACCGTCGACGTCGCCCGGGCCGTTCATGAGCGAACCGACGAAGGTGATGTTCTTGCTGTTGTCGAGGGCGTCGCGAAAGAGCTGCACGCGGTAGCCGCCGCCAGAAGAGCCGTAGCCTTCCGTGATCGAGTCGCCCAGCGGCAAGATCGCACAGGGATCGCCATCGGTGGGGCACGGCTGAAAGCCCGGGTCCGAGCCTTGCCCGCCGGAGCCCGCATCGGCGTTCGTGTCCATACCTGCCGCGCCGCTGGTCCCGACTTGGCCGCCGCCGCTCGTCATGCCGCCGCCGCCACCGGCGCTCGCGCCGCTCGCACCAGGGCCACCGCCCGCCGCCTCCCCCGCGCCGCCGCCACTGCTCTCGACCCCCATACCTCCGCTGCCACCGCTCGCACTTGCCGTGGGCGGAACGGCCGTCGCGGTATTGGTCGGGGTCAGGGTCGGGGTTGGGGGTGTCGGTGTCGGCGGCATGGTCGCCGGACCCGGTCCGCCGCTCGTCGAGCCAGGTGGGGGCGTCGAAGTCACGGGCGTGCTGCTCACCGGCGTCGTGGGTGCGGCTGAGCCCGTTCCTGTGTCGCTCGTGGTTGCGTTGACGTCTACCGCGTTCGCATCCGTCTCGTCTTTGGCGCACCCCGTCGTCAACAGGACGACGAAATACGAAGCGTGCATCCAAGCTGCCAGGGCATCTCGGACGGGAACAACAGCAAGGTCTTTGGACAATCGACGCAGCATTGGGTTGCGACGCTAGCACCTGGGCTCATTGGTTTGCTCCAGATTCGAACGGCTTCTTTTTTTCAGTCCAGCTGACATCATACCGTTGAAGCGCAGACGACGTCTTCCTGGGGTGGAAAGGGCGCAGGTCCACTGATTTTGCTCTTCGCCAGCTCGGGGCGCAGTTCGGCTGCGAGGGCCCCAGCCAAACACCAACCGAGCAAACAATCAGGACGAGCGCAAGGCTCGCTCCTCCAGACGCCTCTATCAAGAGAACGCTTCGGGCCCGTTTTCAGCTGCAACTTTGAGTTGGCCAGCCCTTTTGCTGAGGGGACAGAGCTCCCCTAATCTGCCGGGTTAACAATGCGCCCTAGAAATAGAGTCGTTTTGCTCGGCGTGTCGCGAATCACAATCAGGAACGGACTGTCAGCGACGAACTCGACGAGGTCTTCGAAGAATGTCGCGCCACCGTCCACTTCCAGTACGACGGCTGTCGCCGCTGCAGCCTTCGTCCCTTCCTCGTCGACCTTCAAGTAAGCCTGGTGGTACGCCTCATCGATGTGGAGGGGTAGCGTCGCAATAGCGCCGAAATCTGCTTCGGAAGTGAACGCATCGCGCATACCCATCGCGGTCAGCGTATCTTTCAGTTTGAAACTCGTGCGCAATTCGAGCTTTGGGATAGCGTACTGGACACCCGTAGGCACGAATCCCGCCTCAACACGCTCGAAAAGTTCGGGAGAAAGTTCCGCCTCCAACTCTTGCAAGTCGTCTGGCAAGACGACCCACAGGCCCAGTCGCTTGTCCTCGTAATCCAAGCGCAGCACTCGCAAGCCCGGCTCCGCGTAGTAACTCTCGGTTTGAGTATCTCTCATCATCTCTACGCTGACGTCCTTGTCAGCCGAGACGTGGAACGTCTGATCGGTCGTCGCCATGGGATCAAAGCGATGCGCCCACCTCGCCTCGAATTCGACGGCGTTGGTCAGCGCCAGCCTCGTTTTCGTAGTGATCGCGTTCTCTGGCAACAACTCGGGGATATGCTGGTCCGTCGCGTCGCTGACCCATTCGTTGATCGCATGGCGCGCAAGCTCAGGAGTGGCCGCGAAGTCCAGGGGGTTGAGGCCGGTGTCGTAGTAGACAGCCAGAGTATCGAGAAAAGGCCCTTCGAGTTCGAGATTGCGTTGAGACCACAGCGCATTCACGATCTGCAACTTCGACTTGGTTTTTTCAAACCGAGTTTCGAGAGCCAGCGCTTGCTTGTCGAAAGCTCGATGCAGTTGCTCGGCAGGCAACTCGAAGTGCAAGGTGGTTGCCATCTGTTCGGCAGTGACCGCGCGTGCACCGGCATATGCCATCGCGAAAGCGGTCTCGATGCTGTGTGGTGAAAAGAACAGATTGCCCTCCCGGGCGGCCTGTTGCGTGTACAAGTCACAAGCAAACGCATCCATTCCCGCAGAAAACGTGGCCTGCTCCGGTGTCGAGACCTCTGGCTCCAGCAACCGTGCTTTCGAGGAACGAACAACCTCGATATTTGCCGACTGCTCAGCACCTTCTGCGGCGCACGACATGACGATTCCAAGGGCTATCCAAGCAATATGACTTCTCATGATGAGGTCCGACAAGAGGTAAGAGCCGGGAGCTTACTCTGCCGGGCTGCCCTTGGCCACCTGCTCGGCAAAGTTGCTTGCACCACCAGAGCTGCATAGCTACGCGCCAGCGTATCGCGAGCGTCTGGCGCTTGCGTCTGGCTTCGCAGAACAGATGGCCGCGTGCGTTGACCCTTCAGTAGGGGTGCCTGTGGAACGCGAGGTATTGAGTCAGGGGCGTGAGTTAGCCACGGCGCACTGTCGGGCGCACGGGATTCAAACCCGCCCACTCCCATGTCAGGCCGTTGTGGTCGCCAGTGCCGCTTCGAAGGTGGCGGAGTGCTCTCTCAGCAGGTGAAAGCCATTCGAGAGAACGAATTGACCCGGCGATGTTGCTGGCGACCAGCCCTCTGCAAGCGCGACCTCAATCAACAAACGGGCCACGCGCGGTCTATTCAAGTTGATGTCGCAGCTCGGGTTCCGATAGTCCACGACGACCCCGCTCTCACCTGGATACCCTGGCCCGTGCTCCCCGGTGGCAGGAAACAAGACCCGCACCGGGCGCCGCCCATGTTCTCGCTGGAACGCCGTGAAAACTTCCGTGCATCGCCGCTCACCGTCACTGCACAGCTCCTGGTGACGATGATGCACGCGCCAAAAGTAGATGCGTCCGTCGACGTTCAGCTTCCGCAACGTAGATCTGCGCGCCATTCAGCGACGCACGGTATCAGCTGACGACGACCGCTGCCATTGCCGATCGGATGATGGCAGCGTGGTGCAACTCCGGCAGCAAAGCCGATGCGACGTGCGCAGAACCGATGCCCGCCTGCTCACGGCTCAGCTCTTGCACGACCTCCGGCAATCGAGCTGCCATGCTCGCCACAACACTGCAAGCAGTCTAGCGTCCAACCTCTCCAGTGAGAAGCCCGTCGAGTTCAAACTTGAGTTATCCCGCTCCACGCCCTCCGCGCTTGCACGGCGCTTCGGCTTCGGATCGTGTCGCAACGCTCGCGGGACTCGCCGAAGGTGCTGTGAACTGTCACTCTCTGTGTCACAATGCGTGGCATGGATACAAGCTCGATGCCGATTGCGGAAATTCGGCGTGCTCTGAAGTCAAGGCGGCTGGTTATTCTCCAATTGCTCGGTGTGCTGTCAAACAGTTGTGTGTCAGAGGACAAGAGTGAGCACCACGACGTCACAGGCGGACTGATGAGGCAAGCCGATACGGGTTCGCCTTGCGAAGGCTCGATGGCGCTCCCCGATCGACCTGGATACGAGGTGTGCAAGAACGGCTTGGTACACCGTGTGGCCCAAGCTTCATGTGAAGACACGGTCGTAAGGAGATCCGACTCAACGCCCGATGCGTCAGCAGTCCCCGTGGGGGATGCCGAAACAGCAGAGTGCAAGGACGAAAATTGTCTCGAACGGGAACACGGCTATTGCCGTGAGTACGGCTTCCCCCTGGTGACTTACGTTTGCGCGTACGGTTGTACGAAGGACGAGCAATGCGATCGAGGGGAGAACTGTTATTGCCAGGCGCCCGTAGGTAGTTGCACGACAGCAAACTGCAACACGGACTCGGACTGCGGCGACGGCCTGCTTTGCGCCGAGTATCGCGACAATAGTGGTTGTGGCCACACTCCGACGTACGCTTGCCAAACGCTGAACGACGAATGTGCAGTCGATGCGGATTGCCCGACGAATGCGCATTGTGTTCCTTCCGCAAAGGGTTGGGAGTGCAGTTTCGGCGAGAGCGTCTGCGGCCGCCCGTTTCTCATCGGCGATGCGGCGCGTACTGCACCCCTCGTTGAAGGCCCCGACAGACTGCGTAGCGCAGCAGTGCCTTTGGGAGGCCTATCTGCCGCTGAACGCGAAGCGCTAGGCGCGCACTGGGCCCAGATCGGATTGATGGAGCATGCGTCCATCGCAGCATTCGCGAGGTTTACACTGCAGCTCTTGCAGCTCGGTGCGCCCGTCGAGCTCGTGGCCGCCAGCGCCATCGCAGCAACGGACGAAGCAAAACATGCCGAGCTCGCGTTCGAGCTCGCGACCGCGTACCTCTCGCGACCGGTCGGCGCCGGGGCGCTGAGGGCCGACGACGCGCTTTCCGCGTCCTCGCTGCAAGAGGTCACAAGGCTGGTACTGCATGAAGGATGCGTCGGTGAGACGCTCGCCGCGATGGAAGCGACTTACGCGCTGCGCCACTGCAAGGACGCCCATGTCGGGATGGTGCTCGAGCGCATCGCCAAGGACGAAGCGGCTCATTCCGATCTGGCTTGGCGATTCTTGCGTTGGGCGCTCAGCGTAGACCCAACGTTGCGCGACGAAGTCGCGGCTATGCGCGCGGCGTTGGAGAAACAAATGTCGCCTTCCGGACTGCGCTCAGAGTCACTGTCGCGGCTTCACGAACGTCGACTTCGGAGCTACGGGCTGGTGCGCGCTCGCGAGCGACTCGCGTTGCGACGGCGTGTCATCATGAGCGTCATCGTTCCTTGTCTGGACGCCGCCTCGTGCCCTCGCGTCGCGGCTTGAGCTAGGGACGCTCGATGCCTCGGCGAGTCGCTGCAGCATAGAGGTCGGGCTAACGGCAGTGTGCTCAACACGCGGTCCGTGCAGCAACCACCAAGACATCAGATGGGACGGCCACCGGCTCCCGGTAGGCGAGCGCGGCTCGCTAATGATGCCGGGCCGGCGCGGACGAACCTATCGGCAAGGATAGCCGTCTGGTTAATCCTTGAGTTAGCCTGCGACCGTTCACTCGTCGGAGGGACAGGACAGTCGCAGTGTTTCGCCGTGATGACGCTTGCAGAGCGCGCTTTGCGGCATTGCCTCGCACACGATCTGAAGCAAGCCGAGTGGACGCGGTCGGCCAGAACGCTTTCGTACCCTTGCTCAGACCCACTTGGACGCAACGCCGACTTCGGAGAAAAACTCTTGGACGATCCCCCGGACCTTTGCTTCGACTGCCAACGCTCCTCGGCTGTCCACTGCACATGAATCGCAGAGTCCCTTCGAACATGCCCTACACTCGCCCACAGCTGCAACGCCACCATGATGAAAGCAATTCATTGGCCCCAATTGGAGCACGGTTTGACGTAATCGACCAGGGCTCCACGCGAGTCATCTCCGCAAAGCGTTCGTAACAACAAGACGGTTGGCGACAGCAACGGCTGCGCCTTCAACCTCCGTCGGCCCAGTCAAGAAAAGTACTCACGATTCGCCCGAGCATGCGGGGACCGCCATAGCCCAGAAATCGCTCGTTCTCGACCTTGCAAGCCATCCATTCCGACTCGGAGTCTAGGTCCCGGACCTCAACGAACGCGCGCCCCTGCAAATCAGTGTCAACAAGATCGATCTTTACCGCCCATCCAGGATTGTCGAGGGTTTCAATCTGAACACCGTGCTGATGTTCCCAGTCCTCGTTGCACTGCGATTCGTACCAAGTCTGCAATCGTTCAAGAACAGTGCTGGACATGCGGCAGGAGCTTGCTCGTTGGCTCGTTTCGTCGGGCTGGTCGCCGCTCGTTGGCTCGTCTCAAGTGTGCGCTCGCTGCTCGTCTGGTGCAAACCGGAATTGGACCGCGGTAGAGTCGCCGATCGCCCCTTAGCGTTGGGATGGCAGGGCGGCGGGGCCGTAGGTGTTAGGATGATCCGAACAATGCTTGCGACAATCGGGGAGACCGCCGGAATCCTGAATGCACGCGCTTTCGCAAGGATTGGCCGCAGCGCCAAGCCGTTCCCGATCCAAGCGAGACGCGTAGATGAATAGAGCGATCGCGAGGCCGAGGATCGCGAGCACGACGAGCATCAAATTCTTCAGAAAGCGCATGTGTCACCGGTCTCGAGTCGGGTGTCTCTCAGGCTTCGTGCCCATCACCTCTAGCACGCAGGGGCAATCAGCCTGAAGATCTTCTCTCGAGACCACTGAATCATCGTGGCTCAGCCATTGCATGTCGAACGATCGCACCCCATTGCACGGCGTTGATTGGCTTGCAGCGAACGGCAGCGTGCCATCACCTCAGCAATCCCAGCTGTAGAACGTGGTCTCATATCCCCTCTCGCCGCTGCGCGACGACGAGCCATCGATGCGGGATATTTTCGTCATCAAGCTGCATCGCCACGGGGATACTTTGGAGCATTCGATTTCAGGCTGCCGGCACCGCCGACGCCTTCGTCGCGCGGCTGGCTCTTTAGGTAGAGAGCGCTACCCCCTCAATCGTACGCGACGTTGGCATTGATCTCGTGCGAGAAGAAGCCGCGGTGCGAGAAGCGGACGCCCAAGTGGTGCGCGGCGCGGATGGCATTTTCACAGTGCCCTGGGCCAGCAATCGTCTCTAGCTCTTCCCGGTTGTCGTAGTGTTCTACGTAGAAGCGGCCTTTCGTCACGCCGTGCGCGTGATGCAGCGCGTGAATCAGCTCGTGCGCGATCGTCAAGAACAGCGGTGTGGGTAGCGGATTTTCATCTGCATCAACCGCCAAGAAGGAGAGATCACCTACGTCGGGTGCGATCGCAATCAAGGAGTCACTGCCGGAGTCCGCCAGCGGCGGCAAGCTGTCACCCGTTTTGGTGTCGACGTTGGCCATCGCTTTGCCGCGCGCTGCCGCGAGCTCACGCAAGGTCATGGCCTCGTCGAAGGGAGTGGTCACTGCGGGCCCCACGTGAACAGCAGCGGCTGCGGCAGGTACGTAGAGCCCCAAGCGCCGATTCATTTCTGCAATCCCATTGACCAGGGCTTGAGCCGAGATCTGCGAGGATTGGGTGCGCGGTAAGATCTTCACGCGCTTGCCTTGAGCGAGAAAGGCTTCCACGAGCGCGCGGCCCGGCGCGCGCGACAGGAGTCTGGCAAATGCGGCGAGCACTTTGAGGCGGAAATCATCGAAGCGCTGGGTAGGCCGCTGGACGGAGGCCGCCAGGATTTGATCGGACTCGAGGATTTGAATCGAACCGTTGCCACCCTTGAGCGCGCGCCACGCGGCCCCCGTCTCGGTATTCTCGGCGTCCATCGCTTGCACGTTGGGTTCGGCCAGCGCAGCTCCAATCACTGCGGTGTGCTCTTGCCGCACCAATTCGAGCAGGCGCAGCAAATTGAGAAAGGCGGCGCGCCCGATCAGCGAGCGGGCCAACCGCGGACTGGTCGTCAATAGTTGATAGAGGCTGTCCTCGATCAGGAGCAGAGCTTCCTGCCGAGCCCGCCAGCGCTCGCCAATGATTTGGCAATAGTCACCCCAGAACTCATCCACTGTCCCGATCAAGTCCGCGCGCCGAAGCAAGCCGGGCGTCGCGTTCACGCGATCGCGAAAGTCTTTCGACATGCGTACGATCTCGGCCTTCGATGGGAAGTTTTCGATCAGAGGCACGGGCTATGAAAGTAGTACAGGGCCAACCAACGACCGTCAATCCGGGGATCGATCGCTCGCATCGGGAAAATTCGTGTCGAATCGGGGGGCACTGAGGTATGAACCGATTCGTGTTCACTTCGAACGCCGCCTTGTGGGTTGGAGTTGCCGTGTTGGTGCTGGTTGCGTCGCTACCTGCACCGGGACGACGTCCGGTGTTGCCCATGCTGCTCACGTTCCTGGTGGCCTTGCTCGCTGGCGCGGCGGTGGTGCACTACCGCATTGACGCCGAGAAACTGATCCTACGATCTCCGATTTCGCAGCGAGCGCTCTATGCCTCCAAAGAGTTTGCGAAGCCTCGCGAAAAGAACGTCTTGGTGATCGATGGCGGCAGCTACGCCAGTCGCGCCATCGATCACCACCTGTTGAAGGTGACCCTGGCGCACGAGGGTTATTCCACCCGGATCGTTCACCTCGGCATCGGCGCCGCCAACCACTTCGAGCGCTACTCGCTGTACCAGCGAGTCGTGCGGCACCTGCATGGCCGAAAGCGCAAGAAGGGGCAACGTTGGATCTATTTGGCGGAGGTACACCGCGGTTACGACGTCGAACCCTTGTCCCAGTTCAATCGGAATCGGGATACCGAGCGCGCGTACGACTACATGAACGCGAAGTCCGCCTGGCTCGCTCTGCGCGCCACGTTCACGCGGGACATCAAGCTCGACGCGCATCCCTGGCGTGTGCGCTCCGAGATCTTGCGGCACGCTGCCATCAATGCGTTCAACGTAGGCCTTTCCTCGATGTTGTGTCGTGCTTCGAAGGTCAAGCCTGACGATGGTCACGTCGCATACGGCGCAAAGCGCGGCCGCCCTTTCTCCGGCTTGGGGCCCCTGTTGAAGGAACTCGACCTGAAGGACCACGTGAAGATCCCCCCTTGGGTCTTCGACATCCGCGAGCGAGAAGAAGATCGCCTTTGGGGCCCCTTCATGGATCGCTGGATCTACTTTGGTGTGCCTTCGACGCACCCCGGTCAGCTCAGGTACATTCGCAACTTCTGCGAGCACACCAAACGCCTCTGCATCCAACCCGCGAATCGACGAATGCTCTCGGAGCTCAACTCCAAAGAATACTGGTTGAACCCAGGCCACCTCTCGACGGCCGGGGCGCGCATCTACACTCTGTGGCTCGCCGAGCGGTTGATTCACACCGGCGTGCTGCGTCGCTAAGCGTATTTGTGCGCCAAGGTGTACTCGAGGTTGGCGCGCACGGCTCCCCACTCGCTCAGGATGATGCTGTAGACGCACGTGTCGCGCAGGGTGCCGTTCGGCATGCGTTGATGATTGCGCAGAATGCCGTCGAGCTTTGCGCCGAGCCGCTCGATCGCGCGCCGGCTCGGGTGATTGAAGAAATGCGTGCGGAACTCGACGGCGATGCACTCGAGCTCGTCGAACGCGTGTCCGAGCAGTAACAACTTGCACTCGCTGTTGAGTGCCGTGCGCTGCACGCTCTTGCGATACCACGTCGAGCCGATTTCGACGCGCTTGTGAGCCGCGTCGACGTTCATGTACGTCGTCATGCCAACGGCGCGGTTCGTCTTGGCGTCGACCACCGTGAACGGGCACATGCTGCCCTTGGCTTGCAAATCGAGGCGGCGCGCGATCTCGTCACGCATGCGCTCCGGCGTCGGGATGAACGTGTACCACAGCCGCCAGAGCTCACCGTCCTTGACGGCCTCTACCAACTCGTCGTGGCGCGCGACCGACAAGGGCTCCAAGATTGCGTGTTCACCTCGCAGTGTGCAAGGGTCTGGCCAGGACATTCCTCGCTACTAAACCCGATGATGCCAAAAGCCAAGAGCAGGTCTCAAAACCTCGAGACTTGGGACCCAAAGGCGGTAGCAGCCAAACTGTGCGCGGAGCTCCAGAAGAGCGGCAACGCCGTGCGCGCCGCTGGCGCCAAGCGCTACTTGAAGAGCCAGCTCGAATTCCATGGCGTGACGGTGCCCGAAATCAGACGCAAGGCCCGGGCATTCGCCAAAGCAGAGGCGGGGTTGACCCGGGCGCAACTGCGAGCTCTGGTCTCGGAACTGTGGCAGATGAACGTTCACGAGCCGCGTTCATTGGGGATCGGAGTGCTCGAACAGCGGGTCGACCTGCTCGGCGAAAACGATCTTCCGTGGCTCGCCCGCATGGTTCGCAAGGCGGATACCTGGGCTCACGTCGACTGGTTGGCGGTCAAGGTCATCGGCGCGGTGGTCGAGGGTCGCCCGAAGACCGCGGCGAGCCTGCGCGCCTGGGTCAAAGATCCGAACTTCTGGGTACGCCGCTCGGCCCTGTTAGCTCTGCACGATCCCCTACAGGCCGGACGGGGTGACTTCGCGCTGTTCGAAGAGCTCGCCACTCCGCTGCTGCCCGAACGCGAGTTCTTCATCCGAAAAGCCATCGGTTGGGTGCTGCGGGCAACCGCCAAGCGCACCCCCGAGCGCACAATCGGGTTCGTCGAACGACACGCAGCCGAGCTGGCTCTGCTGAGCTTCCGCGAGGCGACGCGCAACTTGAAGCCGCCCATACGCGAGCGCCTGACGCGCTTGCGCGAGTCGAGTGCGAGCCCGCCCACCCCCAAAACGAGCAACGGACGTCGGCGAGCCAGCTGAGCCCCGCCGAGGGCCTTGCCAACCGAAACGCCGGTTTTGGGTTGCTCAGAAGCGCACGGTCACCACTAGAATGAGCCGTGGCCAACGAGAAGGACCGCATCTGGAACCAACTGCGCGACGGGCAACGCCTGCACGCGACTCATCTTTTCCAAATCGCCGACGACGGCGCCGAGGCCGGGGCTCGCTCGGCACAAGCCGTCGGAGCCACGGGCTTTTTCCAACCCACGCTCAGCCCGAGCGTACGCAGTTGGACTTTACCGGTGCCGCCGTCGCCGCAAGCTGCCGCGGCCGCACACGCGCAAATGCTTGGAGCACCGCTCAATCAAATCGACGTCGATTTGTCGGCGGGGCGCGTGACCTTGACGAACTTGGCGCTGCTTTCGCCGACCGGCATCCCGCTACTGTTGCCCCCGCCGAAGAAGGTGCTCGAACTCGCCAAGCCGGGCACCGCCGAGCGCTTCCTCAACGCTCAGGTCACGAGCCTGACCGAAACCCAAGGCAAAGCCGAGGTGCAGCTGCGCTGGGAGGCGCAACCCGCGGCCGCCGAGCGCTCGACCGCGTTGCTCGAACGCACGCCGACCGGCGTTGTCGTTTTACCGCTACCCATGAACATCGGTGCGGTCACCAGCGTCAAAGCGCTGTTCCACGACGTGCAGGTGGCGGCTGCAGTGTTGCACACCGCGCTGATCGAGATCGAGGACGACGGCATGCAGCGACTGCGGCTCGTCTATCAGCAGCGTCCGCACTTGGATCCGCTGCTGATTGAGCTGGCCCGTGTGCTGCGCGACACGGCCAATACGCCGCTCGAGCAAGTCATGGCTCACTTGGAAGCGATGGCGCAGGAGATCATCGGCTGGATGCAGTACATCAATGCCGCGACGGGTGGCCAGCAGCACCTGATCATGCCCGACGCCATCGGTCGCCAACGTTTGCACCGCGCGCGCGGCCTGGCCGCGCTGCCCGAGCACTTGGCGGCGTTGCATTTCCCGGTAACCAACACCACGCACTTGCAGCAGACGCTGGCGGCGCTGCACGCGGGCATCACCGGCTTGTCGCGGATCGTGCGCGGTGAGTCGGACGAGATCTTGCTCGAACCGATCGACAGCTACGAACCTTGGGCGGGCGCGATCGGGTACGTCTACGCCGTCGACGCGTACGTCGGCCGCAGCATCGAGCTGCGCTGTGAGGCCTTCGCGCAGTACGAGCCGCAGCTGTTGTGCGGGCTCGGACAGACCGGCAGTCAGCCGAACCTGCGCCATTGCCCCATGGATCCGAGCGGGCCGACGCGGTTCGAAGCCATTCTCGACCCGTTCCAGCCCCAAGCCGGGGACGTGCTGATCGTCGTGCTCGGGATGGTCGAGGCCCGGGTGCGCGTGTTCTTGCGCCGCGCAACCTGACGCCGGACCCAGGGCCAGGGCAGCAGCGCGGGGCGATTCCCCCACCCAATCCCCAGAAGGGCTGTCGGTTGGGTGTTGTGGCCGTGCCCGGCGCATGGGACAAGGGCCACGGCGTCCGCAAGTAGCGGACGAGAGTAACAATGGTCGGATCAGGTCGTCCTCCGCACAACCCCTATCCCCCACCTCCGGGAGCCCCGGGGCCGGCACCGGGTCAGGCAGCGGGGAGCCCCGTTAACCCGGGACAGCCAGGCTACCCTGCCCCCGCGCCGTACGTGCCCGGCGGCCGTCCGGTCCCACAATCCCCCTCTCAGGCGACTCCCCCGCCCGTCCCCCAGGCGGCAGGTTATCCAGCGGCGGCCCCCTACTCGCCCCAAGGTAACGCTCCACCCGGGCAAGCCTACGCGCCGAGCCGCAACTCGAGCCCAGGGCCCACCCCCGCGCCGATTCCAGGACGACCAGCGACGCCCCCGGGGGCCTACCCCCAAGCGTCCTACCCCCCAGCAGCGCCGATGGTGGCGCCCGGTTATCCGCTGGCGGCGCCCGGACGATCCTCGCAGAACCCGCCGACACCGAATCCTCCGGTGCAGCTCCCCCAGATGCCGCATCCTGGCGCACAGTATCCCGCTGGACACAGCGGTTATCCTAGCGCAGCACCTGGACCTGCTCCGGGACAGACTCCGTACGGGTATGGAGTGGCGCCGCAGCAGCCGGCCTATGGGGGCTACCCGAGTGGCGCTCCCGACCCCGGTTACCCGGGGGCAGCACGGCCGTCAACGCCGCCCAGCTACCCCCCGCAAAATCCGATGATGAGCCCGTATGGGCATCAGCCCCCGGTGTATCCTCCGGCGGCTGGATTCGGGGCGCAGCCGACGCCGTATCCCGGCGCGACCCCGGCCCCCTACGCGGGCGGTCCGGCCTCGCCCTACCCCACGCCTGGGGCCAACAATCATCCGTTAACCCCATCGCGCAATCCCCCGCCCCATGGGCACCCACCGGGTCATGGACCAATGCCAGGCCATGGGCAAATGCCTGGCGGCTACGGCGTGCCGCCGACGGGTTACGTCCAACCGGGCACAGCGCGACCAGCGACTCCGGGCGGGAGTTATTCGATGCAGGGCTTTCGTTTGCCGCCCGGCATCGTGCCCACGATCGAAGAGCTCAAAGCCAAACAGAACACCGCGCTGAGCATCTTGCTCACGCAAACCGATCCCACGCCCGTATTCCAGGTTTGGACGGCGTTTCGCGAGCTGTGGATGAGCCTCGACGACGTGTCGAAGGGCGCGCTGCTCGGACACCTCGCCGTGTTGTGGCAAGAGCTCGACAAGCACTGGACGATCCGGCGTGAAGCGGCGCCGCTGTTGAATCAGTTCATCAACGTCGGCTTCCAGGGCATCCACCGCGCCATTCCGCGCGTGTTCACCCCGGACATCGCACCTGGGCCCGTGCCTTGGTACAACGGCTTTGCGGAGATGGTCCGCGGCTTCAGCATCGAGAACGCGCACCAAGAGGCGCTGTTCGATGCCTCGCTGGTGCAGTACGAGATCCTGTACGGACCGACCGTGGCGGCCGAAGCGGATCGCTTGCTCGGCGCACAACTCGGCGCGCTGGCGTTGGCGCGCCAATGTCGCCGCTCTGGGTTACTGGCGCCGGAAGACGCCTTGGCGCACCCGGGTGATCCGCGTGCGGCCGCGTTCTTCAACACTCTGGCCCGCATCGTAGCCGTCGGGGCGATGGTGCCCAAAGAAGCCGAACCGAGTGCGCTGCTCGGGTTACTGGTGCCCAGCGCACCCGTGAACCCGATGGACATGCTGCAGCTGCTCGGTTTCTGGGCCGCGCGTGCGCCCTGGCTGGTGCGCTTCCTCAATCGCCACGTGCCGGCAATCGCGCCGCACATTTCGCGCATGCCCGTGCCGCCGCCGGACTCGTTGCCGATCCACCACGGTTGCGACTTGTACGTGCTGCTCGCGGGTGCACGCGGCACGGGCACCAAGAATTGGCTGTTCGCGTCCGAAGCGGCGTCGGCGAACACCGCCAACCAACTGGTGCTCAATTCGCTCGACGGCTCGGACGTCGAACAACTGCGCGCGCAATGGCTCGCGGGCCAAGCTCTGACTTCCGACGAAGCCATGCCGTCGCTCGACGCGCAGCGCGCCGCAAGCCACGTCTTGCGGCTGCAATGCTGGGATTTGCCGAGCGGCTATCTGGAAGGCGTTTACGACAAGCACGCACTGGCGGCGCAAGTCGGCAGTGCACAGATGGCGCGCAGCGACGCCGCCTTGGGACGCGAGTGGATCCGCTTGTTGCACAGCCAGCGGCCGAGCGCGGCGATCCTGCTCTTGGATCTGCAAACTTGGCTGGCCACGAAAGATCCGCGGCAACGCGCGAGCTTGTGCAGCCCTTATCTCAACGCCATCGACCGCGTGACCTCGATGTTGCGCGAGTTCGGCGGCCGCCCGGAAACTTATCCCTGGGTGTTCGTCTTCAACAATGCATCGTGGCTCAGCGACGCGATGTACCATCCCGACACCGATGAGCGGCTGCGCACGGAGTACATCCAAGCCTTGCGCGGCGGAGCGGGACACGCGAGTGAGGCGCTCGTCAGCGTTCACGCCGACGGCCCCCACAACATCCTGCGTGAGGCCTTGTGCCATCCCCTGGCGCTGAAATCGCCAGCCTTTGCCGGACGCATCACCGAGGACATCAGCGCCATGCACGAAGTGCTGGCGTTTCTCACCGAGCGCGGTTTCCGTTGCGTGAGCTTCGCGTACACGTCGTCGAACGCCGCAGAGTCGGGGGCCTGGGCCTCGCTGCGCGAGACTTGGTCGTTCCTCGAGTGGTGGCTCGCGCTGTCGACCTTGCAGGGTCGGCAAGCGTTCTTCAAGCATCGCTTCTCGACCGAGATCGCGGAACACATCGCGAGCGCCTCCCCGCACGGCCAATTGCTGTCGACCATGAGCGAGCGCATCAAGCGCGTCGCGGGCGTGATGGAGAGTCAAGGCGGCGATCAACCCGCGACCAACGTGGCGTTGCTCTGGAACAAACTGGAAGCCCTGGTTGGCACCCAGAAGATAACCCCCGAGGACTTCGCGATCCTATGGCAGGGCTCGGAGCATTCGGCGTCGTTGGCCAAGAGCAGCACGTCTCACGTAGCGGCGATCGCAGAGCTGCTGTTGCAAGAGCTGGGCGTGCCCAACCAAGCGTTGGCGTCGTTTCAGAGCGTGCTCGACGAGCCCGATCCGAGTTACTTGCCGATGCTCGGTGCCTCCTTGCCCACGCCCGAAGAGCGTGCGCTGTTCGTCCAGGTGACGGCCAAGCCGCAACCCGTGTCGGTCGCAGATCCCGATCTGAGCAGCATGCGGCCGTGGCACATGGCGTACACTTTGGCGCTCGGCTCGCTCAGCAATTCGGCGATCTTGAAGGACCGCGCGCCCGACGATCTCGAACGGCGCTTGATGTACGAAAACGGCAGCCGGAACACGGTTCAGTTCCTGCTCGAGGCCAACGCCTCGCCGGACGACAAGATCGCGTTGGTGTTGGCGCTCAAGAACGTCGCGCCCAGTTCCTGGCGCAGTCACTTGACGTTCAAGCGCCACGAGAAGAACGACGCCAAGTTCCGCGTCTTGCATCAAGTCTGGCGCGACGTGTTGATCGCGGACATCGCGCTTTTGCATCTGCTGCGCATGACGATTCGCGTGGCCGAGCTGGTCGGCGGTGGAGGCGAGTCGGCGATGTTCGACGAGCGGCGTCGACGGATCCGGGGCTTGCTCGACGCGGGCGGTTGGAACACCTCGCGCTTGGTGGACGATCTGTCGACTGGTGATGCGTCGCTCCGGCGTTTGGTCGATCTGTGGAAAGACTTCTACCGCAACTTCGGTCCGCATCGCCAAAAGCGCCGCGAAGAGATCTGCAAGAGCCTGAAGCAAGAGTACGACCAATTGCGCAAGCCGATGGCAGCGCCGTCGGTGCACGCTGGCCTGACCAAAGAGAAGGCGATGGAGCTCGAGCGCGGTGTGTACTTGGCGCACCACTGCATCGAACTGTTGAGCCGCTTCCCGCAGTCGGCGCGCAAAGACACTGCCAGCGACGTCGACCGCGCGTCGCAGACGCCCGAGCTGCGCGAGTTCGCGCGCAAGGCCGAAGTCTTGTTGCGCGACTACGGAGCGCGCAAAGCGCGCTTCATGATCAACGAGGTCGCTTACACGCTCGAAGAGTCGCAGTGGTTGCGCGGTTTGGGGGGACACCGAGAGCTGATGGGCCGCGATTTGTTGGCGCACGCCAATGCCTCGCCAGACGCCCTGACTCAGAACCTGTCGCGAGGGATCGACGAGATCTTGTCGCGCGGTGAGCTCTGGCAGCCGCGTGGTTCATGAAGTGGCAGAACTGCGAGCCCCATTGGCCCTAGGGCCGCTCGTCATTTCTAGGTTTAGAGGTCGGGATATTGTCAATTGCGAGGCCTTCGGGCAGGAGCAGCGCTAGTCGGCATGAGCATCTGGCAGGACGCACTGGGCGAGACACTGCCCCCTCTCGGACCGGTCAAGCAAAACTGGTGGGCAATCCTGGGGATGATCGTGGCGGGGGCCGCCGTAGTCGGGGCACTGGCTTGGCAGGGCTACAACCGCTTTCTGACCGAGGCCAAGGGGTTCCAAGTCGGGCCCGAGCGGCCCACCCTGCGTGACGCGGCGCTCGAGTGGCGTCGCATCTACGGCAAGAGTCGTCCGCTCGCCAACAGCATTGAAGTCTGGGCGTCGACCGAACAAGGGCCGTTCTCCCTCGTCAGCAAGGTCGCTCAAGAGGGCCAGCCCTTGGGCATGCAAGTGACCAAGCGCTTGATCCAAGCCAAGATGCGCTGGGCGGCGCAGTTGAAGCAGTTGCAACCCGCGAGTCAATCCGCGGTCGCGGGCAATGAACAACTGCCGCGCGGAACGGTGCTCGTATCGCTCGACGACAGCGCCACCGGTGAGCGGCTGTTCGCCAGCGGCAACACGCCTGCCGAAGGGCACTTTCAAGTGCGCTTGGGCACCCGCGCCTACCAGTCTTGCTTGCCCGATCTCGAGCAGAACTTGGGCGATGGCCTGTTGGCAAACCCCATGGTCGATCTGCAAACCGAGCAGTCGTATTGGACGATCGGTCACGGCGAGTCCGTCACCATCGCGCGCGTCGCCAAATGCGCGGGCGAAGCTCCGCTGTTAATCGATGAGCACAAGTCCGTCGATGTGCCGAAGGGTTCGCTGGCGTTGTTGAGTTTGGGGCAGAACAACAGCCCGTACGTGTTGTTCCTGCAGAAAGACGCGTTCTCGGTCTTCAGCTACGACCGTGACCAAATCGAGATCAAGCACCAGCTCGGCAACGGCGAAGCGGCCTTCGATTCGTTCCAGAAGGGTTTGGGCGACGAAGCCTCCAACCCGACGATGGTGCCCGTGCGCCTGCAGAACAAAGACGTCGTCACCTACTCGGTGAAAGCCAAAGCCGGCTGGTCCTTCGAACCCTGCGCCAGTCCGAACCCCGATCAATACGCCGCGGCCGCCTCGTCACCTCTGGCCTGCGAGGGCAAGGTGCCCGACTACGTCGAGATGACGTTCGACAAGATCGAGCGGCTGTTGGCACGGGACATGATGAGCTCGGCCAAGCCGGGCCAGGAACACTACGTGGTCAGGTGGGAAGGCATGGACCACTGCTTCGTAGATCTCACTAGAGCCCCTTGTGCTCAGAAAACAGGAAAGTGATGCACCGGCTGGATCGTTGGTTCTACAAACTCGTAGCTTCTGCCCTGATCCCCGCCCTGTTGGCAGTGAACGTGCCCGCGTTCGCCGGAAGCTGTGCCGATCTGGCCGATGACGCGGAATCGCAATTGCAGTCGGCCAAGACGCGCGAGGAGTACCAGAACGTCGTGAGTTTGGCGCAGCGCGCGCTCGCGGCGGGTCGGGGCACGGCCTGTGGTGCTCAAGCCAACGTGATCATGAAGGACGCGCAGAAAGAGCTGCGCAAGCTCGACGAGGCGGATCGCAAAGCCGCGGAAGAGCAGCGCAAGGCCGACGAGGAGAAGGCCAAGCAAGACGCCGACAAGGCCAAGCGCGCCTCGGACGAAGAGAAGAAGAAGAAGAAGGAGTCGCAGAAGATCGACATGCTCGATTTTCGGCTCGCCTTCGATGGTGGCGCGACGCCCAAGGACCAGGTGATGGCCATGGTCGATGGTCGCGTGGTTCCCACGGGTTACTCGGAGCTGGTGAGCTCGGGCGCGCACGAACTGGTGTTGTCACCTCCGCCGTCGGACGCAAAGCGCGCCTTCGATCTCGAAGTCACCGTCGACCGCAAGAAGCTCGAACCCTCGAGTCGGACTGCAACCGAGTTCGTATACGCGTTCGATAGCAAGAAGGGCGCCAACATCACGTTGCACGTGACCTTGGTCAAGCTCAACGCCGACGAGAACAAGCCGGAGAAGAAGCGCTTCCCCTGGCACACGGTCACCATCGTCAGCGGCGCCATCCTGCTCGTAGGTGGCGGCACTTTGGCGCTTTGGAACTACCCGAAGTACACCGATCGCGACGAGCGTGCGACCGACTGGATCAAGAAGTACTGCCCCGACGAGACCCGCAGCGGTCTTGTCTGCGGCGAAAAGTCGGACCAACAAATGGTCAACGAGCTGTGGGATGCGCGCGACCACTTCGGACGTTACGCGCTGACGGGCGGCATCATCGCGGGTGTGGGCGTGGGCCTGATCGCGCTCGGCCTGTTCGTGTTGCAGCCGCCATCCGACGATTCGAAGAGCGCGGCGTCGAGTGCTGGCCGCGGCGCAGTGCGGGCCGCGCCGACCCCGGGTTTGAGCGAATCGCCGATCTTGGACATCGTCCCAGTGATCGCGCCGTCCAACTACGGCCTGATCCTGAACGGGACCTTCTGAACCGCGCCCGGTTTGAAGGTTCAGAGTTTGGGCGTGCAGAGTTCGGTCGCGTTGCCGAGCTGGTCGTTGAGCAGCGCCGTCAGCACGTGGTCTCGGAACTCGCCGTTGATGAACGTATAGCGCCGTCCAAGGCCTTCGATCTGAAAGCCGAGCCGCTGCAAAACCCGCGCGCTGCGGGCGTTCTCCGGCAAGTAGCTGGCCTCGATCCGGTTCAGCTGCAGCTCGTCGAAAGCGAAGCGGATGATGGGTTTCAAGGCCTCGTGCATCAGCCCGCGCCCCTGGTGTTCCCAGTCCAAGTGATAACCCAATGAGCACGCGCGGCGCACGCCGAGCACGATGTTGGTGAGACTCGCTGCCCCAATCAACGGCCCCATCGGATCGCTCAACATCCGAAACCAGAAGCGATAAGCCGTCCCGTCCCGCAGTTGTTCTTGATATTGGCGCTGCCGACGCCGCGCGTTGCTCAGCGTGTCCCAAAGGGGAGGCGGCGGCGGCGAGAACGGAGCTTGGAAGGCTTGATTGCGCAGCGCATAGGCCAACAGCGCTGGCGCGTCAGAGCGCTTGGGGATCTCCAAGCACAGCCTGGGAGTCATCATCGCCTTGACGCGCATCGCCATCCCAAAGCCTAGGGAACCACTCCCGTCGCAGACGACGGCGAGGCCGCCTCACGTGGGTGGCGCATGACTGCGGTTCCGGAGCGCTCAGAAGGTCCCACTGACGTTCAGGCCTTGGAAGTTCGGCGTAGCAACCACACCCCAGACCGGAGCGGGTCGCCCTTCCTCGTCGTCATCGTCATCGTCCATGACGATCGCAGTGATGATCGAAGTCGCAAACCCC
>DATAHU010000040.1:0-105900 GCA_036263015.1 Polyangiaceae bacterium | reverse complement strand
AGCGGCGACACGCAAAGCTCGATCTCGGGTGAGGAAACCAGCTGCGTCGAGCTGCAAACGCTAGCGGCTCATCACGAGGCGCTGCGCGAGAGGATTCAGTCCAAGGGGGTCGAGTCGTGAGCCAGTGCTGGGCGCGGATCTCAAAAGTTGGCTTTCTCGCGTTGGCGGCGTGGGTTACCGCACCTCCTGCGCTCGCGCAATCAGCGGGACCCGTCGCCACGGCCTCGGCTCCAGTGGCTGCGCTGAGTGCCGCCGTCGCTCCGAACGCATCGGCCCCAAAAGTGGCGTCCCTGACGCCTGCGCCGAACGTGAGCGATGGCGCTTTGCCAGCTGCCGCAGCACCCGCGGTAACGGGTGAACAGGCGCCAACAGTCACGCTCGCAGATTATCCGCTGACGAGCATCCCGCTCGACACGGGGCTGCCCCTGGTCGTGCGCGGGGGGCTCTACTTCGCGGACGTCGCTGGCATCGATGACAAGGAAGGGAACTTCTCTGCGACCGTCGATCTGCGTTTGCGTTGGCAAGACTTACGTTTGCATTACGATCCCTCCCTGGCGCCGATGGGCTTCAAGGAGTTTCGGGGCGCCGACGCAGACACCAAGCTCGCGGAAATCTGGTCCCCCGACGTCCGTCTCGCGAACTTGACGGGCGATGCTTCGTTTCAAGCCAAAGGCCTTCGGCTGTATCCCGATGGCAACGCTGAGTTGGTCGTGCGTACGAGCGGGGACTTCAGTTCCGCCTTCGACTTGGCGAATTTTCCGTTCGACCGTCAGAGCCTGACGGTGGAACTCGTCTCGCAGCGCGATACGGCAGACAAGGTCAGCCTAGAGTTTCGGCAAAGCGAACTCGACTTCAGCAAGGTCGCGCCGAAGGCCGAGGTGAAGGGCTGGACGCTCGGCTTGGTCGATCTGGCGCGACGTAGTCAGGCGGGCTGGTATGGTCAAGCCAACGCCAAGCTCGAGGTTTCGCTCACGGCTGCTCGCCATCCCGGTGGCTCGGCTGCTGCGATCTTCATTCCGCTTCTGGCGTCACTGTTGATCCCCTTGCTCGCCATGTGGCTCAACAAGCTGAACGACGACGCGCAATTCGAGATCGAAGCGTTCGAGCTCACGAACATCATCATTGGCGGGTTGTTCGCGGTGATCGCGTTGAACTTCACGGTCAACGCCGAGTATCCCATGCTGTCAGGAGACAACACCGTCTCGAGGCTGTTCGTACTGAACTACGTCACGCTCGGCATCAGCTTGCTGATCAACTTGCTGCTCTTTCGCTTCAATCTGGTTGCCCGCTACTTCGACAAATACGTCCAAGAGCAACTGTACAAGTATTTCGTCTGGTCCGTACCCTCACTCGTCGCATTGACGGCGGTCGCGGTGCTGCTCAACGCGATGGTCTAACCGCCTGCGCAGCGGACTCGGTCCCTTGCAAGCCCAAGCCTGCTGTACTCCATGGGTGCCTGCAGGCGTTCGCGGCTGTTCCACCCCTGCAGCCCGCGGTGCGATCCAACTCGTCCCAGAATCATCCCGCACGGGTTACCTGCGTTTGGGGTTGCCGTGTGCGAGCAGGCGAGTAGCCTGCCCCCGTGCAGAATCGGGCTCTTCTCAAAGTCGTTGCGTTCAGCTGTTTGTTCGAAGTGTTCGCTTGTGGCGCCTCGAAGACCGATGTCGATACCTCGGTCATCGATTCGGGCACGGGCACGGGCGCCGAGAGCGCTGACGACACGCAGCCTTCGAGAACTGACGGTCCTACGGCTCCAGGCGATGCGGAGCCGAGCACTGGACCCGGTTCCGGCCCGAGTTCTCACGGGGGCGATCCCACAGACGCCTCTGCCTCGCCGGGGCATACGAGTGGCGAGGGTCCTAATACGGCGCCCGATGCGCCCAATCCCGAGAGCACGAGTGGCGATTCGGAGACGAGTGACTCGGATAACTCGACTGATGACTTGGACGGGGGAGACGCCCCAGTGGCCGACACGGGTGCCAGCTCGACTGGCAGTCTGGGCGACGGCGATCCGACGGGCACGGGTTCGTCCGCAAGCGACGCGGGTTCACCTGAGCCAGTGACGCTCAACTTGCCAGCGCCAGGAACGCCGATTCAGCTGCCCGACGGTTGCACGTCGGACTACGCCGCGAGCAGCGACACCTACTGCGGCCAAGGCTTCACCTGCAACGGCGATACACTGTCCACTTCCTGCAACCTCTATGACGACGGCTGGCGCTGTGAGTGCTCGTCGTTGACGTATGGTCGCTTCGAGTTCGGGTTGAACGGCGTGACCGACGAGCAGCGCTGCGACTACGCCGTCAACCTGTGCCTGAGCACTCACGAGCTGACGCCCAGCGGTCCCGTCAGTTGCGAGATCCAACGTCCACCGCCTTCGGAACAGTGCGTCGAACACTATCGCTGCTTTCAAGCCCAAGAACTGGGCAACGGGGTACAAGCGCTGGTGCCTACCGAAGGCAGAGATCTCAGCTGTTCAGCGACCGATCGCGATGGAACTTGGTCCTGCCAATGCAGCGCCGAAGTGCGCTTTGCCGCGCTCGAGATGAGCAATACCGATCTCGCCGGTGCCTGTCGGGCTTACGAGACCGCGTGCCTCGAAACGAGCGAGCTGGTGTTCTCGGGGCAGCCCGATTGCGTCGACGAGACGAACGACACGGCCGACTTCAGCTGCAACTTGATTCAAACTTGCCGCGCGGACGCAGAGCTCGACTCGGGGGCAATCGCGACCGCCGTCTACGAGCAATATGGTCAATGTGACGACAACCCGGGGGGGCTCGATTGCTACTGCGGCAAGGGTGACTTCTCGCGTAGCTTCAGAATGAGCGGGGAGACCTTGGACTGCGCGGCCGCCGAATTGCCTTGCACGGCAGGTCCAATCGAGTTCAGCCCTTACGAGTGCGACTACACCGATGGTGAGCAGAGCGCGCCTGATGGCTGCAGCTCGACATTCGCTTGTCACCACGATGGCAGCGTCGAGCAGGTCTCTTTCAGTGAGACCGCTCTGGGCAGCGTCAGCTGTGCTGCATCAGGCACTGGTTGGGATTGTGCCTGTTATTCTGACGCAGTCTCCGGTGATCCAGAATTGACGGTGCAAGCCGCCTCGCCGAGCGAGGCCTGCAAAACGGCGGCGACTTTGTGCACCGCTCGCATTGAGTGAACGCCCTGGGGCTTCCCGTGAGATTGCCGCCGAGGTAGTCACATGATGCAGCTGGACTCGGCGCTCGACGAACTGGGATTCGGTGGTCCCTCGACGTTTGCGCGAGCCTCAGCGCAGGCGCGACTGACTCGCGCTTTGATCTTGCGTGCGTTGGGGGCAATCTACGTCGTTGCGTTCACGATCGTCGTCAATCAGTGGGCACCACTGCTCGGTGCTCGTGGGTTGATGCCGATAGGCGCTTATTTGGCTCGTGTGCAGTTGCAGCTCGGATCCACCTCCGCTGCGGTTTGGCAAGTGCCGAGTTTGTTTTGGCTCAATCACTCTGATGGGTTTGCGCTCGGCCTCGGCTGGTTAGGTCTGCTGCTCGCCGCTTGCGTGGTGTTGGGCTTTGCCAACACGCCGATCATGGCATTGCTGTGGGTGGTGTACAGCAGCTTCGTTCACACAGGGCAGAGCTTCTATGGCTTCGGTTGGGAGATGTTGTTGCTGGAAGCGGGCTTCCTCGCGATCTTCTTGGCGCCCCTGTGGAACCCGGTCGGGGAGCGCCAACGCGCTCCCGCGTTGAGCGTGATTTGGCTCTACCGATGGCTTGCGTTTCGGCTCTTGTTCGGCGCCGGGCTGATCAAGATCCGGGGCGACGAGTGTTGGCGTGATCTCACGTGCCTTTACTACCACTACGAGACGCAACCCAATCCGCATCCGTTGAGCTGGCTCTGGCATCAAGCGCCGCTTTGGGTGCACAAACTAGGTACGCTCTTCAATCACTTCTGTGAATTGGTGGTCCCGTTCGGTCTGTTCGGTCCACGCCGTTTACGACTGCTTGCGGGGGCGCTCAGTATCCTCTTTCAAGGTACCATCATCGCCAGCGGCAATTTGTCGTTTCTCAATTGGTTGACGATCGCAATTCTGTGCTCGTGTTTCGATGATTCGGTACTGCTTCGCTGTTTACCCATAGCACTACGCGAGCGCGTGGCTCGACCGGCATTGTCGACCACGCCGCTGCGTCAGCGGGTCTGTGTTGGGCTGTGCATCGTCGTGGCGCTCTTGAGTCTGGATCCGGTCGCGAACATGTTGAGCCCGCGCCAGCGCATGAACGCGTCCTTCGAGCCCTTTGGCCTCGTGAACACCTACGGCGCCTTCGGCAGTGTTGGCCGCACGCGCGACGAGGTCGTGATCGAGGGCACCAACGCAGACCCTGCGGACGACCAAGCCGAGTGGAAAGAGTACGAGTTTCCGTGCAAGCCGACCGATCCTCTGCGGCGACCTTGTTTGATCACGCCCTACCACTATCGACTCGACTGGCAATTGTGGTTCGCTGGTTTCGGCAGCCCACAGCGTGAACCTTGGATCGTGCACCTGGTCTACGAGTTGCTGATCGGGGAACCAAACATCCGCCAGCTGCTCGCGCGGGACCCATTCCCCGAAGCGCCGCCCACTTACATTCGGATAAGCCGTTATCGCTACACGTTTACCCACTGGGGTCAGGCGGGTTGGTACGAACGTGCGCGGCTGGAGACCTATCTGAGGCCGTTGTCGCGCGACGATCCCCAGCTGCTCGACTTCCTGGCGCAGCACGGTTGGGGCCCGCACGGCCTGCACTGACGCGTCAGTTTTCTGATATGAGGGCTCCCATGCGCGGAATCTGGGCTCTGGGCGTTTGCGCGCTTGGCTGTGGTCCGAGTTATCGTGCGCCGACACTGCGCGCTATGCTCGATCGGCAAGCGCTCGGTGAGGCGCGCGACATGCTCGACGGGCCCCTGATGCGCGTGGAGCGGCATCCCAAGACCGAAGCGCGAGGACTCGGTGGCTTGGTCTTGCTCGAGCGTGGGAGTGTGCGCTGGGCGCAGGGTGATTTTGCCGGCTGTGCACAGGACTTTGCTGCTGCGGATCGCTTGCTCGATCGGCAAGCGTTGAAGCGCGTGAACTACTTGCGAGCGGGAAAGAATCCCGAAGCCACGGTCTACCTGTTCGAACGCGGTTGGGCTCAGGCGGCCAATCTACCTTTCGGGCCCAAGTTCTACGAACGACTGTTGCTCAATCCTTTCGCCGCCGTCTGTCGCAGCGAGAATGATGACACGACGGGCGCCTGCGTAGAGGCTCGACGTTTTGGAGTCATGGCTGACTATACGGAGCAGGTTCACGCCGGGCAGGCCCAGCGGGCGCGAGCCTTCGGTGAGCTGATTTCGGCGTTTGCGTGTCAAGCCGCGGATCCAACTTTGAGCCATGATGCCCTGGAGCGCGCGCGGCGCTTCGGTGTCGCGGTAGATGAAATGGGTTTACAGCGAGAAGCGTCAGCCGCGGTTGACGACGCCGAGTTGTGGATTGTGGCGGCCTATGGCCGGCCGAGTCATCCCGAATCCGATGAAAACTGGCAAAACGTGCGAATCGTGGGCGGCCCGGAAACGCGGCCCGAGCCCGTCCGCGTGGTCATCGATGGGGCCGAACGAGCCGCGCTCGAAGTCTTGGACGTCGAAGCGGCGGTGCAGGACGACTTTCGCGACGCCGAGAACGCGTTGACGGTGCGCTTCATGGGCATGACTGGCACGACTGGTCAGTGGTCGCCCCAGGCCTGGCTGGCGCTACCAGCGCACGTCCATCTGCTGGTCGCGCGCGTGTCGCTCGGGGAGCACGCAGTCAGCGTGACGCTCCGTGGCACCGAATACGTGCGCAGGGTCACGGCCCGCGCCGGTCCAGCACGTCTCGTTTCGTTTTTTGCCCCGTGGTGAGAGCTGCTGGGGCGGGCCCAAGCGAATGCCAGCAGGCACCCATTGGGTACGGCTGGCTTCCCAAACAAATCAGACTGAATCGAGATTGAACGTTGAGCCAGCGCCGCGCTCGCCTGCGTGGTCTTTCGGCTCGGCTTGGGGTTTCGCGATCCCCGCGCTTGGCCGTAATGCGAGACGGGGTGTCCTTGTCCAACGCGCGAATCCAAGTCGAAGGTTGTGTGTACTCGGATGACGCACATGCGATTTGCGTCCTGGGACGCGTGTTGCTCACCTACTCGCTTGCGCAACCCAACGCCGCCTACCTGCAGAGCTGGACGGGGGTCGTCGGGAAACTCGAAGCCCCGATTCTCGTGCTGACCGTGATCGATAGCCGCGCTCGTGCGCCTGATGCGGCGTCGAAAGCGGCCATCGCCCAAACGATCACCCGAAACCAGCACAAGATTGGAGCCTTCTGCTACGTGATCGAGGGCGACGGCTTCGCTGGGGCCGCGATGCGCAGCGCCTTGTCCTTGATCAGTCTGGGCACGCGCTATCCGTTTCCCCAACGCGTCACGGCCACGGCCCGTGAGGCTGCGCCTTGGCTAATCAAGCACTTGCCACCCGAACAACAGGCGTTGCAAGAGGCTTCACGAGTGGTGCGCAGCGTGGACCTCGCGCGTGAAGCGTTGACTCGCGGTCGCGCAAAGTCGCTGCAGCAGCGTTGAGCGCAGCTCAGCGACGGGACTCGCGCTCCCGCCTCAATCGGCGAACGGCGTGGCCGCGAGGTTGGTTGCGCAGGGTAACGACGCGGAAGCGCGCGCCGTGGCGACGATGTTGACACGCAAGTAGCTTGCGTGCGCGTGCAGCTCCGTCAATTCGAGTTTGTCGACGTTTGCCGTGACGCACTCCTCGGCGGTACCGAAGGTCAGATTGGATGATAGCTTTTCGCGCACGGTGGCCAAGCGCTCAGAGAGATCCAGACGCAACGCCTTGCGCGCTTGCTGCTTGATTCGGTCAGCGTCGCTCAGCGCCTTGAGCGACAGCAATAGGTTGCTGGTTTCGATCGTGGGCTCCAGATCTGGGAACTGAATTTCGTTGTCCGTCAAGGCGGGATGCCCGACGAGGTACAGATCGCCGTCGATGTCCGCGTCGATGCCGAGTTCGTGCACTGGGCCTTTGATGTGCAGCGCCAGGATCAACGCGCCGTCAGACTCGTAGACTTCCGGCTTCTCGAGATACAGCTTCGGGTGCTCCGTCGAGAAGAATAGCTTGCCGTCGGTGAACGCCGCGCCGAGCGCACGCGTCAGCTCTTGGTAAGAGGCGGCGATTGGAACGGTTACCGTGAATGGCCCCGTGGGCACCATTGCAACGTTGGCCAACGCCGGCAACGCTGCTTGTTCGGTCGCCGGCTTGCAGGGCAAGGTGATGCTTGGCGCAACCGTGATCGCGATGTCTTTCTCGATCCCGTCAGCCAAAACCAGCGGCGCGGCTTCGATGCCGAGCACCCGCAATTCAGCGCAGCCTTGCGCTTGGCCCATCGGCAGTGGCACCGGGGCCTTCAATCGCGCGTAAGTCTCCGAGAGCATTGGCCTCAGATCGTAGGTGAAGTCGCGCAGCTTGGAATTCAGTTCATCACTGATCTTGGTGAACACGTCCCCGAACTGATCGGCAATTTGCGCACGCCGATCGGCAGATTGCACCGAAACGTCCGTCGATTGAATCTTGAGTGCGTATTCGGTGTTGATCACCGGCTCGGCGGCGATCTCGATGTCGAACGGCAGATCCACGCTGCTGATTGGCAGATCCACGCTGGAGCTGACTTGCAGCTTTACGATGATGCGCCCTGAGGCGAACGAGATGTCCAGCGGACTGCGCGCCCAAACGTACTTGCGGTCGCTACCGAGGATCGGAACGATGCCTTCGCCCGTGGTTGGAATCAGCGCTTCGAGCGAATCGTGCACGCCAGCATGCGTCACCGCCAGATGCACGTTGACTCGCGATGGTGCTGGATCTGCGATGGGTTGCGAAGGATGGCTCAGCGGACGGCTCGGGTATACAGGACCGAAACGCGTGCAACCGACCAACAACAAGAGAGCCCAGCACAGATGCCTCACCAGCGCGACGCTAGTAAAACTCGTGCTCGGAAGGTAGCGGACACCCGAAAAAAGTGTGAGAGCAACGCTGAGCCAGGGTTTTCTTCGGACTTCAGCGTCACGGACGCGATTGGGTTTTAGTGACTCGGCACGAGTCCATACGCCTTCGAAGCGTTCAGCGAATCCCTGAATTCTGCCTGTCGGTGATCCGAAGTTCCGCGCGCGCGAAAACATCTTCCCCCATCCACGTCGTGTAGCCGTCTGGCAACAGGTGCAGCGTGGCGATGACCTGGCCGATCGAAGCTTCCGACTCTGGGACGCAGGTCGGTGCGCACGCTTTGCCCAAGCAGCCCATGGTCACCTCCAGGGGTTCGAAACCATCGTCTTCTCCGGGCCCGGGTATGGCGGATCCGAAGGGCGTACCGTCAGCAGTGAGCACGATCTCGTCGTTGCGTTCTGCTCCACACTTTACGAGGTAATACCCCCAGAGCCAGTTGCAGCAGTCGTCCTCGCAAAATGCGCCCGTCTCGCCTTTCTCGTAGGAAACCGCACCGGTCAGGTCGAGCCTCAGCGTGGCGCCGTCGTCGAGTTTGCCCTGTTCGATTGCCGTAACTTGGTCGCACAAGCTTTGGGCAGTCGAGCTCGTCGACGGGAGGGCCGCGGGTGTGCCACCCAGGCAGACGCCGTAGTCACTCCCTGGCATCGGGGTAACGCCTGCAAGCGCGTCGCGGGTGAACGCAGTAGCCAATCCAGCATAGTGCAGCACACCGGAACTGCCCTCCAGGGGGACTTCACAGGTCGTGGAGGTGACTCTGCAATCTGGCGGGCACACAGGACCGCTCGTGTCGACCGACGACCCGACGTACACGTCGTCGCCTTGCACGACCACCTCGCAGCGCAGGCTATCGGGGCAAGCGCATTCACTTCGCACCTCGACTTCGAGGCCGCCCTCTTCTGTCTGATGGACGCAAGCGCTGGCGGTTTCCAGCGCTTTTAGATCGGGAGCTGCGGCCGAGTCTGCACGAGAGCTGGGCTGTGACATCATTCCGGAATCCAGCGCCACGCTCGTCACGGCCGATGAGGTTTCACCGGGCCCCCCATCGTCGCCGGCATGCGTCGTCGGTTGTGTGGGTTTAGGGTTATCATTGTGGGACGACGTCTTGCCCAGTCCGTCCTTGCCGTCATCGAAGCTCTGCCCACCGTCAGCGCACGCCAGGCTGAAGAGCACGCTCCCCGCGACGAGCGCGAAGCGCCCCGTGACAGGGCCGAACAGGGACGAAGAAAGTCGTTGCATGGGCTCATGGTGACTGGTCACGAGGGAGGGGTCCAGTGTCCAAACGCACTTTGAGTGCGGTGGATCCGCCCTGGAGCGTGCGATATAACACTACGCATGGACTATGTGATCCTCGGTCGCGAGTTGGTTCGCGCGCTGCGTGGCCGTCGTTCGCAAGCCGCTCTGAGCCGCCGCCTCGGGTTCAAGACCAATGTTCTGTACACCTGGGAAAGTGGGCGATGTAGTCCTCCGATTGGCGAATTCTTGCGCTTTGCCACCAAGGTCGGTGTTTCACTGGAGCACGCCGTGCGCGACTTCTACCGGGCGCAGCCCGAGTGGTGGTCGAGCGAATGCGCGGAGCCGAGACACCTCGCATTTCGCCTGCTGAACGATCAGCGCCGTCAAGTTCCGTTGGTGCAACTCGTGCGCGCCACGGGCTTCAGTCGTTTCGCGCTGCGCCGCTGGTTTGCCGACGAGGCCGAGCCGCGTTTGTTCGAGTTTCTCAATGTGCTCGACGCTTGTTCGAGGCGCTTGTTGGACTTCTTGGCGACGCTCGTCGATCCGAGCTCATTGCCGAGCGTGAGAGACAACTGGCACGCGTTGAGTCTTGCGCGACATGCCGCCTATCAAAGTCCTTGGTCGCACGCTGTCTTGCGTGTCCTGGAAACCCAAGACTACAAGTCGCTAGCGAGTCACCAACAGGGTTGGATTGCGAAACGCCTCGGTATTTCGGCGGCCGAAGAAACCGAGTGCCTCGATTTGCTCGACCGTAGTCGGCAGATTTCGCTGAGCCAAGGCCGTTGGCAGCCCGTCGACCGCAGCGCGGTGGATTTGCGCGCGGGGCACGCCGCGGCCAAGGCGCTTGCTGCGTGGTGGGTGAACACGGCGGCAGTGCGCGCAAAGAGCTCTCCCGGTATGTTCGCATACAACGTCTGCGGCGTGGCCGAACGCGATCTGGATCGGATTCAGACCCTGCAAGTCGATTTCTTGAAGCAAGTGCGCGCCGTCGTCGCCGAGTCCGAGCCAGTGGAACGCGTGGCGTTGGTCGCCGTGCAGATCTTCGCGCTCGACGAGCCCTAGTGTCCTGAACGCAAAGTTCGCAGCGAAATTTGCTGCGGCACCAGGGTTGGTGCAGCCGCAGCAATTTCGCGCTGCAAGGCCTTCTTTTCGTTCGAGCCGCGTCTGCTTCATTCGTCCCGAACTACTCGTTCGGCACACTAGCGGAGCCGAGGGTTCTGGGCTACTCGCCATGGGCATGCGTTACCGGTACTGGTTCTGGCTGGCCTCCGTAGTTTTGTTTTCGCACTGCAGCAAACGTGAACCTGGCGAGTGCACTGGTCGGGCGGGCTGTGCGTGTCCCAGTGGTGAATGTGAACCAGGTGCCGCCTGCATCCAAGGGCGCTGCTTGCCAAGCATCGTGGTCACGCCAAACGCATCGAGCGCGGCAGCGCCAAACGCTTCCGAGGCGGCGCCGTTACCCTCGACGTCGAGTTCCTCGAATAGCGCAGCGTCGGCCGCGACGGCACTGCCCGTGCGCGTCGTGGGGCTCTGGAACGACGCTCACCAGCTCACCAACGACAAGCCGTTTGCGTCACTCTACGCCAACACGGTGTTGTTCTACGGGCGTAAGCAAAGCGCCGAGGCTTGCATCAAGGCCAAACAGACGTACTTGCAGCAGCACCCCGATTTTCATCAACGCTTGGTGGGAGAAGTGAAAGTCGAACCCCTCGGGTCGTTCGCGCGCGCGACGTTCGTCAAAGAAGTGAGCGTCGGGGGAAAGAGCACGCGCTACCCTTCGTATCTCGTGTTGGAGCCGCAAGGATCAGGCTTCGTGATCCGCGTCGAGGGCGACGAAGTGACCGACTCGGCGTTGAAGAAGAAGATGGAGGCGCGCTTGAATACGCCGGGAGTCGTCGCGGGGGATTGGGACGGGGACGGGCAACTCGAAACCGTTCGACTCGTCCCGCCAAAGCTCCCACAGGGCGGTTCAGAGGACGACTTTGGGGAGTGCGACGGCCCTTGCGATTGCACGCTGGTGTTCGAGAAGCGACCAGCGATCACTTTGAACTACTGCATCGGCGGCAGACCGGTCAACGAAGGGGATCTGAACGGCGATGGCGCCGACGAGATCGGGATTCTGCCCGAGTGGTGGACCAGCTGTTGGCACGCCTATCACGTGTTTGGTCTGCGCAAGGGCGACTGGGTGCAGGTGACGAGCCCGATTCAAACTCACTGCTCGCAGTGGGAAGACGGGGTCGACGCGATCTCCAAAGATCCGAAGCGTGCTGGCTACGTGATCGTGCGCAGCACGGACATGGATGACTTCAAAGTGAAGTCGACGTCTGTGCGGGTTCAGTGAGCGACAGGTTTTTCACGTGCTCGAGCACGCGCCCGTGAATCACGTGAACGACGCGATCGGCGTAGAACGCCCAATACGGTCCGGGCGACATCTTCAGTCGATACCAGGTCGTGCCCTCGAGTAGGGTGCGGTTTCCAGGTAAACGCGTGAGACGAAATTCGCCTCGCTCGCTCTGCATCGTTCCCACGAGGTGCGGCGCGTGCACGACCTCGTACGGACTCCACTCGTGCATCGACGGCGGCTGCGCGCTGACGTCGAAGGCTAGGCGATAGGGCGGCTCCCAAGCACTGATCGGCTCGACGAAGGGCCCCGTCGTGAACTCGCAGTAGCGAATCGCGCCGACCCCCTCGCCCTCGATGTGCGCGCGCAAAGGACACGCCACACCGCTCTTCATCAACCACTCCGACGGAGGCGGCAGATCCGAGAAGCCGATCACGTTGGGCCAAACTCGCTCGGGCGGCGCATCGACTTCGATGCTCGAAGTGACCGAACGCAGTGGGTAAGGCTCTGAGCGCTCCCACGGCAAGAACGCGAGCAACGGCCAAAACAGCACCATGCCGAAGGTCTGCGCGTTCGGGTTCGAACTGCCCGTCAAAGCGCGTCCGAGCAGTGCGCCGATCATCGCGAGCGGATAGGCGATCACCGCGGCCATGGCCAAGCACATCACGCCTTCCAGCGCGAACAAGAGCAGTAGCCCACCTGCCACGGTCACGCTGACGACGCTGACGCCGAGCGTCTGCATGACGCTCTGCGGACCCCGGCGGTTCAGCAACGTGCCCGAGATCACACCCATGATGAACGGCACCGCGACGAACAAAGCGCTGCCGTAGTCCTGTATACCAAAGACCGCTACCAGCGCCGCGACGAGGCCGAACGCACTGGCAGCGGCGGTCGAGAGCAGCGCGACTTTGAAGTTGAAGCCAACGCTCTGTAGTCGGCGCAGACTCGGTCTCGCGTGGTCCGAGGTGCGCGCGAGACACAAGCCGAGCATCACGAAATAGTTGATGACCGGAAAGAAGAACAACAGTCCCACGCCCGCCGGTAGGCCCGCGTCCATCGCGCGGCGCGTCGTCATGCTGACGCCAATCCAGGCAAAGGGCAAGGCCCAGACGAACATCACCCAGGGCAGCCATTCGGGGTAACTCCCCAGCGAGTCCAAGCGTTGCGATAGGATCGGGTTCAGGTAAACGATGGGTCCGAGTGGTTCGGAAGCGCTCAGCGAAAGCAGCAGATCGCCCAAGTATTTGATGCCTAGAAGGCCGAAACCCCACGCCGCGTACACCCGTCGCGACACGGGATCAGTGAAGCCAAAGAGCAACCGAAGGCCTTTCTGCATGTAACCCTTTCCTCGCTCGAGAAGTGGACTCAACCCGCCACGAACTTACGATCGAACACGCGAACGCGACGCAAAAGTAGATCCAACAGAAAGACGCCTAGCGCTGCAAACAGTGAACGCGGCCAGAGCGGCAAACTCTCCGAAATTTTCTCACCGCGTGGGTCGAACAGCGCCGCCGGGGTCGGGTTGGAGGCGCCGCCGGTTGCCTCAGCCGCGCGATTCAAGCGCTCCGGCTCCGCTTCGAAACTCGCGTACTCTTTGGGGTAGGGGTAAGAGATCCGCCCATAACTGACTGCGATCTGCCGCAGACTGCCGTCGGGTTGTTCACGCAAGTGATCGGCTTTCAAGGTGAACGAGCCGAACGAGTCGAGTGGGATGCTGGCCTCGTAGCGACCGGGGGCTGTCGCGACCAAGGGGAACTCGCTGCGCTGTTTGCTTTGGTCATTCTCGACCGTCAGCTTCGCCACGATGCCATTGTCGAAGCGCTCGTCGGGGGTGAACGCATCGACGGTGGCCGTCACGTGATCGCCGATCAACGTCGTCTTCATCGTCAGTTCGCGTTGGCTCTGCTTGCGCATGTGCTCGCGTACGAGTTGCCCGAAGAAGCGTCCGAAGCCCGGCCAACGCAGCCAATCGATCGCCCAGTTGTTCTTCAGATCGCTCGTCCAAGCCAGCGTTTGCCCAAGACCAACCCGCAAGCGCGCCAGAATGGGCTCTCCCTGATCGCTCGCCAAGATTTGCTGCGCCGGAGCACCTTTCATCTGCGTCGCGACATAACCGTGCAGCATCGGCGCGGTGTTGATTGCGATGCCCTTCAGGAAATCTGCAGAACCGGTGCGCACGACGGGAAACCACTCTTCTACCGCCGCTTGGCGTGAGATCATCTCGGTCTCCCGCGTGAAGATGCGCGGCAAGCTGTTCGGATCCGGCACGGCGTGGAATCGCCCGCCGCCGTATTCCGCGAGGCTGCGCAGCAAATCGGCATCAGTGCCGTCACCCAGGCCGACCGTCGTCACGGTGATCGACTCGGCGACCATCGCCTGCACGAGATCACGCAGACCTTCGGCTTCGGAGCGGCCGTCAGTGAGCAAGATCACGTGCTTCTTACGTGCCGCGATCACCGACAGATCTTGATATGCAGCGTCCAAGGCCGGGAAGATCGCGGTGCCGCCGCCCGACTGAATCTGCATGATGTCGTTCTGGATCCGGCTCTGATAGCGGGCGGGTTGTAGCTTCACATAGCGATTCGGAGCGGAGTCGAACGCGATCACCTCGACCAAGTCGTCGGCCTTCAGCGTAGTCACCGTGGCCGAGCAGGCCGCTTTGGCCATTTCCAGGGGCAGGCCCGCCATCGATCCCGATCGGTCGATCACCAGCGCCATCGCCACCGTGGGCATCTCTTTCTTGCGCTCGGCGTCCATCGTCACCGGCAAGATGCGTTCAACGGTCGAATGGCTCCAGCCGCCGAGCCCGAAGCCCTGTTCACCACCGGCAAACAAAAAACCGCCACCCAGATCGCGCACGTAGCGTTCGATCAGGTCTTGTGAAGAAAGGCTGACTTGCTCCGCCGGGACGTCACTGACGATCAAGAACTCGTAGCGCTCCATCTCCGCCAAAGAAGCGGGAAATGCCGCAGCCGGTCGCACGTCGACGTCGAATTGCTGCGCGTTCAGAGCGCTGGTCAAGTAACTCGCACGTTGCGGCTGTCCCTCGATGTACAAGACTTGTGGCCGTCCTGGCACTTGCAGGCGCGTGCTGACGGCGTTGTTCTCGTGAAATACATCCGCCGCAATGTCGTCGAGCGTCAGACGGTACGTGACGTCACCGCCGACGCGCACGACACTTTGGAACTCGATGCTGTTCACCCCCGGTGCCAGCTCCAGGTCGCGAACACCGTCGAGACCGTTGAGCATCTCGCCCTGGTACAGCCGAGCTCGAGCCTTGTTCGCGCGGCTCGCGTAAATCTCTGCGCGGATCTTGAACGGTTCACCAATCGCGACTTTGGGCGGCAAGACCAGCGCTTGGATGGCCACCTCGGCGGGTGGCGGCTCGGTGTAGGGTTCGGCAAACAAGCGCACGCCGAATTGGCGCGTGCGCTCCACTTGGGCCAACAGATCGCCTTGGGTCTCGACGCCGTCACTGAACAGCAGCGCGCGTTTCAGTGTGCCCGGGGGGTATACGCCATAAGCCAGCTCCAAGGCGGCTTGGATGTTGCTGCCGGCGCCCTCCTTCTCATGCCGCAGCGCTTTGGCGTCGGGGATGGTGAGATCAATTGCGCTCGCGTCGTCGGCCTTGGGTTGGCCCAGGGCTTCGAGTCGCGGTCTTTCTGCGAAGCTGATCAGCCGCACCAAGTTATCGGAGCCGAGCGTGGCTACTACCGCTTGGATCTTGGATCGCGCTTGCTCGATCGCGGCGTCGGTGACCGAATCACTGACGTCTACGATGAACACGGTGCAAACGCGCTCGGAGTCGCGCCGCGTCGTGGGACGCGTCAGTGCGACCACGACCAGAGCCAGAAACGTGACGCGCAAGAGCAGCGTCGCGATCCGCTGTTGCCACGGCAAATCCGCTAAGGAGTAACGCAAGCCGTACAGCAGTAGGGGCCAGCCCGCGAGCAGTCCAAAGAACACCGGACGCAAGAGTTCGATCTCTTGGCCACGGAAGTGAACCAGCATCGGGCCTTGGTGATCCAAGACGTAGTGCGAAAACACCCACAGACTCGCGGCGATCAGCCCGACCACTCCCGCGGCGAACAGCGCACCAGCCAAGCGCGACGTCGTGGGGCGCTCACTGTTCATACCGTGAGCCTCCGGTGATAGGTGAACCACTCGATCAGCGAGACGCACAGCACGGCGCCCAACAAGTACACCCAGAGCTCACGTCGCACCCCGACCGAGAACCCATCGACGGGTCCGGCGCTGGCCGTGCCCAGTTTCAGTTCTGGGTTGGGTTTGATCTGACTCTCGTTTTGATCGGTCATGTTGGCGGCGAAGGCGTACAACTCGCTGCCGTCGGCCTCGAGCAAGCTGAAGAAGCCCGCGTATTCACCCAGTGTTACCGCGTAGCCACTCTTGACGGGAATTGCGCGTTGTTGCCCATTCGGCGACTTCAGAATCACGCTGTCCCGTTCACCTTGAACCGGGATGTTCCAAGTTTCACCGGTTCGAAACGAAGACAGATAACGGGTATCTTCGGCCGCGAAGGCGTTGATGCTGTTCAACAGAAACAGCGGCCACGCGACGCGCAGCACGAAATCGCTGGAGCGTGGATCGAAGCTCAACGCTACGAAGCGTTGCCCGTCGCGGTTACCGGTGAGCAGAATCGGGCCGAGCTCCGAAGCACCGACGACGTGATCTCCAGACTCGGGTACGAAGGCGTGGCCGGTCGCGGCTTGGATGTCCTCAGGCGCGATGAAGCTCAAGAATGGGCTCTGGCGATCCCAAGTGTCGAAGCCGAAATCGGTGATGGGCTTGGGCTGCAGTTTGATTGGACCGCCCTCGGGCGGATTCAGATAGATGCGCGCCCCGTGGTTGACTTGCAGCGTTGGAGCGACACCGTCCAGGATCGTCACGTCGAACGGGCCGCTGGGCAAGGCTTCGCTGGGCGCGACCTCTGTCACTTCCAGATACTCGTCGAGCAAGAGCGCTGCCTCGAGGTACGTGTTGCCGGGCGAAACGACCAAAACCCGCACACGTCGGCGCTCGGGCATCAGCGCATAAGCTCGATCATCGACGCTCAGACGGTCCGGTGCGGCTCCCAGCAAGCGCACTCGCGCTTCGAGCGTTCGGCTTGCACCGCTCAAGTCGGAGTAAATCCGGGGGAGCCGTTCACCTGCAGCCAGGGATAGCTTGGTCACGTCGATCACGCTGCCATCCCCGACCAAGCTCAACTCGACGTCGGCCGGCGTCGCGTTGGTGTTGTTCAGCTCGAGCAACACCTCGTACCGGCCCTTGTCCAATGGATAACGGCGTACCGAAAATTGACTCACCGCGATGTTGGTTTCGCTCTGCCCGACGGGCACGTAGCTGGTGCGGATCCCGTCCAGCGGAACGTGCGCCGACGCGCGCTCGGTGTCGCTCAACGCGCCGTCGCTGATCACGACGATTTCGGGACTCGACAAGCCTCGCAGACTGTCGCGCGCGAACGCCAGAGCGCGTTCGAGATCGGCGCCCGTGTCCGTGGCTTTGATGGCGTCGACGGCGCGCGACAACTCTGCCGTGTCGTCGGTCATGCTCGACAAGGCTCGGCAAGTCGTGCCCATCTCGGCGATCAACAACCGATCACCGCTGGGCAAGCCGCGGATGAACTCTCTCAACTTCGTCTGCGCGACGCCTAGCCGCGTGGGCTCGACGTCGGTGGCTTGCATCGAAGCGCTGACATCCACCAGCACGACGCGATTGCGATTGCTGGTCCAGGCTTTCGTAAACCGTGGATCGGCCAGAGCGAGCAACACCAAGCCGAGCAAAGCGAGCTGCAAGAGCAGGGATAGCCAACGCTTGAGCTCCGAGAACAGGTGCGTCGCTTGTTGATCGCGCAACACGCGTCGCCACAGCGGCGAGAACGGCACACTGACGGGGCGCCGCCGCAGCTTCAAGATGTATAGCAGCGTCGTCAACGCAGCCAGTCCGGCGGCGAGCAGCCCGAGCGTCGACAGGGGTACGCCTGCGAACAACATCAGCGCAGGAACCCTCCCTTACGAAACACGCTCAACACGAGCTCGTCGAACGGCGCGTCCGTGTTGGCTCGGAAGTACGGCACTTGGTTCTTCACGCAGAACGATTCAATCTCGCGCTGGTACTCGCTGAACGCTGCTTCCATCTTGCCGAGCAGCTCGTCGGTGACGGTTACCTCTTGCTCAGCGCCCGTTTCACAGTCGTAGATGCGCACATCGCCCTTGAGCTTCGGCGTCGCTTCGCGCGGATCGACGATGTGCAGCACATAGGGTTCGAACTTGTTGTAGCGAAGAACGTTGATGCCGTTCTCGAAGCCCTGTGGGTCATAGAGATCGCTGATCAACACGGCCATGCCGCGGCGCTTGTTCTGCGCCACGACCATCTTCAGGGCCTCACCCAGATCGGTGTGGGTGTTGGGCTCGAGTTCACTCAGAAAGCGGAAGACCTTGAAGATGCGTCCTTTACCGCGCGTGGCGGGTAAACGATCGAGCGTCGTGTCTCCGACGGCCGAGATGCCAACGCGGTCGAGATTGGCCAAGCCAACATAAGCGAGCGCCGCGCACAGTCTGCGCGCTTGATCGAACTTCGCGCCATCCCCAAATCCCATCGAGCGCGAACAATCGAGGACGAAAGTGATGCTGAGATCTTCTTCCTCCTCGTACAGGCGCACGAGTAATCGACCAAAGCGTTGGTACGCGTTCCAGTCGACGAAACGGAAGTCGTCCCCAGGAACGTAGTTTCTATGATCGGCGAACTCTACACCGCTGCCCTTCTTCTTGCTGCGGCGTTCAGCGCGCTGACGCCCTGCGAACACGCGGCGGCTGACGATCGCGAGCGTCTCCAGGCGCCGTTGAAAATCATCGTCGAACAGCACTTGGCTGCGCTTGACTTGCGCTTTCGAACGCCGTTGCGACGGCAACGCGCCGCGTACGAAATCGAGTAAGCTCATGCTCCCGCTTCGGGTAGCTCGTCCAACAGTTTACCCAGCACGCGATCGGCGGTGACGCCCTCGGCTTCACCCTCGAAGTTGAGCAGAACGCGGTGACGCAGCGCGGGCAAGGCCGCGCGCTTCACGTCATCGACCGAGGCCGCGAAGCGACCTGCAAACAACGCGCCGATCTTGGCGGCCAAGATCAAGGCTTGAGCGCCGCGCGGCGAAGCCCCGGTGCGAATGAAGCGCTTCACGTCGGGGCTGGCACCCGCTTGCGTGGGGTGGGTCGCCAAAATCAGACGCACGGCGTAATCCTGCACGTGATGCGCAACGGGCACGGTCTTGACGAACTGTTGCAGCTCTCGCATCCGATCGCCGTCGAGCACGGCCTCGATCTCGGGCTCGTGCGAGGTCGTCGTGCGTTCCAGAATTCCGTGTAACTCATCGCGCGTCGGGAACGGCACGTTGAGCTTGAAGAAGAAGCGATCGAGCTGAGCTTCGGGCAGCGGATAAGTGCCCTCCATCTCGAGCGGGTTCTGCGTGGCCAGCACGAAGTAAGGCTGATCGAGCTTGTGCGTCGTGCGTCCGACCGTGACCCGATGCTCTTGCATGGCTTCGAGCAACGCACTTTGCGTCTTGGGCGTGGCGCGGTTGACCTCATCGGCCAACACGATGTTGGCGAATACTGGACCTTTGCGGAACTCGAACGCCGTACCCCCTTGGCGCGTCTCGTCGATCACCGTGGTGCCGATGATGTCCGCGGGCATCAAGTCGGGCGTGAACTGGATTCGAGAGAACTGCAGTTTGATCGCTTGCGCGAGGCTGCGCACCAGCATCGTCTTGCCCAGACCCGGTACGCCTTCGAGCAGCGCGTGTGAACCTGCGAGCATACACGTGAGCACGCCATCGACGACCTCACGATTGCCCACGATCACTCGTCCCACTTGTTCGCGGACCGCGCCGATCGACTTTCCAAACCCATCCACTGCCTGTCTCGCGTTGTCGCTGGTCATGAGGTCCCTTCCGTTGGCCCGCGCGTGTTGCCTGAGCCTGCTCGCAAGCTTCGGGTCCGGCAAGCCTGGACGCGCATTTTGTTCAATCCTTGCGCGTGGGTGGGCTACCGGTTCCGGCCCGGCTTTCGCATTGGACCCGGTGGCGTGCGGGTTCTTGGGGCGAAGGCTGTGCGCCGCCTTGCGACCTGATATCGTCACCCCCCTACCAAGATGTCGACCTCGGACCTGCTGGTCGCGCGCGACCTGGTTGTGCGACAGCTCGGCACAGCGCTAACACAGGCAGAGAAGGGCCGTGGTCGGCTCGTGGTGCTGAGTGGTGAAGCGGGGATTGGCAAGAGCGCCCTGATCAAGTGGCTCTCGAGCGAGGCCAGCGCGCGTGGCGCACACATCGTGCTCGGACGCGCGTGGGAGTTCGGAGAGGCGCCTCCGTTCTTTCCGTTCGGTCCGGCTTTCGCCGACCTTGGCGTCGATCCCGTCGAAGCAGCGTTGGCTCCAACCGCGTTCCGGATTTGGGAGCGACTCGTGCCGGGCTTGGCGCGTGCGGCAGCGGAGCATCCGGTGGTGTGGATCTTCGAAGACATTCACGCCGCCGACATCGGCACATTGGATCTGTTGGCGTTGCTCGCTCAGCCACTGACCGTGCTCAAGGCGCTGGTGGTCGTCACGGCGCGCCTTACCGATCCGCGCGTGGACGACCGAGTCGCACAGCGTCTCACCCGCCTGATGCGCGACGGCGATGACATTCGTTTGGAGGCTCTCGGCGTACAAGAGGTGGCGGTCTTGGTCGAGAGCTTGCTCGGTCGACCGCTGTCCAAGAGTCAACTTCAGCAACTGTGGGAACGCACTGGTGGCAATCCCCTGTTCGTCACCGAATGCGCCCGCATGCTCGATACGCGCGGAGTGGCGGCGCTCCGCAACGTGCCGGACACGATTCGGCAAGTGGTGCTCGAGCGCGTGGAACTGTTACCCCAAAGGACGCAGCAAGCGCTGTCGGCGCTGGCGATTCTGGGGCGAGAGGCGAAGGTTGCACCCCTGGCAGCGATCTTGGGGGAATTGCCAGCTCGAGTGATCGACGATCTCGAGCCCGCGCGTCGCGCCGGGATCATCGACGAGGTTCGGCCGGGACTGTTCAGCTTTGGCCACATCTTGGTTCGAGACGCCATCGAAGCGGCCTTGCCAGTCGCAAAACGCTGCGACCTACACTCGGCTGCTGCGCGCGTCTTGGCTCCCCAAGCAGACGATCCGGAGCTGCCCGAAGTGATCGTCGAACGCGCGCGCCACGCGCTGTCGTCGTTGAGTCCAGATCTCGGCGCCATCGAACTCGGTCTGCGAGCGGTAGCGCTGCTGGAACAACGCGGGGCGTGGGACCGCGCTCATGCCATGTATCAACGCATCGACGATGCGCGCCAAAACGGCGTGGGCGGCGGGGCCACGCCGCTCGAACGTCTGCACCAAGCGCGCGTGACGTTGCTCGCAGGCAAGTACACCGAAGCGCGGCAGATCTGTCTGCGCGTCGCGCAGATTGCGGAGCAAGCCCGCGACCCGGTGCTATTGGCTCACGCCGCGTTGACGTTTGGGTCCGAGATCCAACCCGGGATCATCGACAGTGACTTGGTGCGCTTGCTGGAGCGTGCGCGTTGTGAGTTACCGGCCGAGGAAGCCGCGCTTTCTGCCCGCGTGTTGGCACGCTTGGCGGCAGCTCTGCAGCCCGCGCCCGATCCCCAAGCCCCGGTGGCCATGGCGCGCGTGGCGCTAGAGCGTTTGCCAGCGGATGCGGATGAGGCGACGCGGATCGAGGTCCTGCTGCTCGTCGGTGCGGCCTGGGTGGACTATGCGCCGCTCGGCGAACGCATCCGGTTGAACGAAGAGCTCTCGCGTCTCGCCTCAGCTCGTGGAGACTGGGCGACGGCTGCGCGGGCTCAATCGCGCTTGGCGATTGACCACTTGGAGCTGGGAAAAGTCACTGAATGGGATGCGGCCGTGACGCGCGCGATCGAGTTTGCCGAGCGGGTGGCCACGCCGCGTCAACGCTGGCGCGCGTTGTTGCTCGAGTCGATGCGCGCTTTGGCCCGCGGCGACGTCGTGACTTCGGATCGCTGCCTGCACGAGGCGCGCAGGCTCGAACCCGTCGCCGATGATCCGGCTTTGAAGTTGGCACTGGTCGCCCACAGTGCCGCAGCCGCGCGCTTGTTGCGCCGGGATCCGCTGCGGCAGGAGATCGATGTCGATGGGTTACCACCCGGAGTCGTGGATAGTTCGGTATTCGGCGCCGTATTTCAGGCTGCCGCTCTAGCGCGTCACGGACAGCTCGAGCCTGCACGTGCGGTAATGGTGCGCGCAGGTGAACGCGTGCAAGAACTCGAAGCTGGGGCCTTCGCGGCGCTGCTCGGAGAAGTCTACGCGGCGCTCGGGATGACGGCAGATTGCCGACGTGTGCGGGGCAAGTTGGCCGCCGAAGAAGCCATACACTTGACGGGTGGGCACATTCAGCTCACCTACGAAGGCCCCAAATCGAGGGCGATCGGCTTGCTCGATCTGGCGCTCGGTGAATTCGAGGCAGCGGAGCGCGAGCTGAGACAGGCGATCGCCCTTGTGACGGGCTTTGGATTTACACCCTGGGTGGCGGAGATCCACTGCGATCTTGGCCGGCTCTTGAAGCGCATGGGGCGCCAAGACGAGGCCGCGTTCGAGTTTGCGAGCGCCGAGCGCTGCGCGCGCGAGCTGCGCTTCTCCGGTTTGTTGGAGACGATCGGTCAGGAAGTCCAAGCGCTGACATCTCAGCCGGTGCCCGAACCCAACGAGACGAAGCCGAGCTTCAGTCTCGAATGCGAAGGCGACACTTGGCGCGTCGGGTTCGCTGGTCGAACGCTACGCGTCAAAGACAGTCGCGGCGTGCAATTGCTCGCGCGGTTGGTCGAGCATCGCGGTGAAGAGATCCACGTGCTGGCTCTCGCGAGCGACGATCCGAGTTCGAGTTTGCAAGAGGGCACGGCATTCGAGGGCCTGGATCAAAAGGCCAAGCGTGCCTACCGCGAACGTCTCGACGAACTCGCGAGCGATATCCGAGAGGCCGAACACGACAACGACCTGGGACGCCTCGAACGTCTGAAGCGTGAACAAGCCGCGCTTGAGACGGAACTTGCACGGGGCCTTGGGCTGGGCGGCAAATCCCGCGCTGCGGCCTCACCCTCGGAGCGCGCGCGCGTCAACGTGCAACGTCGCTTGAAGGACGCGATTGCTCGTTTGGCTGAGCTCGACGCTGACTGCGGTGAGTTCTTGGAACGTTACGTGCGCACGGGGAACTACTGCGTGTTCCTGGGCTGAGAGCCCGCCATCGGCGCGGGCCGTTCAGGAAAAATTGCGCTCTAAGTCCCTATAATCGATGGGGATTCGAACATGGAACGTTCGTTCCGTGGGGAGTTACGCCAGGGGCTTGGAGGTGTCCCCATGGAAATGATCATCGGTCTGTTACCCCCCGTCGTGTTCTTCGTGATGCTTTACATCGAGCGCCGTTTCGCTGCCCGGCCTTTGCCCGCCGTAAAAGGTTGGGTGCTCAAGGGCAGCTTGTTCTTCATGTTCACCGGAGCCGTCAATAGCTTCCTGCCCATGCTGTTGGCGGCCCTGCTCGGCGATAACACGCTTTTCCACTTGCAGGGCCTGGGCGTCGTGCTCGGCGGTTTGCTCGGCTACGTCGTCTCTGACTTCTTCGGCTACTGGTTGCACCGTATCATGCACCGGGTTCCGCTCATCTGGCGTTGGACGCACCAAATGCACCACAGCGCCGAGCGCATGGACTTGGCTGGTATGTCGTACACGCATCCCTTCGACACGCTGAGCACGTTCTTTTTGACGGGGCTCGCCACGACGTTGCTCGGCCTATCCCCCGATGCCGCGGGCTTGGCCGGCATGCTCGGCTTCGCGAGTGCCGTCGTGCAGCACATGAACATTCGTACCCCGAGCTGGATCGGCTACTTCGTGATGCGTCCCGAGGCACACGGTCTGCATCACGGCCGCGGCATTCACGCCTACAACTACGCGAACGTCCCTGCCTGGGACATGTTGTTCGGAACCTTCCGCAACCCGAGCGACTTCCCCGAGCAATACGGATTTTGGGAGGGCGCATCGACGAAAATGGGCGCCATGCTCGTGGGGCGTGACGTAGGTGAACCCATCAGCGTCACGCGTTGAGGCAACGCTCGAACGTCGATCGCGCGCGAGCCGCTTGGAGCGGGTTCAAAAACCACGAGAGGCTGGTTTTTAGATCTGTTCTTGGACGGATCTCGCGCGCTGTTGATTCTATTGCACGCAAGTGAAGGTCGGCGGGCCTATGACAAGCTCCCACAAGCGCCTCGTTTCCGACGTAGAGGTCGACGTTCGTCCTAGCCAAGGGCAAGCCGAGCCGATAGCGTCGCCCCGAGTTCAAACCGCGCGGAAAGGGAGACCAAATGCTCGCGGAGTATCTGATTTTCGAAAATGTCGTGATCGCGCTCGGCGTCATCGCCTTGCTGATCCTCTTGTTCAACAGCATCGCGATCGCGGGCGGCGATGAGTTCGTCACTCTAGAACGGCGCTGGTTCGGCACTCAGATGGCCGATGGTCGTACCGTGGCTCTGCGTCACGAGGTCGGCGTGCAGGCACGTACGTTGGGCCCAGGCTTTCACTTGTTGATGCCTTTCATCTACAAGGTGAGCAAACACAAGTTCACCACCGTTGGTCCCGATCAAATCGGAATCGTGCAAGCGATCACTGGTTTGCCGATGCCCACCGGGCAGTTCTTTGCGCGCACCGTGAACTGCAACCTGTTTCAAGACGGCGAAGCCTTTCTTCAGAACGGCGGCGAAAAGGGGCCACAGCTGGCGATCCTGCCGCCCGGTGAGTATCAGATCAATCCGCACCTGTTCGTGATCACGATTCAGCGCGCGATCGTGATCACCGAGCTCCAAGTTGGAATCGTCGAATCGGTGGCTGGTCAACCCTGCGCCGTGGGGCGCATCTTCGCTGAGCCCGTCGAGTGCGACGTGTTCCAAGACGGTGACGCGTTCTTGCGCAACGGTGGGCAAAAGGGGCCGCAGATCGCGATCTTGCCTCCGGGCAACTACCGCATCAACACGGCGCTCTTCAAAGTCGAGATCCAGCCGGTAACCGTGATCCCGAACAGTCACTTGGGGCTGATCACGGCGATGGACGGCGCACGCATCCCCGAAGGTAACCTGTTGGGCGCCAAGGTCTCGGGTCACTCGAACTTCGAGGACGGCAGCGCGTTCATTCGCAACGGTGGCCAGAAGGGACACCAGATCGATACGTTGATGCCCGGTACTTATCGCATCAACACGCGTTTGTTCGTGATCAGCGCGATCGTGCCTTGGACGCACATTGGCTCCGAGACGGTCGGCATCGTGACGGTGCTCGAAGGCAAGCCGATCCTCGACGCGAACAAGATCGCTGCCGACGAGATCTCGCTCGAGATTCACAACAACTTTCAAAACGCCCCTGCATTCCTTGGGGCGGGCGGGCAGAAGGGGTTGCAAATCCCAGTGTTGCGCTCCGGCAACTACGCGGTGAACCCGTGGTTCGCTGCGATTGAGCAAGTGCCGATGGTCGAAGTCCGAATCGGCGAATGCGCGGTCGTCACGAGCTTCGTTGGTGAGGAAGGGGAAGATACCACCAGCTCTGACGTCAACGCCAAGATCGTGCGCAACGGCAAGAAGGGCATTTGGGCTGATCCTCTAGGTCCGGGCAAACACCCGATCAACACGCGCGTGTGCAAGGTCGACAAGGTGCCGACGACACAGATCTTGCTCAACTGGGCCGACAACCAATCGAGTGCGCACAAGCTCGACTCCAATTTGAAGACGATCACGTTGCGCACTGCTGACGCGTTCAACGTGAACATGGATGTCAGCGTCATCATCCACATCGCGATGGCCGATGCGCCCAAGGTGGTTGCCAACTTGGGTTCGGTCGACAACATGATTTCCCAGGTGCTCGAGCCCGCGATCTCCTCGCATTTCCGCAACTCGGCCCAATCCGTGAAAGCGCTGGATCTGTACACGAAGCGGGCGGAACTCCAAGCGCGCGCCAAGGAACACATTCAAGGCGTGCTGCGTATTCACCACATCGAGTCCAAAGACACGATGATTGCCGACGTAGTGCTGCCGCCGGAGTTGACGCGTACGGTTACCGATCGCCAAATCGCCGAGCAAGAGAAGATCACTTTCGCCACGCAAAAGCAGGCCCAGGAAGAGCGCAAATTGTTGGAGAACGCCAAAGCGCAAGCGAACATGCAACCGAAGGTCGTGGAATCGGAGCGCGGCGTCGAAATCTCGAAGAACCTCGCGAACGCCGAAATCGAGAAGTCCACGGGTGAAGCGCGCGCGGTAGAAATTCGCGCCGAAGGTGCTGCCAAGGCAACACGCTTGCGCGCAGGCGCCGACGCTGAAGCGACCAAGGTAAACGCCTTGGCCGATGCGCAGGCGATTGAGAAGAAGGGTCTGGCCGAAGCGCTCGTGCTGCTCGAGCAAGGTAAGTCGAACGCCGAGGCCTACAAGCAACAAGTTGCTGCGATGGGTAACCAAGTCTTCGGGCAGATCCAAGTCATCGAGAAGATCGCTTCGAACCAGCTCAAGCTCATTCCGGATGTCTACGTCGCGGGTGCTGGTGGGGGTAGTGGCGGTGGTGACGATCACAGCGGGCTCGTCTCGCTCGCGTTGTTGCAGTACCTGATGGGCAAGAACCTGGTCGCTCCGGTCGCATTGCCCGCCGCTTCGGCAGAAACGCCGCCAACGACCTGAAGTGAAGCGGAAGGCGGGTGAGCTTAGACCTCACCCGCCCTCCAGCGTGGTCTATTCGAGCGAGCGCGTTGGACCGCTCAGGCGCCCTTGAGCCGTTGGCCCACTCTCACGACCTTCCCGAAACGGCGCAATTGCTTATTGGCGAGGTGACGCCCGTAAGCGTCGTGGCGTAACGCTTGGCGCTCTGCGTCGCGTGCCAACGAGTGAAACGAGTCCAAGCGATCGCGCAGGAGATCGCCCCGCGCGATCGCCGCCAACACCGCGCAGCCCGGTTCGTCCTCGTGCCCGCAATCGTTGAAACGACAACCCACGGCCAGCTCTTGCACGTCAAGGAATCCCACGGTCTGACCGTCTTCGGAGTAGAGCCCGACTTCGCGCATGCCCGGAGTGTCGATCAAGCAGGCGCCGCTTGGCGTCACGACGAGCTCGCGGCGGGTCGTCGTGTGCCGACCTTTGCCGTCGCTGAGGCGAGCTTCGCCCGTGTCGAGCATGTCGTGGCCCAGCAAGCGGTTGATCAAAGTCGACTTGCCGACGCCGGACGGGCCGATCATCCCGATGCTGTTACCCTGATACAAATAGGGCGTCAGCGCTTCGAGACCGCGCTGTTCGAGCGCGCTGACCGCGAGCACGGGCACGCCGCCGAGTCGGCGTGACAATTGGCCAGTATGATGCTCGTCCGTGGCGCTCAGATCACTCTTGTTGATCAACACGATCGGCGTGGCTCCACCCTCGCGCACTAGCCACAAGAAGCGCTCGAGTCGACGCGAATTCTGCTGTCTTCGGTCGAGCTTCTCACTCTCGGCGCGTGCGGTGACGATGAACACGGTGTCCAAATTGCTGGCGATGAGCTGCATTTGACTCGAGTTCGAAATCGCAGCGCGTCGTAACCACGTGTGACGTGGCAGCACGAAGTCGACACTGAGCCCCGAGTCGCCGTTCGTTCGAGGCACTAGCCAATCACCCACCGCGATCGGTTCACACTGCGCGTCCAACGCGATTGACAAAGAGAAAGCTTCAGTCGCCCCACTGTCAGGCGTGTCGGGAGCTCGTGCTTCGGCAAAGGGTAGGGGGGAGTCTTTGCAACCGTAGGCGATGACTAGACACGCTCCTCTGTCGACGCGCGTTACGCGCATGGGCAGCGCAGGGGTGGGGCGCTCCAAGAGCGCGTTGATTTGAACTGGCTTGAGTCCCAGTTGGACCAATTGGGGAAGAGATTCGAACACCGAATGACAAAGCTGCATGATGTGCTCTCGAAAGTGCTGGAGCAGAGGTCAGTCCCGCGCTCGAGCAGATCAGATGGCTCTTGGCGGGACGTCATGGGTCCCCACGCAATGGCGGTTGGGGACGACGCGTGCGCCGCCGCAGCGACGCGAATGAACACCTCTACCAACTAGCGAGCGCGCTGCAATTCACGCAGCAACGGGGCTGCGAGCGGCATTGCCGTCAGGAACGCGCGGCAGTTGGAGAGGCTTTGATCGGAGACGCAATGATCCGACGCGATGTTACAAGGACAGTCATAGGCACCCTCCAATCTACCCCTCACGAGGCCGTAGCAGGATGCTCGCAATCAACGCTGCGTGCAAGTGGGGAAGCGCAGTTTTGTCGACGTGCCGCTACGGGCGTTCAAAGCGTGACGGACTTGGGAGACTTTTCGAGGGCGAGTTTGACTAGACGTTCGAAGCGGGAGAGGGGCTGAGCGCCTACCAAACGGTAACCGTTGATCACGAACGTCGGAGTACCCGTCGCGCCGATCCGATCGGCTAGCGCGAGATCGCGCGCGATCTCTGGTTCGTGCTGTTGGCCGCGTGCCAGCTCATCGACCGTCGCGAGCTCCAGTCCGGCTTCGAGCGCGTAGCGCCCAATCGAGTTACGAGACAGAGGCTCGGGCGCCTCCGTTCCGAAGCCGTACATGCGATCGGCAAATTGCCAAAACGCTTGGTCGCCCTTCTGGGCTCGCACTTCCAACGCTACGCGCGCTGCGAACCGCGCATGGCGGTGGAAAGATAACGGTAAGTTGCGCCATACCACACGGAGTTGTCCGGGGTGTAGCTCCAGGAGCTCCCGCAGCGTCGGCAAAACGCGCTGACAGAACCCGCATTCGAAGTCCGAGAACATCTGAACCACCACCGGTGCGTTCTCGGGCCCCCAACTCGGCAAGCTGGGATCCGGAGCATCGATCTCGACTTGCTCGAGTCCCGGCGGAGGCGAGGCGTCCTTCTGAATCAAGGCGTAAGGATCTGCACTCGGCGTCGCCTGCAAGAGCCGAGAAACGCGTGTCAGCTCGCTCGACACCAGCGCTTCGAACTCCTCAATCGGCTGCGCACCGACGATGCGCTGGCCGTTGACGAAGAAGTAGGGAGTGCCTTCGGCTAACAGATCGATCGCCAGGTCGCGATCTGCGGCCAAAGCAGGGTGGTCCCCTCCCTGGGCTTTGACGGCCGCATAGCGGTTTTGATCCAGTCCGAAGCGTTGGCTGAGCTGTACCAGAGTCTGATCGTTCACTTCGGGCAGATTCAAGATCGTATCGATCGCTTGCCAGTAGCGCTCGTCGCCTTGTTGTTCACGCACCGCAAATGTGAACAACGCCAAATCCTGCGCATAGCGATGAAAGGGCAATGGATTGTTCTTCATCACCCAACGGATCTGACCTGGATGGTCTGCCATCAACTGGCGAATCGTGGGCTGAGCCGCACTGCAAAATGGGCACTGTAGATCGACGAATTCCACGATCGTGACGGGGGCACTGCTGGGCCCACGTGCTGGCGATCCCGCAATCGGGACCACCCAAGCAGGCGCGTCTCCCGGTGTTTGCGCAGCCGGCGATTGGGCAGGCGCTGAATCCGTCGTGGGACCCGTGGCCGCCTTGGATCCGAGCGGCGAACACGCAGCGAGCAAGCAGATGGCCGCGCCGAAGAACGCATGAACTCGCCGCGCGCCGAAACAAGACTGCATTGGTGAGAGTGAACCCGATTGGAAGAGCGTGCGCAAGGTGGCCTTGGTGGTGGTTATGGGTGAACGGAGAGGATCATCCGCTGGGGAGAGTGGTGTTCGGAACTGCGCTCGGCTGCTTGGGGCGATCGCTGGTTCGGCAGTCCAGCGCCCGGTGAGCTGCGGCAAGCGTACTCTGACTGGCGCCGTTGCCCCGGCCATCCGACCGATCGAGCAGCGCAGGGCAGTTTGTTCCACGTTTTGGTGAAGGGCTGAGCTTCTGTGCAACTCGGCTGAGCTTTTGGTTCTCCTTCACCTTGGACGAGCGAAAAAAAGGCAGCAGACAGCCTCGATTTGGGTCATGAGGTACCCACAATTGGGCCTGGCACAAGCAGACAGTAGTGACTAGGTTCCCGACTCCTCACGGAAGTCCCTGGGAATTGCCGTTCGGCACCGCGGTTGATGCTCGATAGACCGAGCGCCGCGGTCCTGGAGCGCCAACGGTCCACCCAGATCTTCCCCGAACTTCGCCAGAGAAAAACATGCTGACTTGGGTAGCACGGCAGCTCTTCGGAACCGCCAACGACCGCGCCGTAAAACGTCTTAAGGGCAAGGTTGAGCGCATCAACGCGCTCGAAGACCAGATGAAGAAGCTCAGCGACGCCGAGCTTCAGGCCAAGACGAACGAGTTCAAAGAGAAGCTCGACAACGGAGCGAGCCTCGACGACATCCTGGTGGAAGCGTTTGCCGTGTGCCGTGACGCCAGCCGTCGCGTGCTGAGGATGCGGCACTACGACGTGCAGTTGATGGGCGGCATGGTGCTGCACCAGGGCTCGATCGCCGAAATGAAGACCGGCGAAGGCAAGACGTTGGTTGCGACGCTGCCGATCTACCTGAACGCGCTCGAAGGCAAGGGCGTGCATCTGATTACCGTCAACGACTACCTCGCCAAGCGCGACGCCGAGTGGATGGGGCGGCTTTACAATTGGCTGGGCTTGAGCATCGGCACGATCGTCAATCAGCAGGGCGATGCCGAGAAGCGCAAGGCTTACCGCTGCGATATCTGTTACGGCCAGAACAACGAGTTCGGCTTCGACTATTTGCGCGACAACATGAAGTTCTCGGCGCTCGACTATGCGCAGCGCCCGCTCAACTACGCGATCGTCGACGAGGTGGACTCGATCCTGATCGACGAAGCGCGCACGCCTTTGATCATCAGCGGTCCTGCAGAGGCCGCTAGCGAGAAGTACCGCTCGCTGAACGAGATCATGCCGAAGCTGCGCAAAGACGAGCACTACATCGTCGACGAAAAGGGCTTCGGCGTGACGTTGACCGACGACGGCGTCGAACTCGTGCAGAAGTTGATCGGCATCAGCAACTTGTACGAGCCGGTTCACGTGCGCACGTTGCACATCCTCAATCAGTTGCTGCGCGCCCACGCGCTGTACAAGCGCGATGTTCACTACATGGTGTCACCTGACGGCAAGGTGCTGATCATCGATGAGTTCACCGGTCGCGTGCTCGCGGGTCGACGCTGGAGCGATGGCTTGCACCAAGCCGTCGAAGCCAAAGAGAACGTGCGGATCCAGGAAGAGAGCCGCACCATGGCGAGCATCACCTTCCAGAACCTGTTCCGCATCTACAAGAAGCTTGCGGGCATGACGGGTACGGCGCAGACCGAAGCGCAGGAGTTCCACTCGACGTACAAGCTCGACGTGACGGCGATTCCGACGAATCGCGGCGTTTCGCGTCATGACGACGAAGACGTCGTTTACAAGACTGAGCGTGAAAAGTTTACGGCCTTGATCCGTGACATCATGGAAAAGCACGAGCAAGGGCGTCCAGTGCTCGTGGGCACCACCAGCGTCGAGAAGAGCGCGGCGATCGCCCGCATTCTGGGCAAGAAGAAAGTGCCGCACAACGTGCTCAACGCGAAGCACCACGAGAACGAGGCTTACATCGTCGCGCAAGCGGGCCGCCTCGGCGGTATCACTGTTTCGACGAACATGGCCGGTCGCGGTACGGACATCTTGCTCGGTGGTAACCCAGAGATGCTAGCGCGGCTCGAGTTCCGCGAGGCCAACCGTTTGCCCGAGGCAGAGCCGAAGGAGTTCGAGGGCGTCGTCGCCAAGTTCGAAGCCAGTTGCAAGATCGAGCACGACAAGGTCGTGGAGCTCGGCGGTTTGCACATCGTCGGCACCGAACGGCACGAGTCCCGGCGCATCGACAACCAGTTGCGCGGCCGCGCGGGTCGTCAGGGCGATCCCGGGTCGAGTCGTTTCTACCTTTCGCTCGAAGATGATTTGATGCGCATCTTCGCGGGGGATCGCGTCAAGAACTTGATGGATCGCATGGGCATGCCCGACGATGAGCCGATCGAGCATCCTTGGGTGACCAAGAGCGTCGAGAACGCGCAGCGCAAAGTCGAGATGCGCAACTTCGACATCCGCAAGAACCTGCTCGAGTTCGACGACGTGATGAACGCGCAGCGCAAGACGATGTATTCGCTGCGTCAACAGCTGTTGATCGGTCGTTACTCGCCCGAGGAGCTCGATGAGCTCGGCAAGTCTACCGGGCGCTTCCGCATGCTCCCGATCAACGAAGAGATGCAGACCACCTCGACGCGCTTGGTGGGGCAATTGCTCGGGATGTTCGCCGAACCCGCAGTTCAAATGAAGAAGGTGGACGGCAAGAACGTTTACCCGGAGCGCGCAGATTTCGAGAAGGTCGAGAAGATCGCCGACCACGAAGCGCTGCAGCGCGAGGTTTATCATTTGTGGGGCGTGCGCTTGGACGTGGGTGAGCGCATCCGTCGCACGCCGGTGCAGTTCTTCGACGAGTTGACGGAGCTGGTCGCGCGCGGTCTGACGGAACAGCGTGAGCGTCTGCTCGACTTGATGGACAAGATCATCAGCGCGATGGTCGAGGAATCCTGCCCGGAGAATCGTCCGCCCGAAGATTGGGATTGGCCGGGTATCCATGCAGGCTTCAAGGAGCACTTCGGAGCGGTGCTACCGCCCGATGTGGACGCGCTGGGCGAAGCCACCCGCATCGCAGCGGAGGTCTTTCGCGCCGCCGAAGCAATCTACGTTGCCAAAGAGAAGGAGTTCGGCGTCGAGAACATCTTGCGTGTATTCCGTCACTTCTACCTCGAAGAGATCGATCGTTCCTGGGTCGATCATCTGAGCAGCATGGAGCACTTGCGCGATGGCATCCATCTGCGCGGTTACGGCCAGCGCGATCCGAAGCAGGAGTACAAGAAGGAAGGCTTCAACTTCTTCGTGAACATGATGGCGCGGGTCTCCTCGAACGTGCTCACCAAGCTGTTCCAAGTCGAGGCCGAGAAGAACGACATCGAGGCCATGGAGGAAGAGGCCGCGAAGCGTCACCTAGCGGATCTCGAGAAGGCCGTCGCACGCCATGTGGGCGAAGAGACGGAGCAAGCCAAGAAAGCTGCGGCGGCACCCGCCGCCAAGGCAACACCCAAGACGTCGAAGCCGCCCGCGAACCCTGCCGTGCGCTCGAGCGATCCCTGTCCCTGTGGCAGCGGGCGTAAGTTCCGTGAGTGCCACGGAGCCGCCTTGGATGACGACGCGGCATAACGATTCACCCGCCGCTGCTAGCGCTGACTGGCTCGATTCGAGCGAGTTGGGCCGCCGTCTACTCGACGACGCCGAGGCGTTGGCACGCACGGGCAGTTTCGTTTGGCGCTTGGCCGACGCCGAGTACCGATATACGAACGGCGTAGCGCTGGTGCTGGGGCTCAACTCAGCACAGCGTCATACCGCGGACGAGCTATTGGCTCGTGTTCACCCCGATGATCAACGGCGCGTCTCGCGCCTGGTGCGCTTCGCGCTGCGTGATAACCCCGTCCAGCCTGCCGACTTTCGCTGGCTCAATGACAAGGGTGAGGTCGTTTACTTGGTGGGGCAGCTGCGCGTCGAGGGCGAAGGTGAACAACGTTGCCTGTACGGATCCTTGCTCGACATCAGCGAACGGCGTCGCATCGAAGAGCAAATGACGCAAGCGCAGAAGCTCGAGGCGGTGGGCACGCTCGCAGGCGGCGTGGCCCACGACTTCAACAACTTCTTGCAGGTGATCGGCGGCCATTGTGATCTGTTGCTCGGCGACAAACAGCTCTCGCAACGTTCCCGCATGTCGATCGAAGAGATCGGCGTTGCCGTCTCACGCTGCAAGGATTTGACGAAGAAGCTTCTCGCTTTCGCTCGCAAGCAGCACAGCATTCCGTCGCTGAATGACGTTTCCGAGGTGGTGACGTCCACGGTGCGCATGCTGCGGCCTCTGCTGGGCGATGACGTTACTTTGCACATCCAGTGTTCCAAGGTTCCCTGCGTCGTGCGTATCGATCCCGTGAATCTGCAACAAGTACTGGTCAATCTGGCGGTTAACGCGCGCGACGCGATGCCCAAGGGTGGCGATTTGCAGATCATCGTGGACCCCGTGCTCGTGGACGACGCCAAGGCCTCGTTGTTCGGTGTGTCGCCGGGTAGTTATTGCCGGGTCGCTGTCAGCGATTCGGGTATGGGCATGCCCGACAGCGTCGCGGCGCGCGTGTTCGAGCCCTTCTTCACCACCAAGCCGCGTGGTGCGGGCACAGGGCTCGGCCTCTCTACGGTGCATGGCATCGTGCAAGAGGCGGCTGGCGCGATCAAAGTCTCGAGCGAGCTGGGCAAAGGTAGCTGTTTTACGATCTTGTTGCCGACCACCAACTCCGAGTTGATGCTGCCCGCGCAGTCCACGCCGCCGGCGGCGACGGAGCGCGCCACGGAGACGATTCTGTTGGTCGAGGACGGCGACGATGTGCGCAAAGTAACGCAGCTGCAGCTCGAGACGGCGGGCTACAGTGTGATCACGGCTGCTACGGGGGATGAAGCCCTGCGCATCACCGCGGCGTATCCGAATCCGATTCATTTGCTTCTGACCGACGTGATGATGCCACGCATGTCCGGGCCAGAGCTCGCTGAGCAGTTGGTGCAGGCGAGGCCCGGGCTGCCGGTGGTCTTCATGTCTGGCTACACCGAGCGCCAGGTTTTGCGTCGCACGGCGCTGACCATCGATCGGGTATCTTTGCACAAGCCATTTTCACTCGAAGAGCTGCTCGGCTGTGTGCGTGCACACATCACCGACAAAGCGCAGTGACCGCTAAGACCGAGAGCATGAAGTGCTCGCGGCTCTCGAGGTTTCGAGACCCGCTCTTCTCCTCCACCAAAGGAACTGCCGCCTCATTGGTCGATAGTCGGGTTGCGACCACCCCGGTCTGCCTGCTAGCAACCTGAACGCAGTCCAATGACTCGATTGATCAACTCTCAGAAGTCTGGTTCGGAGCTCCGAAGGGTCGGGCAGGTGCTGGCGAGAATCGCGCTCGTGAGTGCTGTCGCGGGCGCGGGCGGGTGTAAGGGGGGAGCCGAAGTTGCGACGGGGCCTAGCTGTGAACAACGTCAAGCGGCGCTGCTGGACGTGTTGAAGAAGCTGCCGCACGAAAGCCTTGCCGCTCCCGTTCAAGTCACCCTGGCAGCGTCCACTTTGCGCGGCGCGTTCGGAAAAGGCTCGATCTTGCAGCTCTCCGATCGCTCGATCATCCTCGATGGCCAATCGATCGAGGGCGGCAACACGGCTGAACAACTCGAGACGCTCGGCGCGCGCCTGAAGCAATTGCAAACAGAGCAGAGCAGCGTTGCGGGCGCGCCCGGGGCAAAATCCAGCGCCAAAGAGTCGGACAAGGCGGCTCCCCTGAGACTCTACATTGCCGCTGCGCGCGATCTAGATGTGACCACTCTTCACGGCTATTTGAAGGCGGTCCCCCGGCAGTTCGAGCTGCGGCTGCTGTTCGCCGTGCCCCCGGTCTCGATCGCTGCCGAGCCCGACGAACACGAGCTGCCCGCCAAGGTACTGGCCGAGCGCGACATGAAGACGCGGCACGCTCTGGCGCGCCAAGGTTACGCAGATTACTCGGAATGCAAAGCCGTGGCGGACGCAGCGGCTTCGGTCGAAGGTCTGAACGATCATGAGCGTTGGCCGCGGCTGCAGGACGCGATGTTGCGTGCGATCCCGCAATGCGAATGCGATGACCTGGATGCCGACGGTTTGCGCTTGTTGCTGGCGGCGGAACAACGCGCGGGTACGGTCGCCTTGGCGTCGATCCCCATGGATTTCTTGCGTGATCAACGCTGCACCGCGGCGATGCCCTTGCGCTCCGTTCAACAAATTCTCGACGACGTAGACGAGTTCGACGCGGAATTCTCCGGCGATTGGAAGAACGACGAATTGCACTTCGACGATGTCGTGACGGATGATCGCCTGCTCAACACGCTGTGCGGCGCGATGCCCGGTGATACTCTGGCTTCGCTACAGCGGGAAAGCGCGACGTTGTATTGGCGCGTTCCTGGGCAAGCGACTTGCCAAGCATGGCGCATCGAATCCTTGTCGAGGGGCGCTCCGCTCGGGACATGGACCAAGCAGACTGACGGCGGTCAGAGTTTGGCTTTCCATTTCCGACAAGCGGGCGAGGAAATCCGGCTGTTTGGGCCGACCACCGAGAAAAGTCGAGCGACCGATGATGGCCCGTGGCCGTGCGATCAAGAGCTCCACATGGTGGACCAGGATGAACACTCGATCTGGCTCGAGCACGGCGGCCGTTGGTACTTCGACCAAGCTGCGTGCGAGTCGGCACCGGCGAGCTCAGCCGTGATTGGCGGCTGCATCTCCAGCATCGCGGGCGGCGGACCCGTGCCAGCGTTACCCCCAGCGCCGGCAGCGCCCGCATCTTCGGAGTGAGCTGGGCGGTGCCGGGCTCGCTCCACGCCGGAGCGTGCAAAACGCGGTGCGCCGTGAGATAGTCGCGCGATGCTTCGCTGGGGTGCCTTGGCTTACGCACTACTCAGCTTGGCTGTAGTCGCCGGCAGTTGGTTTTGGCTGGGGCGCGTTCCTTATTTTCATCCCGCACCGTGGCTCACGTTGAGCGGCTTCGTTGCGGAGGCTTACAGTCTGTTGTTGGGCGTGGCGCTGGGCGGCCTGTTGGTGTTCGGTAGCCGCGTGAGCGTGAGCCGCTTCAGTTGGGCTCAGCGACTGCACCAAGAGTTTCGCCCCGTCGCTCGTCAATTGAGCCCGGGCGGGATGATGGTGTTGGCGCTGCTCAGTGCAACCGCCGAGGAGTTGTTGTTCCGCGGTTTGGTACAACCCTTCGTCGGCCTGATTGTGCAGGCATTGCTATTCGGCGCACTCCACCAGATGCCAGGACCGAGTCGCTGGGTCTGGTCTCTTTGGGCTACCGCCGTCGGGCTGCTGTTGGGGCTTCTGTTCAAGCTGACCGGCACGCTGAGCGGTCCGATCGCGGCGCACGCGCTCGTCAACGCGCTGAACCTTTCATATCTGAAAGATCATGAACTTGCGCCGCCGCGTTCGATGGGTGGCTTGCTTGGACGTGGGCGTCACGGGTGATCCCCGTTCACACAGACGCATACAGTCGCTCCGGATCGATTTGCCACGCAGCCTTAAAAAAGTGAGGAGACTGACCGCTGAGTGCCGGGTCTCGGGCGTGCGTTCTGTTACTGTGCACGCCGCATGGTCGTCAGCGTGAGCTCGAGTGAGAAAGCCCGAGTGCTGGTTGTCGATGACGAGCGCTTCATTCGTGACGTGCTTGCCGACTTCTTGGCAATGGAGGGCTATTTCGTGCGCACGGCCGAGGATGGCGCCAACGCGATCCAAGAGCTGAGCGCCAGCGCCTTCGACATCGTTCTGACCGATCTGAAGATGCCGAACCTTGGTGGGCTGGAGCTACTGCAGCACATCACCGAGGCACACCCAAAGACCCTGACCATCATCATGACGGGCTTCGGGACGGTCGAAACGGCGATCAACGCGATGAAGCGCGGCGCGCACGATTACGTGCTCAAGCCTTTCAAGGCCGACGAGATCGTGCAAGTCGTACATCGCGCGATGAAGCATCGGCGATTGGAAGCCGAGAACTTACGCCTGCGCGAAGCGCTTTCGCTCTACAAGGTGAGTGAAGCCATCACCGCGAGTCTGTCGATGGACGAGCTCGTCGAGACGTTGAACACGTCGGCGCTGAACGACACTCACGCGGACGTCGCGTTGACGTGGCTCGAAGACGGAGAGGGCACCTACGTCGAACGCGCGCGCCATCACGCGCGCGACTGCGGCCATTTCAAGGGCGCTCTGGAGGCGGACGCCGTGCGCGAGCGCTTGAACACGGAAGCTGCGATCCTCGAACACACCGATCGCGCGCAGCCGTTCTTCTCGGACGCCGATCCGCGGGTTCAGAGCTGCGTGTTGTTGCCGCTCAGGATGCGCGAACGGTTGCTCGGTTGGGTTGGGGCGATCTCGACGACGCCGGGCAAGCACTTCGACGAGGGTCAGCGCAAACTGATCAGCATGATCGCGTCGCGTGCCGCAGCGGCGATCGAGAACGCGCGACTGTACGAGAACTTGCAGGCGACCTTTCGCCAAACGATCGAGAGCTTGGCGCGCACCATCGACAAGATGGATCGCTACACGTCGGGGCACTCGGAGCGGGTCGCCCGTTACGCGCAGCGGCTCGCGCGCTCGCTGGGGCTGAACGAGGGTCAGATCGAAGTGGTGCGCCAGGCCGCCTTGATGCATGACATCGGCAAGATCGGCTGCGTCATGAATCTCAACAAACCCGGCAAGTTGACGCGCGACGAGTACGAGATCTTCAAGCGCCACCCCGGCATCGGCAAAGACATTCTGGATCCGATTCAGTTTCTCGAGCCCGTGATCCCGGGTGTTCACTTGCACCACGAGCGCTGGGACGGGCGTGGCTATCCCCTGGGCTTGACGGGCAACGCGATTCCACTCGTGGCACGCATCATTTCGGTGGCGGATACTTACGACGCGATGACCAGCAATCGCGCTTACCGTCGCGCATTGCCTCACGAGATCACGCTCGACGAGATTTCGCGCTGCGCGCGCTCGCAATTCGATCCCGACGTCGTGGGCACGTTCGGCAACGAGATCGAACGTTGGTTGGAAGATTGGCGTGCGCAGGGTATTGATGTTCCCGAGTGAACAGGCAGAGTTCTCTGGGCGAGGAAGCAGGTTCGAGCATGCAAGCCAGTGAGCGTCGCGAGTTGCACGCGCTGTGGCTAGGCACGCGTCCGTATGCCGAGGTCTACGACTTGCAGGTCGAGTTGATGGAGTACGTCAAGACCGCGGACCACGACGTCGTGCTCTTGCTCGAACACGAGCCTTGCATCACGCTCGGCCGCGGCGCGCACGCGGAGAATTTGCTCGCCCCGGTCGACTTTCTCGCGGCCCGCGGCATCAGCGTGGTCAATACCAATCGCGGGGGTGACGTCACGCTGCACGCTCCGGGACAGCTAGTGGCGTACCCGATCGTCAATTTGAATCATGGCCACAAGGATGTTCGGCGTTACGTCAAGGCGTTGACCGCCGCCATGGGCGACATCCTGGAGCCCTTTGGGTTGGTTTCAGGTGAACTGCCGGGCAAAGTTGGGCTGTGGGTCGATACCGCCAACCTGGGGCAATGGACGGGCACTGAGTCCACCGGGTTTCCAGCCAAGATTGCGGCGATTGGTGTACGCATCTCGCGTTGGATAACCATGCACGGCTTCGCGTTGAACTTGGTGAATGATTTGGGGCTCTTTCAGTGGATCGTGCCGTGCGGCATTCGCGAGCTGCCCGTTACCAGCTTGGGTTCATTGATCGACGGTGCACCCAATCCCCGGGCCGTCGCGCCCGCCGCGCAACTCGCGTTGGCCCAGCGCCTGAACTTAACCGTCGGTCGATTCGCCGAAATCTCCGACAAACCAGTATCTTTGGCTGCGATCACCGCGCTTTTCGGGTAGCGAACCGCCGAAAAAGGCCTTTTCAGCGGGGATTCGCGGCCGGAACGCGCTTGCCCGGCTGCGAGACGACTGCTACGCGCCCGCTGTGGACTCTGAAGCGCGCAAAGGCCCTCGCCACATGGGGCTCGTCGTCGACGAGTCCGTGTTGGTCGAGCCGTCGCGCCCGTTGGCAGAGCCCTCCTACCCCGACGAGCTGTCGCGCCCCGACGCCTTCGAGCAGCTGTCGCGCCCCGACGCCTTCGAGCAGCCGTCGCGCCCTGACGCGGCTCGAGAGCCGTCGCGCCCTGGCCCAGCCGAAGCAGAGCCCGAGTCCATAGAGGTCGAGGAGTTGTCGGTCAGCGACGTGGATGCGGCGCCGCCCTCACCGTTGGCTCCGCCCGCGCCGCCCCCCGATCAGTCCGACCTACTCGACGAGATCGAGCCGCAAGGCATGTCCGCGGCGCAGCTGTTGAAGGTCCCGACTGATCCGCCACCCCCTCCGCGCAAGGTCCCGTTGCCAGAGCAAGGCACGTCGACTGACGTTTCCGCGGACGTCCCCAAAGAGCGCGCGACCGCGCCCAGCGCGCAGCCGGCTTCGAGCTCGAGCGCCGCGCCGGTGGCTGCGCCGGGTGTACAACCACCGAGTTTCGCGCGCACGGGCCACCCCGTCCGTGATCGCCTGTTGGCCAAAGCCGCGCGCGCCGCTCAAGTGCCAGCTCGCCCATTGCCCGATGCAGAGCCGTTCGACAAGGGTGAACGCCTGCCATCGTTCAGCGCGCTGAACGCACTGGGCGATGAGCTCGACCAAATCGCCGCGCCCAAGATCAACGCGCCGATTCGCATCGCCGGCACGACGCTCTCCTCGGGTAACCTGTTACTGCTAGGGACGATCGTCGGTCTGGCAGCGGTCGCGTCGTTGTTTACTCTGCTGATTCAGTTCGCGCCGCGCGGGGACAACGGCGCAGAAATCCCGGTCGCGGCCGCACCGGTCGTGCAGCAAGGCGCAGCGGAGCCGGTGGACGCGCCCATGCCCAGCTTGCTCCCAGCCCCTGAGCGCAAGCACGTGATCGGCCCCTGGCGCATTCCAACGTCGGGGTCTCCGGGACAGAAGCGGGTCGAGGGTGACATCGGTCAAGAGCCGTTCCTGAAGGCGATTCAGGCCGTCGGCGTGAGCAGTGGTGAAGCGTATCGGGTTTACGCTGCGCTGAAGGGCGAAAAGAACCTCGACCGTTGTCGTCCGCGTGATCACTTCATCGCATTGCTCGATAGGGCGAGCGGTCGCGTGGTTGCTTTCGAATACGTGGTGAACAAGGAAGAGATCTACCAGGCGCGCGAGGGTAAGGACGGCGTGCTCAAGGGGGCAAAGCTCGATCTTCAGATCAAGCGCGAGCGCGTCCAAGGCTCGCTGATCTTGACGGGTGGCAGCTTCGATGACGCGGCTCGCTTGGCGCACTTGGAACCAACGCTCGACGACGTCGTGAACAAAGCGCTCGACGGACACACGAGTATTGCGCAGTTCCAACGCGGAGATCGCTTGCGTGTGGTCGCGCAAGAGGTGACGGTTCTGGGTGAATTCGCGCGCTACGCGGGGATTGAGGCCTTGGAGTACGTGCCGGTCAACGGCAAACCGCTTCGCATCTTCTACTATCCCGCGCGCAAGAAATACTACGACGCGCAGGGGCGGGCACCGGGTGAAGGCGGCTGGCGCAAGCCGGTCAAGGGCGCTCCCATCACGTCCAAGTTCAATCCGAACCGCATGCATCCGATCTTGAAGAAGCGCATGCCGCACACCGGGACGGACTTCGGCGCGCCCATGGGCAGCACCGTCTACGCCTCGTCGTATGGAGTGATCACCAAGCTCGGCGTCTACGGCCCGAACGGTAACTTCATCGGCATTCAGCACGATCACGGTTACGAGACGGGCTACTCGCACTTGTCGCGCTTCGAACCTGGACTCAAAGTGGGTGACAAGGTCGGGCGCATGCAAGTGATCGGCTACGTGGGTTCAACGGGTCGCTCGACAGGGCCTCACTTGCACTTCAGCGCCAAGAAAGACGGCGTGTTCATCGACGCTGAGAGTCTGCACCTCGACGCGTTGACGATTCTGCCCCCGGAGGATCGCGCCGGCTTCGCGCAAGTGCGGACGCAGTACGAAGAGTTGCTCGAAGCCGTGCCATTGCCGCCCCCGCTCGCCGAGCCGGCCCCCGCTGCGGCAAGCGCCGCGCCAGAGCAGGACCTCGAAGGTTCAGAACTCGGCGACGGCGAAGCCGAGCCCGGTGCAGTGCTGCCAGTTAACGCCGCCGCGCCAGCCGCGCTGCCGCTCGTCCCGGGCCAGCAGCCCGTCATGCCGCAGCCAGCGATGCCTCAACCCGCGCCGCAGCCACAGCCTGGAGCGCCCAATCCCAACCTGATCCCTGGCGCGGCACCGCGGCCGCCGGGTGCCGCGTTCTACCTCAGCGACCGCGAATTGATGGAATCACAGTCGGGCAACGACGAAGGCGAAGTCGAGCAGTAGTGGAGTGAGCCGCGGCGAGTTGTGATTCGCGCGAGACGGAGCTCGGTTTCAGGTCGTGCCTGACGCTGCTACTTACCTGACCCGCAAGGGTGCAGTCGTCCTGAACGCGTTCGGTGGTGTGAAGCAAGCGCTGCCTTCGGAGCTCGTGTCACCAGCAAAGCGCGGGAGCATTCGTGCGCGATCGTACCGACAGGATCGGCCTGATCGATCACGATGCAATCGCCGGAGCCGCTCTTGGGGGTATCGAGGGGTCCTCACCATTGACGCGAACTGACTTCGAGCCCCCTCTGGGCCCCGGCTCGGTTTGCGCGAACGCGCAGTGACCGATACGCGGGCAGCCTCGGCGTTCGCCAGAAAGAGGTAAGCCCCTCACTGCCCAGCTCCGGGGCAGGCGCCGAAACCCTACTCAGCCCAGCGCGGGCTAAAACAATGTCCACTGGCACACATTTCCAGGGCTCGCAGGGGTGACTTCGCGTTTCGGCGAAAGGCAACGACCCCATAGAGGGGTCGGGTGACGTTCGGCTGAACGGGGCGGTGCCCTGGGCGGGCTGAGTACTGAGACGTCAGCCAGTGTCCGTTTTGACAAGTGCGGACCTGTTCTTACGCGAACCCTCAACTCGTCGAGCCGCGGCGCCAACGACGCCTGTTTCGCGATCTCTCCGGTATGCGCAAGATGAACGCGCTGCCTTGTGGCGCGTTGGCTTCGACCCAAGCTCGACCGCCGTGAGCTTGTGCGATGCTTTGGACTAGCGCCAGGCCAATGCCGCTGCCGCGAACGTTGCGGTGTTCACCGCGGCGCGCAAAGCGTTCGAAGACGCTTTCGCGGTCTTCTTCCGCGATGCCCGGTCCGCGATCTCTAACTACGACTTCGACCTGCTTCTTTGGTGCGCCGCGTACTTCGATGCCGATCCAGCGGCCGTCTTTGGCGTACTTGAGCGCGTTGTCGATCAAGTTGATGATCGCGATTTCGAGCGCGCGTTCGTCGAGCTGAATCTGAGGTAGGCCTGGCGTCACCGTCGCTTCGAGCGTCACTTCGGCGCGCTCCGCGCGCGCACGGCAAACTTCGACCGCGCGTTGCACGACTTCGCCGAGATCACCCATCACGAATTGATACGCTTCGCTGCCGCGCTCGACCTTGGCAAAGTCGAGGACGTTTTCGATCAAGTCGCTCAAACGTTCGGTCTCGTTGACGATGATGTCGACGTACTGTTTGCGCTTCGAATCGTCGGGCGCGCGGCCCGACTGCAAGAGCTCTCCGAACATCCGGATCAGCGACAAGGGCGTCTTCAGCTCGTGCGAGACGTTGGCGACGAACTCGCTCTTCAAACTCGCGAGCCGTCGTTCGCGCGCCGCGGCCGCCATGATCACCGCGCTGCCCGCGATCACGACCAGCGCCGAGAGCACCGCCAGACCGATCTCGATCAACAGCTTGCGCTCGGTGCGCTTGGCGAGTTGCTCCGCGGCCGTCAGAGTGACGTTCAAGCGCCACTTGTAGAGCGTGGTCGGGAATTGACGCCCGACGGTGATCTGGCCTTCGCTCAGGGGTGGTCCGTAAATGATGCGACCCTGATAATCTACGACGTTGACGCGATTGGAGCTATCCTTCGCGCCGTAAAGTGCGGGCAGGTATTCGTGCGCGATGCGCGATACGTCGTGCTCGGCCGCGATCAACAGCCAATGGCCGTTGTACTCGCGCTGCCAATAGCTGATGAGTCGATTTTGGCCGTCGTAGGTTCGATGCAAGTGACGCAGCTGCGTGCGTGATTCGCCCAGATCGAGATCCTTCATGATCCGGTACAAGAACAAGCGACGAAAATCGTCGTCGGTCGCGCCCGGGTTGCGAGAGACGTACACGGGGATCTCGTGGTCCTTGGTTTCTAGATCGACGACCAAGACCGTGCGCACGGTTGGGGTCCGTCGTTCGGCGACTTCGCTCCAATGCTCGGGGATTTCGTGGAGTGCCTCGACGTCGAACTCCGTGGCCAGCACGTTGTCCTGATCCACGATCATCTGGTCGAGCAGCGCCGCACGCGCCGTCGCTAACTCGAGCGAGGCTTCGACCACTGCCTGCTCGCGCAACTTGTCGAGCTGGAAGCTAGCGCGGAAACTGCCGCCGCTCAGCACCAGCACGGCGATCACGATTGCCGGCAGCAAGAGGAAGGTGAGCACCCGCTCGCGCCCCGTGCGTTCGATCCTCATCCGAGCACCTGCACGCGCCACACCAGGCGGATCTGAATGCAGGGAGGCTCGTCGAACACCGCCTGGGACCATGCCGCGCCCGGCCGATTTGGGCAAGGGCCGCCACGCCGGCGCTGCAAAGCAACCGCGCTTCGCCCCGCCGCGGGTTTCTGCTACGAGCTCGTATCCCGTCGATGCACCGCCGTGTTCCTCTGTCAGCGCGAGTTCGACCGTGAATCCATGGGGACTACCCGCGGACGACGTGGCTTGGTGCGCTGCGCTGCTTGCGCTCGTGCTTGGCGTTTGGGCGTGGCGCAGCCAAGGGCGATCGGTGCAGCTCGAGCGAGCTCTGTTCGCCTCACCCGCATCGAGTTTTCTGCTGGCTGTGGGTCTGTGCGCAGCGCTCGGGAGCCTGGGTTACTGGCACTACTATCTGCGAGGTGGGCCGCGGGTGATCGACGCCACGAGCTATTGGCTGCAGGCCAAGCTGCTCGCCCGTGGGCAACTCGAGTTCATGCCCGACGGGCCGAGCGCGTCGTTTCATAGCCGGTTTCTGTATGCGACTCCGGATGGCGGGTTAACGCCGCTGTTCCCTCCAGGCTACCCGGTATTGTTGGCGCTCGGCGCGCTCTTGGGGGTGCCTTGGGTTGTGGGGTCGATCTTGGCCGCGCTGCTCGTGAGTGCGACGTATTTGCTCGCCTGGCGGATGTTCGACGATGAGCGCACAGCGCGTGTTGCGGCGCTGCTCAGCGCCGGCTGCGTCGTGTTGCGCTACCACACTGCGGACACGATGAGTCACGCGCTGGTGGCGTTGTTGCTCACAGGTTCACTGTGGGCCGCCAGCAAAGACGACTGGCGTTGGCGTCTCTTGGCCGGTGTGCTCGGCGGTTGGATCTTTGCCACGCGGCCCGTCACCGGTCTCACGATTGGCGTCGGTTGGTTGCTGCTCGGGGTCAATCTGCGCGCGCTTGCCGTCTGTGCGCTCGGCGCACTGCCCGTCGCGTTGGCTTTTCTCTGGCACCAACAGCATTTGACGGGCACCTGGGGGCACTGGGTTCAACACGCTTACTACGCCACTGCCGACGGTCCGCCGGGTTGCATCGGGCTTGGCTTTGGGCCCCAAATCGGCTGTCGTATCGAACACGGCGAGTTCGTGGCTCGTTACTTGCCGCACGGCTACGGATTGCTCGAAGCGCTGGCCACTACGGGCCGTCGCTTGGCGATGCACGTTGCGGACGCTGGCAATTCGGTGATCGCGTTCGCCTTGTTGCCGTGTGCGCTGTGGCTCGGACGCAAGCGCCGCAACGTGTGGCGACTGTCGGGCGTCATCGTCGCGCACGTCGCTGCGTACGCCGCGTTCTACTTCGATGGCAATGTGCCCGGCGCGGGAGCGCGCATGTTTGCAGACGTCTTGCCGCTCGAACACGTGTTGATGGGCTGGGCCGCCGCGCAGCTCGGTTGCGCGCGCTGGTTACCGGCGCTGCTGCTTTCGGGCTTTGCCTTCAACGCCTCAGCCGTGCACGGCGCGCTGAAGCGGTCGCAAGGCGGCAGACCGATGTTCGAGTCCAAGCGCGTCCCCGACCAGACGCGGTTGTTGTTCATGGACACCGATCACGGCTTCAACTTGGCGTTCGACCCGGATCCAAAGGCCAAGCTGCGCGTCGCGAGATTGCGCGGTGACGCTTACGATCGCGCGCTGTGGGAGCACTTGGGTCGTCCGCCTGCGAGCGTCTACGCGTTCGAGCTCGACGGCAGACTCGAGCCGAGTGTTCACGCCTTCGTCCCGGTCAAAGATTGGCGCTTCGAAGCCGAGTCCGCGTGGCCCGTGCTCGGGCTGAAGGGCGGCTGGGTCGAACCCGTCTTCTCACTCGAACCTTGTGTTTCTCGTGGCCGCGAGCTGGCTCTGCACCCGACGTCACTCGCCGAGAGTGCATCGCTGGAGCTCGAAGTCGAACTTTGGGTACCCAAGCCCGGCGCTTACCGATTGCAGGTACTGGGTGATCAGTCGCTCGAGATCACGCGTCCGGTGAGCGCGTGGCGACCCGAGCCCGGCGTGTGCGCGAGTCAAACGAGCGGCGTACTATCGCTGCCCCTGGGCGCGCTGCACGTCAGTCTGCGAACGCGCGGCGAAGCCAAGCTCGACGCACTCGAATTGATCGCGGCGCCCTGAGCTCGAGCTGGGTCGCCGCACGCTGAAAATCAGTGCCGTGAAATTTGGGCTGGCGTGAGCTCGACGTGCATCACCGCGAGCCCCTGGGTCTTGTCGGGGTGCCCCTCGTGATCTGCGACTTTGTCGCGCGTCGCGCTCGGGCGGAAGATGATCTCGCCTTGATCCGGCAAACGTCCGAGCTTGCCCAGCCACGACACGACGTACGTGCCGCCGGGAGCGCTCGCCGCGTTGTGGATCTTGTCGCGCACTGGCGGCCAGTCGACGTTGCCGCGCTCTACGTCCTCGTACCAAAGGTGAGTTAGCGCCTCTACCGTCGGTTCATCGACGAAGACGGGCTTGCTCTTGGGCAACGAGTCGACGAACTGCGCGATTTCGAGCTGATCGGCGAAAGTGTGCTCGATCGCGTACTTCCAATCGCGCAGCCACGGCACCGTGCACATGGTCGTCACGGCGACCAGCGCGGCCGTGCCCGTGCCGAGCAGGGCGTAGCTCAGCGCCGCGCCCGGGGCGATGCGCCGCCAAGCGTGCTGCAAGAGCTCGACCCCACAAACCATCCCCGTCGAGATCAAGGCCGCATACCACGGCAGCACGCTGACGAAGTGACGCTCGAGGCCCAACGTGGATCGCATCAACCAACCGAACGTGATGAACGCCAGCACGGCGAAGCTCGCCAGGGAGAGCCAGAAGTGGCGTTGCCACAAACGCCATACGCCGAGCGCGGCCAAGAGCGTGACGATGCCGTAAGTTCGATGCGGCACCACGAACACGTAGCGCATCAGATCGAACGCCAAGACGCCAAGGCCCTGTTGGAAGCTGTTCCTCGTGAGCAACGCTTCCTGCGCAAAGTCGTGAGTGCCGCGCACGAACCACATGAAGCGGCCGTGGTCGTGTGGCAAACGCAACAGCGCCCAGCCCAAGATCGCAGCGCCTGGAATCGCGATCATCGCCACCGGCGCCCACTCGACGCGCAAGCGCCCTTCACGGCGCATGCGCCGCAGTTGGTCAAACGCGACCGCAGCGCCGCTGAAGGCCAAGATCGACCACGCTTCGTAGCGCAACAGCACGGCGAACGTGAGAAACGCCGCGGCGCGTCCGTATTTCTGCCACTGAGCGCTCCAGATGAACATCAGGACGAGCAGCGCGAACAACGGCTCGGGTTGCGCCGTCGTGCCCATCTGCATGCCGAGCGGCGTCAGCGCCAGCAGCACCCCCGCCACGGTTGCTGCCACGAGTGAACCGAGGTCGGGCTTTGCCTCGCTGCCACCCCAGCGCTTGGGCAGCGCGTCGCGCAGCAAGTAAGCCAGGAACAACGACGGCAACAACGTCCACAGCCCGACGTTGATGTAACGCACGGTGTCCAAGCGCCCGCCCCAGGACAGCAGCGGTAACTGCAACCAATGGAACAGCGGCAACCAGACCCAGTGCTTGCCGTGCTGCATCGGATCCTTCAGCAGCTCGCGCGCGATCACGTGATGGCCGTACGCGTCGCCGTCCGGGTCAGGGCCGAGGCCGACCATCCCGAAGCGCAGCCAAGCCATGTACAGGCTCAGTCCGCCCACGAGGATGAAGGCGCTCTGAAGCCACCAACGCGATTGGAGGCTGGGCCACACGGGTGATGGATTGAGGTCGCCCTCTCGGACCGCTCGTAAGGGAGTCAAAGCAGCGCGTAAGTGCCGCTTTAGGCAGTGTCCTGTCAACGCATCCGGGTGGGCCCAAGTGCGAGCACGAGGCGAGCGGTGGTTCCGAAGCGGGTCAAAAGTCCCGGCATTTGGGTCGTGGCGACGCGAATCAGCGGCGCCATGTCCCCAAAGGTGCGGCACGGCTGCCTTGTACTCTGGTGTAACCCTAGAATAGCGTTTGACATTTCACGGGATGGGTCGCAGTCTCAACGCAACGCCGCTTGGAGGGATTAGATGACCAAGAGCGAACTGATCGATGCGATTGCCGCGCGCGCAGACCTGACGAAAGCGCGCGCCGAGTTGGTGGTCAACTGCGTGTTCGACACGATGACCGATGCGCTGAAGGCCGGCGAAGGCATTGAAATTAGAGGTTTTGGGAGCTTTACGGTGCGTCCGTACAAGCCGTATGCAGGGCGCAACCCACGCACAGGCAACGCCGTTCCGGTTCCAGCCAAGCGCTTACCGTTCTTCAAGGTGGGCAAAGAGCTCAAGGAGCTCGTGAACGAGAGTATCGCACTGCGTCCCAACGCAGACGACGACCACGAGTAAATGATTCGCACTGTTTAAATGAATCGCGCGGGTTGCTGAGCGCTTTAGTTGGCGGCTTCGGAAGCCGTCTCGGAGGGTGATGACTAACGGATCGCTGTTGGCGTTCGGGGGCTTTCGCAAGTCCGAGCGAATCGATTTGGCGATTCTGGCGCAGGAAGCCTCCATCGAAGTGCACTACGCCGACCAGGCTAGTGAAGCTGCCCAGTTGCTCGAAGAAATGAGTCCGCGCGTCGTGCTCTTGGATGACGAGACACGCGAGGCGTCACAGGTCTGCCAGTTGGCGCGCGCCAAGCCCGAACGCGCGCTCACGCCCATCATCTCCGTTGCGCGTTCACTCGACGACCTCAGTTTCGAAGAGGTGTTCAGTTGGGGGGGCGATGACGCCGTGGAACTGAGCTCGGTGCGGCCCCTGTTGTCGCGCGTGCGCGCTTTGCCCGTCACGCCACCGCAAGCCACTGACGCCAAGCGCGGCGTCGCGATCGTGGCCGATCCGGACCGCGCGCGGCGTTTGGTGCGCGCGCGTGTCTTGCGCAACGTGGGTTATTCGGTTCAGTTTGCGGTCTGCAGTGGCGATACGATCGCGTTCAAGTCGCTAGACAACGTGCAACTCGTCGTGGTCGATACAGAGCTCGAAGGGGTCGAGCAAGTCATCGAGCAGTGTCTGCAAGACCGCACGCGTCTGGTCGTGCTGTGTCCCCCCAAGCAGCTTGCCGTTTTTGGTAAGCGCTGTGAGGGCCACCCAGATGTGGCGGTGAGTGATTCGTTCGCGCCCCCCGAGAACGTGCTGTTCATCGCCAACGAGCTGATGCGTGGCGGTGCGAACGACAAGCGCTCTAGCCGGCGCCTCTTGTACGGGACCAAGGTCGCGTTTCGAGGCGAGGGGCGCGACGTCGACGACTTCGGTTTCAGTTACAACGTCAGTGAGGGCGGCCTCTACGTTCGAACGCTGGCTCCGCCGACGGAAGATCAGGTTTGGGTCGAACTGCGACCGCCAAGAGCGGATCGGCGCGTGCGCTTGGAAGGCCAAGTCGTGTGGCGACGCGGCTTCGGGCCCTCTGGCAATGCGACCGTTCCGCCCGGCTTTGGTGTCCGCATCACCGATGGGACGCGTCGCAACATGCAAGCCTGGATCGATGGCTACAAGGGCTTTGCAGCAGCGATGGGCTTAGCCTCGTTGCGACCCAGTTGAAGGCCGAGCGCGAGCGCACAGGCGCTGGCGTCAGTCGCAAAAAAGGCTCGGCCCCGGGCGTGGGTCGTGTACAGTGCGCCCGTGGCGATCCGGACGATAGCCCGCTTGGGAGAGCCGATTCTGCGGCGCACCGCGAGTCCTGTAGCGCGTGAGCAGCTCTCCTCGGCCTGGTTCGAGCAGCTGGTGGCCGACTTGGTTGACACGATGCGTCACGCCGATGGAGCGGGTCTCGCTGCGCCTCAGATCTTCGAGTCGTTCCAGGTGTGCGTGATCGAAGTGGGTCGCGATGGCAAACACAACCCGCGCTACCCCTTGCTGCCCGACATTCCGCTGCGGGTGTTCGTCAATCCGCAGCTGACTCCGCTGACGACGAGCTACGACTTCTTGCTCGAGAACGAGTCGATCAGCATGTACGAGGGCTGCCTATCGGTGCCGGGCCTGCGCGGGCGCGTGACACGCCCACGCTCCGTGCGCTTGCGGGCGCTCGACGTCAAAGGTGAAGCGATTGACGAAGTGTGGAGTGGCCCGGTCGCCGCGGTGATCCAACACGAAGTCGATCACTTGCACGGAAGCGTCTTTCTAGACCGGGTCGACGCCTCCACGTTGTGCTTTCTCCAGGAATACGAGCGTTACGTCCCTCCAGAGGAGCGCATCGTGGATCACGGTGCGCCGCGCCCCAAGGAAGGCTGAGCGAGCTCTGAGCTCGGGCGGCCCGCACGCAGGAAGATCGTAAGCCGTGTTACAACCCGGGCAGCTCATCAACGCCAAGTACCGGATCGTGCGCCTGATCGGCGACGGCGGGATGGGTAGCGTCTACGAGGCGCGCCACGAAGTCTTGGGCCATCGCGTGGCGCTCAAGTTCTTGCACCCGGAGATCGCAAGCCAGCCTGCGCTGAGCCAACGCTTCTTGCAGGAGGCTCGACTCAGCGCGGCAATCGACAACCCGCACATCGTGCGCGTCACTGACGTCGATACGTCGGCCGACGGCGGCGCGTTCTTGGTCATGGAGCTCTTGCAGGGCGAGTCACTGCAATCGCTGATTTCGCGCGAGCGACGTTTGGACCCTGAACGGGCTGTGGCGTTTACGCTTCAGATCCTGCAAGGGCTAGAGGCGGCCCACGCGCTCGGCGTCGTGCATCGCGATCTGAAGCCGGACAACGTGTTCGTGGTACCGGGTCGTCAGGGACCGTTGCTCAAGGTCTTGGACTTTGGCATCGCCAAGTTGCGCGCCAGCGAAGAGTACCAAATGACGCTGACGCGGCCCGGCTCGATCATGGGCACGCCCGAATACATGGCGCCAGAGCAAGCCTATTCGGCCGATTTGGTCGATCAGCGCAGCGATATCTATTCGCTCGGCGTGATGTTGTTCGAGATGTTGAGCGGCTTGTTGCCCGCCGAGGGCGAGACGCCCCAGCAGATCGCGGAACTGGTGCTCAAAGGGCATTCGCGCCGTCTGGCACAGCTGGTTCCCAGTTTACCTACTGCACTGATCGACGTGGTCGAGACCAGCATGCGCCCCGATCCCAACCGGCGCTTTGCCAACGTGCCGGAGATGCGCGCCGCGTTGACGCGTGCGCTCGAGGGTTCGCATCATGTCGAAATGCGGGCCAGCAGCGTGCCCAAGACGCTACCCCCCCAGCCGGGTCCGCCACCTGTTACCTTAGAACAACCAGCCAGAGTCAAAACGGACAGCATGCCTGCGACGGTTGCTTTCTCCCCGCAACTGGGCTCGCAGGGGTCGGCAACGCAGATACCGCTCGGGGCAGCTCCGTCTTCTCATATCGGGCCCAGCCCGCTGCCAACCGTCCGTAAACGATCGCGGGGCCGGGGCTGGATGCTTTTCTGGATTGTGATGCTTGGGTTAACGATTGGAGGGGGTGTCCTGGCCGTTTCCTACTTCGGTCTGGATGACCTGCCCGAGCCTCCGCCGGAGCCGACACGCCGGCAAATACCGGGAATTTCGGCTGTAACCAGTGTGCTCGGACTTACCGAAGACGACGATGACGCAGTGCGTGCCGACGAGGTCAACCGTGTTTCGAGCCCGCACAAAGAAACCGACGTGAGTCCGGCGCGCCCGCCAACTCTGCCAACGTTTCAGATGCCGACTTCTTTTCCGAGCACGTTTCCTCTGCCGGTCGGACTGCCGACAACTCTTCCTACGTCTATTCCCGGTTTGCCCGCGTTACCCTTCCCCCTTCCGGGAATTCCGACTAAACAGGCGCAGGCACCGGTACCGAGTGGATCCGGCGCCAAGTAAACAACAACGAACGAGAGCTACAGGCATCACACCAAGCGCCCTTCGCAAATCCTCTTGCGCGGGCGATCAATGCCTCACTCAAGTCACACACGTGCCTCACACATGTCACACGGACCTAGTCTGTTCGTGCGCAAAAGGAAGCCAAGTCGTTATGAAGAAGTTACACGGTTCGCTTGCTCTTATTGTTGCAACGGCCTTCTCCGGCCACGCGTTTGCTCAAACCACGCCCGCACCGGCCGCGCCGGTTGCACCTGCTGCACCTGCAGCAGAGGCAACCCCGCCGGCAACGGCTGCCGCTACGGTTGAAGCGCCCGCAGCGCCTCCACCCGTCGACGCCGCGCCTGCGGTCGAGGCCACTCCGACACCCGCGCCCGTCGAAGCAGCACCCGCCGTCGTGGAGCCGGCTGCCGAGGCAGCTCCGCCGCCGCCCCCCGCGAAGCTCTCGGTTGGCAAGGACGCCACTGGGTTCTTCCAGCCCGGCTTCGTCGTGCAGTTCTGGACGACGTACGAGCATCAAGATCTGATCAAGGATCAGCTCGCGTTCCGCATCAAGCGCGCTGAGGTGACTTTCAAGGGCGACATCATCCCGAGCAAAGTCAGCTACAAGATCATGTTCGATCCGAGCAAGCTGCTCACGTTGAGCGCGACCCCGCCGGGCACGGATGCAACGACCGGTGCTGTAACCGCGCCGACGGTTACGCAAAACGGAGCGTCCGCAATGCTGCAGGACGTTAACCTGACGTACTCCTCGGATTACGTCGACACCACCCTTGGTCAATTCAAGGTCCCGGTAAGCATCGACAGCCTCACCCCGTCGAACAAGTTGTTGTTCCACGATCGCGCTGACATCGTGACCGGAAGCACCAGCTTCCGCGCACCGTCGGCGTTTCCGACTGGCGCCTACGGCGAGCGCCGCGACCTCGGCGTGAAGTTCGACAAAAAGCTCGGTGACTACTTCTACTACAACGTCAGCCTCTTCAATGGCACTGGCCAAAACGCTGCCGAGCTTCCATTCGACACGGAGAAAGACGGCGCGTTGCGGCTCGAGGTTTACCCCATCAGCGGGCTCACCATCGCGGGCGCTGGCTTGACCACGCTCGGCAAGCGCAATCACCAGGCGCGCGATCGCATTTCCGCCGCCGTCCGTTACGAGGGCAATGGTTTGAGCGCGACCGGTGAGTACATCACGGGTTGGGACACGGGCGCAGCCGGCGGTAAGGGCCTCAACGGTGCAGGCTGGTACGTCATGGGTGGCTACCAGATCGGTAACCTGCAACCGATCGTGCGCGTCGGTCAGGTCGACCCAAACACGGATTCCGCCGTCAAGAAGGACTCGTGGATGAAGTACGAAGCGGGCGTGAACTACTACGTTCAGGCGCAAGAGGTTCGCTTCTCGGTGGTTGGCCAGATGACGCAATTCGAGAACTCGGACATCAAGCCGATCCTCGGCGCCGTGGGCGCTGCTCAGCTCAGCTTCTGAGCCGCTGCTGAATTGCTGAGTCGCGCTCGGGGTATTCGCCTCGACTCGGCACGGCACTTCCAAAACAAAGGCCGCAGTTTGCGACGTTTCGTTCGCGAACTGCGGCTTCTTTCATTGGGGATTTGGGCTGCGGGAGGTGGGCCGGCATGCTCTTGCTGCGCTCGCAGCTCGAGGCATCGCTGCGGTCGGTCTTGCGCGCGTTCCGCCACCCCACCACAATCTCCGCGTGGCGCACGTTCGATTGCCGATCGTCGGCCCCGAGTGGGGGCGCGACAGTAGCGATTCGCCGGCCGATTTGCGTTCCCGCGGGACGCTTCAATTCGACGGCGGGGCGTCAGTCCTCGACGCTTACGCTCGGCCGCTGCTCGATTTGCGCATCTCGGTAACCGACCGCTGCAACTTCCGCTGTGGCTATTGCATGCCGAAGAGCGTCTTCGGTCCGGGCTTCGAGTTCTTGCCCAGAGCCTCGATTCTGAGCTTCGAGGAGATCGCCCGCGTCGCCAAAGTGTTCGTTGGGCAGGGCGTGCGCAAGCTGCGCTTGACGGGCGGTGAACCGCTCTTGCGTCGAGATTTGCCCTCGTTGATCGAGATGCTGGCGCCGCTTGGCGTCGATCTCGCACTGACGACCAACGGATCATTGCTCGTCGAGCAAGCAGCCCGTTTGCGCGCTGCAGGTCTCGGTCGGATCACCGTCAGTCTCGACGCGCTCGAGGACGCCGTCTTCAGACGCATGAGCGATGCGGAGTTTCCAGTCGCGCGCGTACTCGACGGCATCAGCGCGGCGCTCGCCCATGGGTTTGGCGTGAAGGTCAACTGCGTGGTCCAGCGTGGAGTGAATGAGGACCAGATCGCTCCGTTGGCGCGCTACTTCAAGGGCAGCCCGGTAGCGGTGCGCTTCATCGAGTTCATGGACGTCGGTAACCACAACGCGTGGAATCGCGAACGCGTCGTGCCAGCGGATCAGATCGTACAAAGAATCGCGCGTGAGTCCGCGCTGGAACGGGTGACGGAGGAAGCGTTTGCCGGCGTGGCGAAGCGCTGGCAGTACGCGGACGGCAGCGGAGAGATCGGCGTCATCAGCAGCGTGACCCAACCGTTCTGCGGTGATTGCAGCCGAGCCAGGCTCAGCGCAGAAGGTAAACTGTACACGTGTCTTTTCGCGACGGACGCGCGTTTCGATTTTCGCCAGGCTCTGCGCGGAGGAACCAGCGACGAGCAGCTTGCTGCCGCCGTGCGCGCGCTGTGGAGTGGCCGCGCCGATCGCTACTCCGAGCTGCGTCAGGAAGGGGCGACGTCGCGCCCGAAAATCGAGATGTCTTACATCGGCGGGTGAACGCGCCTTTCAGCCTCAGCTCGAGCGCCCGAGCAACTGCGAGACTTTGCCCAAAAGCTCGACCGATGCGGCGATTTCTTCGCTCTTCAAGGACACGCTCTCCACGTTGCAGCCGAGGGGGATCTGCTTGGTTCGTGCAAACTCGAGCAGGTCGCCGAACACGTCGACGCACAGATCGACCGACGTCTTCAGCGTGTCTTTGGCGTGCAGCAACTCGTTCTCCAACCAACGTGGAACCGCGATGCCGAGCCAACGCATGAACTCCAACGTCTTTTGCGAACCACAAGGCGAGAGTGTGACCAAGATCGGCGGGACTGCGCGATCGGCGTCCGCGCAACGGTAGTACACGTCACTCAACAGATCCTTGCTGGCGGCGACGGAATAGACGGCTTGGGTTACGAAGAAGCTGCAGCCTTCGTCCAGCTTGTGGATCAAGCGGACGTCCTCACCACCCTTGGCGGCGTGACGTTCGGCGATCGTTACGCCGCCGACGGGCAACGCCGGAAATCGTTCGCGACACAGAGCGTACGCCTCGGGCAAGCGCGTCAGGGTCGATTGCGCCCGCGCTGCTGCGCCGACCAGAACCGTGAGCCCCGCCTGCTCGTCGATGCGCCGGATTCGCTCGTTCAAGTGTTCGAGCGAGCGCGGAGCCACGCAGCGATAGACGATCTTCGGCAGCTTTAGCGTCGCGAGATAGTCGAACGCGTAGCTCACCGAGTCCACGGTCTCTAGGAACGGAAATGGGCGAGCGACTTCGGTGCGCGGGGATTCGTCTTGCAGGTCGTAGACGACCAAGCCGTCCACCGGCAACGTAGCGATTCGTTCTGCTTGTCGCGCTGCGACGGCGCGTCGCCGGCTCTCGTCGAAGGACGCCTTCGGCGGCGTGATGCCATAGGTCAAGAGCCCTGCTCGGCGTTCTCGGATTGCCGCTCTCATCAATCAGCCTCGTACACCGAGGCTCACGGATCCAAGTACAGAATTTGAACGGCAGAGTTCTGCGCCGGTCCGGCAATCGCGTCTCCCAGTGGGGTAACACTGCCGTCGGTGCCGAGCGCAAACACCGCCAAAGAAGAGTCGTCTTGATTGGCGGCGATCAGAATCTCGCCGGTGACGTCGACGTCGAAGTCGCGCGGCGTCTTGCCCCCGCTCGGCGTATGACCGACGAGCGTGAGCGCGCCGCTCGCGTCGGCTTTGAACGCGACGATGCTATCGTGGCCTCGGTTCGAGCCATAAACGAGCGTGCCGTCGGGGGACAATTCGATGTGACCGCCCGTGCTTTGACCGTTGAAGTCCGCCGGCAGAGTCGAGATCGTTTGCCCGCGCGTGAGCAGGCCATTGTCCACGGTGTATTGGGTGATGCTGCTTCCCAGTTCGTTGATCACGTACGCCATGGCGTCGTCTTTGCGCATCGCGATGTGGCGTGGTCCAGCTCCCGATTCAGAGCTGACTTGCGCTGGCGTATTCGGGGTCAGTTTGCCGTCGCTGCCGAGTAAGAGTTGTGCAACCTCGTTGTTGCCCTTGTTCGGGACGAAGGCAAAGTGGCCCGTCGAATCGAACGCGACGCAATGTGAGTTGGCGTTCGCCCCGAAGTCCTTGTTGTCGGCTTGTTCGCCCAGCGAGCCATCCTCTTTGATCGGAAACACGGAAACACTGCCGCCGTTGTAGCTCGCGCCAATCGCAAACTGACCCGTCGGATCGATCCCGACGTAGGTGAAGCCACCGTCGGTGCCCGTGACGTGGTTCAACTGAGTCAGCGAACCGTCCGCGGCGATCGTCATCGCGGTCAAGCCGCCCGAGGCATCGTCGACCTCGTTCGCCGCGTACAAGACCTTGTGGTTGGGATGCAGTGCCAAGTAGCTCGGGCTGCTGCCGGCTTCGGTGCTGGTGCCGCGCACGCTCAGCGCGCCGCTGGCCTTGTCCAAGTCGTAGATCGTCAGCGGGTAGTCGCCACCATAGCCGCCGACGTAGACGATGGGCTGACCGAGCATGGGCTCGATCGGAGCAGGCATTCCGGCGTCGCTCGCCGCACCGCCCATTTCGTCATTGCCGGTTCCGCCAGAGGGTCCCGCGCCGCCGCTCCCGCCCGCACTGGGCTCTGGGGTTCCAGGGGCACCCCCGTTCGTGTCGGTGGTCAGGGGGCCCGGGTCCACTGTTGGTTGGGAGATAACGGTTGGGTCGGGATCCGGGTTCGGCTTGCTGGGAGTGAGCGTCGGGGTACCGGTGGGTTTTGGTCCGGTCGGCGTCGTGTTCGGTACGGGGTGCGCCGTTGGCGTATTGGGAGTGGCTGCCTCGGGTGTCGTTGGTGGGTTATCACTCGTCACGTCACTCGGAGTCGTGTCGTCGGCGTCGCCCTTCGAACTCGACGAACACGCTGCCAGCGGCAGCATCAGCGAACCCAAACTCAACACCGCACTGCACGCGTAACGCGTCCTCGACGAACCCAGCATCCGGCAAAACTATCACGCACGGCTTCGAGACCCGCCGCGACGTCTCTCTTCGGCCCTCGAACTCGGATCCCCGGTGACGCGCTTGTCCGCGCCAAGGCGCACTGCGATTCTGTTCAAGCACGGGATATCCACTCACGGCAGATCGCTCGGTCGGAGCGCGGAAACGGGACAATTGGGCCTGATCGAGCTCCGTCGCGGTACGAGAAGCGCCTAACCGCTTGCCCGGTCGGCGTTCTCTAGCTATCCCTCGCCGCCCCTGGCCGGCCCCCGTCACCGAGCGATGCACGTAGACGAGTTCGCCGAACCAACTTCAAACTACCGAAACCCGCTGGCCGCACGCTGCGCGCCACAAGAGTACCCTCATGACCGATTCCATCGCGCCCGACGTTTTTGCGGGCGTAGCCGAGCCACTGCGCAACAGCCTCATCAAGCGTGGCTTCACGAAACTCACCGCGATTCAAAGCGCTGTCGTCGAAGGCGCAACCGAGACGCGCAATCTGCGTCTGACTTCTCAAACTGGCTCCGGCAAGACCATCGCCATTGGGTTAGCTGTTTATCCGTCGCTGCTTGCCGAAGAAGGTGCACCCAGTCCTGGGCGCGCGGCGACGCCGCGGGTGTTGTTGATCGTGCCCACGCGTGAGCTCGCACAACAGCTGCAGAGTGAGCTCGACTGGCTCTACGAAAACGTGAGCCGCGCGCGCGTCGAGGTCGTGACGGGTGGAACCGACGTCCGCGCTGAGCAAGTGCGCTTGCGTAAGAAGCCTCGCGTGTTGGTCGGAACTCCGGGGCGCCTGCTCGATCACGTGCGCAGCGGCGCCCTCGACTTGAGCGCGGTGGCTGAAGTCGTGCTCGACGAAGCCGATCAAATGCTCGACATGGGCTTCAAGGACGAGCTCGACGAATTGGTTGGGCACTTGCCGAGCGAGCGGCGCAGTCACTTGGTGTCCGCGACTTTTCCGCGGGGCGTGCAGGAACTGGCCGCGCGCTTCCAGTCGGACGCGTTGCACTTGCAAGGTACGGCGCTCGGTACCGCCAATGCCGACATCGAGCACGTGGCTCACTTGGTCCGCGGTAACGAGCGCTACGCGGCTGTAGTGAACGTCCTGCTCGCCAATCACAAGAAGCGTTGTTTGGTCTTCGTTCAACGCCGCGTGGACGCGGCAGAGCTCGCGGAAATGCTCGTCACGGACGGCTTTGCGGCAGCGCCGCTGAGCGGCGATCTGCCGCAAGCCCAACGCAACCGCACCTTGGCGAGCTTCAAGAACGGCTTGATCGATGCTCTGATCGCAACCGACGTCGCAGCGCGTGGTATCCACGTCGACGACATCGCGCTGGTGATCCACGCCGATCCACCCAAAGAGCCCGACGTGTACACCCACCGCAGTGGACGCACCGGCCGAGCAGGACAGCAGGGCCGCAGCGTGTTGATCGTGACTCCGGGTGATCGTGTGCGCACGGAGCGACTCTTGCAGCGCGCCAAGGTCAAGGTCGAGTGGGAGCCCGTCCCGAGCATCAAGCGCATCCAGACCGCGCTGCAGAAGCAATCGCGTCGCCAGGTGCACGCTGCACTCGAAGGGTTTACGCCTGACCCGAGCGAAGTCGAGTACGCACAGGGCTTGCTCTCGAAGTATGGACCGGAGGCGGTGATCTCGGTTCTGTTACGCATGAGTGCGACCAAGCTCCCGCGCGAGCCGCTGCCCGTCGAGGAACTCGCGGTGCGCCCCAGCAACGACGTCGGGCGGCAACCGCCTCCGGGTCGGGGCGGCCCGCGGCGTTACGACGGTCCGCGTTCAGGACCACCGTCGCGCCCTGACTATTCCGACGAACGCTCCGATTTTGCAGCGCGTGCGCCCAGGGGCGCCAAGCCCCCGGCGCGTCCCGGCAAGCCCAACGTCGTCTTGCCACGGCGCTCGGCGAACGACGGCGATGCCCGCGGTGCGAGTGCAGGCCGACGCGTCCAAGGAGCGGGCAGGGGCGATCGCGATTTCGCGAGCGCCGATGCAGGCAGCTCGGGCCCGCGCAAGAAGCGTCCGTTCGACACTGCCGCGGGTTCACGGCCCGTGAAGAAGGCTCTCAAAGGCAAAAGCCGCACTTGATCTGCGGCGAGTAGCACGCTCCTTCGAGCACCCAACCGCCACGGGTTTTGGGCTGCAGAGGAGTTAGGCTCCTTGAAGTAGGAACTCGCGGACTGCCGGCAACAGCGCTGCTCCGGCGACGTTGTGGGTCTGTCCAGGCAGGACCTCGTGGCGTGCGCCGCTGACTGCCGCCGCGCTGATCGCGGCTTGCTTCAGCCGTTCGTCGGTCTTGCCGCCGTGCATGATCAGCGTGGGTATCTTGATCTGGGACAAGCGCGCTTTGGGCACGCGAAAGTCACCCAAGATTGCAGCGTCGTGCGGCAACGTGTGGGCAACCGCCTTCAACTTCGGCCAAACCCACGGCATCAATTGCATCATGAAGACGACGGCAGCGGGCACGCCGACCATCGGCCCCATGAAGTAACGCACGGCTCCTCCGCGATCATCTTTGGCAACGAGCGCCTCGAGGTTTGCTTGATGCTGCTGACCACGCGTGGACGAATCAGCTTCGACGAAGGGCGGCTCGTACGCCACGACGCGCGTGAGCGGCAAGCCCGCTGCAGCCGCGCTCAGCGCCAACGCTCCACCCGAGGACAGTCCAAGCGCTGCAGCAGAGCCGCCAGCGGCCTGAATCAACGCGGCGATGTCTTCCACTTCCCGCTCGGGGGCGTAGGGCTTCACGTTACCGCTGTCGCCGCGTCCCCGACGGTCGTACATGAACACCTTGAAGTGAGCCGCGAAGAGCTCTGCTAGCTTCGGCATTGGACCAAAGCGGCGGCTGCAGAGGGCGCCATCCACGAGGATCAGGGCGGGACCCTGACCGTGGGTTTCGAACGCGATGGAAGTGCCGTCCTTGGAGGTGACTTGGTTCATGTTGGTTTTTTCCGCGTGAGCTTCCGATACCCTAGCGACGAACGAACGGTCTTTGGATCGACAGCCTTTGAGGCTTTTTTCTTTCCTTCGAAAAGCCTCGAAATCTCGGGCGCTTGACGCGCGAGCTCCGAGCTTTGTCAGGGCTCTGTGGGGCTTGGGATTGACATTTAAGTTTAATCTTAAGTAATGGCAGAGCACACGACAACCCCGAGGTGCCCAATGAGAAAGTTACGCGTTTTCGAGTCCATCAGCGTCGACGGCTATTTCACGGACGCGCAGGGCGACATGAGCTTCGCGCACGCCGCAGAGGCTGACGAAGAGTTTGCTCGCTGGGTTGGTGGTAACGCCAACTCGGGTGGGGATCTGCTTTTTGGTCGCAAGACGTACGAGATGATGGCTGGCTTTTGGACCAGCGAGATTGCGGCTCGTCAGATGCCCGAGGTGGCAAAAGGCATGAACGCTGCGACGAAGTACGTCGCCTCGCGCAGCCTGACTCCGAGTTGGACGGGCTCCAAGCTCCTGAATGGGGATCTGCTGAGTGCCGTCCGCGAGCTGAAAGCGAGCTCGGGTTCGCCGCTCGTCGTGCTGGGCAGCGGCAGCTTGGTTGCACAATTGGGTGAAGCTGGCCTGGTCGACGAATATCAGTTCGTGATCATTCCGGTCGCGCTCGGTGCTGGCCGCAGTTTGTTTACCAAAGGCTGCAAGCTGAAGCTAATCGAACAGCGCGCATTCAAATCCGGACGCGTGGTGGTAACCTATGCCGCGTAGCACGCCGCCAAAGGTCGCGGATCGCCCCAGGGGAACACTCACGCCCGATGGCAAGCACGCGACTTTGACCTTTTGCCGACGCTACCCGCACCGCATCGAACACGTGTGGGATGCGATTGCGACGCCCGAAGGACTGCGCGGCTGGCTCGTCTGTAGCTTCGCCAAGATCGACGGACGGGTCGGCGGTGACTTCGACATGTTGTCGGGCCCGGCCGGCTATCACTCGACTGGCAAGATCCTGAGCTGGCAGCCGCCACGGGTGCTCGAATACGAGTGGAACGTCGGCCCCGTCCTTGAAATGCCGGAGGGGGAACAGGCGATCTTTCGCTACGAGTTGACGGAGCGAGGAAACGAAACCGAGCTGATCGTCACTTACCGTCGCATCACGCAGCAGACTGCGCGCGGCTTCTTGCCGGGCTTGCATGCTTTCCTGGATCGCCTGGAAGCGCAACTCGATGCACGACCCTTGCCCGACTGGCAAGAGCGCTTCGCCTCGTTGATCACCGAATATCCTCAGTGGAGCGGAAATGCGACCGGTCCAAGACACTGATGTCTTTCATGCCATCGCGCATCCGGCACGCCGGGCGATGTTGATCGCGCTCAAGCAAGGCGAACGCGCCGCAGGTGATCTGGCAGAACCTTTTGGGATGTCGTTCGCAGCGATCTCACAGCATCTACGCGTGCTCGAAGACGCGGGGTTGGTGGCCGTGCGGCGTGACGGTCGCTTCAGGATGTACCGCCTGGACGCCGATCCGTTGCGCGAAGTCGAACGTTGGGTCGAGGAGTTTGCGGCGCACTTCGAGCGCCACCTCGACGCTCTGGGGCGCTATTTGGATGCGAAGCACCCCAAGCGTTGAAACGATCACAGGAGCTTGGCTTTGCGCAACATCAACAAGAGCGAGAAGACCGTGACACAGATCAGCGCCCAGAAGAACACGTAGCCGTTCCGCCAATGCAGCTCCGGCAGCTCTTCGAAGTTCATGCCGTAGATGCCGCAAATGAACGTCAGGGGCAGGAACACGATGCTCACCGAGGTCAGGCGCTTCATCGTCTCGTTGGTGCGGTGCGAGACAATCGACATGTAGAGGTTTAGAGACTCGGAGAGAATGTCGCGATCGACGAGCACGTCTTGCAGTACGTGTTCGAGCTTGCCGACCATGTTTGCGAGGAATGGCTGAGTTACTTCGCTGATGAAGATACTACGCCGAGTCGATAGATCGGTGAGCACTGCGCGCGCGGGGAGCACGACTTTGCGGAAATGCAACAGATCTGCTCCCAAGTCCGAGATGCGCGCGAAGACTGCGTCGGCAACCGCGTCGGTGCGTAGCTCGCTCTGCAGTTCCTCGACGCGCTCCTCCATCTTCTTTTGCACGGCCAAGTAGTCTTCGACCAGGTGATCCCAGATCTCGTAGATCAAGAAACTGGGCGTCTCGGCGAAGCGCAAGAAGTCCGAGTGATAGTCCCTGCGCATCGCGCTCAGGAACGCGACGGGACCGGTGTGCAAAGTCACCAGGCAACGCGCGAGCACGAAGCTGTCTACGCGCTCTAGATCGAAATGGGTTCCGCGCTGGCGACACCCCGAGAGGACGAAGTGAATGTAGTGATCGTAGCGCGAGACGCTGGTCGTGGGTTCGTGAGTCAAGGCGTCGTCAATCGACGGTTCCTCGACGCCGAGACCGCTCAACGTCGAGCGCACCAACTCCGCATCGTTCGCATCCAGATCGATCCACAAGAACGCGCCACCCTGCATCGCGACGTTGGCCTCATCCAACGTCAGTTGGCGCTCTGCTTTTGCTCCGAAGTCGAACGCGATCACGTGCGGCTTCGCGGTCGCGTCCAGCGTCTTGGCCGAGCCGTTGGTTCGAGTCTCGTGATGCGCGCTCTGGTGCATGGGGGTCGTAGCGAAACACGGCCTAGGTTTCCTGAGCGCAACGCGCCCCGAAGTGCTCGTTTCGCCTTGGAAAGCAGGCCCGGCCCAACCCCAACTGGCCACGGGTGTTCGCCAGCGCAACCGGGAGCACGAGTCTTAGATCGCGAGTCCGGCGCCTTGGATCAGCGTATTCGAGAACGTGTGCCGCGCTTGGACATCGAGGAAGCGCTGCCGCGCTACAACCCATTGCGTCGCGCGTTCGCCGAAAGCCTTCCGCACGCGCGCAGGGTCGTAACGGAGCATTTGGCCCCAATGCAGCGTGAATGGGATCTGCAAGCGTTCGAGTTCGTCCCAGATGCGTTCGTATGCCTCTGCGGTGCGTTCGGAGCCCGCCGCGGGAAGTTCGATGGTTGCCGTGATGGGTGCGAAGTGGGTGAACGCCATCAACGCCTGTGAAGCGCGCACGTATCGGACCGCGACCAAGCCCGCCCACGGGAAATTGCGCGAGACGCGCAAGATCGCTTCGACCGCGCGTTGGGCATCGGCCAGCGCGACCCCAATCTCAGAGCTCATCACATAGCCGATGATGCCAGTCGGTCCGAAGGTGTCGCCCAGCGATTTCAGCGTCGGACCCCCTTCCTTCAAACGGCCAAAGCTCTCGGCGGCAATTGGCTTGATCAGCGCGGGTGCGGCGCTCGTGATCGCGCCCAGCAGGCCGAGTACGTCTTGGCCGGGTGAGGTGAACGTGCCGCCGCCAGGTTGGTTCAACGCGGGAGCGTTGTTTAGTTGATACATGTAGCGAACATAAGCGCCCTTGGCGCCTTTGCCGTCGGCATACGGGTCGAAGACCACTTCGAAGTGGTCTGGCACTTGTTCACCACGCGCGAGCTTCAATGGCGCAACTTGGAGGGTCGATAGAACGGGCAGGGCGTCGGCGTGATCGTAGCGTTTACCGCGCGCCTCTAGTGTGTAGAGCGGCACGGCTTCGAAGGCAACGGCGTGAATCAGACCGAAGCTGCCCAGGCCTACGACCGCTGCTCGAAACAACTGTTCATCGCGCAGGAGCTTGGCCCCGAGCACTGCAGCGAACGCTTCGCTGGCCAACGGTCGCGTGGGCGACTCGAGCCAGTAACCATTGCCGCCGGCCGCGATCAGGTGCAGCCCCAAGATCGTGTCGTGCATCGCACCCAGCCTGCGGTTCGAGCCGTGAGTGCCCGTGGCGATTGCGCCGCAGATCGTTTGACCGTTGCTCGCGCCGGAAGTGGGGAGCGCCAAGCCACGTGATTCGAGCGCGTGGTTGAGTTCCATCACGCTCGTGCCGCACTGTGCGAACACGACGCGTTGCCGATCACCGGTGAACTCGGGCGCCACGTTGGCTGCCTTGAAACCGATGTTGATGGCGTTGAGCAGCTTGGTGTTGACCAAGAAATCTTCGCTGGTCGCGATCTGGGAAAGAGACCAACCCCCGCCCTGTGCGCGCACGCGTTTGCCCGTCGCCTCCGCGTCCCGAACGATCTGAGCGAGGCCCGCGAGCCCGGCCTTGAAGCGCGACGCGTCGGGGGGGGTCGTGCCGTCGTCCCAGCGATTGAGCACGTCGTACAACCGCTCACACGTGATCTTGATGTTGCCATGCACGTTCGTCCACGTGACGTGGCGTTGAAAAGTCATCAGCGGCTTCTTGGCCATGGCGCGTCTCAGATCGGATCGTTCGGATTGTCACCGTCGACGACGGGGCCGGGTTCTTTGGCGCACACCCATGTGACTTTGATCGGTGCTGCGATGCCCAAGCTGAGCACCGTGATCAACGAATAGCCGAGATTGCTGTGTGTCGTGACCGACTTCATCGGTAACCCGAGGCACGACTTGGTCGTATCGAAGTTCTCTTGGAGCGTGCCCCAAAACCAGGACCACAATACCGCGCTCTCTCCGCGTCGGTCTGCCTCGATGCCCGTCGGCTGGTGAACGGCATTGACTTGGTAGTGGTAACATCCCGAACACAGCGCTAGCGCGACCAGCGCCAGACCGCCCTTCGAATTGGGTAATAGCGGCATCGAAGTCCTCCGAGCCCTCTGCTCGTTCGACACCGTTATCAAGCTACACGCAATAGGACAAGAGCTCGCACTCCGTGAGAGCTTGGAGTCAGTCTCGAGGGCTGCGAAATTGCCTACGCCGCCCGACTCGTGGGAGGTTTGTCGCTGCCGTGGAACACTCCTGCAATTTCATGCGCTCTGGAGCCGTCGCGGCGTTACGCGCTGAGCGTCAGCGGTGCGTGCTCTCGAAGATCTTATCGGCGCTGGCAGGTACGAAGCCGTCGTAAAGGCGACCGTCGGCGGCTGGGTAGCGCAACGCGAACTCGTAGTAGCAACTCGGAATGCCATGGTTTCCGTCCGCGAACTGTGCTTGCACACGGTCTGCGAGCGTCGAGCCTTGTACGAGCAACACCTCGGGCGTTCCCTTGATACGCCCACCCGCCGTGTTGAGTTTGTAACCCGCGCCCTCGACGAAGTCCAAGAGCGAGGGGAGTGTCGTCAGTTTCTTCAGCGCGTTGACGCTGACCGTGAAGTGATTGGCGTGCATTCCGAGCGCAGCCAGCCAACCTGCGTATTCACTTTCGTCGGCCAGCGCTTCATATTCGGCGAACGCGAGTGGTGCCCAAAGCCGACCCGCGCGAAAGACGGATGCTTGGGTTGCTGCTTTCGAGTCAATCTGCCCGATGCAACGCTCGAGCACGGCACGGGCGGGAGCTGAGAGCTCGTCCAACAAGAGCTCACTCAGGAAGATACGCGGCGCGCCTTCGCAGCGGTACGCGCGCGCTCGCAAGTGCTTGTCCTCGAAGCGGTAGTCGTCGAATGCCTGATAACCCAAGGCAAGCAGGAGCGGTTCCAGCGCGTCGAGTCTCAAAGGGCCACGATCGAAGGTGCGGAAGGCGACGTGATCGTTGACGACCGTTTCGCCGAATTGCTCCAAGCGCTGTTTGATGGCCGCAGCTTGCGGAGCGATCTTGATGAAGTCGTCCCACAGCTCCTGAAAGAACAGATCGCGATTCATGGCTTTGCCTCGCCCGCTGGCTCGAGCTTCATGACTCGAGCTGAGGGCTCGAGCCGAAGCCGAGTGGACGATTCAAGATACCACTCGAAAGGGGAGCATCAAGTTTTCAGGGCGCGGCGCTTTTTTTGCCGTCAAAGTGATAGTCGATGCTGCCCTCGAGGCTGCTGCCCGCGACGTCGACTTCTAAGGCGACTTCAAAGTCGAGCGTGAGCTGTTCCCCGCTGAACAGACCCGTTCCGTTTACGATGCTGCTCTCGGCGGGGATGCCGAGAATTGCCTCGAAGCAGGGTTGCCCCGGGTCGAAACTGACTTTGCCCGCGTCGTTCTTGCCCTCGATCGTGCACAGGGGCGTGCCCTGATTGCTGTCGACGACCGTGATGCTGATGCGCTGATCCGTCACGTCCTTGACGTCGATCTTCGCGCTCTCGTCGACTTGGGGTTCGTCGGGAAAATCTGCGAACAGGATGGTAACCGTGTCTGTGCCAGAATAACGCCCAGCGAACGACAAGCGCTCTGGGTTCAACTGGGCGGAGGGCGCGGAGCTGGACGTCGCTGCGACGATCTCGACGGGCGGCGGGGCCGCGCGCAGCGTGGGCGCACTCGCTACGTGTGTCAGATTTACGACGGGCACTTCGACGGTGTCGCCGTGAGCGATGCTGGCTTTGCCGCCGTGACCGTGCGGGCCGTAGAAGTAGATGTCGCTACCCACCGGATCCGAGTTGGCGAGCGGTGTTTGACTCGCCGCCGTGCTGCATCCGACGACCAGCAGCCAGAGCGCTCCCGCGGCCAGTGCCCGGTACGCGGAGTGGGTCGGAACGCTGACGCCAGCTGGATCAATCACGCGCGCAGAATAGCGATCACGCGCGGCGTAAGCTAAGAGATTCGCGTTTACTTCGTGCGGGCCGCGGACGCTGCCGCAACACGAGAAACGGCTCACGCGCGATTCACCAGATCCTGCAGCTCCTCCAGCATCTTGTCGGCGAGTTGGAGTCCGTCTTTGAAGTGCTCCCGGTCGTTGGGTTTGCGCGTCAGACGACCGTCGGGGTTCAATCGATACTGACCTTTTCGGGTAGCAACCAGGTTCGCCAAGCGCGCGGCATCGAGCGGGGTATCTTGGCGAAAGCGAAGTGAAACAGCATGCTTGGTAGCTTCACAAACCAGGACTTTGAGGCGTCGCAGCTCGACCTTGAGCCGCATGACTTCGACGAGCCGAACCGCGGGCTCGGGCGCTGCGCCGAATCGATCCTCCATTTCGGCGGCAAGCTGCATGACTTCGTTCTCGTCGAGCGCGCTCGCCAGGCGTTTGTACAGCGACAAGCGCACGCCCACCTCTTCGACGTAGTTCGACGGGATCAATGCGTCCACGTCGAAGTGCTGATCGGGGTCGACGTCGTGCACGACTTCTTCGCCTTGCAGCTCGCGGGTCGCCTCTTCGAGCATTTGGCAAAATAGTTCGATGCCGACGCCCTCGACGCTGCCACTTTGATCGGCCCCGAGCAGATCGCCAGTGCCGCGCAATTCCATGTCGAGGGTCGCCACGGAGAAGCCGGAGCCGAGTTCACTATAGCGCTCTAGTGCTTCGATCCGCGTCTGCGCGTCGGCACTGAGTTCACCCGCGGGCGGCACCAAGAGATAGCAGTAGGCGCGCTCCTGTGAACGTCCCACGCGGCCTCGCAGTTGGTAGAGTTGCGCCAAGCCGAACAGATCGGCGCGGTCGATGATCATGGTGTTGGCCCGCGGGATGTCGAGACCGCTTTCGACGATGGCAGTGGTAACCAGAACGTCACAACGCCCCTCGACGAAGTCGAACATCGTCTGTTCGAGCACGTTTTCACGCATTTGCCCGTGCGCCACCAGCACTCGTGCGCGCGGGACCAAAGTCTGCAGACGCAGCGCGCGCTCATGCAAGCCTTCGATTCGGTTGTAGACGTAGAAGATCTGACCGCCGCGCTGCAGCTCGCGCTCGACGGCGTCGCGCAGCACCACGTCGTCGTTGCGCGCGACCAAGGTACGAATCGAGCGCCGATTGAGCGGTGGGGTAGAGATGATCGACATCTCGCGCAACCCCCCGATCGCCAGTTGCAGCGTTCGCGGAATGGGGGTCGCGGTCAAGGTGAGCACGTCGACCTCGGTGCGCAGCTGCTTCAAGCGCTCTTTGTGTGCCACGCCGAAGCGTTGCTCCTCGTCGATCACGATCAGCCCAAGGTTCTTGAACTGTACGTCTTTCGAGAGCAGTCGATGCGTGCCAACCAGGATGTCGACGCTGCCCAGCGCGACGCGCGAGAGCGTATCTTGACTCTCCTTTTTCGACTGGAAGCGACTCAAGACGCGGGCCTCGAAGGGCGTCTCCGATAGGCGTCGACTGAACGTGAGGAAATGCTGTTGAGCGAGCACCGTCGTGGGACACAACACCGCTACTTGGCGCCCCGACGCGGCGACGCGGAAAGCGGCCCGCAGCGCGACCTCTGTCTTGCCGAAACCGACGTCACCGCAGACCAAGCGATCCATCACCTGCGGACGCTCGAGATCGCTCATCACGTCGTTGATGGCACCCAGTTGATCGGACGTCTCTTCGTAATGGAAAGCGGCTTCGAACGCGGCGTAGTCATCGCCGGGTGGTGGCAAAGGTGTGCGTTGACGATTGCGTCGTTCTGCGTAGAGCCGCAGCAGTTCGTCCGCCATTTCCTGCGCGCGACGTTTGGCTCGGGCTTTGGTTTTGGCGAACGTCTGCCCGCCCAAGCGATCCAGCTTGGGCGAGTCGGAACCAGAATACTTCTGAATCTGGTTTAGGCGGTAGACGGGCAAGAACAACTTGCCGCCCGAGTACTCGACGACGATCAACTCGAGTTGGCCAGTGCCGGGCAGTGTACGGTTCTCCAAACCCAAGTAACGGCCCACGCCGTGTTCGGCGTGCACGACCCAATCGCCCGGTTTGAGCGCACGCAGATCTTCGAGTAGCGCGCTTGCACTGCGCTTCTTGCGTGCGGGTGCGGTGTGCGCGCGTTGTCCGAAGATCTCCTCTTCGGTGACGTAGACGCGCTGCTCGGCAGGTGCCACCACCCCGCGCGCGAGCTTGCCTACCTTGATCTCGATCGTGCCGGCTTCTGGGGTGGGATCCACTTCCGCGTCGTGGCCATGAACTACCACGCCGCGGTGCGCTAGCAGCGACGTGAGGCGCTGAGCTTGCGTCTCGGTGCGCGCCACGGCGATCACGCGTAAACCTTCCGCGTGCCAGTGCTGGAGCCTGGTCAACAACGGCTGGAGCACTGCGTGCTTGCCGTGACTCGTGCGCGCTTGCGCCACTTGGCGTTTGAGCTCCGAGTGGTCCTGCTGCATCAAACTCGGTAGATCTTCGTCTTGAGTGAGCTCGATCTGCTCGAGGGGCTCGTGCGCTTCGCCATGCACGAACGACGCGGCACAAGCTACGATGCGGCTCTCGAGCAAGCGCACTGCCAGCGCATCGCGATCGAGGAACAACGCCGTTCGCGCGTAGCGTGGCCATTCACTTGGTGCGGCGAGCAGCTCTTCGGTGTGCTGCGACTCTTCGTCCAGCGCGATCCGTAGCTGCGCCGGATCTTCGACGACCGTCAGAATGCCCGCAGGCAAGTAGTCCCAAATCGATTCGAGCTCGTAGAAAGCAGGGAGATAACCTCCGACACCAAACGCGTGACGGGAACTCAGCAAATCTTCGATCAGTTGGCGCGCTTTGATCGACGGTGTGTTGTGCTGATCGCACAGATCGCGAAGCGCGGAGGCTGCGTGCGCCCGGGTTTCGTCGTCGACCAAGACTTCACGCACGGGGGCAAATCGCACGGAGGGCAAGTCTTCGAGCGTGCGCTGCGAGTCAGGATCGAAGGTCTTGATTGCAGCGACCAAGTCCTCGAGTAGCTCGATGCGCACGGGCTGACTCATGCCTGGACCCCAGACGTCGATCAGGTTGCCACGCACGCTGAACGTGCCGGGATCCTCCACCACCGGCACACGCAGGTAACCTGTATCGGTTAGTTGGCGTGCGCTCTGGCTGGGATCGAGCGTTTGGTTGACGGCCATGCGAATCACGGACCGCGCGATTTCTGCCCGTGGGATCAAACGTCGCGCGAGCGTGGCGGCGTTGGTCACCACGACGTCCCAAGCTCCGCTGGGCTCGCTCGGACTGCGCGCTGCGCTATCACTCAAATCGGCGAGCACCGCTAGGCGCTGTAACGTCACTTGACGATCGGGTTGAGTCGCGGCGAAAGGATTCGTGTCTGATGCGTGCAACAGGTGCACGACCGCGGTCGGCGCGAGGCTCTGCAAGTCATCGAAGGCGCGTTGGGCCAGGTCGGCATCCGGCAAGACGTAGAAGACCGGTCCACGACCGAGCTCCAGCAGCCGTGCGACGAGCAGCGCTGCGCCGCAGCCTTGAACCCCCGAACAAAGAGTGACACCCGGGCCCGTGGGCAGTTTGGTGATTAGCGTGTCGATGTCGAGCATGATGAGGCGGCGGATCGAGCGCCTGCCGGACAGCTAGATGCGGTCCGAAGTTTACGGACCGTCCACGAGATAAGCAGCCGCCGCTTGCGCATGGTTCTGCGCTCGCAAATGCCACGGTCCGTCCGGTTGCGTACTTAGGAATTGCTGAAAGTGAGCGAAGGACTCCGCGTAAGCCCCAGCGCGGAATTCGGCAACACCTCGCGCATACTCGAGCGGATACTCGGTGTCCGCCGCCCCCAATTCGTCGAGCGTACGGCTGGTCAGGTGTCGCGCGTCCGGCAGTGTCGCTGCGACGCGCAGGCGCAGGCGGGCGCTGAGACGGACGTCGTTTAGCGTCGGTGCAAACACGAGGGTCCCTGCGAGCCCCACGAGCTCCGTCCAGCGCGACCGGTACGCTGCGGCAAGCTCTGCCTTCGGCGCGCCGCCCAAAGCGCCAAAACGGGAGGCGAAGCTCCCTCCGAGCTCACGCAACTCGTCCGCGCGTTCAGGGCGCGATACCGCTTCGACAAAGAGCCTCGTTTGTAACGCTCTGAGTTCGAGCAGCGCCTCCTGCGCGCCGCCTTGGACGAGCGACCGCGCCAAGCGCGCGGCTTCGATTCGTAAGTGCTCGGGGTCCTCTAGAGGCGCTCCGTCGGTAGGCTGCTGCGCCTCTAGGGCTCCGATGCGTCGCACCAGTTCGCCTACGGAGCGCACATCTCGTGACAACGGTTCACGCATGGCCCTCGAGGCGCGCGCCTCCTCGACTTGCGCTTCGGCCTGCTGCTTTTGGCGATCGAGAACGGGCAGAGGGATCTCGTGCGGTGCGATCGCTTGCGGCAAACTCAATCGTGCCGACAGAACGATCACCAGCGCGAGCGCGAGCGCGAGCCGTGTGCTATCCAAGGTGGAGCGCTGTCGATTGCCTCCTGCGCGCTCGGGCCACTTCTGAAGTAGCCGTTCGAGCCAAAATCGGAAAGACATGCGGCGTCAGCCGTTTTGATAGCATCCAGTCGCTCTCTCAAGGTAAATATGCAATCTCGATCGGCGTTGGTGAGCAAGCATCCCGTGGACGATAAACGACAGCACCGCAGAGTCCCCCTCGTAGTCGAAGTGACTTGTATCCCCCAAGGGGGCGAGCCCTTCACGGCCACGTCGAAAGACATCAGCTTGGGCGGCATGTTCGTGTCCGCCGGTTCGAGCCCCCCGTTCGGCACGGCGATCACGCTGCGCCTGACGTTCCCGGGACACAAAGCGCCCTTCGATCTTCCAGGCACCGTGCGCTGGAATTTGCCAGAGGGCTTTGGGGTGCAGTTTGGTTTGCTCGGCGCGCGCGAAACTCACGCCATCACCAAGCTCGGCTGAGCGCGCCTTCGTCGATGGACTCAGGTCCAGCCTGTCTCCGGCTGACCAGTGGCTGCTTCAATGAGGCAAAACTGCTCGCGCAAGCTTTGAGAAATGGGCTAGAGCGCATCGAACAGCCATGGGACGCGCCAATACGAAAGCCCGACGCATCAATGAACCTCGCGCTGCGCTCGGGGAAGGACGCCCCGCACGAAGCCGGGTGGCGGGTGTATTTCCGTGGATCGAGGTTATGAAAATTGCTCCAGTGACGTCGGAGTGCCGATGAGCGACGCAGCTCCGAGCGAGTTCTTCCGGGGCTGGTTACCTCGAGCTTTCGAGCGAATGCGCGAGAGCGATCCCGGCAGAGCGATCGCTGATTGTGCGCTGTTTGCCGAGGTCGGGGGCAACAGTTGGACAGTATCCGTCGTGAGTGGACAGCTGCAGGTCGTCGACGGGCCGAAGCTTCCGTTCACCTTCCGCCTGCGTGCGGGGTTGCAGGCGTTCAATCGTTTGATTGCGAGCTCGGTCAGCACTCGTGATGCAGAAGCTCGGCTCAGTCGCGCACTGCGTCTCGATGCCGAGACCGTGCGTCTGATCGCGGCCGTGCCCGGCGCACTGCGCATTCGCGTTACGGATACGAGCGGACCGCTCGATATCATCGTGGGTCCCAGTAAAGCCGATTTCGAGCGACCGAGCTGCACGGTGACTTGCTCGATTGGCGATTTCGAGGATCTCCAAGCCGAGCGTCAGAACCCGATGGATATGTTCCTCAGCGGGCGCTTGGCGCTCGAAGGCGATCTCGAAGTGGCGATGGCGCTCGGGGGTGTGTTTCTGACCTGAGCGAATCGCTCATTTGGCGCCAGCAGCGGGCTCTGCGACGGGCGGCAATGGATCCCAGCGTAGCGAATCCCCCAAACGACTCGAGATCTTCTGGCTGGTGAAGCTCTTGAGCGATTTGACGTACAAGCCGGACTCCTGCTTGCGCTCTGAGAAATAAGCGAGCAAGCGCCCGTCGGGGCTGCAAGCGGGCGACGTGTTCGAACCCGAGTTTTGCGTCAAGCGCGCGATGCCTTTGCCGTTCTCGGAGGTCCACACGAGATCGCTGCGTCCGCCGCCAATCGAGACCGAGAACACCAAACGCACGCCGTCCTCCGTGTCACAGAACGCGGGCGACGCGGCGCTCAAGCCCGAGGGCGAAACCGCTTTGCCATCGAGGTAAACGCGCTGATTACCATTCTCGGCAGCGCCACCGATCCACACGAGTTTGCCGCTGGGGCTGAACACTGGATGTACCGCGACGACCGTGTTCGACACCTTCTTCATGCCGGTGCCGTCGGCGTTGCCCACGTAGATAGCGCTGCCGCTGTTCTCGTCGATCGCCACGGCAAGTCTCTTGCCGTCGGGACTGAACGTCGCGGAGTAGACGGAGCCGGTAAACGACAACTTGGGCACGACTGCAGGCGGCAATGCGGCCAGTCTGAAGGGTGAGTAATTCTTGCTCTCCGAAAAGAGCAACGAGCCTTTGTTGTCCCAGAATGGCGCGACGCTCGTCACTTCCGGATCCGTCACGCGCGTCAAGTTGTGGCCATCAGCGTCCAAAGTGAACACCGTGTGGTTCTTGGACCACTTGCCCGAGAACGTCATGTGACTCGCGAAACCGCCGCGCCGTCCCGTCAACGCCTCGAGTAAAGCGTCGGTGATACGGTGGGCTGTCACGCGTACCTCTTCACTTTGAACAGTCAGCGTCTCGCGGAAGACCGGCTGTTTACCCGTGGCCAGTAGATACGCGAGGCCGAAGACTTGCACCTTGCCGCCCTCGGTCTTGCGCGCCGCGACTTTGACCACGACTTGCGCGCCGACCGCGCGCCAAGCGTCGACATCGACCGGATCTTCGAACCCGTACGAACCTGCGGGTGCCTTTTGATCCGCGATCATGCGGAACAAGCCGGACAACTCGAAGTCGCGCCGCACGACACCCCGCACGATCACGTCTTCGAGATCAGAGGACAGCGACGGCAAGATCGCCAGCATGGGCCGCGTGTCCTGTTCATCTCCGACGATCAGGAACTCGCCCAGCAAGCTCTCGTCGGGCGTCTTGTCGTCCGCCAGCGCGCCTTTGGCGCAAAACCCGCCAGCGAACAGGATCGCAGCGAGCGCCATCCAACGTCGGCTCGCCCGCGAAATCGTCGTGCGGAGCGTCGTTCGTGCCGTCTTACTCGTCGCTGTCTGATTCGAGTTCATGGTTCGTCCGGTGAGGGTTCGGCTTTTGGCGCCAAGTCGGGCGCCGGCTCCGGCTTCGGTTCCGGTGCTCTGAGCTCCGGCGCCGGGGAATCGGGACTCGGTTCGTTCGGAGTCTCGTCGGGTGAGTCTTTGGCAGGCGCCTTCTTCGAACCGCCCTTGCAAGCAGCATTCTCGCCGCTGAAGCGCGGGTTGATAGTCGACTCGGCGAGCTCGGGATATTTGGGCGGTGGCGGTGGCAGTTGTTGCCCCACTTTGCTTTGCAGGTGCTTGCGCACGCGTTCATCGAACGCGGCATTGCCACTCGACTGTGCGATGGAGAAGCTCTGCACGACGCGATCGGCGCCTGCGTGCGCCGAGATCAGCACGGTGATACCGCAGAAGTCGCTGCCCTCGAGTGGCGAGAAGCCCTGCTTGAACCAAGCGATCAACTTGGCTTTGTATTGGTCGATGATGAACGCCTTGAGCGGATCCTTTTCGGTACCGCCCACGACGCCATCCGTGTCGCCTTCTTCGGGCAAGTTGGGATCGGGCGTCTTCTCGAGCGGTTCTTCCGGTTGAATCTCGTCGACCTTCTTGGCCAGCTCGGCATCCGTCGGGGCGGGTCTCTCGTTCGACTTGGCGACCTCGTTGGTCGGCAAGGTCGTCGGATTCTTGTCGGCGTTGACCGCTGGCGCGCTCTTGTCTTCGTAGCGCGGCTTCGGCTTTGGCTTGCGCCACATGTCCGGCAACTGATTCTCGTTGCGCTTGCTGCCGTACTTCAACAGCGGCACGTCCTCGATCACCGGTGTTACCTCGATGGGCACAACCGGGGGCGGCACGTCGTCGATGGCCTGCAGCGAAGAGCCAGAGCCCGCCACCGCGAGCAGCACTCCAATGCCGATCTCAATCGCGACGGCAAGTCCCACCGCGGTACCCACTTCGACGGGGCGAAACGCGCTCGTGCTCATTCGTCACCTCGACGCAGCTCGAGGGGCTCGTGCCGACCGCTGCCACTCGAGGCAAGACGTGCACAGGGTCGGCTTTGGTCTGAAGAACCGGGCATGGGTCCGCGCACTAGTTGGACGAATCAGGGAGTCTTGGGATTCACTGGGACAGCCCCTGCTCCAGGCGGCCCCTTTGCCGGAGTGTTGCTGCCGGGAGTGTTACCAGCTTTTGACCCGCCCGGGTCCGGCCCGTTGGGTGCCGGCGTTTCCGGCTCCGTCTTCGGTTCGACCAGCAGGTTCAGCGCGACCACGCCGCTGGCCCGGGCTGCTGCGACCACCTCTGCCACGATGCCGTAACGGGCATCCTTGTCGGCGCGGATGTACAGTTCCTTCTCGTTCTGCACTCGGGCGTTGCTCTCGAGCACTTCGAAGATCCGTCCCGTGACGTCTTCCTCGCCGAACAGCACCCGTTCGTCCTTCGTCACCGTGACGAGCAGACGCGCGTCTTTGATCGGCGTGTTGGCCGCCTGCACGTCGGGCAAGTCAATCTTGAGGCCAGTGGTTAACAGCGGCGCCGTCACCATGAAGACGACCAGCAGCACCAACATGACGTCGACGAGCGGCGTGATGTTGATGTCGCGGAAACCGCGTCGTCGGCCACGCCCAATCTGCGCGCCCACTCGGGTTCAACCTTCCCGCTGACCGCGATGGTGCACGCCCGGATGTCCCGGCGCATGAACGAGGCGCGGATCGGCTGCCAACGTCTCGACCCAGGTTTCACTCGAGGCTTCGAGTTCACCCATCAGATCGGTAATCTTCTGGTCGACGAAGTTGAAGCCGATGGTGGCTGGAATTGCCGCCACTAGGCCAAACGCGGTTGCGATCAGGGCCTCGCCGATGGCTGGCGCCACGACGGGCAGCGACGCACTCTTGTGCACGCCGATCTGCAAGAAGGCATCCATGATGCCCCACACCGTGCCGAACAAACCCACGAACGGCGCGGACGCCGCGATGCTCGACAAGGTCGGCATCAGGCTACCGGCGCGCTGCTGCTCTGCAACGATCGCGCGCTTGGCGACGCTCATCAGCAGCTCCGCACTCAGGTTGGGTTGCTCACGGCGTCGGCTCAACTCGTAAATCACGCGGGAACCGGGCGCCGACGGAAACTGTCGGGCGATGGATTCGAGGTCGGTCGCGTTGCGAGCGCGCACCGCCGCTTCTTCGAAGTCGCGCTGTGACTCGCGCAGACGCCCCAGTTGCAGCGCCTTCAGGAACCAAATCAACCAAACCGCGAACGAGGCGGCGATCAACACCAGCAGCACTACCAGCACGACTCCCGAGGAGTTCATGACCAGCTGCAATGGTGACAGCACTTGAGCGTTTTCGGGTTCCTTCATTCTCTTTCAACCGTTTGGGTTTCCCCGCCGACTGTGTTGGGGAAACCGGGCGCTTTGCTGCGAGTGGTCGCGTCGCAAACGCGCCCGGCCGAATCGCTTGCCGGGTCGACAGCTTTGGGCTGCGAGGATCAGTTCGCGAGCACGATATCGACGCGGCGGTCTTTCGCCCAGCCGCCTTCGTCGGTCCCGGACGAATCCATCTCGCCGCGCGAGGTGGTCTCCGCCTGTCCGTCGGGAAGCTTGAGGTTGACCAGGTAGTTCTTCACGTTCGAAGAGCGGCGACCGCCGAGCGCGAGATTGTACTCGTCATCGCCGCGCGGATCGGCGTGGCCAACGAGGCGCATCGTCTTGCCAGCGAGCGGGCCGGTGGTGAAGCACGTCACGAGCTTGTCGAGCACCGGATGATCCCCGGGGCGAACCTTCGACGAGTCGAAGTCGAAGAGCGCTTCAGCCTCGCTGATGCCACAGAGCCGACGAATGTCCGGCGCAATGTTCAACTGAGCCTTGGACCCGTCGTCAGCTTTGAGGGGCTCCACCGGCTTAGGGGGTGGAGGTTGAACCGCGGGCGGCGGCTCCGCGGGAGTGGCCGGCGGTGGTTGCTCACCCCCGCACGCGCTCGCCGCAACCAATGACAACAGAATCATCCCAGACTTCAGGCTGTTCACGATAGCCTCCTACTCAATTCCAAGTGTGTGCCAACCGCTCTCCCCACCAGGTCGACCCGGGGGGTGGCTTCGACGGACGACAACTAGGAGAGTCACTTCGTCAAAGCAAGCCTCGCGTTCAGCCGGTGCACGGAAAATAGGCCGCGCGTAGGGACGGAATGCGCGTCCCAGGGGACGTTTCGAGCGCGTCTGTGACGGCTTGGCCCCGCTGGACCCGCGACTGACCCCTCAGGGCTGGGCGGGTGCTCAGTTCTGAGGCCTCCGACTCTATTTCATCCCAAGCGCAGTTGGCGCATCAGCTCCGTGGTGAGCGCGAAGTAATCAGAGCGCGAGTACGGCTCATTTAGAATGTGAAAATCTCGGGTCCGTAGCCCAACGCACCCGAAACAATAGTTGCAATTGGAGAGACCGACGCAGCGCACCAGATAGCGACTGTGCATGCAGTCTTGTGAATCGATGCAGTGGTGACAGCCGATCAAGCGAGTGCTCTTCTGACAGTGCGAACACTCGGTGCACGACTTGCAACGCGTGCAGTAGTGGCAACCAAGCAAGTTCTCGCTGTCACGGCAGAACGTGCACTTGGTGCACGCAAGGCAACGCTCACACTCGACGCAACCCTGGTTGTCTTTGTGCGACAACGACGAAGAGAGCTGCCTAAAACGCTCCTCGAACTCTGCGGCGTTCACCAGATCTCCAACGCTCGACCTGTACCAAATCGGGGCGACTGAATCGGGGAGCGGATTCAGGGCGTAGCGCGCAGCTTGCGGCGCAGTTCGCGGGCGTTCTCACGAACCAAGGCTTCCTCCGCCTCTTCCTCGAGGCGCCGCAAACGTTGGTCGAGAATCGGGCGTTTGATCGGGGCTTGCTTTTCGAGCAGGCGACTCAACGATTCGAGCGCCGAGGCAGCGCGTCGCTCATCCACGTGCTCGAGCAATTGGATCTGATAGCGTTGCTCGTCGGGGACTCCCCCGTGATCCAACAGTTCGTTGGCAACGCGCGAGATTGCGCCACGTCCTTCGCAGGTGATCAATCGATCGAGCAAACGCTCACGCTTCTGTTCCGGCTCGTCTGCGAGCAGGCCCGTAGGGGCAGCGGCGGCGATCCGCGCGACCCGACGTGGCTTCTCTTCCACTAGCCGCGGCGTGTTACCATCTGCGCTCAGCGCTGCGCGCTCTTCGCCCAGACCCACTTCGGCCTCCGCAGGGATCGCAGCGTTCACCCCGCTCGCGAGCTCACGCTCCGGGGTCGAGAGCTCCGGGCGGACTGGACTGCGCTTCGGTCGGGCGGACGCTGCGATGTTTCGCCTCGAGATCTTGCCCAAACGAGGTGAGTCAGGACGCCGCGCAGCGATCAGAACCGGGGCACTCTGGGCTTTGGGTTCGCTCTTTTGGCGGCGTCGCCGACGGCGATTACCGTTGAGCTTGTCGCGCTGTCCGTCCATCCAACAATACCTCTCTTCGACTCGGGCGCTGGCTTGCCATCCCCGTGGGCTAACCGGAGGCCTTGGGCCTTCTGCTGCACCTCCTGGGTGCACGGGTCACCGCACGTCAAGTCGGAACGGGCCGTTACGCCCAGGCATTTATCAGCGCGGACCCCGAATCAACGGGAGGCGATGAAAAGCACGACTTCCAACCTTCCGAGGAGCCTAGCACAGGCCAAAGCCGATCCCGCCAGAAAAAACTTCGTTCGCCCGTGTTTCACTGCTCGAAATTGACTCGCTCCTGCAGCGAGCATGGGTGTCGATGAACTCACCGAGCGCGGCATCGAGTGAGCGGTTCCGGACCGAAGCGCAGCAGCGAGACAGTGCGAGACTGCCTCACACTCACAGGTCCCTTGCTTGTCTGCTGCATAGCGACACGCTGCAGCCGCGAGCGCTCAAAGATCGACCTGCATCCCGATCTCGACCACGCGCTCTGGCGGGATGCCGAAGTAGCGGGTGGCATTTTGGGAGTTGCGCGTAAGAAACGCAAACAGTGTCTCTTCCGTTTCGCCCATCTCGCCTTGGCTCGTAGCGAGCAGCGTTTCGCGCCCCAAGAAGTAGGTGACTTCGTCGATCGTGAACGGCAAGTCGAAGCGCGCGATGGCTTCCGTCAGTGCACGCGGGACGTCCGGTGACTCCATGAATCCAACACGGATGATCAGGCGCATGAAACCATCACTCAGCGCTTCGCAATCGATGCGTTCCCCCTGAATCCTCGGCACGTGCTCAGTCGCGACCGTGACTAGGACTACCGTCTGGTGCAGCGCCTTTACGTGTCGCAGATGGTGCAATAGTAGCGGCGGAGTACCACCCCGGTTGCCGGTCAAGAACACGGCCACACCAGGCACGCGCAGGATCTGGAACTGCGAGCCGTCCACATCGGTGTAAAACTGCGAGTGCAACGCCTCGAGAAAGCCGTCCAAGGGACGCGCAGCTTTGGCGAAGTGGAGCGCGAGCAAAGCGCGCCCGCGCTTCCAGATCCGCATCACCATGAACAGGAAGATGGCGATCACGATGGGTACGAAGCCGCCATCGAAGAACTTGAGCGCGTTGGAGCCGAAGAACGCGAGATCCACCAACAGGAACGACAGCACGAGCGGACCCAGCAAATAGACAGGCCAGTGCCAGCGCACTCGCGCCACCTGATAGAAAGCGACCGATGTGATCGCCATCGTGCCAGTGACCGCGATGCCGTAGGCGGCGGCCAGACGACTCGACTCCCCGAACGCCAAGACCAGCGCGATGCAGCCGACCGCCAGCGCCCAGTTCACTTCTGGGATGTAGATCTGACCTTCGGCTGCGCTCGACGTGTGCTTGACCGTTACGCGAGGCAACAAGCCGAGCTGAACGGCTTGACGTGTCAGCGAGTAGGCGCCCGAGATCAAGGCCTGAGAGGCGATCACGGTTGCTGCGGTAGACAACACCACGAGCGGGTAGATGAGCGGTCCGTTCGGCACCAGCGAGTAGAACGGATTTTCGGCGATCGCGGTGCGCGCGTCGGCGCTCTGTGCGCTGAGCAGTAACGCCCCTTGACCCAAATAGTTGAGAACCAACGCCGGAAACACCGCGACGTACCAAGCCAGTTGGATCGGTTTGCGACCGAAATGGCCCATGTCCGCGTACAAGGCTTCGCCGCCGGTGATGCACAGCACGACCGAACCCAGGACCACGAAGGCGTGCTTCGGGTCCGCGAACAAGAAGCGCAGCGCGTGACTTGGACTCAGTGCCCCGAGCACCTCGGGGTAACGCATGATCGCCAGCGTGCCGAGGACTGCCAACGTTCCGAACCAAACCAACATGATTGGTCCAAAGACGCGGCCAATTCTATCGGTTCCGCCTTTCTGGCCCCAGAACAACGCCAGTAGAATCGCGACGGTGATCGGCACGGTCGCGTGATCGAACGCGTTGGTCGCAACTTCGAGTCCTTCGACCGCGGATAGAACGCTCATCGCGGGAGTGATGACGCCGTCGCCATACAACAGCGCCGCACCGAACAAGATGCAACCCGCGAACAACCCGATCCGGCCGGGGCTCTTGGGTTTACCTTCCGGCAGCAATGCCAACAGCGCGAGGATGCCACCTTCGCCGTGATTGTCGGCGCGCATGATGAAGGTCAAATACTTGCCGACCACCACCAGCGTGACGCTCCAGAACATCAGCGACATCAGCGCCATGATGTTCGCTGGCGTAGGTGCCACACCGTGCGGCCCATGCACGCATTCCTTCAACGCGTACAAGGGGCTCGTGCCAATGTCGCCGTACACGATGCCCAACGCGCCGAGCGCCAGCGTCCGCAAACTGCCGTGCGGAGCGACGGTTACGTTGTGCGCCCTGTACGGATCCGCTACGGACGGGGCCGCTGAGCTCATCGCGCGCTTTCTACTCCGTGCCCAGAGCCGGTCAAGCTCGCTCGCTCTGGCTGCTCGGCTTTGGTGCTGATTGCGGGGGTTTGTGCGGGAGGTTCTGCTCTTACGCGAAACGCTGCAGAAGCTGTTCCGCCGCACGAGCGTCGGCGCGCGACGGTGCTCCGACCAGAACGACGCTGAGATTTGCAGCCGTTAACCAGCGCTCGGCAACGTTCCTGAGGCGTTCCTGGGTTACGCCAGCGAGTCGCTCGACTTGATGCGCGATCGACCAGGGGCGTTCACCTTGCAATGCGTCGGCTGCGAAATCCGCAATCACGTATGGATCGTCCAACATCCCCTCGGCCTGCCAGCGGTAACGTTGCAGCACGGCTTGGAGCTCGCTCGCTTCAGGGCCTCGATCTCTCAGATCTCTCACCAAGTTGAAGATCTCACCCAGCACGCGCAACGCGTTTTCGTGCGACGTCTCTGCGTGCAGCTCCAAGAGACCTGCGTCGGTGTAAACCTCATACCCGCCTGATACTTCGTAACACAGACCCAACTCGTCACACAGCCGGCGATACAAGCGCGTGGACATGCCGTCATCCATCAGCCGCGCCAATACCTCCATCGCCGCTTCATCGGCGCTATCCCAGCCGGGCGCTCTGAACGCGATTCGCAGCTGTGTCTGACTGCCACTGTTTCTCACGAACGAGAAACGCGCTTGCTGCTGCGCAGCGGGGGCCTGCACCAGGGTGGGCGCACCCTCCGGCAGTCCGTCGAAGTTGGCGCTGAGTGCTGCCAGGATGCGTTCGGCGTCGAGGTTGCCGCTCGCCACCAGCACGCTGTTCACGGCCGTGTAGTGTCTGGCGTGATGGGTAAACAGCTTTGGACGATCGAAAGTCTCGAGCTGCGTCAGCGTGCCTGCGATCGGTTGTCCGAGACCGTGTCCTTCGAACGAGCACTCTCGAATCAGATCGTCGGCATCGATGCTTGCGCCGGCTTCGTCGAGACCCTCGAGCAACTCCTCGCGCACGATTCCGCGCTCGATGTCGAGCCCCTGCAAGATCGGCCGCTGGAAGACCTCCGCAAAGATTGGGATCAGTCGTTCCAGGTTCTCGGGGGGAGCGGTCAGCGAAAGGGTGCCTGCGTCGGCAGCGGTTGCCGCATCGAGTGAACCCCCCCAACGCTCGATCTCGCGCGCAAGTTCATGCGCCGACGGGAACTCCTTGGTCCCGCGGTACAGCACGTGCTCGAGAAAGTGGCTGACACCGTTGTCGCTGGGGCTCTCGAAACGCGAACCGACGCGAATCTGCGCGTGCACCACGGCGCGATGAACCGCCGGCTGAGGCAGCGCGAGCAGCCTCAAACCCGAGGATAGCGTTTGCTCGATGCCGGTGAGTTCCGAAAGCTTCAAGCAGACGTCTCGGGTTTGCGAAAACGGTCGAACAACGGCTTCAGCCGGCCTTGCCCGGCTCTTCAGAGCTCGCCGGTTTGGCGTCGAACGCGGGATTGATCACGATCTTCTTCGTCTTCTCGCGCAGCCGGGCAACGTAGTTGCTCAACGCTTCGGCGCGCTTCTTCTCTTGCAGCACCTCGAGCAATTGATCCTTGTTCTTGGCGAACTCCTCGCGTGAAGCGAGGGTTTTCTCCTTGAGCTGGATCACCGCATAGCCGGCGTAGGTTTCCAGTACCTCGTCGATCACGTCGTCGGCCTTGGCCAAGTCGAAGACCCTGCCCGCGAGGTCGTGCTTCTTGAGGCCAGGCATGGGGCTGCCCGAACGATTGAAGGAGCGGCTGACTTCGAACTCGGGCTTTTCCGAGGAACCGTAAGCCTCTTTCTTCACCGCTTCGGCCGCGTCACCCTCTAGACCACCGACGGCGATCAGATCTCCGATGCTGTTCTCTACTGCAGCCGCCAGGTCCGAGCCGGACTTGGCTTTCGCAAGAAAGTCGGCAGCGACTGCGCTTGCGCGCTTCTTGGCAGCATCTTCGATGGCCGCCTTGCGCGCCACTTCGAGCCGACCGAGACGTTCTGCTTCTGCGGCGTTCTGCTTGCCCAGGAACTTCACGATGTGAAAGCCCTTGCTCGTCTCGATTACGCCCGACAGCTCTCCGGCTTTCAGGCTTTCGATCGCCTTGGCGATGTCCGCGCCGTCCGGCAGTTTGTCGGCTTCGAGGCAGCCGATGGCGCCGCCGTAACGCGCGCTCGTGCCTTTGCCGAACGCACGCGCAGCGCGCTCGAAGGGCAAGCCGGCTTTGACGAGCTTCAACACCAAGTCGGCTTGAGCGCGCTCGACGCTGTGGTCGGCTTCCGCGTTGGGCGAGTCGAAGCCGATGTTGATGTCGCTAATCAGCGGACAATCTGCCGTCCAATGAGTTTTGGCAGACTCCCACGCCTTGTCCACGACGGCCGCGTTGTCCTTCGCGAACCCGGCAACGTCCTTGTCGCTCATTTCGACGACGAAGCGCTCGAACCACGAGCGCGGCACGTTTACGGTGCGCACGATCGCTTGGCTCTTGTCGTGTTCGTAAGCGAGGAAGGCTTCGTCATCCGAGACGCGCACGGAGGCGGTAACGGCCTTGCGCACGCGTGCCGCAGTCACTTCCTCGGCTTGCGCTTCCTTGAACTCGCGCGGGCTCATGCGCAACAAGCTCTGCAATTGACGGCGATAGATCTCGTAGTCGAACTCGTCGGTCTTCGAGTTGCGCACTCGGATGTACGTCGTCATCTCGGTCGCGCCCGTGGTCGGGTAGGGGGAGCCCTGAGCGAGCGCCATTGGCAGCGGTGCCGCGACTGGCCACGAGTAGTGAACACGGCCGATCGCCAATTCGTTGTCGATGTCGGACTCACTGACCGCAACGCCCAAGCGCCGCCCCTCGCGCAACAACAGCTCACGCTCGACCAGAGCGTCGAGCACCCGTTGGCTGAACCCCGCCTTCTTGATCTCCTTGTCGGACGCGCCCGCCGGTGCGACCAAGCGCAACAGCATGTTGTAGTCCTTCATCGGCACGCACGTGCCGTCGACTTCGACCGCACAATCCTCGCCGCCCTTCATCCCAGCCACGCCTTTGCCTCGATAGTCGAGCGCAAACGCAACGATGATGAGCACGACGACGGTGCCCATGAGGGTTTTGATGAAGCCGCCCTGGCGCAAAGCTCTCAGCATTCTTGTCTCCGAAACGCCCTTTGGCGTCGCGCGCGTGTAGCACGCTCCCCACGCGGGGTAAACGCACTACCAAGCCCCGACCGGCCCGCGATGGGCTCACGCAATCTTGCGAAATTGCAGAGCTTGACGTAGCTCGAGCACGAGTCTCGCCAAGTCCAGCCCGGACTTTTCGTAGGTGACTTCGTACCACGTATCGAGGGTGCGCTCGCCATCCGCCGGGTCTGGCACCGGGATCACGGCCGTGCGCGTCTCTTCGTAACGCGCCTCGCAGGCCGCTTTGCCCAGAGCGCGGGCGAAATCGAACAACTCGGCCTCGCTGGAGCTCGGATGGTCCGAGGCTTGCGCGCGCATCACGATTCGCACCCCGAACGCGTCCATGCAGACGGCGGCCACGCCGCTGTCCATGATCAAGTTGTCTCTGACGCGGTCCGCCAAGACCACTTCAGAGCCCATCACGCGGAAGACCTGAAACCCCTCTGAGACCAGAACTTGCTTTAATTCTCGTGGGTTCAAACCGTGTCCTCATTCGAGCGTTCGGCTCGGCGCAGAGTCTACCCGCTAAGACGGAGGCTGCCCGGAAGAGATTTCCGAACCGAACGGCCGAATGTGACGATTGTTGGAACGATCTGAGCCTTCGGCGCTCCCCACCGTACAGCGCGCACCTGCCTGAGGCGCGGAAACGAGTAGGCTGCGCCGGCTGATGTCACGCGCTTCAGACCTGCTTGGACCAGAGGGCCCACTGGCGAAGGCGTTGCAGAACTACGAGCCTCGGTCCGGTCAGCTCGACATGGCGAGCGCGGTTGAGCGGGCACTCGCACAGGATCAGACGTTGCTCTGTGAAGCCGGTACCGGCACCGGCAAGACCTTGGCGTACCTCGTTCCGGCTTTGCTCAGCGGCAAACGCGTCGTCGTCTCGACGGCGACCCGCGCCTTGCAAGATCAAATCGTCTCCAAGGACGTCCCGTTGCTGGAGCGCGCGCTCGGCCGCAGTGTGCGCAGCGTGGTGCTCAAGGGCTTGGGCAACACGCTTTGCCTCAGACGCTACGCAGCGTTTCGCGCCAGTGAGGAGAGCCTGCGGCCCAACGTGGCGTTGAAACTCGGGGCGATCGAGAGTTGGCGCCAGGAAACCGACACGGGTGACTTTGCCGAACTGATCGGCATTCCCGAAAGCGATCCGATCTTCGACGCGATTCGTTCCTCGAGCGAGACGCGCCTGGGCGGCAAGTGTCCGCATTATGACGAGTGTCTGGTCACACGCGTGCGTCAACGCGCCGAGAACGCGGAGCTCGTGATAACCAATCACCACTTGTTCTTCGCAGACCTCGCTCTGAGGGGGCCGCACCCTGGGCGCATCCTACCGAATTACGATGCGGTGATTTTCGACGAGGCCCACCAACTCGAGGACGTGGCTACTTTGTTCTTCGGCTTGCGCGTGTCGGTGCGCGGCTTGAAGTCGCTGCTCAACGAGTGTGCGCGGTTTGGTGCGCTCGGGTACGCGTTCGATCACGGGCTGCTCGGCGCCGTCGAGCATTCGATGACGGGCTTCTTCGAGCCACTTGCCGCGTTGACGACCGCGCAAGAGCCGCGCGTGCGGCTAGAGCCGGAGGCCTTTGCGGGACAATTGCACGAACGCTACTTGGCGTTGGACGATACGCTGTTGGCGCTCGAGGGGGCACTCGGGTTGAGTGAAGAGAGCGAACGACCCGATCGCGATCTCGCGCTCGAGCCGGTGCGTGAAGCTCTGGCACGCAGAACGCGCGCGCAGCGCGACTCGCTGACGACGATTGTCGAAGGCGGTACGGGGCGGGTCACGTGGTTCGAACGCGAGCAAGCCTCTGGCGTACTCAGCTCGGCCGCGGTCGACGTGTCGCACACGTTGCGCGAACGCCTGTTCAATACCGTCCCAGCTCTAGTGCTGACGAGTGCGACCTTGACGACGAGTCATGGTTCAGAGTCGACGGCGAGTCCATTTGCGTTCACCCGCGCCCGTCTCGGCATCGACCAGTGTGACGCTGTCGTCGAGGAGTTGGTGGTGCCGTCCCCCTTCGACTTCAAGCGCAACTCGTTGCTCTACGCGCCGAAGCACTTACCAGCGCCCAACGATCCCGCGTTCCTCGAGGCTGCTGCCGTCGAGATCGAGGCGCTCGTCGCGGCGTCGGACGGTGGTGCGTTCGTGCTGTCCACCTCGAACCGCATGATGCAGTTGTTGCACCGACGTTTGCAGCATGCTTTGGGTGAACGACCCGTGCTGCTTCAGGGGCAAGCGCCGAAGCCGGCGCTGCTGTCGGCGTTTCGTCAATCGGGCCGCGCGGTGCTGGTCGCGACGTTGAGCTTTTGGGAGGGCGTGGACGTGCCGGGCAGTGCGTTGCGCCTGGTCGTGCTCGAGAAAGTTCCGTTCAGCGTTCCGAGCGATCCCGTACTGCAGGCGCGCGCTCAAGCGCTCGAAGAAGCTGGCCAGAACCCATTCAACGAGCTGTTCTTGCCGCTCGCCCAAATGACGCTCAAACAGGGCTTTGGGCGCTTGATCCGCACGCAGCACGATCGCGGCGTGGTAGCGCTCTTCGATTCACGCATCCACAGCCGCGGCTACGGCGCACGGCTATTGTCTCAACTTCCCCCTGCGCGGCGCTGCATCGACCTCGACAGCGCGCGCAAGTTCTTGCGCGACGCGCCACGCGAACCTTAGAAAACCGGAGCTCCCGTTGGCAGAACTCCGCTTGTGCCAAGGGAGTTGCGAGTCGGATCGGGCGTGAACCCACACCGACTCGCGCCGGCACGCTCACTTGCCCTTCTTGGCGGCTTTCTTGGCGGGAGCCTTCTTGGCGCTCTTCTTTGCCGGAGCTTTCTTTGCGGGAGCTTTTTTGGCGGTCTTCTTCGCAGCAGCCTTGGGCGCGGCTTTCTTTGCCGGAGCTTTCTTTGCGGGAGCTTTTTTGGCGGTCTTCTTCGCAGCAGCCTTGGGCGCGGCTTTCTTTGCCGGAGCTTTCTTTGCCGGAGCTTTCTTTGCGGGAGCTTTTTTGGCGGTCTTCTTCGCAGCAGCCTTGGGCGCGGCTTTCTTTGCCGGAGCTTTTTTGGCGGGAGCCTTCTTGGTGCTCTTCTTTGCGGAAGGCATTGGCGCTTCCGCCGGCTCGGCTTCGGCCTTCTTCGCTCTGGGCGTCGTGGCCTTTGCTACCGCGGGGCCCACGGGCAAGCCCAACTGTTCACCCGCAGCGGCTTTCTTGGGCTTCTTGGCCTTTGGCTCTTTGGCGAGCGGCTCTTTAGCGGCGGGCGGCTCACTCAGCAAATCATCGAGCTCTGCGGGTTCGGGGGCGGCCTTCTTGCTCTTGCCCTTCCCGCCCTTCTCGTCGCTGATCGGGGGACTGGGCTGGGTTACCGCTGGCGTGACGTCTTCGTACGAACCGGGAACTTCGTCAGCGTGATCGGCTCTGCCGAAAGCACCGTCGCGGCGCGACTTGAGCGTATTCTCGATCTTCTGATCGAGCTCAGCGAACTCGAACGGCTTGTCGACGTGAGCGTCGGCGCCGTAGAGCGGCGAGGTCATCTCGTTGAGGTTCTCACCGATGCCCGTGAGCATGATCACACCGGTGTGAGCCAGCGGCAGTGACTCGCGGATCTTGCGACACACTTCCCAGCCGCTCATACCGGGCATCATCACGTCCAAGATCACTAGATCCGGCAAATGCTCGTGAGCGAGTTGCCACGCCATCTCGCCGTCCGAAGCTTCGACGACCTTGAATCCCTTCTTGGACCGCACGTGCGCGGTGACCAAGGCAAGCGTGCTGGGCTCGTCGTCGGCTACGAGGACTAAGGTTTCTTCGTTATTCGTCATAGTTTGCTCCGGGCGCTGCTATTCGAATGCAGCACACGCCCAGAGGTCAAGCATTGCTTTGCCCAATCTGGCGAACGGGACTCGAATGTTGGAGCACCCCAGTCACCGTTCGCGGCTGGTTCACGCTGCAGGGGGGGCCATCGCGGCCATCGCAGACATTGCCGCTTCCTGCATCTCGGCAGGCGACATGTCTCGGATATGTGTGGCGACAGCCCAGACGTGGCCGAACGGGTCGACGAGTTGCCCGTAGCGGTCTCCCCAGAACATGTCCTGAACCGGCATCGCGACCGTCGCTCCCGCCGCCACGGCGCGTTCCACGAACGCATCGACGTCTTCCAGATACAGCATGACGCCGCCGGTGATGGCGCCCGCGTTCTTCGGGCTCTTACGCAACAGCGCGTCCATACCCGGCATCGGGGGCATCTCGTCCGCGAACATGATTGTCGAGTCACCGAGCTGGAGCTCGGCGTGGGCGACTTTGCCATCGGGCCCCTCCATTTTCGACATCAGCTTGGCGCCGAACGCCTTGACGTAGAAGTCGAGCGCCTCCCCACACGGACTAACGATCAAATGCGGCGTAGCAGTCCCATACCTTTGGGGCACTGCTTCCACCTTCTTCACTTGCTTGGGGGCCTTCTTGGCGGCCGCCTTCTTGGTCACCTTCTTGGCAGACGCTTTAGCCGGCTTTGCCGCTGCCGCCTTTGCCGCGCTGGGCTTCATTGCGCTGGGCTTCATTGCGCTGGGCTTCGGTGCGCTGGGCTTCGGTGCGGGGGCCTTGGCTTTCGGCGCGGACTTCTTCTTGGACGCTGACTTCTTCGGCATGAACGAACTCCTTCCTCGGCGCGATCGGGCGCAGCATAACAGGCGTGCGCGCGTGGCGTCTATGCGCGTTCGGAGCGTTCACTCCGCGTCAGTCACACACCGAGGGCGTCGCATGCTCGGGCGTTAATGCCACACGGCAGCAATGCGCGGTGGCTGTCCGGTTCGATCGTGTTCCTCGAGACGGGCCCGAGCATCGTCTTCGCACTTCGTGCAGGCGGCGAAACGAGAGCCATGCTCACAGGTGAGCCACGTGGCGCTCGGCAGTGCTCGTTCGAACTCGGGCGGGTCGATGTGGCGACCGCACGAGATGCAGTGGATATGGGAGCCCCCAGCGTTCGTGTTGCTTGGGGTCCCGCTTGGACCTTTGCCGAATTTTTCTTTGCGTTCGCGTTTGGTGAGCCGCGCTTGGGTTTTGGCCATGACGCACCGGAACCTACCAGAACTGGGGCCTGCGGAAGTGGCCAAGAATTGGCGCGCCGAGTGGTCTGTTCTTGCTCGAGGGCCGCCTAGCAGCCACGCTCTCGGTACCGCGCCGTGACAGCCGCACGCATGGAGATCCGTTCGCTCGCTCGGGCCGCTTCGCACACATCGCGTCGCGTGCTGTGCGCGCGCCTTTTGCAAAGGCTAGCCCTGGCGCTGCCAATACCGCTGAGTGTTGGCTTGCTGGCGTTGACTTGGATCAAGCTTGCGCGGCCCACTGACGCTCTCGCCTTTGGTGGTTGGCCTGCGGCAGGCTTGCCGAGCTGGTTGTGGGCGGTGGTGCTCGCGAGTGCGCTGGCGCCAATCGCGGCCGTGCTGTCCAGCTTGTTCACCAAGCGCCCCGTCTTGCTCGGCGCGCAGCTCTTGGATCGGCATCACGGCTTGCAGGGGCGCGTGGCCAACGCCCTGGCGTTCAGCGCCGAACGCTCACCCTCCGACTTGATGCGCGCCGCGATCGACGACGCATTACAGCACGCTGGGGCCCTCGACCCAGGGGCGGCCGCGCCGATCAAGGTGCCCTCGGAGTTAGGCGTCAGCGCGTTGCTCGTGGTCGCGCTGTTGGTCCTGGCGCGCTTCGAGGTGCCGTCCGCGCGCTTCGTCGAGGATCCCGTCGCCGGCATCGTACCTTTGACGATGGCTGCCGACGATCTGGATCTATTGCGCGAGAACGCCGCTCTGCTCTCCAGCCACTCGGACGCCCCGGAGGTCCAGGCCGCAGCCCGTCGCTTCAATCAGCTGATCGAGGACATCGCCAACCGGCGCCTCGATCGCCAAGAGGTGTTCCAGCGACTTGGCGATTTGGAGAGCGCGCTGACCGAGCAGGGGGAGTTGGAACGCGAAGGACTCGACGATGGCCTCTCGGGTCTGGCCGAGGAACTCGCCAAAAACGATCTGACCAAACCTGCCGCCGATGCCCTGCAACAGAAGAAGCTAGCGGATGCCGAGGCGGCGTTTCGCGAGCTGGCCAAGCGTTTGCGCGAGCGTCCAGGGTCGGTAAATAAGACCGAGCTCGAGCGCCTGCGCAAAGCGCTGGAGCAAGCTTCCAAGCAAACCACGGAACGCTCCGAGCGCATCGAACAGCAGCGGCAAGCTCTGAGCGAGGAACGACGGCGCCTGCTCGACAAGAAGAAACAACAGCCGAACGAGGCGTTGTCCAAACAGGATCAGCAGGCGCTCGAACAAAAGGAGCGCCAACTCAAGCGGCTCGATCGGCAGAAAAAAGCGACCGAGCAGGGCGCCCAGCAGATGTCCAAGCTCGACCAAGAGCTAGCCAAGGCCGCTGCCGACTTGATGAAGGAGATGGGCGACGCTGCCCAGGACTTGAACAACGGTGCCCAAGAGCTCAATCGCATGCAGCAGCAGAAGCTCAGCGACGCGGACAAAGAAGCGCTCAAGAAACAGATTGAGGAACTGCGTCAGATGTTGCGGCAGAACCAGGGCAACAGCGATGAGCGCAAGAAGATGATGGAGCAGTTCTCGAACAAGGCCCATGGGCAAAAGGGCGGCAAGCCGGGTTCGAGCGGCTCGACTCCAGGTGGCCAAGGTCAACAGGGCAACGGCTCCGGGTCGTCCGGAACACCGCAGCTGCGATTGGGAGCGGGGCAGGGTCAGTCGATCCCGATCCCGATGGGACAACAACCCGGTGCGGCCGCTGGTGAGGGGCAAGGCCAAGGCATGCCGGGCGGCGCTACCGGCAGCCAAGCGGGCAACGGCACCGATCCGAATCTAAAGGGCGAGCGCTCCGAGGCCCAGGGGCAGGCGCACGACGTTGCGGCAGCGGGAATCGACAGCGGTCAAGGTGAAGCGGCGAGTGAAGTCGTTTACGGCGCGGCCGAGCGGGGCTTCGGTGGCTCCGGGTACAAGAAGGTCTACACGGATTACAAAACGGTCGCTGAAGAGGTGATGCAGACCGACGAGATCCCGCCCGGCTATCGCTTCTACGTGCGACGCTACTTCCAGCTCATTCGTCCACGTGAGTGAACAGGGTTGGCTCAGCGTCCGTTCAAGGGCGGCACGCTCAAACGCAATGCGCGCGTCTTGACGGCGCGCCACACCGCGGGCAGCAGCTGCTCGTGCAGCTCGCTCTTCTCCACCACTGCGGCCGCGTTTACCTCTTCGGCGATGCTTTCGAGCTCTGAAGTCGGTACGCCTGTGACGAGCACGACACCCAAGTTCTTGAGCTTCGGGTTGCGACTCAGCAACGCCGCTAATTTGTCACCCCGCATCGACGGCATCATCACGTCGATCACGACGACCTGTACGTGTCCGTCCAAGATGTGCTTGGTGGCGCCGATCGGGGAGGGTAACCCGCTCACCTGATGCCCTTCGCGTTTGAGCAGATCCACCATCACCTCGCGCACGATGTCATCGTCGTCGATCACGAGGATACGCAGGTGTTCGCCCCCGGCACCCAAAGCGCCGTTAGTCGCCAACGGCTTCGCGCTCATACCGCTCTCCCGGGGTTGTAACTACCACCGCGCGGCGCGTCGGTTTTGGGGTTGGTCTCCGATTTGGCTTCCACGTTGCTGCGCTCGTATTCGAGTTGTAGCAAGCCGTGCGCTACCTTGTGAGCTTCCTCGATCCGCTTTACGTGTTCCAACGCAGTCTTTGCATCGGCGTTGGGTGCGGCCTTCTGCAAGAAGTCGCAAAGCTTCGAAAGGCGAGCTGCGCCCATGCTGCCAGAGCTCCCCTTCAGCTTGTGCGCCAGTGTGCGTACGTCTTCGGCGTCACCGCGCTCTGCCGCGTGCCGCAATAGTTCGATCTGCTTGGGCACTGTCTCGAGGAACAGTTCCACCGCGCGCTGCGGGCGAGGCAGATCGGATTTCAACGCAGGGATCCCCTCGAGTTCGGCTTCGCTAGCTTGCACCGAAGGCTCGGGTTTCACCGCAGGCTTGGGGCTCGCCGAGCCTTTAGGCGTGCTTCCGGTAAACGATTCACGCGCCGTTTCGCGCGTGACCGTCGGCAGATAGCGCGCCAGCACCCGCTGCAACGCTTCGGGCTCGATTGGCTTGGCGATGAAGTCGTCCATGCCGCAGGCCAGGATTCGCACGCGCTCTTCCTCGAAGGCGTGGGCCGTGAAAGCCACGATCGGCAATCTGCGACCAGTCTCTTTGCTGCGGATCTCGCGCGCCGCTCGATAACCGTCGACTTCCGGCATCTGGCAGTCCATCAGAACCAGCGCGTAGTTACCCGCCAACGTGGCGTCGATGGCTTCCTGTCCGCCCCCTGCGACGTCGACCTCGAGGCCCATGTTCTCCAGGATCTCGACCGCGACCAGCTGATTGATCTCGTTGTCGTCGACGAGCAACACGGGCAAATCACTCTGGAACTTCGTGTTGGAGTCGAAGACGGGTGCAGTTGCCGGCATCTCTCCAGAGGACGACGACAGTATCGGAATCGTGAAGCGGAACGTGCTACCGCCGTCGGGGCTGCCTTCGTATTCGATCACCCCGCCCATCAGCTCGATCAACTTGCGGCAGATGGCCAGCCCGAGGCCAGTACCTTCATGCGACCTGCTGGAGCTCGTATCGCCTTGCGCAAAGGCACTGAAGAGCTGAGTGCGCGCGGATTCCGAGACGCCGATGCCCGTGTCGCGGACGTTTACCGTGAGCAAGCACGAGCCACTCGAATCGCCTTCCTTGGCCTGGCCCGGAGCCGAATTGACGCTGATGTAGACACCACCCTGGGGCGTGAACTTGATGGCGTTGCTGAGCAGGTTGCTGAGCACTTGCCGTAGGCGATCGGCGTCCACCACCGCGATGCGTGGCACTGAGTCGTGCAGCGTCAACTTGACCTGCAGACCCTTCTCGTTGGCTTTGGCTTCGAACAGATTGATGGTTTGAGTGAATACCTCGTTCAGATCGCATGCTTCTGGCGCCAAGCGATACTTGTTCGCGTCGAGCTTCGAGAAATCGAGCACGTCGTTTACGATATTGAGCAGAGACTTGGCCGATGCGGCCATCAAGTCCATGTAACGTCGTTGATCATCGGTGAGCCGCGTCTGCTGCACGAGATGCAGCATGCCGAACATGCCATTCATCGGCGTCCGGATCTCGTGGCTCATGTTCGCTAGGAACTGGCTGCGAGCGCGGGCGCTCGCCAGGGCCATGTCTGCGGTGCGTTCGAGTTCCACGAACGAGCGCTCGGTCAGACGTAGGATCGGGGCAATGTAGAAACGCGCGAACAACAGAGCCAAGCTCAAGGCAACCGCGGCACCCAGAAAACCGGCGAGAACGATGCGTTGGTACAACTGAGTGCCCGAACGAAGTCGTTGCTTGGAGACCACCAAGATCACCTCGCCCACCGCCAGGCCCTCCACTTCCATCGGAGCCCAAGCGGCGAAGGCATCGTCCGATTCGCTGATCGCTCCGCGACTGCGCTCGACGGACGGGAGCTTGGTCGCGACCCCGCGCTCGTACACCAGCTGCTCTGTCGAATCGCGAAAGCTGACGTACAGGAAGTCGCCCTCGTTGGCGTAGCGATCCGTTGCGGCTTTGAGTTGGGCTTTGTCTTTGGTCAACAAAGCAAGGTCCGCCGATTGACTCAGCTCCGAAACGCCGGTCTCGGCCTTCCAGCGCAGGTCGTCGCGCAAGGATGGCGTCAGGTTCGAGAACACCTGATCGACCAACAACATCAACAAGCCCGTGAGCAGGCTGACGACGAGCAACGTCAACAGCGCGAGTCGCAACAACAGTCGAGAGCCCGAGAGGAGTCCCTTGGTTGAGGCGCCGTCCAACGTGGTGGGGGCTATGGCTGGAGTAGCGTCGGACCGCACATTCACATTCTCCAAACGTTCATTGGCTGGTGGGTCTTTACCGTTCATGAGATATCGCGTGCGATTTGCTTCGCGATTGGGGCCGGACAAGGCTACGTGGATCGTGAAAGCTCACGGCGGCGCTAACGAATTGGGTACTTGAGCGAGTCCGGACCGAGCCCCCCTACGGTCACGACTCTTAGAGTCCCGTCGAGATCGGCGAGGGGCAAATAGCCAATTGCGCCAGGCAGTGCGGCAATGACTTGGCGCAACAGGTCCACCGACGGCACGTTGCGCGGTGGTCGAGCGCCACCTCGAACCAATTCATCCACCCAGTGGCGCGCTGACTCCTCTGGGTTCATTCCGAGCACCGCCAGATCGAAAACCGTGCGCGGACGGGTTCGCGGCGGATGGTTGAAGCCGATCAGGCGCGTGCCAGATGGATCGTCGACCAGCTCACCCAAGAACACGCGGCGCAGCGTGCCCATTGCGATGTCGGTCAGGGTGCTGCTGCGCGAAACGACCACTGCAAGCACCAGCGGAGCGTCTGCGCGCGCAGTTTCGCCGCGAAGCAAGCCCGAGAGCAGTCCGCCCAAGGAGCCCAACAACAATTGGCGTCGGTCGACTCTCACGCTTTCACTCCTTGGTCGACCTCAAAAAACCCAAGCTGCTTGAGCCTGCACGGCTGGCACGGGATATTGGAACGCCGAACCTTCGGCGTGATCTACGAAGAAGACGCCGACAGTTCCCTCGAGCTTGAGCGTCACGTCGTTGGTGGGCCGAGAGTTCAGCCCGAACGCGTAGTCGGTATAAACATCGACCGTGGGGGGGCGTGTCGGTTCGAAGGTGTTGTTCAGCGAGAAGTACTCACCGGTGACATATGGCATCAGCCCGAGCCACTTGAAGCGGTAACCAACGATCGCATAGCCGCCGAAGCGACGTCCGTCGGGTTCGAACTGAGTGCCGATTCGAATCGGGCGTCCCTCGGGGGTGAACGCTTGTTGGTTACTGATGAGTTCCGCTTGAGCGTGAAATCCGCCGATCACGTAACGCGCATCGAGCCCGACTGATACTTCGTCGTATTGACGCACGATGCGATCGTCGATGCGGGCCGCGCCGTTGACGGTAGTGAGTACTTGTTGCGTGTCCGTATAACGTCCCAAGTACGCTGACGCGCCAAAGGTAAACACCCCCGTCGAGCGATAGCTGCCCGTGAAGCGCAACGTGAGCGCTTTCCTTTCATCCAAGTCGGCGTAGTCCTGCACGGGCCCGCGGCCGTTGGAAACGCCCACGGCGTAGCCGAGAGTGAGATTCTCGGATGGATAGAAGGAGCCGAACGCCATCACGCCAGTTTGACGCTCCGGCAACAGCTCGAGCCCAATCACGTACGGGCGCGCCACGGGGATGATGGTGGGCGAACCGTGGTCCTCGTTCCAAATGCCGTAGGGCGTGAGCCAGCTGCCTGCGCGCACGGTCAACGCGGTGCTGGCCTCGTACTCCAGCCACGCGCGCTCGATGAAAATGCTACCCGTGCGTCGCGCTTGGTCGAGATGGGTGTAGTCGTTGACACTGGTATCGGTGCGATGGATCCCGGTTGCGTCGATGATGCGATTGCCGTTCGGCAAATAGGTGAAACGCACCTCGGCTAGACTGCGCCAATGATCGCTGAGTTCGCCCGATAGGTAAACGTTTAGATTGCCGACGGCGAACGCGTTCTTGGGGTACAAGAGCGCGCCGAACGGGCTGTGTTGCCGAATGAAGTACTTGTAGTAGCTGACGTCGGCAAAGCCGTACAAATGCAGGTTGGAACCGCCAACGCTTTCGCTGGCGCCGCTGCTCGCCAATTGGGCGTCCAATTGAGCCATCAGCTCTGCGGCGTCAGCGGAGGTTGGTGCGGGCGTTGGGGGCGCCGCTTCGCCAGGCGGATTACTGGATGCCCCTTCAGTCGCCGCAACGTTGACGGGCTCGGCTGGTTGCGCTTTGGCGGGGTCTTGGGCGACGTCGGCGGGAGCCGTCTCGGGCGTGGCTTCGGCTGCCGTTGGCGCGGGGGCGTCAGCGGGGGGCGCCGTGGACGAATCGCTTGGCGTTGTCGTTGCCGGTTCACTTTGAGCGTGTGCCCAAGGGCTCAACGTAGCGGTCGCACTGAGCGTGCACAACAGCGCGAACCGCCGCAGGTCGTTGCTCACTGCTCCTCCCTTTCAATCAACATGCCGGGAGCAGGGCATTGCCCCATCTCCAAGCTATCAGCCCCCACACACAGTGACGTGCTGAGGACGGCAAAGTCGCAGCACGACATGTCTCCAGGGCAGACGCCACCGTTCTCCTTGCAACCTTGGACCTGGCAGGTATGAGTCGAGAACGCTTCGCAATACGTGGCCTCGGTGCCAGCGCAATCGTCAGCGGTGTCACAGTGTTGGCCGCGCCCGTCAGGACCGGGCTCGCACTGCTCTGTGCCGTACACATCGCACAGCTCGTCCTCGGCGCATTCGGCACTCGACCCACAGGTTGCAACTGGTTCGCTCGTCGGGCCCGCCTCTGCAGCTGGCAGCATCGCTTCGGCGTCGCGTTCCCCGTTGCCTGCGGCGTTCGAGTCGCCCGAATCCGCGCTGGGAGCTTGGCTCGGTGCGCCGCCGTCGGGCGTTTGCGCCACGGGTTTCGAAGGACTCGCAGGCCCGCTGGGTTTTTCGGGCTTCGAAGATGTGGACGGCTTCGGGTTGGACGGCTTCGTGCCTTCCTTGGTGGCGGTCTCGCACTTGCCGTCTTTGACGACGGTGCCCTTCGGACAAACACAACCACCCACATCGTCCTTGGTGAACCCATCTCCGCAAGGGTGGTCTGGGTCTACGATGCATCCCGTCGCTAGTGCGATGGCGCCAACTATTACCAACGTGTTGGGCGTTTGCCGGCCAAGCCGCTCTAGCGACCTACTGCCAAGGGCTTGGAAGAACACGCGTGTCAGTGCGGCAGTTGTGACACGCGGCAATAGTGTCCGCCCAACAAAACCGAAAGAATCCGATGGCTGGGTCTCAGTTAACGGTCATTTCGCGCCGCCGGAAGCGCGCGATGAAGAAGCCATCGGTGTTGTGCTGTGCGGGTGATAAGTAAAGCGATGTCGCCCCTTCGGCCACGAGTGGGTGCAACAGCTCGAAAGCGTCGGGCGTGAGCAGATCGCTCACCCGATTCACGACCTCGCGGGTCTCGCGTTCGAACACGCTGCACACGACGAACTGTACGACGCCACCAGGCCGCACATGCGCCGCAGCATTGCGCAAGATCGATTCGGCGAGCGAAGCGAGCCGCTCGACGTCGTTGGGCGTCAGACGCAGCGCGATCTCCGGTCTGCGGCGCAGGGTACCGCTGCCCGTACAGGGCGCGTCGACCAGCACGCGATCGAAGTCGCGAGGTAGCGCGTCGTTGGGCATCGACCAGTCGACTACGTTGCTGACCGGGGGGGGTAATCTCAAGCGCCCAAATTCGCCCTCTAGCTGCTCCAGCTTACGCCGTGAGACGTCGGTCACCCACAGACTTCCGGTCGGTCCGACTCGCTCGCTGAGCAGCGAGGCTTTGTGTCCGCGGCCTGCGCAAGCGTCGAGGATCTTTTCGCCGGGCACTGTGCCAAGCAACAGCGCAGCGAACATCGAGCCTTCGTCTTGAATCACGAAGCCCCCCGTTGCGTACTCTGGATGCCGTCGCAGATCCCCTTTGCCGATGAAACGATGGGCATCGGTGTAGAGGCGCCCGCGCTCTGCGTTCGAAGCCCACTCGGGAACCGGGGTTCCGGTTGTGAATCTAACGCATGCAGTGCCGATCGAGCGCCGCGTGCGCTCTTCGCTTGGCGGCCCTTCCGAGCCTCGAGCGCTCTCGGTACTGGGCACCCCCAGTAGCGAATCCGCTTCGTGGTTACCCAAAGCGCGTATCAATTCCGCTCTGAGCCAGGCTGGCGCACTGCCCGTGATGGCTTCGGCAAAATCGAGCTTGGGTGATTGCGCTAGCTTGCGCAGAACCGCATTGCAGAAGCCTCCTACGCGCTGTCCGCGCTTGGCCTGCACGGCCGACACGGCCTCGTTGACGCTGGCGAAGTCTGGCACGCGGTCGAGCAGCAGTAGCTCGTAAGCTGCGATCAGCAAGCGCACGAGTACGAATTGGTCCCGCTCGATTCCGCGCGGCGCAAGCGCGTTCAAGCGCTGGACGAGCACGGTCTTGGTGCGCAATACGCCATACACGAGCTCGGTCGCGAGCCCGCGATCCTTGCTCGAGCTGTCCGCGTTGCGGTTCAGTTCGTCATCCAGGGCTGCGGCTGCGTATTCACCTGCGAACAACACTCGTTCGAGGCAGCGCGCTGCGATTGTACGCGCCGCGCTCACCCGACCAACTCGTGTAGATGTCCGCGGATTACGTCCCAGCGCCGCTCCACGTCGTTCTTGAACGCAACTGCCATCAGAAATACGATCGCCATCAGACCAATCAAATGCGCTACTTCGCGCACGCGCAACGGGATCGGTCTGCGCAACAGCGCTTCGACCGTGAAGAACATCAGATGACCTCCGTCGAGCACCGGCACTGGAAGCAAATTGAGCAAGCCCAGGTTGATCGAGATCAGCGCCATCACCCACACGAAGTAGTCGGTACCTTTGCGGCCCTCCTCACCCGCGACTTCGTACACCGTGATCGGCCCCGACAAGGAATCGAGGCTGACCTTGCCTTCGACGGTGCGCATCAACATCACCAGGATGAAGCGCGTGACTTCGACCGTTTCCTCGGTGGCTTTCTGCAGCGCGTAACGCACTGGTGTCGGGTGTTCGACGGAATCCTCGGGCGCGAGTGGGATCCAATGTTGAATGCGAAAACGGTACAGATTGAAGGCTTGGCCGTGCTCGTCGACGAACTCTTCGCGATGTATCCGAAACTCACCCGATCGCTCGCGCGCGTCGCGCGAACTCTTCCATTCGATTTGATGCGGCTTGTCGCGCTCACGCCACACGCGCTCCTTGAACGTCGACCAAGCCGGCAATGGCTTGTCGTCGAGACTGAGCAAGCGATCCCCGACGCGTAAACCCGCGGCGTAGAGCGGCGAGTCCGTCGCGAGATCCGAAACGTAGAGCTCGGCGACCTCGATGCCGGTGCGCTCGAAAAGATCGAGGCCGGCTGCGTTCGGCGTCAGTGCCACCACACCGGCTTCGTAGACGGCAGTGGAGGCCAAGCCACCCAAAGCGTCGGGCACTGCGACCGGGCGATAATACGTGACCGGTACGGTTTCACCGTGGTTCGACTCGAGTTCGAGTTCCAGGTCGACGAAGCGCCGAATCGGCTTGCCGCCGATGTGCGTGACTACGTCGAACGTACGCAGGCCAGCGCGATGCGCGGGCGATTCTGGATCGGGCACCCCGATAACCGCAGCGGGTGCACTGGATTCGATCCCAATCGAACCCATGCGCTGATAGATGCCCAAATCGCGGAACTGCATTGCCGTGGGGCCGCTATCGAAGCCTTCGGAGCCGAACACCTCGTCGGCCTGAACTTCGACGTCCACGTGCTTGTTGTCACGGAATACCTTGAAGTGGATTAGCTTGCCGGGGCTCCTGCTGATCAGACGTTTGACTTCGTCGAACGTACCGACGTCTTTGCCGTCGACGCTCATGATCCGATCGCCCGGATGCAGCAAACCCGACGCTGGATGACCCGGCAGGATGCCGCCGACCGTGGGTGGTAGGAACGGGCCATCCCCCACGAAGATCGAGAAGTAGAGGATGACGGGGAAGATCAGATTCATCGCCGGTCCGGCCAGCACCACGACGACGCGTTTGTAGAGCGGCAACGCTTCGAACGTGCGATGACGATCCTCGGGCAGCACGATGTCGGTCTTGGATGACTCGAGCATCTTGACGTAGCCGCCGAGCGGCAAAACGCCTACGCAGTATTCCGTCTCCCTACCACGCAAACGCAACAGTTTGGGGCCGAACCCAAGCGAGAAGGTGATCACCTTGACGCCGAATAGCTTCGCGAACAGGAAATGCCCCAACTCGTGCACGAAGATCAGAGAGCTGATCAGGATGATGAAGTAGAGCAGGTCCATGCTCGGTGGGCTTCGGATCTAGGAGCGTGGGGCGCGCCGATCAGGTGCCACGGTGTGGGCTCCTGAACAGGCTGCTAGGGTTTAGCCGGGTTTTGTGGCGGGTGAAATGGACTCGCCAAGAATCTCGCGTCGCGTAGCCGGCCTGTGGTCTAGACTCGCGTTGATGGTCTTCCGAGTTACCCCTCCCGAGACGATCGGGCGCTACCGAGTACTCGGGGAGCTGGGGCAAGGAGGCACGGCAACCGTATTTCTCGCGCTGGCATCCGGGCCGGCGGGCTTCAACAAGCTCGTCGTTCTGAAGAAGATGAAGCCGCAATTCGCGAGTGAATCGGGCTTCGCTGAGATGTTCCTGACCGAGGCCCGGCTCGCAGCGCGCCTCAATCATCCAAACATCGTCCAGACCAACGAGGTGTTCGAACACGACGCGCTCCCCGTGCTGGTGATGGAGTACCTCGAAGGAAAATCGTTCGCGGACATCAACGCGGCGAGCAGCCCCGGTTGCCCGTTTTCTCTTTGGCATTCGCTGACGGTGATTTCAGAGGCGCTCAGCGGCTTGCACTACTCGCACGAGCTGAACGACTACGAGGGCAAAGCACTCGAACTCGTGCACCGCGACGTCACGCCGCACAACATCTTCGTGACCTATGATGGGCAGGTCAAAATTCTCGATTTTGGTATCGCCAAGCTCAAAGACTCGAACGTCAACACCGAGACCGGGGTCGTCAAGGGCAAGCTGCGCTACATCCCCCCAGAGCAGATCGTCGGCGAAGCCGTCGATCGACGCGCGGACATCTACGCCGTCGGCGTGATGCTCTGGGAGATCGCAGCGGGCGAGAAACTGTGGCGAGGTTTGAGCGATGCGGCGGTGATGAATCGCGTGATAAATGAACGCATCCCGCGGCCGAGCGAGAAGAACCCGCGTGTCGACCCCAGCTTCGAGGCGATCATCATGCGCGCCTTGTCGGCGGATCCGAAAGAGCGGCATCAATCCGCGCTCGAGCTGCAAAAGGACGTCGATCTTCTGCGCGAAAGCGCCGGTGGTTCGCAGCAACCCCGACGCTTGATGGTGGCCATGGACGCCATGTTCGGCGCCGATCGCGCCAAGACACGCAAGCTCGTCGAGGGGCGGGTTGCGGAAATCGTCGCCGCCGATGGTTCGTCGCCGACCTCCCCAACGCTGAAGGCGTACGCGGCGCGCAAAGCGGTCGAAGTCGAAGCCAATGCGCAGAGTTCATTTTGGCTTTGGCCAGGAGCCTTGGCGCTGATGGCCGCCACCGCGGCGTTCGTCTGGTGGCTCGCCGATCGCCAAGCCGCCAGCCGCGAGCTGCCTGCGTTGCGCCCTGCGCAAAGCGGTGCAAGTGAACAAGCGGCAGGCAGACAAGCCGCACCGGCAAGCCCGACGCCCGCGGCGAGCCCACCTCGCTCGGACTCGGCAGTCGCTGTCGAAGCACCGAAGTCGAGCGTGGTAAACAACGCAGGCCCGGGACTTGGCGCAGAGCCCCCCGCGGCGCTGCCGTCACGCAAGACGAGGCCTACGTCGTCGTCGAACACGAAATCGCCGGCCGCCGTGGATTGCGATCCTCCCTTCGAGTTCGACGTCCGGGGAGTCAAGCACTTCAAACGCGCCTGCTTGAACTAGCATCGACTCTAGGCGCTGTCACAGATTGTTGCGCAAAGCGAACAACAACGGATCGGGATCTTGGTCGACCAAGGTTTCGCGTACAGCCGTGCGCAGGGCAGCGCTGAAGTCCGCGTCGAGCAAGCCCGAGAGCGCGGAGACCAACTTGTCGTGCTGAAAGTCGCGCCAAGTCACTTGCGCCAGCGAATCCAGATCTTTCTTCGGATCGATGTCCGTACGTGCTGGAAGTGAACCCTTCAGTTGGTTGAACGCGACTTGGCCTGCTCGCGACCCAAATGTCACCAACAAGTCCGTTACGGCTTCTTTGTGGGGAGCCCCCTTGGGCAGAGGGAAGCAGTCGGCGGTGAACACGAACGTACCCTCCGAGCCTGGAAAAGGAGTCGAACCGAAATCTCTGCCCGGCTCGTAGCCCTCGGCTTGCAGGTAACCTTTCGCCCAGTCTCCCATGACGGTAAAAGCTGCTTGCTGCGCCTTGTCCCTGGCGAACAGGCGATCCACGCCCTCGGTCCAATCGACCTCGAGCGCATCGGCGTTGAAATACGGCCACAGGCTCAACAGCTCAGCTATCGTCTCGCGCATTTTTGCGTGTTCCGCCAAGTGCTCTCCGCGCCAGTATTGGGCGTAAAAGTCGGGCCCAGCGACTGCCGGAAACAGGTTCTCCAAAGTGAATAGCACCATCGTCCAGTCGTAGCGATTGCCGATTGAGATGGGGTGCGTGTAACCAGCCGCCTTCAGCGTCGCCAGCGTTGCATGCAGTTCGGCCAGCGTGGTTGGGGGCTGTAAGCCTGCTTCGGACAGCAGTTTGCGATTGTAGAACAGCGTGTTGAGCCGATGGATGTCGAGCGGCACTCCGTACATCTGACCGTTGAAGCTGAGCGCGTCTACGATGGCCTTGGGCAGCACGCCGAACCAATGCTGAGCGTCGGCCAAGGCGTTGATCGACGAGACTTTCGACTCTTTGTCGTCACGGCGATCGAAGAGCACCCACTGGAAGAGGTCTTGCCCGATGTTCGCTTGGAACGTGTCGGGGGGTAATCCATGGCGCATACGATCTGCCAAGCGCGCGCGTGCCTTGTCGGCGAGCACCTCAGCCGCGTTGATCACCCGAACCTCTGGGTACTTTCGATGGTGAACTTGCAGCAATGCTTGGAGGGCTTCCGTTTCACCGGGGGAGCTCCACCAACTGAAGATTTCGACGCTGGGCGCCGGCTCGTCGGGTTCAGACGAGCTGCAGGCGGTGGTTGCCGCGCCCACGCCGAACAACGTGAGAGTTGCAGCTACACCCAGACTTCGTCGTCGCGTTCGAGACGAGGCGTCGCCAATTGCCACGCACTGGGGCGCGCTTGGTGGATCGCGAAGCGCCAAGTCTGCGAGCGCCACGTTTGACAATACCCGCGCCAGACCGTGGCTCGCGCGGGAGCAAACATGGAGTAGCCAGGAGCACGACGACACCAAGGCAGGCCAAGCTATCCGATTGTGGTCAGGCCTACTAGGGGTGTCCTGAGTTCTTTGCGTGCCGCGTTGCAGGTTTCGCCGCTGCAAAGTGCGACCTCGTCCCTCTGGCGCATTTGCGATCGTCCGTCGGCGATCTGCATTTGCGCATTTCAGGGGCCCGAAATGCACTCTAGTATTTCCCCATGTCGCGCCCGCCCTCGCAGATCTCGCGCCAGGCGTGGCCGGGTTTGTCGGGCGTGCTGGGGCTCGCTGCGTGCGTGTTGTGCACGAGCTCGGTTGCAAGGGCGGTGCCTCCCGCCGCCAACGCCCCTGAAGCGCCGGTCACGGCGCCGACCGAGCGCTCACCCACAACGCCCAGTGAGCCAGCCGTGTCGGACCCCGTGAGTGACTGCGTCGATGCCCACGCGCGTGGTCAGGAAGCGCGTTTGGATCAACGCTGGCTCGATGCACAGGCAGCGTTCACTCAATGCGGAAACAGTGCTTGCCCAGAGTTGGTTCGCGTGGATTGCAGCACGTGGCAAGCGGAACTCGACGCCCAGCTGCCGCGCGTGATCTTCGAACTCAGTGGCACGAGCCCAGAGCGCGTGAACGCGAGCGTCGACGGCAAGGCCTTCGACCTACACCCCGGCGAGGTTTACCGATTCGATCCGGGGGTCCACGAGTTTCTGTTCGAAGCAGTGGGTCATCCCATCAGAAAGCTGGAAGTGCGTCTCGGCGCTGGTGCGCCGACGCGCGAGCTGCAGGTCGATCTCGCGCCGAGCCCAGCGAGCCCCGCTCGGGCCCCCGCCCCGCCCTCGCGCTCCGAGCCCGCCCCGCCCAAACGCCAGACTGCCCGGGCCGTTCATACGGACCAACCAACGCTCGAGGTCGCAGGCATCCCACTGCTCACCTGGATCTTTGGCGGGGTCGCAGTTGCAGGGGCGGGAGTCGGTACTTATTTTGGGGCTCGCAGTTTGCAACACGAGTCCTCCCTGCAACGAAGCTGCGCCCCTTTGTGCGGTCGTCAGCAGGTCGACTCACTTCGGCAAGAAGTGTTAGCGGCCGACTTGGGTTTCGGTGTCGGGCTAGTCGGAGCGGCGGCAGGCACCGTTTTCTATCTGCTGGAACATCGGGCGCCAAGTGCGTCGGTTGGTGAGACCAGCAGCTTGCACATTGGCGTTGACCCGAGAGGAATTTCCGTGGCTTTGGACCGACGGTTTTGAACGATGTTCACTTGTGCTCGGTTGACGCTTACCACTATCGCTCTTGGGTTTACGCTGGGTTGCAGTCTCTTCGTCGAGCCTGCGCGTCTGGAAGCGGGCTGTGACTCCGATCAAAAAGCCTGCGACGGTCACTGTGTGTCGCGGACCGATCCCGAATATGGCTGCGGGGCCACGAGTTGTCAGCCGTGTGTGCTGCCCAACGCCACGTCGATTTGCGACGCTGAAGAGCATTGTGCGATCGCCGTCTGCGTCGAATCGCACGAGGATTGCGACAAGGTGTCGAGCAACGGCTGCGAGGTCAACCTCGATACCGATGTGGACCATTGCGGCGCGTGTGACGCCCCATCTTGCGAGGTGCGCGGCGCCTTCGCTGCCTGCGCGCGCGGTGTGTGCGCGATTCGCAAGTGCAAGCCTGGCTTCGAGGACTGCAACCGCTTGGACATCGACGGCTGTGAGACGCAGGTCGGACCGCTAACGGGCGACGCGAGCACCCGCGAAGCCGGCAGCTTTGCTACCTGCAATCCGTGGAGCGATGCAGGGCGCTGATACCGCCGGTGCCGAGCATCAGTGCCAGCGACTTGCGATCACGGAGCAAGCCGTTCACACGCGACGAGCTGCCTGTAATAGTTCGCCGCTTTGCCGCCTCGCTTCAGCAATGCGGAGGCCTTGTGCAACGTCTCGTAGGCGCGTCGGACGCGCATCACGCGCGCTTCCTCGATGCTGAGCCGATCGAGCTCTGCATACGACCGATCGAGACCCCCAGCCGAGTGCGTCGCTGCATGGGCGCTGGGGGAGTGCGAGAGCAACTCTGCGATCGCTTCGCGGTTTTGGGCGAAGGTTGATTCGAATTCCGGATGAAACGGATCGTCTAGAACCGGCCAACGCTCGAGTAAGGCAGTCTGCAGATCGAGCTCGTTTTGGGCGCGCTCGTCCTCGGCCTTGTCGATCTGCTCGTTGAGCCTCGCGAGCGTGGCATCGAGTTGGGCCCAGCGCTCCTCGACGTTGCGTTCATTGCGTAAACCGAGCTTGTGGCCCAGACGTTCGACCACCGCCTGGGCCTCGGGTGCAGCCTGCGCGTCGATCGCGGCGGAGCCTGGTTCGACCGCGCGCAACCAACGCTCGGACGTCGTGGTCGGAACATCGAACGAGACCGCTTCGATTTGCGCCCAAGTGTGGGCGTCGAGCAATCCGACACTACCGTCTGCGTCGAAGTCGAGTTCCGCTGGCGTCAAAGCACGGCCGTCCTTGCGCTGACCCAGCAGGGCGTGCGTCAGGTGAGCGCCGTAGCTCTCCTGCGAACGCCGATCGGGGTTGGGATCGCAGCCACTCGTTTCGCGATCCCAAGTTCCAGCAAACAGACCGCAGCGCGGCACCGACGAGGGCTGTCCAGCATGTGCGTCCGCATGAGCAAACGCCAGCTCCGCAAAGCCGCCGGAGAAACACGTCGTGGCAACCAGCCGCATTGGCCTTTGATAGGCCTCGTGGAGTTCTGCCAAGCGCGCCACGTTGAGCGCTCCGTTGCCCCACAGGGCAACCGCATTTTGCGAGGCATCGTCGCCCTTTTCGCCGTGCCCCGCGATGTAAACCAAGAGCGGTGATCGGCCGTGGGCGAAGGCCCGCGAGAGTTCGGTCTCGACGTTCTCGCGGGTCGCGGGGAGGGCTTGGAAGCGCGGCAGTCGATAGTGACTGTGACGTCCAGGACGCGGTTCGAACAGCTCACCGAGCGCGAAACGCAGCTCGTCGAAACTTTGGGTCGCGCCTGATTCTCGGACGGTGGGTGCCGTGCCGCCCCCCGCGAACAACACACGACCCGGACCGGGCAACGCTTGACGAACTAGGTTTACGTCTTGCTCGAGTGAGACCTCGTTGCTCTCCGGCGTGGGACCCCCGCCGATGATGAGGAAGCGCAGCGCTTCGCCGTTGGGAGCGGTCGCAGTTTGGTCTTCAGCCAGGGAGGCGGCAGCGGATTTTGGCCCCGCCGACAGCGGAGTTGGCGAGAGCGACGTCGGTGCGAGCGACGTCGGTGCGAGTGAAGCTGCCGAGAGCACGCTGGCGCCAGGCGCCGTCTTGCGGTGCGCTCTTTGGTGTTTGCATGCGCTGAACA
>DATAHU010000039.1:0-16604 GCA_036263015.1 Polyangiaceae bacterium | reverse complement strand
TACGAGATGGAAGCGATTGCGATCTACGGCGCGGGAGGCTTCGCGCGAGAGTTGGCTTGGGTGATAGAGGACTGCTGCAAGGCTGGGCAACCTTACTCGCTCGTCGGTTTCATCGATGACAATGCCGATAGCCACGGCAAGATCCTCAACGAACTGCCGATTCGCGGTTTGGAACAGACGCGCAGCGAGTTTCCTCACGCCAAAGTCATCGGCGCAGTGGGCAAACCGGCGCTGCGCGAGCTGCTCACGCAGAAGGCAAAGGCGTTGGGTTTCGAAGCCTGCACGATTGTCCACCCGAGCACGATCATGTCTCGCTTCGTCTCGCTTGGCGAGGGTAGCGTGATCTGCCCCGCCAACGTGATCACGACCAACATCCGAATCGGACGGCACGTGCAGATCAACGCAGGCTGCATCATCAGTCACGACGCGATCATCGATGACTTCGTGACATTGACGCCCGGGGTTCACATCTCCGGGTGCGTCCACTTGGGCAAGCGGGTGTACGTGGGTACGGGTGCGGTGATCATCAACGGCACCCCTAGTAACCCCATCGTGGTCGGCGACGACGCCGTGATCGGCGCGGGCGCGTGCGTCACCAAATCCGTGCCGCCCGGTGTAACGGTCGTGGGTGTACCGGCACGGCCGATCGAGCGCGCTTGAGCCACTCAGCCGAACGTGCCCGGCGCTTCGTCACCGAAGCAGATGCCCAAGCCGCGTGCAGTTTGGACGAGTTCATCGTCGAGTTCGACCCCGCGTGTACCGCCAACGACGACGCTGAACGGCACGAGTTGTGTGCGCCCACCGACCATGGCTACCAGCCCGCTGTCCGTGCGCTCGGCGAGATAACGCGTTGCCGCGCACCCCAGACGCTGCGCCAAGACGCGATCGAACGTCACGGGTGAGCCACCCCGCTGCAAGTGCCCCAACACCAGGCTGCGCGTCTCCTGACCGGTGCGCTCGGCGATCTCGGAGGCGACGCGATCGGCAATGCCGCCAAGCTGGCCGTGCTCCTTGAACTGGTTCTTGGCGGCTTTGAACAACACTTCACCGCCACGTTGAGTGGCCCCCTCTGCGACGACGACGATCGCAAAGCGGCGCCCGCTGGAATAACGGGCGCGGATCTTCTCGCACACCCGATCCATGTCGTACGGGATCTCTGGGAGCAGCACGACGTCCGCGCCCCCGCCGAGCCCAGCGTGGAGCGTAATCCAGCCCGCGTGCCGCCCCATCAACTCGACGACCATCACGCGCCGGTGCGCTTGCGCCGTCGTGTGCAGCTTGTCCAACGCGTCCGTCGCCGTCGCGACGGCAGTTTCGAAACCGAACGTGATCTCCGTCCCGCGCAGATCGTTGTCGATCGTCTTGGGTACGCCAATCACCCGCGGCAAACCACAAGCCAAAAGCCGTGTCGCCAGCGCCATGGAACCATCCCCCCCCAACGCCACCAACGCGTCGAGCTCGAGCTCACGAAAGCGCGCGACGAGCCGCGCCGATTCGTCCCTGGGTACGAGACGATCGCCTTCCTTCACGGGAAAGTTGAACGGATCACCCCGGTTTGTCGTGCCCAGGATCGTACCCCCTAGGTGTCCAATCCCGCGCACGGCTTCGCGATCGAGTGGAATGAGCAGGCCCGGTTCGGAATCCAGCAGCCCGCGATAGCCTTCACGGATGCCGAGGACTTCCCAACCTCGCCCAATCGCGCTCAAGGTCACGGCGCGAATCACCGCGTTGAGTCCAGGCGCGTCTCCACCACCGGTGTTGATCGCAATTCGCTTCATGGTGAGGGTTTATAGCAAAGCCCGCGTACGGAAGGTTTCCCCAAACGGTCAAACGGGCGCGAAGCAGCCTTTCACGCCTCCGGCGGCTTGGTATCCCCCAGCTCGTAACACAAGAGCACGACTGAGTGAGGTGCGACGTCCAAGCTCGCACGAACGACCTTCCGAAGAGCACGCGAGGCCTTCGAGGTATTGATGGCCTCCCGCCAGCGGCCGGCTTCCCGCTGCCGAGGTAGGACGAAGCGCTGGGCGCGGCTGCCGGCGTTGAGCAGCAACAAAAGTGTCTGCCCGTGGGCGTGCCTACCGCGAGCATCGATCTTATCGGCGGCATCGCCACGAATCAGCATCCCGAGGTAGTGCGCCTTCGAATCACTCCAATCGCGTTCGTGGAACTCTTTGCCGTCGGGTCTCAGCCACACGCAGTCCTTGTCTCGACCTGCACGAGTTGCTCCGCCTTGAAAAAACCGAGAACGACGCAATGCGGGATTGCTCTCCGCGATCGCGAACAGGTCACGGGTGAACGCGAGCAGGTCCTGCTCGACCGGACCCAGGTTCCAATCCAGATAGGAGATGGGCCCATCCTGGCAATAGGCGTTGTTGTTGCCGCGTTGCGTGCGACCGATTTCGTCCCCCTGCGAGAGCATCGGCACGCCTTGCGAAAAGGCCAATGTCGCGAGCAGATTCTTGGTCATGCGCTGACGCATGCGCAGAATCTGTGGCGAACTGGTTTCCCCCTCTGCGCCCCAATTGCGACTGAAGTTCTCGTCCGTCCCGTCGCGGTTTTCTTCGCCGTTGGCGACGTTGTGCTTGTGGTTGAAAGAGACCAGATCGCGCAGCGTAAACCCATCGTGGCAAGTAACGAAGTTGATGCTCGCGAACGGGCCGCGCGGGCCTTCGAAGATGTCGCTCGAACCGGAGAGCCGCGAGGCGAGCTCTGGAACCTGGCCATCGTCGGCTCGCCAGAAACGCCGCACGCAGTCTCGGTAGCGCGCATTCCACTCGGCCCAGCCCGAGGGAAAGCCCCCCAACCTGTAACCCCCAGCCCCAAGATCCCACGGCTCTGCGATCAATTTGACGCGGCTCAGCACCGGATCTTGCTGAATCACCGCAAAGAAGCGTGAGAACGCGTCGAAGTCGTGAGGGTCGCGCGCCAGCGTCGTCGCCAAATCGAAGCGGAAGCCATCGACGTGCATCTCTTGCACCCAGTAGCGCAAGCTATCGAGCACCAGCTGCAACGTGCGCGGGTGCAGCATGTTGATGCTGTTGCCACAACCGGTGTAATCGAAATAGTAACGCGCGTTGTGGCTGTCCAAACGGTAGTAAGCCTGATTGTCGATGCCACGAAAGCAGAGGGTTGGTCCGTGGTGATTGCCCTCGCCAGTGTGGTTGTAGACCACGTCCAGGATGATCTCGATCCCGGCTTGGTGCAGGGTCTTGACCATGGTTTTGAACTCGCTGACTTGCTGTCCCAGATGACCGGTTGCGAAGCGCGGGTCGGGCGCGAAGAAGCCGATCGTGTTGTAGCCCCAGTAGTTCGATAAGCCACGATCGCTCAGATGTCGTTCGGAGACACGCTGCTGGACGGGCAAGAGCTCTACCGCGGTGACTTTCAGGGACGTCAGGTGGTCCAAGATGGGCTCCGACGCCAGACCGAGGTACGTGCCGCGCAGCTCTGGCGGGACTTTCGGGTGCAGTTTGGTCATCCCGCGCACACTGCACTCGTAGATCAGCGTGCGGTCCCAAGGCACACGCGGAGGCCGATCGTCGCCCCAAGTAAACGCGCTCTCGATGACCATGGACTTCGGGACGACACGCGCGCTGTCGCTCACACCGCGGACCGCATCATCCCCGCCGCCCAGAGGGTAGCCGAACACCTCGTTTGGGCAAACCACGTTGCCGGCGATCGCTTTGGCGTACGGGTCGAGCAACAACTTGTGCGGGTTGAAGCGATGACCGCGTTCGGGCGCGAAAGGTCCGTGCACTCGATAGCCATAGAGTTGGCCGGGACGCGCGTCGGGCAAGTAGACATGCCAAACACGATTCGTCGCCTCCGTGATCGAAACCCGGAACGTCTCTTGGGTGTGATCGACGGCGTCGAACAGACACAGTTCGACACTCGTCGCGTGGTCAGAAAATAGGGCGAAGTTGACGCCCTGACCGTCCCAAGTTGCCCCAAGTGGCTGTGGGTTTCCGGGTAACGTACGCATCGTGCGAACCAGACACCTTGGCCAATGCCAAGCGGCAGACTAGACGCAGCGCGCGCTCGGAGCAACCGATGCAGTGTGGTCAACCGACCGGAAGTCCGCGCGGTGAGGCACCCCGCAGCCGACCGACACAATCGGTGTACTGCCTGAAACCGGAACGCTATAAGGCGCCATGTTTCAAGCGCCGAGGTCTCCGAAACTCGTGATCACGGGAGCGGCGGGACTCGTAGGGCAAAACTTGGTGCTGCTGCTTCGAGAGCAAGGCCATGACAACCTCGTGTGCATCGACAAGCATGCCGACAATCTGCGCCTGTTGGGTCAGCTCAACCCCGGCGTGCGGGTCGTCGAGGCCGATCTGAGTCAGCCAGGTGACTGGGAAAGTGAATTTCAGGGCGCTAACGCGGCGATCGTGTTGCACGCTCAGATCACGGGCAAGACGGATGCGCCGTTCATCACCAACAACATCGAAGCGTCGCGCCTCGTGTACGCAGCCATCCAGAAGGCAAACGTCCCGTACACGATTCAAGTCAGCTCGTCGGTGGTCAACTCCGTCGCCGACGACGCTTACACGCGCACCAAGCGCGAACAGGAGCGCATCTTCTTACAGAGCGGCCTACCCGGCTGCGTCCTGCGTCCAACGCTGATGTTCGGCTGGTTCGATCCCAAGCACTTGGGTTGGCTAGCGCGCCTGATGGACAAGAGCCCGGTGTTTCCGATCCCCGGCGATGGCCGATTCATGCGCCAACCGCTCTACAACCGCGACTTTTGCAAGGTCGTGCTGTGGTGCCTCGAGCACCGCCCAATCGGTCGCATCTTCGACCTGATCGGCGATGAACGCATCGACTACGTCGACATCATCCGCGAGATCCGACGAGCCAAGCACGCAAAGACGCTGATCGTGCATTTGCCGTACGGGGTCTTCGATGGCCTGCTGCGGCTTTTCGCGTTGTTCGTGGCCAAGCCGCCGTTCACCAGCGATCAGTTGCGCGCGCTGAGCGCCGGGGATGACTTCAGCGGCGTCGATCCGAAAGCGACCTTTGGCCTGCAGTTCACGCCGCTGCGCAAGGCGATCGAAGAGACGTTCTGCCACCCCGTCTACTCCAAGTACAGCGTGGGAAGGACTGACTGAGCGTGAACGCAAGTCCCTCCAAGATCGCCGTGATCGGCGCGGGCCCGATGGGCCTCACCGCCGCTTACGAGCTTTGTCGTCAAGGCCATCGGGTCACGCTCTTCGAGCGCGATGATCGCATTGGCGGCATGTCCGCCAGCATCGACTTCGATGGCACGCGTCTCGAGCGCTACTATCACTTCGTGTGTAAACCCGACACACACCTATTCGAGTACCTCGCAGATTTCGACTTATCGCACAAGCTGAAGTGGGTCGAGACGACGATGTCGTTCTTCCACGAAGGCAAAGTTCACCCGTGGGGCACCCCGTTCGCGCTGCTCGGCTTCCCCGGGCTGAGCCTGGTCGATAAACTCCGTTACGCCGCGCACGTGATGTGGACGCGACGCATCGAAGATTGGCACGCGTACGACACCCTGCGCGCCACCGAGTGGCTACAAAAGTGGCTCGGCCAAAACGCGTACGATTTGCTGTGGCGCAAGCTGTTCTACTACAAATTCTACGAGCTCCAGGATGAGTTGTCCGCGGCTTGGATCGGAACTCGAATCAAACGCGTCGCGCTGTCTCGCAAGAACCTATTTCGCGAAGAGACGGGTTACATCGAGGGCGGGTCCGAGGTCTTGTTGCAAGCCATGGCCGAGCGCATCCAAAAACTCGGCGGCAAGATCGAGCTGAGGGCAGAGATCTCGCGCGTGGTGATCGAAGACGAGAAGATAAAGGGTCTACAGCGCGGCGCCGAGTTCGAAGCCTTCGATCAAGTGATCTCGACGATCCCGATGCCGTATCTGCTGCGCGTGATCCCCGATCTACCCAAGGCCGAGCGGAGCCGGGTCGAGGCGATCCGCAACGTCGGCGTGGTCTGCGTGCTGTTGAAGCTCAAACGCCCCTACACGTCCACCTTCTGGCTCAATATCAATGATCCACGGATCGAGATCCCAGGTATCATCGAGTACACGAACCTCAATCCGTTGAATGGCAAAGGCGGACCGGCGATCGTGTACGCGCCTTACTACATGCCGCAGACTAACCCGAAATACCGGCGAGAGCCCGCAGTCTTCATCGAGGAAACGCTTCAGGCCCTGGAGATCATGCGCCCCGATTTCGATCGCAAAGACGTGATTGCAGCTACGGCGTCGCGCTACGAGTTTGCGCAGACGGTGTGTTCCGTCGGGTTCTACGACGCCCTCGTGCCGATGCGCAGTCGAGCGCGTGGCCTGTACATGGCCGACACCTCGCATTGCTACCCCGAGGACCGGGCAATCTCGGAGAGTATTCGCATCGGGCAAGTGTTGGCTCAGTTGGCCCAAGACGATTCGCGTCAGAAGGGATGATGGGATGTCAATCGAGTCGACGCTTCAAGACGAGTATCGCCGACGCTTCGATGCCGCGGCGACGTATCGCGACAAGGTTTGGCAAATCCTGTGCGCCGACTTCTTCGCGCGCTTCGTTTACCCAGAGCACTGTATCCTGGATTTGGGTTGCGGTTGGGGTGAGTTCAGCAACAACATCAAGGCCGCAAAGAAGTACGCAATGGACTTGAACCCGGATGCGCGACGGCATCTGGGTCCGGACGTCGAGTTCCTGCAGCAAGATTGTTCGAATCCCTGGCCCTTGCCGGGGGGTTCGCTCGACGTCGTGTTCTCGAGCAATTTCTTGGAGCATTTGCCTGACAAGTCGGCGATCACGGCAACCCTGCGGCACGCTCATTCTGCTCTGAAGCCAGGCGGTACGATCGCTCTGCTCGGGCCCAACGTGCGCTTCGTACCGGGTGATTACTGGGATTTCTGGGATCACCACGTGCCCCTTTCCGAGCGTTCGATTGCCGAAGCTCTCGAGCTTACCGGCTTCGAGGTCGTGCAGAAGCTCGATCGCTTCTTGCCCTACACCATGTCCGATGGTCGACGCGCGCCGCTGGTCTTGGTCAAGGCATACCTGCGCATGCCCTGGGCTTGGCGATACTTCGGCAAGCAATTCCTGGTCATCGCCAAAAAACGCGTGTGATGAAGTCCGAAGTCGTTCGCTTCTTGATTGCAGGCGGCACGGCGGCCGCGCTCAACTGGGGTGCGCGTTACGTGTGCTCGTGGTTCGTGCCGTACGAAGTGGCCGTCGTGTTGGCATTTTTGGTGGGGTTGCTCTCGGGCTTCTTGTTGATGCGCGGTTGGGTGTTCGGTGCGGCAGAAGCACCGCTCCCCAAACAGTTTGCCACTTACGTCGCGGTCAACTTGTTGGCACTGCTGCAGACCTTGGTGATCAGCTCGGTGTTGGCGCGCTGGCTGCTGCCGGCGATCGGTATCGAACGTTACGCGGCCGGCATCGCGCACGCGGTCGGGATCGCAGTGCCCGTAGTGACGAGTTTCGTCGGACACAAAAAAGCGACGTTCCGCAAACCCGAGACGCGTTAGCAGCGCTCGCATCGTCAATCGCGTTCGGCGATCACCTTGGCGCGTGGCCCCGCGATGCGTTCGGATCCGCGCCGTAGAGTCACGCCCCAACGGTCCAAGATCGCGAGCAGCGGGATCACGTATTTTCGTGATACGCCAGCGTGCTCTTTGAACCAAGCGACGTCCAAGCGCGCCCGTGCGACGAGTTGCTTGGCAGCGGTGCTGGACAAACGGCGCACGCACTGGGCGTCGAAGAGGAGTCCCTCGGCGCGCACGCTGTCTTCACGCGCTTCGAGCTCGCGCAACGCGCCACGAACGACGTCCAAGGGCTTGCCGAGTTTGGCCGCCACTTCGTTCTCGCTCACGCCTTCGAGCCCGCGCTCACGCAAGAACCCGAGAACGTCTGCCAGCAACGTCGAATCGATTGCGCCACGTCCGGCGCGCCCCGTGAGCGAAATGTACTGCGCGTCTTGGGTACACGTTCCAGCGGCGAGCAGCGCTCCGAGAGCGTGGCGCTCGAGCTCTGACGGCGCGATACGCTCGGGAGCCAAACCGCGTCCGCTCGGATCTGCATCGTGGAAGGCCGTCAGTGCGGCTTGGATTCGTTGGCGGGCATCTTCTACGAGTGCGGGAGCGTAGGCCACTCCCGTAGACCTGCAAAAGCCGAGACGAGCTTGCAGCGCACCGAGTTCGAGCCCCTGAACGCCGGCTTCGTCCAGCAAAGCGCTGACCGCGCTCTGTGGATTGACGACTTCAGCGCGAATCGACTCAGCCTGACTCTGGCGCTCAACGGCGCCGCGAGCAGCGGCGAGCGCTTCTCTGACGGCTCGTCGACGCTTCAAGCAGGGCGCAGCATCGAGCACGATTCCGCCTCCGACGATCGACGTCAGAGCGCGGTGTGCTGCGCCGCGCAGCACGAATGGCATGCCACCGACGGCTGCCACGGGTCGCTCGAGCGTGAGGCGCGCGGTGCCGCGTGAACCCGGTGCGATCTCGCCGTCGGCGTGCACGCGCGTGCGCACCCGTTCCGTGCCGCACAAGAACGTGAGCATACGCTCTATCCGCAGCGCACGAGGCATTTCCGAGAGCCACTCGAGCTCGACGTCGAGGACGGCGCTGACGCACATGCCGTCGCTGGCTGAAAGAAAACTGCCGCGCCCTACTTCGTCGGGCTGTAGCCCCACGAGGTTTACGGCAACCCGACGCTTCGGCGCGACTGATGTACGCGCGTCCCCATGCACCTGCAAACTGCGCACGCGGTGCAGAGTCTGTGACGGAAACAAGTACACACTGTCTTCGACCGCGAGGCGGCCTTGCAAGAGTGAACCCGTGACGACGGTGCCAAAGCCCGGCACGCTGAAGGCGCGATCGATGGGCAACGACAGGGGCGCGTTGGCGGCCGCAGTCTCCGCTAAGGGCACGTCGAGCGTCGCGTTCGAGACCGCGGCTCGCAGATCGTCCAGGCCTTCGCCAAGCGGCGCACACACGGGCACGATCCGCGCGTCACGCAGCCACGTCTGCGCGAGCTCTCGCCGAACCCGTTCTCGAGCCAGCTCGATATCGTCGACGCGATCGCAGCGCGTCAGCGCGACGACCGCTCGCCTTACGCCGAGCAAGCGCGTGGCACTGATGTGCTCCAGGGTTTGCGGCATGACGCCTTCGTCCGCCGCGATCACGAGCAGCACGAGGTCGACCCCCAAGCTACCGCCGGCCATCGTCGGGACGAGGTTGGCGTGTCCCGGCACGTCGATGATGGACGCAACCTGCGAGTCCGTGAGCTGCCACGCGGCAAAGCCCAAACTCAGCGTCATTCCGCGACGCTTCTCTTCCGGTAACCTATCACAATCAACGCCGGTCAGGGCTTGAACGAGCCGCGTCTTGCCGTGATTGACGTGGCCGGCAAGTCCGACAATCACGCGCCATTCTCGCTATCGGAGGACTCACCCAAACAGCGCTCGAGCGCGATCTCGAGCGCCGCAATCAATAGCTCTGATTGCCCAAGCGGGACCACGCTGCGAGCGTCGAGCAGCAAGCGTCCTTGATGCGTTCGTGCGACTACCGGGGGCGTCCCTTGCATTAGAGCACGCGCCAAACGCATCGGGTCTGGGTACTCGATCGCGAGCGCGACCGAGGGGTACGTGCGACCGGGCAATGAACCCCCGCCCACTGCGCCCTCGACCTGGGCCACGCTGGCCTTCACTTTGGCCGGTAATCTCTGACGCCAACTCTGCACCGTCGCTTCGAGACTCGGCAGCGCTGCTCGGCGCATCGCTTCGACCGGCGGTGCCTCCGCGCGCAGCCACTCGTCGAGCGTGGCCTCCAAGGCGGCCAGCGCCACCTTGTCGGGTCGCAACGCGCGGAACAAGGCAGAGCTTGCCATGCGCTCGACCAGTGCGCGGCGACCCACGGCAATTCCAGCTTGCGGGCCACCGAGCAGCTTATCGCCACTGAAGAACACCAAGCTCGCCCCCGCTTCGAGCGCGCCCTGCACGTCGGGTTCGTCATCGATCGGTTGCAGGGCGCCCGAACCAACGTCCACGAGCAGGGGCACTCCGAGCGTTGCCAACTCTTTCACGTTCGGCTGGGTCACGAAGCCAACTTGACGAAAGTTCGAGTGGTGAACCTGCAACACTGCCGCGACCTGTGCATCCACCGCTTGTTCGAAATCACGCAAGTGAGTGCGGTTCGTGGTTCCAACCTCGACGAGCTCCGCGCCAGATTCGCGCAGGATGTCCGGGATTCGAAAGCCGCCACCCACCTCCACCAAATCCGAGCGCGCGACGAGTACCTTGCGACCCTGCGCCAGCACCCGCAAAGCGAGCAGCAATGCCGCAGCGCAATTGTTCACGACCAACGCGTCCTCGGCGCCGGTCAGCGCGCGCAAACGATCGTGGACCCCGCTCGCACGACCTCCGCGCTTGGCGCGCTGCAAATCGAATTCGACGGAACAATAACCCGACACCGCCATGGCACGCTGCACGGCAGAAGTACTCCAAGGCGAACGCCCGAGGTTCGTATGAATCAGCACGCCGGTGGCGTTGATCACCGGGACCAACTGCGGACCCAAACGCTGCTCGATGCGCGCTTTGAGAGCGTCTAGCTCGAACGGCTTTCCCTCGAGCAACGCCAAACGCGCCCGCTCGAGTTCATCCCGGACCACGAAGCGCACCCAACTCGTGCCATGGGATGCCGCCAAAGCTGGCGTCACCAGCTCGTGCACGGCGGGCAGTTGACGGCGGATGTCGTTTTCCATGGCGGAAGCGGACAGGAATCGAACCCGCCAGGACGGGGTTAACCGCCCTCACCGGTTTTGAAGACCGGGGGCCACACCAGTGAGCCGGACGCTCCCAAAGCGCCGTCAATATCACTCCCCCCTAAGATGGCCAAGGCAGCACCAACGAAACCCGACTACGCGCGGCAGCTCTCCCGCACTCTAACGCCCTATGCACATTAGCCCTGTGCACCTCGCTGCCCACGCGCGCCGTCCTACACGACGGCTACTTCGGGTCCTCCTGCCCACTGAGTCCCGCGCTCTCCTTCGCGGGGCTCAGCGCCCGATCTCCCATCCGCACGTTCATGGGGTGAAACACTTGCACGGAGCAGAGCGGAGCGAAATGAGCACTTTGACGACACCCATTCCGAACAAGCTAGCTTGGAGGACGCGGTCATGTGTCGCCATTGCAGGCCACCCGCCCGCGTTTCAGCTCGGCTGTCAGCCGGAGCGCGAAACTCGCGACTTGTGCCGCACGGGTGGGGGCTTGGGCGCATCCGCGCCCAGAGCCGGCGGATGGCGGGCAGAACCGTCGATGTAACGGCGCAAAGTATCTCGCAACTCGACGGCGTCCGGGCTTGGCTCGGCAACGGGTGACCGCTCCTTGCGATCGTGCTGCAGATCGAAGACTCGTGTGAGGTTTCCGTTTTCGGACCAGGTCACCTTGTCGTCTCCGTCGATCATCGCAGCTTGATAGTCGGAATGCCTCCAGCCATCGAAGAGCTCGACCAGCACCTCTCCCGCCAACTTGTCTTCCCCCTGCAGCAACGGCACGAGGTTACGCGAATACATCTTCTCGAATGCCTTCTTTTGACCAAGCAGGTTGAGCAAAGTCGTCGGCATTTCGTTCAAGCACACCGGCACCCGGATCCGCTTTCCAGCAAAACCCGGAACCTGCATCAGGAGTAACGTGCGGACCTGAGGCTCGTACAGGTTGGAGCCATGAAAGCGCTGGCCGTGCTCCCCAAACTCTTCTCCGTGATCACCGGTGACGACGATGATGGTGTCATCCGCCAACTCGCGTTCACGCAAACCGTCGATCAGATCGCCCAAGTTGTGATCGGCCTGCCAGATCTCGCTATCGTAACGATCCTTGTCGTCATCGCCGAAGTTCGGCGCGCCCTTGGGGTGTTCGTAGTGATAATGAGGTTCGACGAAGTGAACCCACATGAAGAACGGTTTGTCATCGCCGAGTTGATCGAGGATCTCGCCAGCGCGCTTGACTTGTCCTGCGCCGGGAAAGCCCAACATCGATCCGCCACGATAAGTCAGCGGAGTGCTGTCATCGTAGACGTCGAAGCCGCGCGACAGTCCTAGCCCATTCTTCACCAGGATTTCGAAGTTGGGGACGACGGCAGCGGTGTGGTACCCGGCCTCCTGGAGCAGGCGCGGGAACCACGGAACGCTAGCGTTGATGTGCAGGTTGCCGCCCTTGCTTTTCGGTACGTCGAACAGGACGCGCGACGAAGGCAACGAGCTGAAGATCGAGGAGAGCGACCAGCGCGTCAGTGTCGAAGGTGAATAGGCGCGCTCGAACACGAAGGCGTTCGCGCCGAGTTCAGAGAGGGTCGGCGTCGTCGGACGCTCGTAGCCCATCAACGACAAGTGATCGGGTCTCAGCGCTTCGATACTGACGTACAGGACGTTGAGCTTGCGCCCGGCAAGGTCCGTGTTGGTCAGCGCGCTCCAGCTGGGGCGCGGCCGAGCTTCGGCGCGGCTGTCACCGGCAAAGCAATTGCTGTCTATGCCGTCACCGGGAACGTCGACGGCGCCGGGGTTGATCTTCGAGTCGAAGGGCGCGCAGTCGGCGCCTCCCGCCAGCGAGGAGTAGCCATCGCGATCGAAGTCGGTGGCGGCTTGCACGCTCTTGAGCGCCAACGCAGACCACCCCCCGACGTCCAACAGTCGCCGGGGCAATTCGGGGCGCAAGACGCCAGCCCCCCAACTGCACAAGGCACTAGTCACAGCGATTGCGAGCAGGTACTTGCGCGACATTTCACGCGAGAAGTGCACGAAGATGGCACTCGCGCTGGCCACCAGAACGGTGGCGAGCGGTGTGATCCAAAGCCAGCGATTCAGCTGCGACAGGCCTTCCCGGTTCAGATAGATCAGCGCGGCAAAAGTGATCCCAGCTGCGGCAGCCAACACAAACCAAGAGCCGAGCATGGCCTTGAGTAGACGGCGAACCTTGCCGACCCAGTCGGGACTTTGATTGTCGTAGGTTGCCCAGCGAACTAGCAGTAGCTGACCAGCACACAAGCCGAGCGAGACGACCGCTACCAGCAGTGCCGCAAGTTCACGATTGTGGAAGCGCTCTGCAATGCGGTGCAGAGCGAAGATCTCGACCAGCCAAACACAGCTCAATTGAAGGGCCATGGGCGCAGCCCGAAGCGCTCCACTGCGCCACGCATATTGGACGCGTCCGAGAATCAAACCTGTGAGCCAGGCCAGCGAAAATATCGGAAACGCGACGTAAACCAGTAACCACAACCAAGTGCTGACGAACGACGCCGAGTCCAAGGCGGCAGCGCTGCACTCGCCCAAAATGCCAGCCAGGACCGCGGGAAGCCCCAATACCAGCGCCACGCTGCTCGAGGCGCGTAGCGCAGTGGGGTTGGCGTCGTCGGGTGCCGTCATCGACGGCAATGTGGCACGAATGCAACGATTGGGGGTAGGGGGTGCAACGACCCCGGCTCAAAACGCGCTCAGAGCTCGGTGGCTTCGATGCGACGGTTCTTCTGCCGCCCGTCTTCGGTATCGTTCGGCGCAACCGGCTTGCTGTCACCGTAGCCAACGGCTTGAACGCGGCTCGCCTCGATGCCCTTCGCGACGATGTAGTCCTTACAAGCCTGAGCGCGCTTCTCTGAGAGCGCCTTGTTCTTTTGGGGATTGCCGACGTTGTCGGTGTGTCCGGAGATCTCGATCCGCGTCTGCTTCTTGTGCAACATGTACTCGACGACGCGGTCCAAGCGCGCAAACGACTCGGGTCGAATCGTGGCCTTGCCGGTATCGAACACGACCCCGTCGAGCACGAAGCGCGGAGCTTCACCGCCCTCGCCCTGGTAACGCTTGTAGCGCAGGGTCAAGCGGATATTTTGATTGGGTTCGTTCGTGACGTCGACGCTCGTCGCGATGTCACCCTGGCCCAGACTCAAATAGATGATGTCGTACTTCTGACCCACGGGCACGAGCACTTCGGCGTAACCCTGCGAGTCGGTTTCCTCGGTGAAGTACTTGGTGCCATCGGGAGCCGTCAAAGCGATCACGATGCCCGTGATCGGACCTTTGTCCTTGTCCACGACGATGAACTTCATCGCGGCGTGCGTCTTGGTCGCCTTGATGTTGGACGGGGTCGCGCCGTGCGCGTCCTTGACGCTGCTCGAGTTGCGCAGCACGAACTTATCGCCCGCCGTATCGCCCGGCGCGGGACTCGCGGCGTCATTGCCCGGCATCGAAGCGCCTGGGGCATCATTCGCAGCGCTGCCCTTGCCGTCCTCGCTCGGCGTCTGCGATTCGGCAGCAGGTGCTTGCTCCGAGTTTACATCGGCGGCCCCTGCCGCGGGTTCGTTGGCCGCCGTCTCTGGCGCTGGGCTAGCCCCGCCGCAAGCGGATACGACAAACGGAATCAAAGCGAGTACGAACAGGCGCCGCATCCGCCGATGGTGGCTTAGTTCGACCGGCGCGGTCAACCACGCATCACGCGTAAAGCTCCGGCATGTAGGGAAGCCTGCGCGCGCCGGTCTCAGTAGGGCAGTTCCCCGATGAAGTTACCCGGTGGATCGTAGTTGCACACGTAGATGTCCATGTAGAATCGGCCATCGAAACAGGACGCAACCCCGCAGCCCACGCGCTGCGACTCACGCCACACGACTTGGGTGTAGTGACCACAGCCGCCGTATTGATCACAGTCGGAGGTGCACTCATCGGTGTCCATGAACTTGCCATACGTGTAGCACTCGATCTCGGAGTACCAACCGTCGACTGCATCGGCACCCGTGCTTGCGTTTTGGCCTTCTTGAGAGGTGCCAAACTCGGCAAGATTCTCGCCCAACCCATCGCGATGCGAGTGTTCGAAGCCGCAGGTTTCCGCCAGGTGATCGGCCCACTCTTGAGCCAGGGCAGCGATTGAATCATCCCATTCCAAAGGCGGTAAGGGCGGATCCGCGTCCACCTCCATGCGCTTTTGGTTATGCGCATCGGTGATCCCGATCAGCTTTCCTGTCTCGCCGGTGACCGCGCCGCCACCGTCGATGCTCATGTTTGGCTCAGTCGGTCCATTCGGTCCGTTTGGTCCATTGGGCTGGTTCGGCTGCGTTGGGCCGGGTGCGCCCGCTTCGCGACCAAACTGGCCAAAATCGGGAAAGCCATCGCTGCCGCCCGCCCCGCTGTCCGCGTCGCCCGCCGGTTCAGTGGGTTCTGGGGTTTGCATGGGACCCGGCATCGGGAACACTGGCGACACTGGTGAGCTCGTTTCGCTGGGACCAGTGGTGGGATCGGTTGCTGGCGTCGTGTTTATCGGAGAGATCGGCGGAGGCAACGCCGGCATCGGATGTGACGTGGCTGGAGTCGAGCTCGTCGCGGAGGGCGTGGTCATTGCTTCAGGTGAACCCGATGTGTCTCCTGGGTGATCGGTCTGCTCCGTCGAATCGGTGCTGCCATCGGTATCGGCGCCATCGTCCTCGACGCAGCTGACCGCTGACAGTGTGAGCGCGAGCAGCGCCGTGACCCTGCCCACCGTGCCTACGACGTTGCTTCGATCCCCAAAGAGCTTGACCAGGTCCATCGCCGCTAGCCTACGCGATCCACGGCCCCGACGCATGCGGATGCGGACGGCGAGCCAAGGAGCTTTTGCAAAGGACCAAGTTTGCAAGGCGTGTATCCAAAGCCCCTCCACAAATGGGCCAGCGTTGAAATTCAAGGATTGGGGTTACCTCTCGCACCCAGTGAGGCTTGAGAGCCAATCGCGTATGGACAAAACTGGCGCACGGCACCTGATGCGCCTCCGCCCTTGTGCTCGAACTTCCATCTGGATTGCCATCCCGCTCATACTTGCTGCGCCGAGAGCACAGGGGCACGAGCTCGAGATCGATCAGCTGCGTGTCTGGATCGAACCCCGCGGCAGCCTGCGCGGACAACTGATCTTGGATCCCGAATTGACGCGGCCCAAGGACGCGGAGTTGCCCGAAGCCATCGCCAGTGAGCGGGTACGCGCGCTGATGGCCGGCAATCTTGCAGTCACTGTCGACGGCGTGGATTGCCCGCTCACGTTCACTACCCGCGAACTGTACGTGATCGGGGGCGCCGCACCCGGGGACGTGGTGATGTTCGAATGCGACCCGCCGAGGGCGATCGAGACTCTGAGATTGCATACGGGTCACGGCATGCCGCGCGTGGCGGTGAATGCCGTAGGCTTCTTGGACACAGAACCCAACTCACCCATCCTACTACTCGAGCGAGATTCGGAGTTAGCGCTGACGCGTCGCCCTCTATCGACCAATGAGCTGCCTAGAGCCGGGGAAAGTTGGGCTCGCGAGCTCTTGCGCTACACCCGGCTGGGCATCACTCACATCGTGCCGCTCGGCTTCGACCACGTGCTGTTCGTGCTCGGCCTGTCGTTACAGCGCCGCTCTCGATTGCGCTCGTTGTTCTGGGAGCTGACGGCTTTCACGCTGGCGCACAGTTGCACGCTCGCGCTCGCGAGTCTCAGCTGGTTGCAGCTCTCGGCGCGCATCGTCGAGCCGCTGATCGCACTCTCGATCGCGGTTGTAGCCCTTGGCGGCCTGCTCACGCGTGCCGAGCAAACGCGCTGGCGTGTGGGGTTGTGCTTCGGCTTTGGGCTGTTTCACG